>JBBRMA010000043.1:0-48190 GCA_038231075.1 Myxococcales bacterium | reverse complement strand
TGCTGCCCGCCGGCTACAACCGCTGGAAGATCGACTCCGCGGGCGACGAGCTCTCCAGCCAGACGGCGATCTTCCTGCAGGCCGACGGCTCGGTGGCGACGCAGCCCTGGGACGGTGGAAGCGTCGGCGTGGTCAGCCTCGCTGGCCAGGAAGCGAACACCACCGCGCGGCGCTTCGGCCTCACGACCGACGGCGTGGCGTGGTGGTACGGCGCCGACGGTCACCTGCGCGTCCTGCCGTCCACAATACTCGCTGCCCAAACCATCGACCTCGGGATCATGGACGACGCCGGCGAGATCCTGGCCCTGGCCGGCGGGGCGTTCGTCTTTACCCAAGGCGCAGCATTGAAGTTCGCCTCGGTGGCGGCGCCTGCGCCGGTCGGCGTCGGCCAGGGCGCCGGCCCGGCGGCGATTGCGGTCGGCGACGACTGGAGCTTCGCCATCCTGCAGGACAGCGCGGGCGCGACGTTCCTCGTCAGCGCCGCCGGCGTCGTGGCCATGACCGCGGCGGGGTCACAGTTCTCGGCCGACCCGGTCGTCGGCACGGCCAGCGCGCGCGGGCCCGACGGCGCGCTCTGGCTCGGCAGCCTGCGCGCCGGCGCCCCGCTGCCGATGCGCTCCGAAGGCGCGGGCGTGAGCGTGGTGGGCCGCGCAGGGGGGCACGTCGTGCCGCGGTTCGCCAAGCTGGCGGTGGTGCCCGAGGGGACGCGGAGCGCCAGCGCGAGCTTTCGCTGGGCTCCCGTCTACGTGAAGGCCGGCGCGCCGCAGCCGGGCATCTACGTCTGGGACATCACCTACGGCCTGGGCAAGTAGCGCCTTTCATCGCGCTCGCGGGTTGGTAGGATCTCGCCGCCCGGCCGACGTCGCTTACGAGGGCGCGGCCGGTACCATCCAGAACGACAACATGAGTGCTTCGCGCTTTCTCGCGTTCCTCACCGACGCCTTCCTGGCGTGCGACTCAGTCATGCCGGCCGGCGCGTGCTTCTATATCGCGCATGCGGATACCGAAGGCCTGGCCTTCCGCACCGCGGTGAACGCCGTCGGCTGGAAGCTCGCGGCGCGTCTCATCTGGCGCAAGGACTCATTGGTCCTCGGCCGCGGCGACTATCACTGGCAACACGAACCAATCCTCTACGGCTGGAAGGAAGGCGCGCCGCACCAGGTCGAGGACCGCTGCCAGACGACGGTCTGGGACTGCCCGCGGCGCTTCGTGTTCGACCGAGGCGCCGATGATCGATGAGCAGCTCTGGGCGGAGGCGCGCCGCCACCGCCGCACCGAGCTCGTGCTGGCCGCCTTCGACATGGCCGTCACGCCGCGGCAGCCGAGCGACGTGATCCACCACTCCGACCACGGCACCCAGTACACCTCGAGTGCCTTCGGCCAGCGCTGCCACGACGCCGGCGTGCGGCCTACCGGCAGAGAGCGTGACGTTGAAGCCGTAGCCGCACGATCGTGTAGAATTGCACCATCGTGCCGTCACCCTCCCTCGACGCCGAAGAGATCCTCCGGCGAGCGAGAGCCCGCTGGCCGGGGCTCTCGGTCGAGCCAGGCTCCCTCCGAGAGCGGCTCGGCGGCGAGAAGCCTCCCAGCCATGGCGAGGATCTCTGCCTCGCCCTGGCTTGCGCGGCGCGCGACGGCGTTGCGATCCGGGCCTTCGAGCAGGAGCTCCTGCCAAAGGCGGTGCGCGTGGCAGCGCGGATGCTCGCGCCTCCGCACACGTCCGACGATCTGGCCCAGGCGCTCCGCGAGAGGCTCCTGCAGCCCGTGCCCCCGCGCGCCGCGCGGATCGGCGACTACAATGGCTCGGTCGCGCTGCTCTCGTGGGTGCGCGTCATCGCCCGCAACTGCGCGCTCAACCTGCGCGACACCCAGCATCGCGCTCACGAGGAGATCGGCGAGCACGCCGCGCACCTGATCCAAGCGGGCACGCCGGAGCTGACGCTCCTGCGAGACGGCCTGCGCGATCGCTTCCGCGCCGCCTTCGACGAGGCGGTGAAGCGGCTCGGAGCGCGCGAGCGGGCGGTCCTTCGCCTGCACCTGGCGGAGGGCGTGACCCTGGAAAAACTAGCCAGCGCCTATGGCGTGCACCGTTCGAGCGTGGCGCGCTGGGTGGCCACCGCCCGGGCCGCGGTGCTGGAGGGGACCCGGCAATTCCTCGCCCGCGACACGGGAGCGAGCCAGGCCGAGATCGACTCGCTCTTGCGCGCGGCGCGCAGCCACCTGGAGGTGAGCATCAGCTCCGCCTTCCACAGCGGGCAGGTCGGCACTGGTACGCACAAGCCCCAGGCCTGAAGCTATCGCCGCGCCCGGAGCACCGGCGGCAGCAACGCCTCTTCGTCGCGCATCACGTCGAAGCCCTCGGGACGGTACTTGTAGAGCTTCATGAGCTTCGGTAACGACGCTCCGCCTTCGAGCGGGATGAGCCGGAGGCTCCCGGCCGAGTTCAGCAAGGCGACGCGCCGGCCGTCCGGCGAGAAGCGCGCTGCCGATACCGCGACGGTGATCCAGGTCTGCAACCCGAGCAGCATCTCGTGGCCCGCGGGCTCCCAGAGCAACGCTCTCCCCTGCGCGTAGCCGGCGAGGAGCGCATCGCGCACGGGCGAGCCGGCAGGCGCGAAGTCGAGCGAGACCAGCTCGCCCGTGCCGTAGACCAGGAGCTCCCCTGCCGGCGCCAGCGTGGCCGAATCCCAGAGGCGGATGGCGCGATCGGCGCCGCCGCTGGCAAGGAGACGCCCGTCGCGCGAGAAGGCCAGCGACCCGATGCGCTCGGAGTGTGCGTCGGGCATGCGCCGCGCGCCGCCGCCCGCGAGGTCGTGGACGACCACCGCGCCGTCGCGATCGCCCGTCGCCAGCAGGCGGCCGTCGGGCGAGACCGCGAGCGCCTGCACTGGCCCGCGGTGCGCGTCCTCGATGCGGCGCGCCGCGCCGGAGAGCTCCATCACCTCGACCGCGCCGTCCTCCCGTCCCACCGCGACGCGCCGCCCGTCCGGGAGCCAGGCGAGAGCGCGCGCCGGGCCGCCGCCGAGCTGCGCGGGAGGGCCGCCCGTCAGGTCCCAGACGCGCAGTCCGTCCGCTCCCACCGAGGCGAGCTTTCCGCCGTCGGGAGAGAAGCGCAGCGACCGCGCCATGCCCTGGTGGCGCCCCAGCCGGTGGCGCGGGGTCCCGCGTTCGCCGTCCCACAGGCGGATGCTGCCATCCTCCTCGGAGGTCGCCAGGGTTGCGCCGGTGGGGGACCAAGCGAGGTCGGTCGGCCGGCTGCCCTCGGGCGGGTGGAAGCCGGCATAGGTGCGGATGCGGTCCGCCTCGAAGATGCGGAGCACGCGGTCCTCGCCGCCGCTGGCGAAGAACCGACCGTCGGGCGAGGCGGCGACGGCGAAGAGCGGCCGGCTCGAGGACGCAAGCAACGCGAACAGAAGGCCGGTCTCCGCGTCGGCGAACGCGAGGCTCGTGCTCGCGTCGAGCAGCGCCAACGAGCGGCCGTCCGGGAAGAGGAAGGCGGCGCTCGTGGGCCCGACCACGCGCACCTCGCCGGCGCGCCTCGGTCCGCCGGGCCGCGCCAGATCGACGAGCTCCACCTTGCCGCCGGCGAGCAGGATCGCCATCCGGCCGGCCGCCGCCGAGACCGAGCGGATCTCTTGTGGCAAGCGCAGCGAGGCGGGCGCCCTGCGCGGATCCAGCGCATCGGGCGCCAGCCAGACGGTGTCCCGGATCGTCCACGCCAGGCGGCCGCCGGGAACGAAGGCGACCGAAGCGGCGTCGCCAGCCGAACTGAAGCGCGCGGCGAGCTCTCCTCCGGGCAGGCGGAAGACGCGCACGCCGTCGGCGGCGGCGGTGGCGAGCAGATCGCACTTCTCGCTCAGCGCCACGCCGCGCACAGGCCCCGGGTGGGCGAGCGGCGGCGCCTCCTCGTCCCCGCGGGGCCGCCACAGCCGCGCGCTGGAGCCGACCGCCAGCGCCACCTGCCCGAGCGAGCAGGCCGCGAGCGCCGCGATCGCCCCGGGCATTTGCCGCCTCGCGAGCTCCGCGCCGCTCTCCACGTCCCAAGCGGAGACGAGGCCGTCGTTGCCCGCCGAGACGACGGCTTTCGCTTCTGCGAAGACGAGCGCGCGAATGGCGCTGCCCGGCACCGGCTGCTTCCACAGCGGCCGGGGCGCGTCCTCACCCGCGGCGGCGAGGCCGAGCCGCGCGGCGACGCTCTCGTGCAGCTCGAGCGAGCTGGCAAAGTCGACCGCCGCCCGATCGAACTGCAGATGGTAGGCGTAGCTCTGCGCCCGCTCGATCAGGTAGGCGGCGCGCTGCTCGCGGAGGCGGAGGTTCGCCTCGCGCACCGTCCAGGTCCAGCCCGCTCCCACCACCAGCGCCACCGCCGCCGCCGCGCTCAACACGCGGTGCTGCCGCACCGAGCGCCGCAGCCGCTCCACCGAGCTGTAGTGGTGGGCCGACACCGCGCCGCCGATCATCCAGGCGCCGACGTCGGCGGCCAGCTCGACCGCGGACGGGTAGCGACGCGCGCGCTCGGGCGAGAGCGCCTTCTTGGCGATGGCGACCAGCTCCGGTGGCACCTCGTTGGCCAGCTCCGGCGGCACCGGCGGCCCCTTGCCCGCGCGCAGCCGGCTCATCACCTCGCTCGAACCGAGCCCCGCGAACGGAGGCCGACCGGAGAGGATCTCCAACAAGACCGCGCCCAGGCTCCACACGTCGCTGCGCTCGTCGACCAGCTCGAGCTCGCCGCGGGCCTGCTCGGGGCTCATGGTGGAGGGCGTGCCCACGGTGGTGCCCGCCAGCGTGAGCGCAGGGTCGGAGGTCGCTTCCCCGACCGGGCCCGAAAAGACGTCGCGCGCGGCGGCGCCGTCGGGACCGGCGTCTCGGCGGACGCGCGCCAGGCCCCAGTCGATCACCCAGGTCTCGCCGGAGAGCCCGACGATGACGTTGGTTGACTTGAGGTCGCGATGGACGACGCCGCGCCCGTGCGCGTATCCAACTGCGTCGCAGAGATCGCGGAAGTGCCGCACCAGCGCGAGGCGCCCGTGCGCTCGGCCTGCGTTGGAGATGGCCGATGCGAGCGACCGGCCGACGATGAGCCGCTGCGTGTAATACGGCGTCCCGTCGGGGAACTCGCCCAGGTCGAACACGGGCACGATGTTGGGGTGCTCGAGCAGCGCAGCGATGCGAGCCTCACGAAAGAAGCGCCGGAGCGACGCCGCGCGGTCCGCCCCCTCGACCTCGCGCACCAGCTTGAGCGCGACGCGGCGGCCGGTGCGCGCCTCCTCCGCCTCGTAGACGGCGCCCATGCCGCCCGAGCCGAGCAGCCGGTGGATGCGGTAGCGCGGCGCGGACGCTTCCAGCTCCTCGCCGGCAGAGCTGAAATCAGCCGGCGGGTCGTCGTCGCCTTCGAGGAAGGCGGCGACCAGGGTGCTGCACTGCTCGCACGCTCCCAGGTGCGCTTCCACGCCGCTGCGCCGCGCGGGATCGAGGCCCGCGGCGGCGAAGGCGGCCAGTTCGTCGACGCCGGGGCAGGCCGCATCGTTCATCGTTGCCAACATTAGGAGCTATCCGCGCGAGGCGGCAACAGCTCGAAGAAGCGCAGCAGAAGGGCCCGCCCGCGGTGGACAGGCCCTCCTTTCAACGCGAGCCCTTTACGCCGGCTCGTTAGATTCGATACCAACCCCAGTTGCCGTTCAGCCTCTTGCATTGATAGATCCCGCTGCCCCAACTCGACCCCGAGACCTGGCCCTGGTTCCCGTAGCCGCAGCTGCTGCTGGCCGTCTCTTGGGGCGCAGGGGTCCACCCCGCCAGGGTCGTGGGCATCAAGCAGCTGGTGAGAGTGTTGGCTTGTACCGTCCAATCGCCGCCGCCACCAGCATCGCAAAGCTTGGACACCTCGCAGGGGAGAGGCAACTCCGCAACATTCACGCTGTCGATGGCGTCTTGCAGGACAAACTTGCGGCCCAGGGGCTGGGAGGTGTCGCAACCCGTGGTCGCCGCGATACCGGCTCGTCCCACCGCATCGAAGGCCAGCGCCTCGGCGATGGCTCCATAGAAATGTGCCGAGATGAAAGTCTGGAGACGGGTCGTTTCGTCCGGGGTCAATGACCGCGTCGACTCGACGGGGTCGAACGAGCACGAGGTCGGCACCTTCCTGTCCGTGACGGTGAGGCCGAGCGCATTATAGGTGTCCTTGGCGCCCTTGGCTGCGTCCATGGTCGCGTCGACGCCGTCCTCGATGTATTCGGTCAATGCATCCACGCGGTAGCCGTAGGTGCGACGGGCCGTCCAGAATTTTGTGGCCGTCAAATCCATGAGGTCGTCGATCTCCGGAACGCCCGTGGCAGCGACGCGATCGCTCTGGACCATGTCCTTCACGTCCACCTTATAGACGCTGTTGACGAACCCGGTGACGCTCGACAGCATCTCGTACTTCTGAAACCCGGCCGCGAACGCCCGCGACGGCAGAGGTACGTTCGCGGGCAGCCTGAAATAGTTGTATTTCAGCGCCGTCGCATAGATCTCGTCGACGAAGCCATGGAACGCGAGGCGCTGGCTCTCGTTGTCCCTGTCCTCGAACGCGGCGGCCTGGGCGATCAAGTCCATGACGGCGGAATCGTAGTGCCTGAGTGCACTCAAGAGGCCAGCATAGGCGAACCCGGGGTCCTGTTTGTTCGTGTTGCACTGGACCCTCGTGTATTCGATCATGGCACGGGCGCTCTGCCTCAATTGTTGGTAGATGTCCAAGATCGATCCTGAGATACCGCAAGTCTCAGAGATGGCGTCCCCGCAGAAGGCGCGGGTTTGGATATCCGTGTAAACGTCGACCCGGTTCTCCTCGAAGCGCTTGAGCCTCGTCTTCAGCAGGGCGGCAGAATCATTGAGACCCTGCAGATAGGCGTTCTCGGTCCACTTGGGATCGCATCGAAGAGACGTGACGACCTGCGCCTGCGTCAACTGGGCCGATCCGTCGGACGCCTGCGTGACGGTGACGTCACCCGCCTTGAGCGGGTTGGTTGGCTGCACCAGCACTTTCTGGATGATGGTGGGAGTCTTCTGCGCAAAGGCCGGGGCCGAGGCGCAGAGGGCGAGGATTGCGTAAAGGGACAGCCGGTGGGGGCACATAATGAGTTCCTCCTGCGGGTTGACGGGCGTTCCCCCTCGAGGTTGCGCGAGGCGCGGTCTCCCGATCTGTGTACAGGTGAACTCTCGGACCGTCTCATGCCGGCGCCCGGAAACGCGTATCGCTTGAGTCGAACTCGCAATTTCCACTTCTTGGGCGCGCTTCAAGCGGTCGCATCGTTGGCATCGCTCGCTCTGGCCCACCAGAGCCTTGGCGCCGCCGCTCGACTGGCTCCCTCGCTCGTCACTCCGCGCTGCGACTCTCGGCTATCATTCCCCGAGCATCATCCCGCTCTCCATGCTCTGCCGCGGCGGGAGCGCGGCCGGTGCGGTGGAAGCTGGCCAACCCACGAGCGTGTTCATGCTTCGCTCTCGACCAATCACCACGCCAAGAAGCGCCAATGCACCGCACACGCGACGAAGAAACAAGCCAGCAGGCCTGCGCCGCCGCACGGAAGAAGCAGACCCACTGGAGCGCCAAGGCCGCGTAGTAACTCTTGTCTGCGCTTTCGAATCTCGAGGGGCCGATAGGAGGGCTTCCGTCAACCGCGTAGTCAGCAATTTAGACGGCTGAACGACGAAGCGCGCTCGAAGAGTCCAGCGCATCGGTTCATCCCCGAGCCGCGCCCGCACCTCGATCCAATCTGCATCGATGCGACTCAGCAGGCGCCCGAACGATTCCGGCTCGACGTACTTCTCGCAGACCATCGGCATGCGCAGGCGAAGCGCGCCGCCGGGATCTGCCTGGCTTGACTCCCGTGCGCGGCAAGCGTCTATTCGAAGCCGAGCGATTGGCACCCTCGGTGCTCGAGCGGTGCCAAGCTCGACCGGGTGCGCCGTGATCGCCAAGCGATATGCCTCCGCAGCGCTGGTGATCTCGCTCGCCGCTTGCGGTGGTGGCGCCGACCTCTGCCGCAACTGGGCGGTGGCGCCTCCCTCGGCCACCCTCGCCACCGGCAGCAAGGCCAACTTCATCGCGACGCTGAACGGCGCGCCCGCGGCGCTCACGACCTGGCTGGCCACCGGCGGCACCATCGATCAAGACGGCCATTACACCGCGGGCAATCAACCCGGCGCCTATTCCGTCACCGCCAGCTTCGTCGCCGCCAATCAGCACGTCTGCACCGCGAGCTCCGCGATCACCGAATTCGTGGCCGGCGGTCCGGGCAGCGATGGCGGCTCGGATGCCGGCTCGGATGCTGGCTCCCCGCCCGACGGCGGGTATGCGTTCTGCCTGCCGGGAGCCCCCACCCCGGAGGTCATTCCGGAGAGCGACACCAGCGTGACGGTGTTCTATCGAACCGATTCATCGCCCGGGTGCCTGGCGCCCCAGACCATCCAGATCGTGGCTTACTCGGTGCGCGACGGCGGATTCGACGACCCGTACGGGATCTTCGCGCAGCTCGCGGGCTCGAGCGATGCCTACCACTCCCTGACCGTCACGGGGCTCCAGGACAACCAGCCCTATGTGTTCACGGCACAGGGATTCGGCGACGGCGGCACGCCCAGCAGTGTGTCGGACTTCTCGCCTCCGGTGACGCTCTATCCCCGGCCGCCGCCTCCCACGTCGCTGACGGTCCAGGCGGCCAGCACGAGCGCGGTGACTCTGCATTGGATCAATCCCATCTACGATGGCGGAGTCGCTATCAGCTTCGAGAGCACCTATGCCCAGCTTTCCGACGCCGGCTTTGCCCCGACCGTCGCCATCACCACTGACGCCACCTCCTCGCGCATTCCGAATCTGCAGCCTGGCACTACGTATACGTTCGCGATGACCTCGCGCCTCGCCAACAGCCAGGAGAGCGTATTCTCCAATACCGGGACGGCGACGACCTATACGCCGCCGGGAGTGCCGACCAACGTGCAGGCGGCGCCCGGCCACCTGAGCATCACAGTGAGCTGGCAGCCGCCCGCCTCGAGCGGCAGCGGCCCCCTCACCAACTTCTACATCGCGCAGAATCACACGGCCGATTTCAGCGGGCTCCATGACCATACCCATCCCGCCGGGCCGGACGCCGGCTCGGTGCTGGTGTTCGTCACCGCCGCCGACGCCGGCGTCCAATACTTCGAGGTCCAGGCCGTCAATCAATATGGGACCGGGGATTACTCGGCACCGGCGAGCGCCACCGCGCTGTATCCCTGAACGATCGCGCCGACGGTCTGTGCGCGTCGATGGCGAGATCTAATGTAGCGGCTCGGCCCGGGGGACAAGGTCGGCGATCGCGAACCACTCTATGTTGCCCGGAGTCGCCGGATCGCTGCCGAGGCTGGTGCTGAGCGCGAGGTAGGTGCCCCCGTTGCGCGAGACCACGCTGTTCGCGTGATCGACGATCGCGGCGTCCCACCGATCATGTTGCCGCCGGGATCCGCTGCATCGACAAGCCACTCATCGGTGACGGTGAGCCGCGGGTTGCCGCGCTTGGTACCGTTGTTGTCGTAGTAATAGATGTTGATCTGCTGGGCGAGTAGCCATGGCCCGATGCGCTCGGCGGCGACGACCGGCTAGCCCGAGGAATGTCGGCAATCAGGTCAAACGTTCTCTGCCCCGGGCCGGCGCCGGTGCAGGTCACTCCGGACTCTTCCGGGCCGCGTCTACTGCCTCCTCCGCCCGGGTCTCGACCGCCGCCGCCTTGGCCTCGACCATCAGCGGGTCGGGCTGCTTCCCGGCCGCCTGGGTGGGGATGGCGGGCGCGGCCGCGGGCAGGGGCTGCGCGCGCCGCGACCCGAAGGTCTGCGCGAAGGCCCAGGTGAACTCGGCGCCGAGAAGGAAGATCTGCGCCGAGTAGTAGACCCAGAGCAGGACCACCACCAGCGAGCCCGCGGCGCCGAACCCGGAGGTGACGCCGCTCTTGCCGATGTAGATCGCGATCAACACCTTGCCGATGGTGAAGAGCAGCGCGGTCGACGCCGCGCCGATCCAGACGTCGGTCCAGGCGACGCGCACGCGCGGCATGGTCTTGTAGATCATCGCGAAGAGGGTCATCGCCAGGGCAAAGCTGATCGCCACGTCGAGCAGGGAGACGACCATCTTCCACTGCGCCAGGTGCGGCCCCCACCAACGGCCGAGAGCCGCGATCCCGGCGCTGACCACCAGCGACACCATCAGCAAGAAGCCGACGCCCAGCACCATCCCGAACGAGAGGATGCGCGCGCGCAAGATGCCCCACACGCCGCCGGACTCCCGCTTGGGCGCGCGCCAGATCCGGTCCATCGCGTCCTGCAGTTCGGCGAAGACGGTCGACGCGCCGATCACCAGGAGCAGCGCGCCGACCAGCGTGGCGGTCACGCTCTCGGCCGGCTTGCTGACGCTCTCGAGCAGGCCCTGAACCGCCTCGGCCGCCTTCTGCCCCATCAGGCCTTGGAGCTGGTCGACGATCTCGCCGCGCGCAGCCTCGACACCGAAGATCAGCCCGGCGACCGAGATGACGATCAGCAGCAGCGGCGCGATCGAGAACATCGTGTAAAACGCGAGCGCGGCGCCCATGCTCTGCGCGTAGTCGTCGACCCACGACGAGCTGGCGGCCTTGATCACCGCCCAGAGGTTCCGCAGCCTGTGGTGCACCTCGGTGCAACTAGCACCCCGCGTGCCCGCCGTCGAGGAGAGCGCGCGGAAGGCCGAGTAGCCATGTCCGCTGTCTTCGTGGTCGGGGAGGAGGCGATCTGCCGGAGCGCGCGCACCCGATCCTGATCGTCGGCGAGGCTGCGAAGAGCGGGCTTCATGACTCGCTCGTAAGGATAGGAGGGTCAAGAACCTGATTCAGTTCTTGGTCGGTACCAGCGCGCGCCAAGCACTCCGATGGTTCCGAAGAATTGAGCATGTTTAATGACTTTGGCCGCCACTGGTTCAAGAGCAGCGAGCGAGCGCCCGGTGCTCGCTCGCGGCTCATCAGTCTGCGATTGACCTCTCGCCGTCGGACCTGCGCAAGTAGTGTCCATGACAAACAGAACTGCCCGCGTGTGCGCGCTCGCTGCGGCGCTCGTTTCCCCGCTCATCGCAAGAGCAGACGGCGATCGCGCGCTGCAGTCCGCGCTCGTCCAAAGCGTCGTCCAGCAATGGGAAGCGGCCGCTGCCGGGGCGTCTCTCCCGATCCACTACTGGGGCCACGAGAGCGACACGGATAAGCTTCATTTGATGGCCGGCGTGCTGGGCAGCTTTGGCGACGGCTCCAGGGGCGCCTACTACGCGCTCAGCACGCTGCCCTCGATTCTCTGCTGGGCGACGGAGGTCGCGTCACACACGGCGGACGGCCAGGACCGCAAGGCGCTCGACTCGTGCGGGAACACCAGCACCGCGGGCGGCCTCTCGAAGCTGCTCGGCAAAGGCGTCTTGAAAGGCACGGTCGCGCCGGCCGATCCAAAGTGGATCCCTGCTTACGACGCCGCCGCGCTCCAGGCGCTGTTCGACAAGCTCTATCTGCCCCCGAGCGCGACGCTGGTCGGCCTGTCGATGCAGAAGCTCTATGACACGACGTTCAAGGATTCGATCGCCGGGTTCATCGAGACGCTCCTCGCGGTCGCGACGAAGAAGGGAGCGCCCGAGGGGCCGGACTCGCCGCCCGGCCTGGAGAACCTCACGCCCCGCTATCTCGCCGCTTATGCGAAATGGGTCCCGAGCAGCGAGAAGTACAACCCGGGCATCCTGAACAAGATGCAAAAGACGCTCAAGGTCGACGGCCGCACGCTCGGCACGATCCTGCGCCGCTACGCAGACGGGACGCTCCCCACCGTGGTGACGCTGCTCTTGAAGGTGTTGAAGGACTACGACCCGAAGCAGTTCGCGCTCGTCGACGCGCCGCTGCGCGCCGCGAAGCTGCGCGCCTCGCCCTGAGCGATATGGGCATGGCGGCCGGAACATCTTAGGGGCACCTACTTGGCAATGGGCGACCTGGAGCGCGCCCGGCTCAACGATCCGGTTCGCGCGCTGTCGCCAAGATGTGAGATCGCGTTGCGGTCGCGCGCTGCGTGCGAGAGAGACGTGTTCGACGCTTGCGAGCGGGCAAAGCTCATCAACCAGGCCCGCATGGCGGCTTGGAAGGCTACGGATCGCGGGCGGCACCCGGTCGGCCTGCCCGCGCTGTCAGTCGCTCGGTCGACCGGTCAGCGCGAAGTCCAACGCGAGGTTGTCGCGCCGCGAGGTCGGTTGTTGCAACCCACCGGTCAACTCGAGCACCCGGCCGATGACGAACGCCTTGAGCTCGGACACGCGCACGATGCCGTCGTGGTCGAGGTCGGCCGCCTTGCTCGCCAGGCCCTCGCGCACTGCATACGAGAAGACGCCGCCCTTCCATTCGCTCGACTCGAGCGCGAACTCGCTGCCGCTCGAGGAAGCGATGACGGTGGCGCCGGTCCCCGAGTCAAGGTCGGCGAACAACTCGCTGGCGACGCGGCCCGTCTGGCCCGCGCTCTTGGAGGCGACCCGCTTGATGCCGCGAAACGCCTGCGCCACGACGACGGACTTCACCTTCGCCTCGCCGGCGAAGGCGGCGTCTTCCTTGTCGAGGTCCCCGGAGTGGCAGGTGTCGATCAGGAGGAGCTTCTTGCGCGCCTTGACCCCGTCGAGGAGGCCCTCGACGTCGGCGTAGGGAATCGCGCGCGCGGCCGGCGCCGCGAAGTCGGTATCGAACGAAGCAAAGTAGTAATCGAACTTATCGTCGAGCAGTCCGTGGCCGGCGACGAAGAGGATCACCTCGTCATCGACGGTGGCCTGGGCCAGGAACTCGCGCACCTTCGCTAGATTCTCCTTCGACACCTCCTGATCGGTCAGCGTCAGGACCTGGGCAGTCCCGCCGCCGAAGGTCCTCGCCATGTCGGTGGCGTCTTTGGCCGCGTAGGTAAGGTCATATTCGGCCTGTTTGTATTTGGAGACGCCGAGCGTGGCGACAAAACGCCTGGCCGGCGCCGCGGGGCCGACGTAGGAGACGAGCAATTTTTCCCTCAGCGAAGTCGTGCCTGCGCGATCGGTCACCCAGAGGTCGATGTTGTTGCTGCCGCGTCCCAGCACCACCTTGACTAGCTCGGTGGCTTCCCTCGCCGCCTTGAGCTTGCGGCCCGCGGCGCCGTCGATGGGCACGCCGTTGACGGTGAGGAAGAGCCGCGCCAGCGTGCTTGCCGGCGAGCTGGCCTTTATCTTGAGTATCAGCTCGCGGTCCGCCGTCGAGAGGGGCACCTGGTCGCGGTCGACGAGGTGCAGCGCGGGGGCCGCGCCCAGGTCGAAGTCCTCGGGTGGCGCGACGCCCAGCTTGCTGAGCCGCCGCCTGCGCGCCCTGGCGATCGCGGCCACGCTCTCGGCGGAGGCGGTGCCCAGGCTCTTGAGCACCAGGTCCGGCCGGTTGAAGAGCAAGTCGAACTGCTCGAAGCGATAGGCCTGGTCGCCGGCGACGAAACCAAACCCGCTCATCGCCGCAGGGGTCGCGCGATAGTATCCGCCCGGCGTGGTGATGGCGGCATCGCGCTTGCCCATCATATAGATCGATCCGGCTGTCGTTAGTTTCTGGGTATCGTATAAGTTGGCGACGAAGTGCAATGAGAACAGGGCGCCGCGCGCGACGATGAAGCGCCCGTCGGCGGTCCAGGCCAATGGGTGCAATCGTCCGCCCGGCCCGGGACCGAGCACGGCGCAGCTCGTGGCGTCGTAGATCGCCTTCGGGGTGGCCAGCCGCTTGCCATCCCGGCTGAAGGCATAGGAATCAGCCTCGTCCGCGTCGGGCAGATCGCAACGGACGCGGCCCGCCCGATCGAAGATACTCGTCCGGTGGACGGTCTTGACCGAGTAACCACCCGCCATCGAACTCAGGTCCGGGCTCGTCACCGGACCCGTCCTGAGCTGCTCCTTGGTCGCGATCTCGGGAGCTGCTGTGCGGGGTCTCAGCTTGCCGTCCGCGCTCCAAGAGACTGGATAATCGATCGTGTGCGCGAAGAGGGTGCCGTCCGGGGTGAATCCAAGCGAATAGTATTTCGTCTTGTAGTATTTCGCCTTGGGCCCGAACTCGAGTGAAACGTGTTGTCTGGTGGCAACGTCGATGAGGGTGACATCGCTGCTCTCGTCATTGGCGTAGGCGACCCGGTCGCCCGTGGCCGACAGGCTGAACGAGCCAACGCCGGCAAGCTCGGCAATCGGCTTCTTCTGTCCCGTGCGACCGAGAGTCAGCTTCTTGTTGTCAGGATCATAGATAGCCATGACCCGCCCGTCGGCGGAAAAAGAACGATAACCCGGGGCGTCGCCGACCTCGAAAGGTTTCACCTCGAGCGTCGCGGGGTCGAGCGCCATGGCCTCCTCTTGGTGGATGATGACGATGTCGTGCCCATCGTGCGGGGCGGCCATGGCGGTATCCGCATAGACGAAGTGATTGAAGAAGGGCTCGCGCTCGAATTCGCCGCGCAGATCCCAGAAGCGCATGACCCGCGGCTGGTGCATTGCCTGCAGCCCTTCCTTCGCATGCACGAAGGCTGCGAGCACTGTGCCGTCGGGATCGAAGCGAAGGCTGCGGGCGGCGCTGAACGCCTTGGGTAGAAGCTTGCGGGTCTTGCTGCGCTCCTCCCAGAGATAGACGCCGCCGTCGGCCCGGATGGCGGCCACGCGCAGGCCGCCGGCGTCATCCAGGAAGGCCACGTCGGCGCCTGCGGTGGTGTTGACTTCCAGCTGCTGGATCATCTGATGCCCCAGCCTTGCGTATCGATCGAAGTCCCTGGAGTCGTCGCTGTAAAGGATACGGGGGACTTGCACCTCGAGCGCGCCGCCAAGCCACTCTTGCGTCGTGCCCGCGATTACCTCGCGGACGCCCGTCCGGAGGTCCTGGCGAACCAAAGCGCCTTCGTTTGTCACCATCACCACGGCAGCGGAGCTCCGCGAGAACTCCGAGCTTCGCGCTTGCAGCGTGGCGACCACCGCCAGCGTCTTGCTATCGAGGATGGTATTGCCGCAGCCGATATAATCACCCTTCGGCGAATAGGTAAGGCGCGCGCAACGGACCGGAGTATCGCTCCTGGCGACCACCTCGCGGCGGTCGAAGTTCCACACCAGGATGTTGAAGCGATAGTAAGTGCTGTTCGGGCCCCAGGTGCTGCGGTTCGGGTCGGGCGGCGCGGGGGTGTACATCGCCAGCTCGTGGCGTGACGGATGAAAGGCCGCGAGAGTGGTCCTCCCGTACGGCGCTTTGTCGAACGGCTCACCCACCGGCTTGCCGTCGCGGACGGAGAACATCTGCCCACCGGACCAGACGCGGTCCCCTCCGGGCGCGATGGCGAGGCTCGGGTCGTTCTGGTTCGGGGGCAGCGAGCGCAGCACGATCCCCGAGCGCCGATCGAGCACCAGCGCGCCGCCATAGGCCATCAGCGCGAAGCGGCCGTCGCGCGAAAACTCGATCTCGCCAGGGTTGGCTTCGGTCTGCGCCACCAGCGTGGGCCGGGGCGCCTTCGCTTTGGGCTCCACCGCGTGCGCCGGTTGACCTTCTTCGGCCGGACTCGGCTGGGCGACGATGACCAGCGCGGCGACGGCGATCAATCGCAGGCGACGGGCAGCGTTCAAGAAAAAGGATCCTTCGAGCTTCCTGGTCACATCGCCGCCTTCGCGAGCCATCCGCTCCGATTCACTCTCGGCGATCTCGACCCGGCGCGCCAGACGCGCAAAAGCCAGGGCCGGGGCACGCGCGGAATCCAGTTACACACGCGCTTGTCCTCGTGCGCGGCGTATCGACCCGCATTGCCTGACCCCAGGCCGCCTGCGGCGCCGCGCTCCTCCAGGCCAGCGGGAAGAAGCTCGAAGAGTGCGGCGAGGAGAAGGGCGACGAGCACCATGGGTGCCTCCGGTTGGTGCCTGCCGCAGTGACATGCCCGGCCGCCGACAGAAGAGCGCGATCGAGCTGCCCCTGGTCGGCCGACTCACGTCACGAGGAGGCGATTGCCATCCAGATCACTGCAGCACCAGCGGAAAATCCTGGCCGCGCGCCCAGCTGTTCGGGTATTGGGCCGAGCCGCGGTATTTGCGGGTCAGCTCGGGGACCTCGTCGTTGAGGAACGCCTCCAGGTGCTTGACGGTGATCTTCCCGTCGGTGGCGGCGCGGCCCTTCAAGCCTTCCAGCAGGGCATAGGTGAACACGCCATGTCCGAGCTGCTGCATCTCGGCGGCGTATTGGTCTCCCGAGGTCGCCGCCAGCAGGACCACGCCGGCGCTCCGAGCCAGCTGCAAGATCGCCCGCTCCTCGGCGGCGCCGCGCAACGCGAACGCCGTGGTGGCGGCGCCGGACTGGCAAGCGTCGAGCACCAGGAGCTGGCGCTGCGCTTTCACCGAGGCGGACAGCTCGCGCAGCCGAGGGCCGCTGATGGCCTTTGCCTGGAGCTGCCCGCTCTCGCCATACAGCGAGGTGACGTCGCTGGGCACCAGGTAGAATTCGCCCTGCGCGCCAGCTGCCTCTTCCATCACGCCGTGGCCCGCGAAATAGAACACGAAGGTATCGGCGGGCTGGGCGCCAGCGGCCACCTTGGCGACGGCAGCTTCGATGCCGGCGCGCGTGGCTTCTTCGTCCATCACGTCGATGCGCACCACCTGGCGATAGAGCGCCTTGCCGCCGCGCTCGAGTGCCGCGGCGAACGCCTCGGCGTCGGGCCGTGGATATTGGAGGGTATATTTCGCGTTCTTGTAGTGACCGACGCCGACCGCGACGACGTACAGATCCGACCGCGGGCGCGCGCCTTCGCGGTGCACCTTGCGGATGGCGGGGGCGGACTCTCCCCGCTCCTTCGAGAAGGCGACCGCGCGGATCTCGTTGTCGCCGGCCACGAGCGCGATGCGCAGCTTGCGGCTGAGCGCGGGGCCGACCAGCCGCACGCCCCGCTCGACGCCGGCGACCGACTTGCCATTGATGAAGATCTGCAGCTCGTCGACGCCGCCGCCCTGGTCGTGCGCCGCGACCGAGACGTCGAGCTCCTCGGCGGTGACCGAGAGGTCGGCGGCGGGCTCGACGATCTCGACGCGCGGTGGAGGCGCGCGCGCGCGGCGCAGGTCGGCGCGGGGCTCCGGCAGCGGCTTTCCGCCCAGCGCCAGCGCCACCAGGCCGGGGGTGAAGTGAGTCTCGAAGAAGCTGTCGAGTGGCAACACGCGGTCGCCGTCGACCAGCTGCACCAGGGATTGGCCGCCGGGCGAGCCGTCGAATCGCCCGTCCGGAGTGAACGCCACCCAGTCGCGTCCCTCGAGCACTGCCAGCCGGAAGAGCTCGCGCCCGCTGCCGACGTCGAAGGCGATCACGCCTGCGCGGGCGGCGACGAACAGCACCCGCTCGTCGGCCGACCAGGCAACGCCGCCCAGGCGGGTGCCCACGCCGCCGACCTCGATGGTGCGCAGGCTCTTTCCGTCCGCGGTGTTCCACACCCGCAGCTTGAGGTCCTGGCCGGCCGACGCGAGGCGGTCGCCGCGGGGCGAGAACGCGAGCGCGTTGATCGCGCCCTCCTTGACCAGCTTGCGCCAGCGCAGCGCGCCGCGCACGTCGTAGAGGTAGAGGCAGTGGTCGTGGGTGCTGCCGGGGATGGCGACCAGCTTGCCGTCGGGGCTGAAGACGGGCGGCGAGTCGAGCAGCTTCTTCACCGGCAGCCTGACCAGCTTCGCTCCCGGCCGCGGCGCGCCGACCCACACGCTGTGCGCGGCGTGGACGCCGGTGGCGGCGAAGAGCCGGCCGTCGGCGCTCGAGGCCCCGAGGTCCGGCTTCTCCGCCTCGGGGCGTGGGAGCCGCTCGAGCAGCGCCTCGGTGCCGCCTCCAGGCGTCCAAAGGACGAGGCCGGTCGTGTAGCTGCCCAGCGCGACGCGGCCATCGGGGAGGATGAAGGCCGGGCTCGGCGCCGCCGACGACGGTGGGCCGGAGGTGCCCAGCTCGCGGCCGGTGGCGGCGTCGAACGCCACCGACGTGCTCTCGCGGAGGCGATCGCCGCGCACCCCCGCGATGCGGCCTCCGCCGGTCTTCACCGCACCCTGCGCGGGGAGCGCCAGCCTCTGGCGGCCCTGCTGCAGATCGAACACGCGCAGGCCGTACTCGTCGTGCGCGCCCCAGGAACCGACGATGAGCTCGCCGGCCGCGAGGACGACCGACTCCGGCTCAAGCGCCCGTCCGCGCAGCACGCCGAGGAGCGCACCCGAGCCGAGCGCGATCACCTCCAACTTCTCCGTCAGCGCGGCGGGCTGGCCTTGCACCAGCAGGAGCTTGCTCAAGGCCTCGAGCGCGGGGACCTGCAGCGTGGCGCCGGTGGCGGCGTCGACGAGCGCCAGCCTCTTCCCGCGAAGCTCCCAGACCCGCTTGCCGTCGGGATCGGCCAACCGCTCGAGCGACTGGGACTCGTCGGCGGTCGCCGGACGGTGCTCGCCCGTCGTCGGGTCGATCCACTCGGCGCCCTGGGGGCCGCTGCCCTCACGGACCAGGGAGGCGACGAGCTTGTCGCCCCGAAGCGTGAGCTGGAAGGCTAGGCGGGGCAACGCGATCGCGCGGCGGAGCCCGCCGGTCGCGGCGTCGATCACGCGGAGCTCCGTTCTCGTCGCCGTATAGAGGACGGCCTCGTCGGGCGAGAAGATCCACGACGAGCCCGACGGCGCGCTCCAGAGCTTCGCGCCGCTCCAGAGGTCCCAGCAGCCCAGCTCGCTGCCGACGGCCACGTTGTTGACCACCACGTTGGTCGTGGTGCAGGCGTGGGCGTTGCGCCCCGCGCGGGGAAACGAGCCTGGCAGCACTGCGCGCGCGCGCCGCTCGCCGGTCACCACGTCGTAGAGCTCGGCACCGGCGTTGCTGTCGACGAAGAGCGTGCGCCCGTCGGCGAGGAAGTGCGGCGAGCGCGCGTAGCCGTTGCCGGGCAGGATGGTGCGCAGCTGGCGTCCGCCGACCACCTGCCAAACGACGATCTCGCTGGCCGCCGTCACCGCCAGCGAGCCGTCGGGCGAGAACGCGATCGCGTTGCCGGGAGAGCCGCCGGGGTGGCCGGTCTGGAGGACGAGCCGTGGCTCGGCGTGGACCGCCTGCGCGGCGAACGACACAGCGGCCAGGATGGGCAGAGCGAACGCGACGGGCAAAGACATGGCCCCATGAACACCCGCGCCACGCTGCTCGCAAGGTCCGCGGGGTGAATCCAACGGGTCCGGCAAGCCCGGTGCCTTGGGGCGCTCGGAAGACTGAGTAGCCATGTCTGCTCACTCCCGCGCCGCCAGGACCCGCATCGCCTCGCCGCGGATGGCCGGCGACGGGTCCTGCTCCGCGATGGCGCGGAGGAACGCCAGCGCGCTCTGGCTCCGCAGCCGTCCGAACGCTGCCACCGCGGCCTTGCGGATGGCCGGCGCCGGATCGCGCAGGATCTCGCCCAGCACCTCCACCGCGCCGTCGCCGAACGAGCGCCCGAGCTCGTGGATGGTGAAGAGCCGCAACTGCTCATCGAGCCCCTGGTTCCGCGCCGCCTCGCCGAGCGCGTTCCGGGCCGATGCACCGCCGATCCTTCCGATCGACGCCACCGCCTTCAGGCGCACCGCCGGATCGGGATCGCTGCCCATGCTCTCGGCGAGCTGAGCGAGCGCGTTGGCGCGCCCGGCGAGGGCCTGCGCGGCGGCGACGCGATCGCTCGGGTCGGCATCGGTCTTCAGCACGGCGACGAGCGTGGCATGGGCGTCCGGCTCGCTCCGCTGCCCGAGCGCCAGCAGCATCTCGCGCCGGGCGTTGGGATTGCCTTCGGCGGAGGCGAGCGCCTTGAGCACCCCGGGGGCCTCGCCATCGTCGATGCGACCGAGCGCCCTGGCGAGCAACAACTTCCCTCGCAGATCCGCGCGGGCGTATTCGCGCTCCAGCTCTCGCGCGCCGCCCGCTCCGAGCGCGGCGAGCCGCGCGAACAGATCTTGCTCGGCTGCCCTGCGCCTCTCGAGCAGCGCCTGCGCGGAGGCCCAGTCCAGCGCACCCGTGTCGGCGTAAAGGCCAGAGAGCGCCGCCAGGATCGCCGCGACCGAGCGCGGCTCCCCGCGAGCTCGAGCCGGCCGGTCATCGGCGGACAGATGGACGAGGTCCGCGCTCGAGACCGCGGTGGCGGATGGCGTGGGGCTCTCTGCTCCGTGAGCCGGAGCGTGCGAGGGCGCGCGCAAAGCGGAGCGCACCCGGCTGGATACGGCCAGTCCAGCGACCAGCAAGACCAACACCGCCAGCGCTCTCGTGTGTGCGGCCTTCACGGCTACTCGTCCTCCGGTCCGAGGTTGTCTTCATCCCCTTGCCGCGCGATCTTGGTGTTGCGCTGGGTGAGCGTTCCGGTCGCGATGCCGGACGCCACCCCGGCGCTCTGGCCTCGGCTGCCGAGCGTGATGTCGATGGAGAAGCCGAAGCCCGGGTAGCTCGCCAGCGAGGTGCCCGCCGGCAGCGTCGTCGAGAAGCGCCAGACGCCAGCCTCGTTGTAATAGGTGTCGGTGGTGGTGCCGTTGGCGGACATTGACTGCTTGAAGACGACGGTGCCGTTCTTTTTCCAGGCGACGGTGTCGCCGGACACAGGCCGCCCGGGGATGGTCAGCGTCACCGTGCCGTCGCCCCGGACGTTGAAGGGGAACGACGAGCTGAGCTGGCCGCTCGCGTCCTTCGTCACCAGCGGAATGCCATTCCAATCGATCTCCTGAGAGGCAAAAGCCTTCTTCCCGAGGAAGATGCGCCACTCGGCGAACGCGTCCCCGATCAGCAGCGTGAAGACCGGCGCCACTCCCGCCACCGCGGCGAAGCCGGGATCGCGTCTGGAGTCGTAGCTCGATGAGCCGTCGAACACCATGTGGAGCCGCGCGCCGTCGGCGCTGGTGGCGGTCAACTTGGGCCTGCCGCTCGAATCGGTGGAGTTCAACGTGCCGACGAAGCTCTTGTTGATGATGGGCACCGCACCGATCGACGCTCGGATGGTGATCGGCATGCTTCCATTGACGAGGAAGTCATCCGGCCGCTCGCCGCCGGTGAGGGCAAGGACGCCGATCGAGGAGAACTCAGCCGGATTCTCGCCGACGTTCAACACCGCTCGCTCTACCTCGAGGCCGAGGTTGAGGGATGGCTGCTCGACGTTCTGCGCCAGCGCCGCCGAAGTGCTCCCGGTGAAGTTCGAGTCCCCCGCATAAGTGGCCGTGAGGGAGTGCGAGCCCGCAGAAAGCGCAGCCGTGGAAAAGGTCGCGGCGCCGCCGCTCAGTGTCACCGTGCCGAGCAGGGTCGGTCCCTCCCGGAACGACACGGTCCCCGTGGGCACGCCCGCTCCGGGCGCGATCGGGGAGACCCTGGCAGTGAACATCACCGGCGTCGAAGCGGTCGATGGGTTGGTCGATGAGCCGAGGGCCACGGCGGTGCTCGCCGGAGCGATGGTAAAGGCCGCGGTGTTGTAGGTGATGTTGTAATTGCCCAGCGCGCCCGTGAGGGTCGCCGAGATGGCGTACGGACCTCCGCTCACGGTCTCACCCGCCGTTCGCGAATAGGTCGCGGTCACAGTATCGCCGGGGGAGAAGCCCCAGAGCGTCCCGGCCAACTGCGGATCGGCAGCGCCGTAGATCTTGGAGGCGGGGTTGGGCGTGACGCTGGCCGGCAGGGGAGCGATGGTCAGCGTGCCGGGGATGAACACGAACGAGCCGGGGATCGCGGACGAGAGCGTTCCCAGGGTGCAAGTGATGGGATAGGTGCCGACGTTGCTGGTCGCCGTCGCCGTCGTCGTGCAAGCCGGGCTTCCGCTGAGCGCGCCGCTGTAGCTCGCCGTCAGCGGCGGTATCGCGCTGCCATGACCTATCGACTGGTTGTCCGCCGAGACGGTGATGGGCCCCGTGATGGAGATCAACGCCGAGCGGTCCGACGGGTGCAGCGAGCTCGACGCGGGATTGTATTGATCGTTTCCGGCAAAGGACGCTACCACCGCATAGGTTCCAACCCCCACCGGCGCACCAGGCAGCGCATTGCCCGCCGAGTCGTAATAAGCGAGCGTCACCGGGCTCAACCTCTCGCCGGCCGACCCGGTCGCCCGGCCGCTCCCGGGATGCGGATTTCCGTCATAGGCAACCGCGCTGCAAACACGGCTGCCGCCGAGGACGCTCCCGGTGCACTGCCCGCCGTCGGCAGTCACGGTGGGGTTGCCTTTCTTGCTAACGATGGCGCTGCCGCCAGAGCCGCCGCCAGGCGACGTGCCGCTGGCGAGAGCGACCGGCGCGTCGAGGCCAGTCTTGTAATTCGGCAGGAAGGTGGTGACGCCGTACCCCGGATAAGATCCGAGGTTGCCGCCTTCATTGAACAGCAGCGGCGTCTTGATGCCATTCTTGTCGAAGAGCTGGCAGCCGGCGACGTCGGCGATCGACGCCCCATCGGCGCTCAGGTTCGAGCACATCTCCTCGAGCTTGCCTTCGTAGTGCGCGAAGCAGGTCGATAGATCGGACGAGCAACCGCGGTCCAGATAGTAGTCGGCGCTCGGTCCCCACTTGTTCGAGAGCCAGAGATGAGCGTTGGGGAAGATCGAGGGCGGGGCAGCCGGATCGTATCCGCTGACCACGAGGTAGGGGCGGAAATTGACGAGGCAGCGGTGACCGCAACCGCCTGTCTGCGCGCCCGTCCAGTAAGGAGGGGAGGTTCGATCGGAAAACGCCGCGGTCCCGGACTTGCCGAGGATGGCGACGTAATCATCGCCGGTCGCGAGCGGAGGAACCCCGTCACCTCCCGTGGTCGACACGACCGAGATCTCGACCGTGATCGCTCCATGCGCTGGAATGAGGGCGCCCGGAGGCCCGAGAGTCTGGGTGATGGGCACCGTATACTTGCAGGTACCGGCATAACATTGGTGATCGGTGCCCATGTCATCGCCGGTGCTGCTCCCACGAGGAAACTCTGGATTTGCGCTGCTCGCGGGAGCGCCGTCGGGCCCCTGGGAGGTCGGCAAGACAAAGGTATCGCCGTCGGCCGAAGGCGCTCCCTGTGGACTCAACGTGTAACCGCCTTGGAGGTTCTCTGGCCCGGCCGGTGCCAGGACGACCACGATGTTCGCATAGCGACCGGCGGAAGCGTGGACCTTGATCGCCACCTGGACCTGGGTGACCAGGAAGTCGTGGTCGGTGTAGTTCACTACGGTGCTGAAGGCGTGGGTCGCGAGTATCGCCCCGTGTGCCCCCAAGATTCCCTGATCCAGTTCGTCCGACTGGTCCAGCTGCGGCTCCGGGTTGGGCAGCACGTTCGGCAGGCGGCGGCAGGGGACGCAGCAGGCCTGGTTTCCCTGCTCGCAGACGGTGCCGACGGAAGGACCGCCGAGCGGCTGGGGCGGGCAGACCGCTGCGTTGGAGGCATTGGGCGCCCGGACTTCGCAGACGGAATCGAATTGGACGTTCGAAGGGCCGAAAATGTTTCCGGCGAAATACGCTTCGATATTGGCAGGCGGGAATATCTGCACCTCGTTGGCCGGATAGGACGCCAGCGCCGCCCACGCCGCCGAGGTGTCGGGCTCCTGGGCAGTGCTCGCCTGCAGCGATTGGTAGACGGTAGGACCGAAAGAGACCTCGCTGCCAGCCTGGTAGTAGACCGCCGTGTCCCAGGCGCTGGACGGCTGGCCATTCACCGAGGTGACGGTGAAGGCCGGGAAGATCGAGGACGGCGTGCCGTCGGCTTCCGCCTGGAGCGCCGCCGCGTCGCTGCGCTGCCAGGGCGCCCACTGCACGCTGAAGGTCCCGCTCGCCGGGCAGCTGAAGCTCACCGACGGCAGGGTGGAAGGGCCCGCCGAAAAGCCGAGCACCTCGCCCTGGCAAGGCGGTGTGAAGCTGGGAGGCGTCGCTCCGAACGATGGATAGCAAGCCCCGAGGGGCGCGTAGGGGAAGTCGACCCCGTTCACCCCTTGCTGCACCTGCATCACGATCGGCTTGCTCAGGGCGCTGGTCATCTCCAGGGCGATGGTCGCGCCCGGAGTCGAGCAGGTGCCGATGAGGCCGGGCGTCCAGTCGCAGTTCGCGAAGCCCGAGGGCGCGGCCGCTGAATCCGCGGGGCAGGTCGACATGAGCGCGTTGACCGGGATCTCGCTGGCGTGGACGAACGGCAAGAGCGGGATGGCGGTGGCCGGGACGTTCAGCTGCGTGCCGAGGGCCTCCGGCCGGTCCGCTCCGCAGATCGTCTGGGTGGGCTGACCGGTTTGCGGGTCGACTCCCGAGAGGCACGAGTCCGGCGCGGGATTGCTCGGCCCGCGCGCGGAGAATCGATTGTGGATGCGCAGCTGGTTGTTCTGCCCGAGGAAGACTGCCGAGACCCAGTGCTGGCATTTCGCGTCGGCGGTGAGCGGCTGATCGACGGCCCAGCCGCGCGAGCCGACAGTCCGCGGAACGGTCGTATAGGGATTGTAGGTGCGGAGATTGGCGGGGTTGGTGTCGTAGTCGCACAAGCCAAGCGAGCCCGCGAACGTGATCGTCGAGTGGCTCTGATCCTGACAGGGCCTGCCCGCCGGCGTCCCCTGGTAATATTCCGCGGGGCAGAAGACGAGGTCGTCCCCCTGGATGTGGGCGTCGGCCCAGAAATAGGAGAGCAGCATCACCGAGAAGGGATCGTTCCACACCTGGAACAGGGCTTGATGGTGCTGCTGGTCGAGAGAGCCCGACACGTCCGCCGACCCGTCGTTGAACAGCTCGGCCGCCGTGAAAGGGCGGTTGATCCACGCGTCATGTACCTGGGCGTTGCCGAAGAGCAGCGAGTTCTCCAGGGCGTGGAAGTAGGGATTGTCGATCGGGACGCCCCACGCGTCGACGCCGCTGGTCGCGCCGCCGGAACCGACGATATTCGTTCCGTTGCCCAAGGTGCCCGAGCCGTTGCCGAGCGTGCCGGACCCGTTGCCCAGCGTGCCCGAGCCATTGCCCAAGGTGCCCGAGCCATTGCCCAGCGTGCCAGAGCCGTTGCCGAGCGTGCCGGACCCATTGCCGAGCGTGCCGGACCCGTTGCCGAGCGTGCCTGATCCGTTGATCACTCCCGAGCAGTTGAACACCGTGAAGGTCCCCGAGCTGTTGCTGACCGTGCACGTTCCATTGCTCAAGGTGCCGGAGCCATTGCTCAAGGTGCCAGAGCCATTGCTCAAGGTGCCGGAGCCGTTGCTCAACATCCCCGACCCGTTGCTCAAGGTGCCCGACCCGTTGCTCAATGTCCCCGACCCGTTGCTCAATGTCCCCGACCCGTTGCTCAGCGTCCCCGACCCGTTGCTCAACGTCCCCGACCCGTTGCTCAACGTCCCCGACCCGTTGCTCAACGTCCCCGACCCGTTGCTCAAGGTGCCCGACCCATTGCTCAGCGTCCCCGACCCATTGCTCAGCGTCCCCGACCCATTGCTCAGCGTCCCCGACCCGTTGCTCAACGTCCCCGACCCGTTGCTCAGGGTGCCCGACCCATTGCTCAGCGTCCCCGAACCGTTGCTCAACGTCCCCGAGCCGTTGCTCAACGTCCCCGAGCCATTGAAGGCAGCCCCGTTGCCCAGGGTGCCTGAGCCGTTGCTCAAGGTGCCCGAGCCATTGCTCAAGGTGCCCGAGCCATTGCTCAGGGTCCCGGACCCATTGCTCAAGGTGCCTGACCCGTTGCTCAGCGTCCCGGACCCATTGCTCAAGGTGCCTGACCCGTTGCTCAGCGTCCCTGAGCCGTTGCTCAGCGTGCCCGATCCATTGCTCAAGGTGCCCGAACCGTTCAACAAGGCCCCTGCGCCGTTGAAGGGCGAAGAGGCGCCGTTGCCCAACGTGCCTGAGCCGTTGAAGGGAGTCGCCGCGCCGTTGACAAAGGTGCCCTTGCCGAGGGTGCCCGAGCCATTGCCCACCGTCCCAGAGCCGTTGGTGGGAGCGTCTGCGCGCGCCGGGATCGCCGCGAGCAGCGCAGTGCAAAAGGCGATGCGGATCTTCGACATCGGGGTCTCCGGAGACCCCCCCACAAAGAGCGAGCCTGAAAGCCTCCCAATTGTGGGAGCGTGGTGTCAAGCAGCGCTGTATTTTTTCGCGCTGACGGAACGGCGCCGACACGCAGCGCGGGTTCGTCCACGCTCAACCATATCCTCAAGACCAGCTGGTCGCATGGAACCTCCGTCGGCGGGCCTGTCGTCAGATTCGACGTCAGCTTGTCCAGCCCTGTCGACGCCAGCCGCTTCGGATGAGTTCATCGGCGAGATATCGTCAAGAGCTCTTCGGAGGCGCTTTCTTGGTCGGCGTAGCCTTTTTCGAACGTGCAGCCTTTTTCGCAGGCGTAGCTTTTTTCGAGCGTGCAGCCTTTTTCGCAGGCGTACCTTTTTTCGAGCGTGCAGCCTTTTTCGCAGGCGTAGCTTTTTTCGTCTGTGTAGCCTTCTTCGTGGCCGCCGCCTTTCTCGCGGGCGATGCCTTCTTTGCGGCCGCGTTCGCACTACCATGGCTGCTCGGCTCAACCGCCGTGCCGTGCGTGCCTGCGTCCGTCGAGTGCGCCGCCGACACCCCGGCGCCATGCGCAAGGGGAAGGCGGCCGTCGGTCGCGTGCGACGGGCCCCTGCCAGCGCCGGTGCTCGGCGGACGACCGGCCCCCAACGTCTGCTGAAGATAATCGAGGAAGCTGCGCTGCGCTGGGTGCTCCGCCAGGACACCGCGGTGGTCTCCCGGGAACTTCGGATAGTATCGCCGCAGGGCTACCGTCACTGTAGCAGCCGTTAGCCGGTGCTGTCTGACAAGGCCCAGCAACTCATTATCGAATGAGTAAAACTCCGTGGTCTCGATCAGCGCCTGCCAGAAGTTCGTGAGCCGCGCCTCGCCGTCCACATGGGGGTGGTGGATCTCATCGTTATAGTGGTCGGCGATCTTGCCGGCCAGGGGGAGCAAGTGTCCCTGGGTATAGTCCTCCACCACGGTGCGCTGGCCGGCAAATAGAAGGTGGATATCGACGTTGCGCGGCTTGGAGACGCGCAACACACCTTGGAAGGCGGCCGCGTCTCTACCCTGCTGATCGGGGAAGCCCTGAAACATGTTCGACGTCGATCTCATGTCGTCAAGCCCCGCGGCAATGACCGGCCGGGCCATGCCCATGAGGAGCCCCTCCACGCCCCGATCGCTTGGGCCGTCGTAGCCGTGCCAGGGTGAGTCGGCGGCGATGAATTGCACGCGGCGCCAACGCTCGACGCCGCGGCCAGGGCCCTCCGCGAGCTCGTTGAGCGCCCAGCGGGACACGAGCCCACCCATGCTGTGCGCGACGATCGCCAGCTCCCGGTTCGGGCCGAGCGCTCGCTGCAATGCGCGCAGCTCGCTGGCGAAGTCGCCGCCGTTCTCATGCGTGCGGCGACGGCTCGAGTCATAACAGAGGACGTGGAGCTGATAGGTCTGGGAGCCGCGGAATCGCTGCGCCACCGGTTGCAGGTCGCGGGGCCCGCCGTTGATGCCGTGCACCAGGATCAGCGGAATGCGCTCGCGGTGGTAATCGCCGGCGCTGGCCGCGATGGCGTAGATGGCCGCGTGGTCGCCGCTGCGGAGCAGCCTCGATTCGTCGAGCTGCGATAGATCGAGCGGCAGCACCCGCCGATTGGGCGCCGCAGCCACTGTCCAGCCCGGAAGGGGCGGATCCGCGCGCGCGGCGGGCGGCAGCGCTGCAGCGCAGATCAACGCGAGCAAGCTGACGGTTCCTCGGACCACGGTCCTCCGCGGGTCGGCCTCGGGACTGAATTCGGTGAGCCGCCTCAGCACGATAACAAATTTGACTTCATCCATCTATCGAACCGGGTTTGCCACGTTCTGACTCTTCGTTAAACCTGAGCATACGACGCCGTGCCCGCGCTTGGAGCGCTCTGGGGCAATTCCGAAAGCCGCGCCGGATCGGCGGTGCGACCCGCAGAATCTGCCAGCCGGACTGACCAAGGAATCATGGCCGAAGACGACCTATGCCTCGATGAGCAGCGGCGACTCTGGAACCGCTTATCGGGAGCGCGCCGAGATCTACGACCTGGTGCGCGACGAGGGCGTTACCGGCTTCGCCATCGTCTCGGGCGACCGGCACAGCTTGTGGGCCGGCTACGCGACCTCGCAATTGCCGTCGGGCAAGTTTGACCCGGTAGGTCAGCCTGCGCCTGCACAACCGCGCCGCGCGGGCGGCCTTCGCGCCGAGCAAGCCGCGCGTGGTGCTGATCGATGGCGAGGGGCCCTCGTGCCGCGCCGCCGCCCGCCGTTCGTCGAGCCGCGCGCCCGCGCGTCGTCTGAGTGTGCGAGGTTGAGTGGCTGGGGCTCCTTGGCGGCGGGGCCGGACAAAGGGACTGGGCGATGCAGGCAATCAATGGCGTACCGTCCAGCCGGACTGCTCGGCTGCTCGGCTTTCTTCTCTTGCTCTGGCTATGGGCGCCGCGCGCGGAAGGGGCCACCCCGGAGCTTCAGCTGCAGCTGGGCCACACCGGCGGGTACGCACAGGCGCTGGCCTTCACTCCGGACGGCAGCCTGCTGGTGAGCGGCGGCGCGCGCGAGCTGATCGTCTGGGAGGTGGCCACGGGCCGCGAGCTGCGGCGCGTCGTAGCCGACTGGTCTGGCAACCGGATCGTACTCGGACGGGACGGCTCGACGGCCTTCGTCTCCCGCAAAGGCGGCGTGACCGCGCTCGACATCCGGACCGGCGAGACGCGGTTCGGGATCAACCAGCGCGCGAATCGGATGGTGCTTGGTCGCGACGGCACGGAGCTCCTGGTGGGGACGTTCGACGATCATAATCAATGGATAGTGACCGCTTGGAACACCAAGGACGGCACGCTGCTCAGGACCGAGGCCCCGCGGGACACCCAGAACGGCGCTTTCTCGGTCGACGGACGGACCTTCGAGGAGCAGTGGGAGAAGCCCTTTTTCATGGCGACCGCGCTCGACTACCGCGCCCGCAACAATTTCTGCTGGGAAAGGTGGCGGTGGCGGGTGCTGAGCCCCGACGGCAAGCACCTCGCGTTCAATTGCCCAAACAACATCCAGATACTCTCGCAAGGGGCCCAGAAGCCGCGCGAGCTCGCGGCGAAAGCTGGGATGTTTGTGTGGAGCGCGGACGGCCGCCTCCTCTTCGCCGGCGGCGAGACCAACGACGAGAACGTCTATGTCTTCGAGGCCTCGACCGGAAAGCTGCTGAAGACGCTCCCGGGCAACAAGCGAGGGGTCACGAGCCTCGCGCTCTCGCCCGATGGGCTGCTCGGGGTGGGCGACGCCACGGGGCGCGTCCAGCTCTGGGATATCGCGACCGGCAAGAGGGTCCAGGTGTTCGAGGGCCGCACCGGCGACGCGCGCGCCCTCGACGTGAGCGCCGACGGCACCCTGATCGTGCTCGGGCGAAAGAGCGGCACTACCACCATCTTCGACCTGACCACCGGCAGCCTGCGCGCCTTCCCCGGCGAAGGGCGCGAAGCCCTGAGCGCGAAGGTATCGCCCGATGGCAAGGCGCTGGCGACGCTCAATCAAGGACCCGATACCTATACCCAGGCATTTCCGGATCGGTTGGTGGTGCGCGATCTCGCCGGCGGAAAGACCCGCTTCTCGTTCGAGAGCGACGGAATCTGGCGCGGCTCCGCGGCGCTCGCCTTCAGCCCCGACAGCGCTCAACTCCTCGTCTCGGGGAAGCGACTTCGCTTGATCGACGCGGTCACCGGCGCGGAGCGCGCCAGCATCGAAGGGCCTGCCCAGGGCTCCTTCAGCCCCGATGGCGCTCTGGTGGCCGCACTGTTCTCACGGTTCCCCGTCTCCCACCGCGCGGAGGTGCGCCTGCTCGACGGCAAGAGCCTCGCGCTGGTCGCCAACCTGGGCGACTTCGGCGTTCGAACGCGCCTCGCGTTCAGCAAAGACGGGCAGTGGCTGGCCGTGAGCGATGCCATCCCCACCGAGAACAAGCTGCGACCCTCCGGCCAGGGAACCATCCGTCTCTACGATTTGAAGAGCCGCCAGCTCATCCGCACCATCGAGACGGACATGGGAGTCCTGGATGCGCTGGCTTTCGATCCTTCGAGCCGGCAGCTGGTCGCCTATTCGATCATGAGCCAGAACATTCGCGTGTTCGCGATCGCCGGCGGGCCCCACGTGTACGAACGATTGCTCGGCGGCGTGGACGGTTATCTGTACGCGGTGCAGTACACGCCGGACGGCAAATACCTCGTCACCCTCGGGTCCCTCGGGCATATCAAGCTGATCAGCACCGCAACCTGGGTGGTGGCGGCGACCATGGTCCTGGTGGGCGAGCGCGACGGGGTCGTCATCACGCCCGACAATCACTATCTCGCCACCAAAGGCGCGCTCTCGGCGGTCAGCTTCCGGATCGGACACCAGGGATATCCGTTCGAGCAATTCGACCTGACGCTCAATCGCCCCGAGCTGGTGCTGGCGCCGCTCGGCAAGGTCGCGCCCAACGTGCTCGAGTCGTTCCGCAAGCTGCGCGAAAAGCGGCTGCGCAAGACCGGCTTCACCGAGGAGATGCTGAGTGTGGACTATCACCTTCCCGAGCTGGTCTTCGCGAGCAAGCCCCCGGTGACCACCGCCGCCGACAAGATAACGCTGCGGGTGCGCGCCAGCGACTCGCTGCATGCGCTCGACCGACTCAACGTCTGGATGAATGGCGTGCCCATCCATGGGCGGCGGGGCAAGCGTCTGTCCGGCAAGAGCGCCGACCAACAGCTCGACCTTCCCCTCGAGGATGGGCTCAACGTCATCCAGGTCTCGGTCCACAACGTGAAAGGCGTTGAGTCGCTGCGGCGGGAAGCGCGCGTGTTCCGGCAGGGCAAGGCCCGCCCGAAGAGATTGCATGTCCTCAGCATCGGCGTCTCCGACTACCAGGACGCAAGCTACAAGCTGAGCTATGCGGCCAAGGACGCTCGCGACATCGCGGCGCTCTTCTCCAAGGCGAAGAGCTTCGCGGAGATCAAGGTGAAGGTGCTCGCCGACCGAGAGGTCACCAAGGAGAACATCCTCGCCGCGCGGGCCTTCTTGAAGCAGAGCGCGGTGGACGACACGGTGGCGATCTTCGTCGCCGGCCATGGGCTGCTCGACGAATCGCTCGACTTCTACTACGCGACCGCAGACATCGACTTCGCGGCTCCTGCGGCGCGCGGGCTTCCCTACGAAGCGCTCGATGGCTTGTTCGACGAGGTGCCCGCCCGCAAGCGACTGCTGCTCATGGACACCTGCCACTCGGGCGAGGTCGACAAGGAAGAGACCGTGCTGGTGGCCAGCGCCGCGCAATCCGGTGGAGCGGTGAAGGCGCGGGCCGTCCGCGGAATCCGGCCGGCGCGCGCCTCGACCGGCGGCCTGAGCCAGAGGGCCTCGGCGGCGCTGCTCGGCGAGGTCTTTGCCGATCTGCGCCGCGGCTCGGGCGCGGCGGTCATCTCCTCGTCGAGCGGCCTCGAGTTCGCCTTCGAATCACCCCGGTGGAACAACGGCGTCTTCACCTTCGCCGTGATCGAAGGCCTGCGCTCGGGCAGCGCCGATCGGGACCAGAACGGCACCATCAGCGTGTCGGAGCTGCGCGACGCCGTGATCGCTCGCGTCCACGAGCTCACCGCCGGACAGCAGACTCCGACCATGCGGCAGGACCAGCTCGACTACGACTTCACGGTCTATTGACTGGCGGCGCGCTCAATCCACTCTTCGTCTACCTGCACGACGGTCCCACCGAGGAGGCGGCGAAGCTGACGCAGGAGATCTGCAAGCCGACGCGCGGCTCGATGGCCAGCGACATCTTCTTCCGGCGCGGGCTCAAGCGCGACAGCGTGGGCGTCATGGTCGTCATCCGCGACTTCCACGACCCCGTGCCGCCTGCCGCACTCCTCGCGTGCCCGCCTCGCCTTTGCGCTCGGCCGCCTCGGTGCCCGCCGGGAGTTTGAGGACACGCCCTAGAGCACCGATCGGGTTGATGGACCGAGGAGAACGGCCGAGTCGCAAGTAGCGCAAGAAACGACGAGCGAGCCGTACTTTCTGTACGGCGGCGAGGAGAGACGCGGCGATGCGCAGCGAATCGGCCGAGCGGGTTGCGCAGCAAGCCGCGGTTATCCGACGGGAATCAACCCGTTCGGCGCTCTAGTGAGCCTTGTGGTGTTTCGCCTTCGCCTTGGGCTTCTCGAGGGCCTCGGCGTACTCGGGCGCATCCTCGAAGCCGACCGGCGCCACGCGCTGCTCGTTCATCCGGCCGCGCGTGTATTCGAAGTGCCAGGGCTCGCCGCAATACCACCACCATCCGGCCGTGCCCATGATCTGGTGCAGTGCAGTCCATTGCTTCGACTTGTGCACTTCGCGCTTGCGCGCATCGCACGACTTGAAGCCGCCGCCCGCGCCGGTGAGCTCCTTGGTCGCGTCCGCGGTCATCAAGTGGATGTCCACCGCGTAGCCGTCGGTGTGCACGTTCGGCCCGGGGCAGCTGAGGCCCGTGTTCTTCTTGGTGGGATCGCTCGGGTCCTTGCCACAGGGCGGCTGCCAGCCGTGCGCAAAGTGTTCGCACATGCGGTTGAGTTGCCAGAGTATCGAGCGGAATGAATAGGTGATGTGCAGCGCATAGCCGTCGGCCTTGGCTTTGGTGGCGGCCTTGGCCAGCCCCGCCGCGACGCCGGGCAGGATGAAGCGATCTTCCTTGTGCTTGCTAAAGACGATGCCGCAATTCTTCGCGCCGGTCGCCGGGTCCTTGCCCTCGGGCGCGCAGCCTAGCTTCGCCAGCTCGCCATGCACGGCGGCGCCCGCGTCGACCATGCCCTTCTCGCTGACGGTGAGGCCCTTGGCCTCGTCGTGCGCGACGCGCGCATGGAACTTCTTGGCGTCGGCCTTGCCGCCGGCGCAGAACTCGGCGCCGCAGCCCATCGGCTTGCACCAGTAGGCGGAGTTGTGATCGACCTTCGACGCTTCCGGCTTTCCCTCGGCGGGCGCGGCGAGCAACAAGGCGACGGCGATTGCGAGCATGGGGCCCTCCCGGCCGGATTCACTCCGCGTGAACATAGCGGAACGTCGGAATGCTTGATAGCCGCCGACTGTCCGGAGGGGGGATCGCTTGGATTTCATGGGCCCATGAAAGCGCGCCCAACTACGAAAGACGGACGCGGCAATAGGCGAAGTGCAGCCTCGGAATCACGACCATTCGATAAATGTGCTAGCAGCACTGCCGATCAGCCAAGCGCCGCCGGAATGTTCGATGAGGTCCAAGACCGGCGACCGAGCTTCGCAGACCTGGTGCAATGCACTGGCGTGGCCGCGTGCTTCAATTACACCTGCTTAGCCGCAGCGCGAGGAGGAGCAACCCGACCAGCGGAAGCCACAGCGGGAATGAGTGGCCTTTGTTGTCACTGGTTTCCTCGCCGGCAGACCGAGAGCGGCGGTGCTCTCCCGCCTTCTCTTGCACGCACTCGCTGCAGCGAACCATGACTTCGGGATCTCGTGGCGTCGACAGACGGGCGCCGCATTCTCGCCGTGGAGCGCACGCATTGGCTCAAGCCAATGGCGCGTGATGGCATCGAAGTACTCGCGCGAGTTTATCGGAGGGCAATCGACACTGGCCTACCTCGACACTGGTTGAGCCAGAGGCAAGGTGGTGATCAAGGTGAAGTAAGGACACAATCCCGGGTCGTCGTACTTGAGTTGGATGGTGGTGACCGTATCAACTTTGGAGCCGCGCCCCACCTGCGGTCCGCGCCTTCGCCGCGCGGACTGCTCGAAGACTTCTTGGGGCGGTGGTCGTCGCGTGGATTCGAGCTCGGGCTTGACGGCCAGCCGCTCGGGGCGTCTACCGTGTTGTGACGAAGGTAGCACCGACCACTCAAGGGAGAGGCAATGAACAACACCACCGCAGGCAAACGACCACCAGGTACCGCGACACGTCCTCTCCTGATTCTCGCCCTCTTGCTCGGGTCGACCGTGGCGCCTCCCGCGGGAGCAGCCGGCCGCAACAGCATCAAGGGAACCATCCCCGAGGGGCTGACGGTCCGGCCGGTCTTCTCGGCGCTGTGGTTGAGCGGCAAGGACCCCAAGGAATCCGCCGGCGGTCCGTTCGTCTATTTGTTCTCGAGCACGAGAGAAATAACCTGCGCGGATGCCGCCAAGGGGAAGTTCCCCGCGGAGACGTTGCTGATGGAGATCGTCATCGGCGCGAAGAAGGCTTCCAATCGGGCTTTGAAGGCTCACTCCGATCCTCCGGGTGCCGGTTTCGTCTATGCGGCCTGGCTCAAGACCGACGGAGGCTTCAATAAGGAAACCCCGGCGGTGCAAGGTCGCGTGATCCTCAATGACTACTCGGCCGGAAAAAGCGTGAGCGGAACATTCCAATTGGCCAACCCCAAGAAAAAGGGCGTCGGCAAACACAGCGAGTTCGACGTGACCGGCTCGTTCCACGCCACTTGGTGCGACCACCCATCCGAGATCTGAGCCGCTCAGGTCGTCGTCGACGTAGACCTTCACCGGCTTGACGCCACGGCGCACTGGAGCGCGCCGCGGCTTTGTCGCCGGCGTCCAACAATCGCGGTTGTTCTGCCGATCCCTCGACGGTGTTTGGCTGAATGGTTCGTCCTGCGCAGCGTCCCGCACCGGACGAAGGCGCACCCGAACCTCAATTGCGAAGGTGCTAGATGGTGCCGGCCTCCGCGCGCGGACTCTCGGCGCTGCTCTCGGAGGGACCCGGAGCGCTGGGCAACTTGCTGATCGACGGTCCCACCGAGGAGGCGGCGAAGCTGACGCAGGAGATCTGCAAGCCGACGCGCGGCTCGATGGCCAGCGACATCTTCTTCCAGCGCGGGCTCAAGCGCGACAGCGAGGGCGTCATGGTCGTCATCCGCGACTTCCACGACCCCGTGCCGCCTGCCGCGCGCGAATTGGCCAACGGCCACGACTGCCTGATCGTGATCGGCAATTTGTTGAAATAGCCGATCCGAGAGTTGGGGCAACGAGCTCACGGGCCAGTGCTCAGGCTCCGACGCGCAATCGCAAGCGGTGCTGCCGAAGCCGTCGCCCTCTCGCGGTGACGGACCGGAAGAATGAGCGTACGTTGTTTTGGAACCGGCCCGGCTTCGGCGGTCGCTCTCCTCGGGGAGGCACAATGCGCGCCTATTGGGCAGTCTTGGTTATCTCATTGTCGGCTTCGTCTCGCGTCCACGCAGGGGGAGGCGGGCCGCCGCCCAAGAGCTTCGGCTGGACCGAATTGGGGCCAGGCGCCGGCGGCCGACTCATCGGCGTCTTTGCCCGCAAGCTCAACAACGGAGTCCGCATCCTGGTGTCGTCTCCGGGCGGCGGCGTCTGGAGGACGGACACCGGCGGCCCGCCCTGGCAATTCGCACCCAACGTCGGCCTCTCCGATTACAGCACCGGCTATCTGGAGGCCGACGTGCTCAATCCCGCGCGCGTCTATCTGGAGACCCGCAGCAATCTCTATGCGACCACCGACGACGCGTCTACCTGGACGGGGCTCGACGGCTCCGGCGGCGCGCCGGCCGCGCTCGATCAGACCGGCGGCGCGTTCAGGACGTTGGCGCAGATGAATTGCAACTTGAACAAAGCGGCGCCGAGCAACACCTCGCGCGTCTTTCGCGGGCCGGCCTGTCTGGGCTTTTCCTATTCGACCAAGAGCGGCGCCCCCGGCAGCTTCACTTACGTGACTCCGTTTCCCAGCGGCAACGTGAGTAATTGCATCGGCTCGATGGCCGCCGATCCAGTCACCGGCCGCGTCTATTTCACGGCGGCGGGCAATAACCCCGTGCAGGTCTGGCGCAGCAAGAGCGGCTGCAATTGGTGCAGCCAGGTCTGCGACGACCCAGCGCAGCCAAATCACGGCTGGGAGTTGGCGTCCACCGGCCTGCCCGTCAACGCCTCGGTGATCACGGCGATGGTCTGGACCGGCACCGCCGACCACCTCTCGCTGCTGTCGCGAATGACCACCGGCACCAACGGCGCCGAGTTCCACACCGCCGACGCCGGCGCGACCTGGCAGCAGGGCGGCGTGCTGCCCTTCAGCAGCCCCAACGCCAGCGCGCTCTTGTGGGCCGGGGGCAAGCTCATGTTCGCCGGCGGCATATCGCCTTATGTCTCAGCCGACGGCGGCGCCAGCTGGCACAACCCGGTAGGAAAAGGATTGCACCCGGACACGCGCGCCTTCTACGCCGACGCGGCCTTGGGCAAGCTCTACGCCGTCACCGACGGCACCTCGGGCGGCTCCTCCAACATCTCGCAATGGGATTGGACAGGTCCCGCCGTCGAGCCTTCCAATCAAGCAGGGATAGGTCATGCCGGTCTCACCATCTTGTCGGCCACCGGCATCTCCTATCTATCGGTCGGCGGCCATGGCCGCATGTTCCTGGCCTCGTGGGACAACGGCATGTTCTGCTCCGACGACACCGGCGCGACCTGGAAGCCCAACCAGAGGATCGTCGGCGGAGACATGTATTCGGTGATGATCCATCCGGTGAACACCAACCGCGCTTATGCCATGTCCAACCAGGGAGTGGCGCGCGCCGACAACTACGCGACCGCGGCGAGCTGCGACGCCATCTCCTGGAATTGCCCGGTTCCGGGCGGCGATTGCGAATCGAAACAACTATATTCGTTCTTTTCGGGTCCCAACGCCACCGCCGTCGATCCGCGCGCCAAGCAGGAAGACGTGGTGGCGTTCGGCAAGGTCGGCTCGGTGCTGGTCAGCACCGACGGCGGAGTCACCTGGGCCACCTCCAAGCCGGCCTATGGCTCGGTAGAGTCGGTCTACTTCGACGACGGCGGCTTTCTCTATGCCGGAATCGCCCAGCGCGGCTTGTATCGCTGCACCAAGGTGCGGGGAGAGTCCCTGGTACCAGACTATTGCGTTGCCCCGGGAAGCTGGCAGAAATTCGGACTCAACAACACGCCGCCCGATCATATCCTCGACATCAAGGTGACTCACCCATTGACGCCGGCCAACTCCAATCCTACTTTTTGGATGGCCACCAGCGACGGCTTGTACCGCAAAGTCCCCGGGCTGAACTTGGATTGGACCAAGGTGACCGGCGGCGGGGGTTACGTAGTCAATCAAGTCACTACCGTTCCACTGCATCCCCAGTGCGTCTATGCCGGCTTCGGTTTCATCAACAGCATCGTCCAGCACCGGGGTGGCGTGCAGTTCAGCAGCGACAACGGCGCCACCTGGACAGGAGTGACGGCCGGCTACGCGCTTCACAACGTGCCCATTTCGCAGCTGGTGCCGGACCCGGCCGATCCGCACCGCATCTGGGCGGCGACCTATGGCCGCGGGGCCTGGGCACTCGAGTGGGGCAACCAATTGCCGGCGGCGTGCGGCGGGCCGTAACGTTCACCGAGGAGCAGATGGTCGCGACGGCGGCGTCGGGCGAGCAGAGAGCCATCGTTAGCCGCGGGCGCCGGGGCCATTACCACTCGCCGGCCGGCGCCTCGACGCGCCGATGCCTGGCGTGCAGGTTCAGGAACGCTGCCATCGCCACGTCGGCCAGCGCCTCCTGGGTATAGGCGTTGGAGTCGGCGAGCGCTTTGATCAGCCCCAGCCATCCCGGGTCGTCGTACTTGAGTTGGATGGTGGTGACCGAGGGCCCCGGATAGACCACGAAGTTGGTTGCCGAGCCGCCCCCCACCACCCAGCCGGGCGCGACCGGAACATAGTTGGTCTGCGGCGCACCTCCCGTGCTCCAGCCGGGCGGCAAGGCGGTGAAGTTGGTGGCCGAGCCGCCGCCCACGGTCCAATTCTGTCCCGGCGGCAATCCCACGAAGTTGGTCTGCGGCGCTCCGCCCGTGCTCCAGCCGGGCGGCAACGCGATGAAGTTGGTCTGCGGCGCGCCCCCTGTGCTCCAGCCCGGCGGTAGCGCGGTGAAGTTGGTCTGCGGCGCGCCGCCCGAGCCGAAGCCGGGCGCGAGCGCGATGAAGTTGGTCTGCGGTGCGCCGCCCGCCGACCAGCCCGCTGGCAGCGCCACATAGTTGGTCTGGGGCGCGCCGCCGACGCTCCAGCCCGGAGCGACCGCGACGAAGTTGCTGGCCGAGCCGCCGCCCGCGCTCCAGCCCGGCGGAACGGCGATGAAGTTCGTCTGTGGCGCACCCCCGGCCGACCAACCCGCGGGGATGGCCACGAAGTTGGTCTGGGGCGCCCCGCCCACCGTCCAGCCCGAGTACTTGTTGGGGAAGGTGACCAGTCCGGTCGTGAGGCTCACCGCGACCTTGAAGACCACGCCACCGTCGCCGCCCGCGTCGCCGGCCCCGCCATCGCCGGCATCGCCACCATCGGCGCCGGCATCGCCACCGGCGTCTGGCGCGGCTTGCGTCGGACCAGAGCCGCAGCTGCTCGCGAGCCCGGCGCCGAGCAGGAGCGCCAGCACCGGCCCCAAGACGCTGCGGTGAAGTCGATTCACGCGCGGACCGGACCACGCGCCGCCAGGCCCGTCAAGAAGACCTCGACGAGCCCGTCCGCGCCCAGCCGCTCGCCCAGGCGAAAGCGGCTCGCGGCCGGCACGCGCAAGGCGGACCTCATTGCGTCGGCACCGAACGCAAGAAGCCAGTGCGTCGCGAGACTCATCCATCCTCAGGGGCTCGCGGCACTAGGGCGTGTCGCACGACCTGTTTGGGACTCAGTCGTCGAAGTCGTCGTCGTCGCCGCAGGTCCGCGCAGCCCCAGCCGCGGTCGAACCTTGGTGGAGTCGCCGGCGGTCTTGCGTTTGCGCCTTGCGCGCGCCCAAAGTAGGGCCATGGATCGTCGGCGTGGGGTCGCCAATCTCGCCTTTGCTCTCGCGCTCGCCGTTTGCGCTGCGCGCTGCGGCGGATCGACCTCCGGCTCGCCGCAAGCGCAATTCGATGGCGGACCAGACGCGGGCCCCGACGCAGGACCAGATGCAGGAATCGACGGCGGCGCTGATGGCGGCGCTGTCGGCGTCTTGATGAGCTTCACCAATTCAGGCGGCGCCGAGTGCACGCCGGCTCCGCTTTGCCCGCCTCTGCTGCCGTCCGACGGCGGTGCGTGCGCGCCCGATCAGCTTCACTGTCGATATACCGCCAACGCGGCTGACCCGGCCGATTCCCATTGCTACAGCGCGGCGACTTGCTCGGCCGGCGCCTGGGTCGTCGGTGCCGTCACCACCTGCCCGACGAACTCTACCGAGTGCCCGCCGGCTTGGGCCGACGCCGGCGCCGTCACCTGCTCGGGCAGCGGCGTGAGCTGCCTCTATCCCGACGGCGCGGCGTGCGGCTGCAGCAACTGCAGCGGCGGCGACGTTCCCATCTGCGGCGGCCCCTCTACCTTGCGGTGCAAGGCGCCGAACACGACGCCGGGCTGCCCGCCCATCCTCGGCACCACGGGATTGCCGTGCTGCCCGATCGGGTTGGCCTGTGGTTACCCCGGCGTTTATTGCCAGGGTCAAGTAGGAACCTCGGTAAGCTGCACCGACGCCGGCTGGCTTCAGGCGAGGCCTCCACAGAGCTGCCCCAACTAGGGCGTGTCCGGGACCAAGGCGCATGGTCAAGACAGGCCCTCGAAGTCTCTCAGGAAGCTTTTTACAAGCATCCTGGCCCCGGGCAGATCGGCGGCCCTTTGATCGTCGGCACGATCAATCGTGCACCAGCGGTATGGCCCTTGTAGTGCGCTTGGATGGTAACTTCCTTGAACGCGCCGCTGTAGTAGTTGGTAATGACGAAGGTCGCGCTGAATTGGTGCGCCGGAACTCTCACGCTTGCCGGAAACACCACGCCGGAAGAGTTGGTGCCGGTGAGGTGCACCAATGCGCCGCCGGACGGCGCTCGGCGCAAGAGCGTGACGGTGGCGTCGCCCGAAGCACCCACCGCCAGCGAGCCTTGAGCAAGAACGAGCGACAAGTACGGCGTGGCGGGGATGGGTATCTTCTGGGTGAGCGTTACACCCTGGTACGTCGCGGTCACCGTCGCGTAGCCGCCTTTAGACGAGCGGAAGACCGTCACCGGGAAGCTGTAGGAGCTGGTGCCGCCCGGCACGGTCTCCTGCGGCTGCACGCGGATCAGGTGCGGGGCGCTGCTGTGGAGCGCGATCACCGCACCGCCGGGAGGCGCGTTGCCGTCGAGGCCGACGACGGCGCTCGCGCTCCAGACATCGAGGTTGAGGAGGTTCATCGTCGGGAGCGGATTGAACTGGAAGACCGCGCTCGAGTTGGCGGCGCTCTTCACGCCGTAGACCCTGACCTGCACGGGGACCGTGCCGGGCGCGCCGACCAGCGGGGTGTATGCGAGGCAGGAGCCGTTGTTGCCGCTCGCTACGTAGCAGAAGAAGTTGGTCGAAGGGACGCCGCCGAAGAGCACTTCCATGCCGCCGTCGTTCAATGGATCGAAGCCCTGGCCGGAGATGCTGACGGCGGTCCCGCCCCACATCGGTCCCGACGCCGGCGAGACATAAGTCACGATCGGCGCGGCATAGGAGAAGAGATCGTTTGAAGTGTATCGCGACCAATTGTTCAGGGAGTAGACCGCGACGTCGACGACGCCGGAGCCCGGCGGGACCACCACCTGGCAGCCGGGCGGACTGCGGCAATCGACCGAGCTCGAGTAGTTGATCCCGAATCGCACCCGCGCCCCGCTGACGATGCCCAGGCCATAGACGGTGATGACGTCGCCGGCGTTGCCGGTCTGCGCGCTGAGCGAGGTGACGGTGGGCACGTAAGCGAATTCGGCGGTCGCGGTGGTGAAGTCGTTGACGAGCACGTCGACGTTGACGGCGCCGTTGCCGGGCGGAGTCGTCGCATAGCAAGTATTGGAGTCAGTGCAGTTGATATTGGTGGCCGCGATGCCGCCGAACTGGATGCGGGTATTTCCTCGAGTATCGAAGTTGGTTCCGTTGATCTGGATCTGGTCGCCTCCCCAGGGGCTGCCCTCGGACGGAGAGACCGACAGCAGCGTCGGCGGCGCGGGAAAGGGGATGACGCACGACTTGAGATTCTCCGACCAATAAGCCTGCACCATGACGCCGTTGAGTCGGTCGGCGGCTTTGTCGCAAGCGTCGCCGATCTCGTCGCCGTCTCCGTTGTAATTGCGATCCATCAGCCAGGCCGGCTTGTGCGATTCCGGGTCGCTGATGGCTTCGGCGACCTCGTGGCTGAAGATGGCGGTGGTGAAGTCGAGCACGCCGGAGCTCACCCACGAGATCCAGGCGTATTGCAGGCCGTCGAGATCGTCGGTGTCGAACCGATCCGGATCGTGGTGCGAGCCGAAGATGCCGGCCGGGCCGGAGACGTTCTGGGGCATCAGCACGACATAAAGGATGCGCCCGCCCTGGTCGACCGGCTCGGGAAAGTCACCCGCGTCGATCATTCCCCACACCAGGCCGTCGATGTCGCTGGTGGCGAATGGGTTCGGCGGGTCGGAGTTGACCAGCGTCACGCCGTGCAGCCCGATGGTCCTCATTCCGTATTGGCCCAGCTCCTCGAAATAGGTGCTGCCGATCAGCTGCTCGATCGCGGCCTGCACCTGGCCCTGCCCCGGGTTCTCGGCGTTGGTAGCCCAGGTGGTGCCCCAGAAGATCAATTGGATGTTCACGTCGCCGATGATTCCGCCGCCGTGATAGCTGGCGAAGCTGCTGCTGTTGGCGTCGCCCGGCTGCGAATAGGTGGCCACCGAGACGCCGTTGCGGGCGACGAAGCCGCTCGGCGTGGCCTGGGGCGGGGGATTGTTCACGTACCCATAGGCCGGTGTAGCGATGAGCGCGCCCAGCACGGCAAGAGTGAGTAGCTTCATGGTCGACCCTCCCCAGCGCTGACCCGTACCCATACGCGCAGTTAAATTTCGCAAGCAAGCCAGTGCAGACCAGCGCATCTTCCCGAGCCTCGCCGGCGAGGGAAGCCCGCGGGGCACTTCGCGGTCATCCGCTGAGTGGACATCTAAACGATCTGACGCCTTGCGCAGGTCGTCCCGTTGCGACAGACAAAAGGGGCCCATGGACATCTCGAACGCCGAATCACGCGCGCGCCGGCGCGAAGATGACGCCTTCGCCATCAGGGCCGTGATGCAGACCGACGTGGCGCTCGCCTACCAGGTCAACGAGCGGCTCCCCGCGGAGCCACGATCGACCTCGTATCGGGCCACTCGGCGCACCGATGGGGGGCGCGTTCTCCTCAAGACGCCGAGTGCCACCAGTCAATTGGAGCGCGACGCCGCGGAATTCGCGCACGAGAACGCGGTGCTGGTGCGGCTCGCCGGTGCCCCGATCATCAACGCCCTCGCGCTGGAGCAGATTGAGGGACGGCCTTGGCTCGTCCTGGACGACGCCGACGGCCAGCCACTCGACGCGATCGCCTCCCGCTTTCGCGGGCCCGAGCGCGCGATCGAGCTGGCGGCCCGGATCGCCGGCGCTCTCGCCGAGGTGCATCGCCGCGGGGTCGTCCATCGAGACCTCAACCCCCAGCACGTGATCGTCCTCGCCGATGGCGGTGTCCGGCTGACCGGCTTCCGGAACGCATCGCTGCTCCGCGTCGACGCCTCCTTGACTGCCTTCCAGGGCAGCCCGGCGTATATGGCGCCCGAGCAGACGGGCCGGATGAATCGTTCTGTCGACAAGCGCGCGGACCTGTATGCGCTCGGAATTGTCTTGTACGAGCTCTTGACGGGCCGGGTGCCCTTCGAAGGCAAAGACCTCCTCGAGTGGACGCATGCGCACCTCGCCAGGCTTCCGATCCCGCCCGAACAGCTCGACGATCGCGTGCCGGCTGCGGTCAGCGCCATCGTGCTCAAGCTCTTGTCCAAGCAGCCCGAGGATCGCTACCACGGCGCCGCCGGAGTCCAGCGCGACCTCGAGCGCTGTGCCGAGGCGTTGGCGCGCGGCGACCGCGGCCCGTTTGCCCTCGCCAGTGACGACTCGCCGGATGAATTTCGCGTCTCGCACCGTCTGTACGGACGCGAGGTCGAGGTGGCGCGGCTGCTCGCCGGGCTCGACCGAGCCAGCTCCGGCGGTTCGGCCGTCGTCAGTCTCGTCTTTGGCTATTCCGGGGTCGGCAAGACCTCGATCGTCGGGGCGCTCTACCAGCCGATCGTGCGCCAGCGCGGCCGCTTCGTCTCCGGCAAGTTCGATCAGTACAAGCGCGATATTCCCTACGCCACGCTGGTGCAGGCCTTCCGCGATATCCTGCGCGAGATCCTGGCCAGCGGAGAATCGCCCCTTGCCGAGTGGCGAGAAGGCCTGCGCGAAGCGCTCGGCGCCAATGGCCGGGTCATCGTCGACGTCATCGCCGAGCTCGAGCTGATCATCGGTGCGCAGCCGCCGGCCCTTGCGCTCGACCCGCTCGCGGCGCAGAACCGCTTCGATGCAGCGTTCGTCGCCTTTGCTCGCGTCTTCGCGAGGCGCGATCGTCCGCTGGTCGTGTTTCTCGACGACATGCAATGGGCCGATGGAGCGACGCTCGGCGTCTTGAAGTCGCTCGCGCGCCCGGGCGAGGTTCCCGGCCTGCAGCTCGTCCTTGGGTATCGGGACAACGAGGTCGACGGCACCCATCCGTTCCAGCTCGCGCTCGACTCGATGGCGAAGAGCGGAGCCGTCCTCGACGCCATCCCGGTCGGCGATCTCTCTCCGCGGCACATCACGCAGCTGGTCGCGGACGCGGTCTCGCGCAGCGCCGCCGACCCGGCGTTGATCGAGCTCGCCCAGGTCATCTGCGCCAAGAGCAGGGGCAATCCATTCTTCATCAACGAGCTGCTCTACGGCCTCGACGCGCGCGGGCTGCTCGTGTTTGACGTCGCGGCTCGCGGCTGGACCTGGGATAAGCGCGCGATCGCGGCGCTCGAGGTGACCGACAACGTTGTCGATCTATTGGTCAGCCGACTGCGTCAGCTGCCTGCGGCGACGCAGCGTGCGCTCGCTGTTGCATCCTGCTTCGGAAGTCGGTTCCTGCTGGGAACGCTCGCGCCGGTTCTCGACCTTGCGCCCAAAGCCGCGGCCTCGGCCCTCTTCGCGGCGCTGGAAGAGGCCTTCATCACCACCATCGGTGACGGCCTTGGGGAAGAGCAGATCTTTCGCTTCCAGCACGACCGGATCCAGCAAGCCGCTTATTCGCTCCTCGCCGAGGACGAGCGCGCGCGCGTGCACCTGCGCATCGGCCGGACGTTGCGGTCCCGGCTCGCCGCCAACAAGCCCGACGCCACCGTCTTCGACGTGGTCAAGCATCTCAATCAAGCGGTCGCGCTCATCGGCGAGCGCGGCGAGCGACAAGCGCTGGTCGAGCTCAACCTGGCCGCCGGCCAGCGCGCCAAGACAGCCGTTGCATGGGAGCCGGCGTGGCACTTTCTCGAGACCGCGCGTGCGCTGTTGGCAGCGGACGCGTGGACGGCCGAGTACGCGACCACCTTCGCCGTCATGCGCGAGCTGGCAGAGTGCGAGTTCCTGACCGGACGGTTCACCTCGTCCGAGCAGCGCTTCGAGGAGCTGCGAGGCCGGGCGAGCTCGCGGGCTTCGCGCGCGGAGGTCGGTACGCTCCAAATCCGGCTGCACGTCCTGACCGGCCACTACGACGACGCGCTCGCGCTCGGCGCGACCGAGCTGGAAGCGTTCGGCGATACCCTTCCAGCGACGGAGGCCGGGGTCGCCGATGCCATCGCAGCGCAGCGGCGGCAGATTGAGGCGCGCTTCGCAACCCTCGATGTCCATTCCATCGTCGACCTGCCCGCGACACCGGACGCCGACGCCCGCGCCCTCATCACCCTGCTGGCCAGCCTGCCGCCGGCCGTGTACTCGCGGCGCCCCTCCCTGTTTCCACTGCTGGCGATGAGGATCGTGAACCTCTCGCTCGAGCACGGCAACTGCGAGGCCTCGTGCTTCGGATACAGCCTGTACGCCATGGTCCTCGCCGGCATGGAGGGCAAGACGGACCGCGCCTTCGCGCTCTCCGAGGCGTCGATCGCGCTCAACGAACGCTTCGGCGATCCGCGGCTCCTCGGCACGGTGCTTCACGTGCACGCCAATCACATCCTCTGCTGGGCGCGTCCTTATGCCGACGCCAGCCCGCTGCAAGAGCGTGCGTACGTGGCGTGCATGAACGTTGGTGATCTGACCATCGCCTCCTACGTCAGCTTCATGGGCGCGTGGCAGGTCATCGAGCGCGGCGAGCCGCTCGCCGTCGCGCAAAAAGCGCTCGACCAGTTCGACGACTTCGCGCAGCGATCCCGTCACGAGAGCGGGCACGCCGCGGTTCGGGCGCAGCTTCAATTCCTCCGCGCGCTCGCCGGCCAGACCAAAGGCGCCACCAGTCTCACCGACGACACGGTCGATGGCGACGCACTCCGCGATCAAATGGCTCGCGCCGGCTTCGACACCGGACTGGTCATGCACGACTTGCTCCGCGCGATGCTCGCTTGGAATCACGGCCGCTTCACCGAAGCGGAGGCGTGGTTGAAGCGTGGCGCCGAGAGCCTGCCGGCTGCCTTTTGCCTTCCCCTCGAGACCACCTGGACGCTGGTTGACGCGCTCACCGCGTCGGCCGGATGGGACGAAGCCGACGCGGCTCTGCGGCCGGCGCTCCTGGAGAGAGTCGAGCGAGCCGAGGCGCGCCTTGCCCGCTGGGCCGAAGGCTGTCCGGCAAACTTCGGGGCCAAGCACGCGCTCGTCGCCGCCGAGCTGGCGCGGCTGCAGGGTCGCCTCATCGATGCGGTCCGAGGCTACGAACGAGCAGCCGAGTCAGCACGCCACGCCGGCTCACTGCCCCTCGAGGCGGCGGCGACGCAGCTCGCCTGGCGGCTGGCGAACAGCGCAGGCCTGAAGCGATCGGCGCGCGCCTGGCTCGGCGACGATCACCAGATCCTCCAGCGGTGGGGCGCGAACGCGCTCATCGCGGCACTCGAGGCGGCGCATCCCGAGTTGCACACCGAGCCGCTCGCCGGCATTGCAAACGCGGCCAGCCCGGAGCAGCAGTTCGATGTCATCACGGCGATCAAGGCCTCCCAGGCGCTCTCCCGCGAGGTCGTCGTCGAGGATCTGACGGAGATCTTTCTTCGCGCCGTCCTGGAGAATGCCGGTGCGCAGCGCGCCGTCATTCTTCTGCTGCGCGGCGGACGTCTCGAGCCCGCGGGCACGGCGGCCGTCAACGGCGCTTCAGCTCCCGCCAGCGCCTTGCCGCTGTCGGTCGTGAAGTACGTCGAGCGCACTCTCAGGACGGTGGTGTTGGCCGATGCTGCGAAGGAACCGACCTTTGCCGCGGACGCATACCTGACTCAAACGGCGGCTCGCTCCGTGCTGTGCATGCCGATCCTGGCCCGCGCGGAGCTCGTGGGCGTGCTCTATCTCGAAAACAAGCTCGCGGCCGGCGCCTTCTCCGAAGGCCGCCTCGCGCTGCTCGAGGTGCTCGCGACCCAGCTCGCCATCTCCCTCGAGAACGCCCGGATCTACCAAGAGCGCAGCGACCGCGCGGCGGAAGCGGCACGCCACGAAGCGATTCAGTGGAGCGAGCGCCGATACCGCGAGACAGTCGAGGCGATTGGCGACGCCTTCGCGGCAGTCGACCGCAACTGGAGTTTCATCGACGTCAACAAGAACTACGAACGTCGTTCGCAGAGATCGAGGCAGGAGCTTTTGGGCAAGAACCTCTGGGAAGAGTTCCCGCGAGCGAAGGATCCAGAAAGTCGCTTTTGGCGCGAGTACCACCGCGCCATGGATGAACGGGTCGAGGCTCACTTCGTCGAATACTATGCGCCGCTCGATCACTGGTCTGAGATCGACGTTGTTCCCACCAGCGACGGAGGCATTGCCTTCTTCCTGCGCGACGTCAGCGAGCGCAAGCGCACCGAGGCGCAGAAGGAACAACTCCTCGCTCGGGAGCTCGCGGCGCGCCAATTGGCCGAGTCCTCCAGCCGCGTCAAGGACGAATTTCTTGCAATGCTCGGCCACGAGCTCCGCAATCCGCTGGCGCCCATCGTCACCGCGCTCCATCTCATGCGCCTCCGCGCCGGTGGTGTCGCGGAGAGGGAGCGCACCATCATCGAACGACAGGTGGATCATCTGGTGCGCCTGGTCGACGACCTCCTCGACGTGTCTCGCATCACGAGCGGCAAGGTCGAGCTGAGGAAAAAGCAGATCGAGCTCGGCGCGGCGGTCGCCACGGCGATCGAGCTGGCAAGCCCCCTGCTCGAGCGGCGGAAACACCACCTGACGGTGACCGTGCCCGCGCTCGGGCTCGTCGTGAATGCCGATTCGTCGAGGCTGGCGCAGGTGATCGCAAACCTCCTCACCAATGCCGCGAAATACACCGAGCCCGGCGGCCAGGTGAGCGTCGCGGCGGCCCGGGATGGCGGCGAGGTGGTGCTGCGGGTCCGCGACAGCGGGACGGGCATTTCGGCTGAGATGCTGCCCAAGGTGTTCGACCTGTTCGTGCAGGAGCGGCAATCGCTCGATCGCTCGCAGGGCGGCCTGGGGCTCGGCCTGACCATCGTCCGCAGCCTGGTGGCGCTCCATGGCGGTACCGTTGCAGCCGAGAGTCGCGGCCGAGGGCAGGGCAGCGAGTTCACGATCCGGCTGCCACTGGTTGCCATGGAAGGGGCGCCGCCATCGGCTGTCCCGCCCACGAGTGCGCCCGTGGCGCCCACGGAGCTGGAAGAGGGTCGCCGGATCCTGGTCGTGGACGACAACGAGGATGCGGCCGACATGCTGGCCGAATCATTGAGCGATGCCGGTTACGTGACGCGCATCGCGCATGACGGCCCCGCGGCGCTCCGGGTCGCCAAAGAGTTCGCGCCCGAGGTGGCTCTGATCGACATCGGCTTGCCGGTCATGGACGGCTACGAGCTGGCCCGCCATCTGCGCGCTCCCGGATCGCCGCCGATTCGATTGATCGCGATCACCGGCTACGGCCAGGACTCGGACAGGGCCGCCTCGCGCCTGGCTGGGTTCGAAGCGCACCTCGTCAAGCCAGTCGCCCTCGAAAGCGTCGAGACCCTCATCGAGGAGCTGCTCGCAGGCGCTGCGGCAGTGCCCGAGGCGACGCTCATCACCTGATGGGGACTGTCAGCGCCTTGGGGCAGCCCAGCACGCTCAACGCCGCAGCCGCGAATCGCTTGTCGGAGGTATCGCGGTGAGCGATCTGAGCATTGGCCACAGCTTCGCAGCCGAAGGACCTGGAGCCCCCGGCTGAAGCCGGGGGCTAGAACAACTCAAGCCTCCTGCGGAGGCTTCGCGACGTCGTCGGGCGCGATTCGGAGCCCCCGCAGGGGGCTTGATTTTTACTAGACCCGGGCTTTAGCCCG
>JBBRMA010000042.1:0-53465 GCA_038231075.1 Myxococcales bacterium | reverse complement strand
GTGTTACCAGCCGCGCTCTTTGACGGCGCGAGCAACCAAATAGATCCAGCTCTTCGGTGGTGACCCTGATTGGGAGCCCGGCATCGCCCTCACGCAGCCGGTTTCTTGCGAGTCGTCCGCGCTGAGATAGCTGGGAGCGCGAGGCGGAGCAGCGGCGAGGAGCCGGCACGATCGCGAACGAGCGAGGGAAGGTGACCCGGAGCGTGGTGACACACGCTCCAGGTCGTGCTCCGTGGGGCATTGCTTGAGGTCACAGAGCAGAAGAGGAATCGTACGAAGCGAGGTTTCCGTCAAGGAATGGGCGGCGGAATTGCCGTCGGTGGGGCGGGTCAGGCCGAAGCGCTGCCCTGAGTGCAAGAGGGCGAGTCATCCGCTGGGTGGAAAGATCGTGCTGCACGGCCACGGTTGCTCCTCGTCCGGAAGCCTGCGCCCGGAGGCCAGGACCCCAATCCGATCCTCTTTTCCAACGACGGAGCCCGCCTCGCGATCGGCCATCAACACTTCGGCACGCTGGAGGTGGTCTCCGCCGAGACCCTGGCGCTGACCGTCTCGCCCGATCTGAGCGGCTGGAGCGGCGATACCGGCAGCCTCGCCTGGACCTCGGATGGATCGCTCGCGCTGGCCTCCCAGTCCGGCGACAAGCCCCGCATCCGCATCTGGGCCTCGGGCGGGAAGGGCAAGCCGCGCGACCTCCCTCTGTCGGCCGACGCTTCCTGCCTGATCGCGCTGGCCGGCGGTCGCCTGGCCTACGGAGGAGTCGATGGCAGCTGGGCGGTCGTCGAGCGGGATGCGTCGCTGGTGTTCCGGGCGCTGGCGCTGAAGGCCGCGTTTGCATCGACGCCGGACGTGCCGCTCGCCGACGCCACCGGCACCCGGATCAACTTCCTGCTCGAGGGAACGCACCGGGCCGAGTTCTCTGCGGGCCAGCTGACTCTCGCTCCGCCCTCGGCAGCCGCAGCGCCGGTCCCGCCAATGCGCAGCGCCGACGGGAGGCTCCAGCTCGACGGCTGTCCCGGTCGCCCGGCGATCAACGGCAAGGCGACCGATGCGGAGACCTGTCGATTCGGCGCGGTCGCGCCCGATGGCCGCGCGGCGGTGATCGGGCAGTCCTTCTCCTTGAGAGCCCTCGATCGGCACGGCAAGGTTCGCTGGTCGACCGAGGCCCCCGCGGTCAACGGCGTCGCCTACTCAGGCGACGGCCGCTGGGTGATCGCCGCTCTCGCGGACAGCACGCTGCGCTGGTACCGCGCCGCCGACGGCGCGGAGGCGCTGGCGTTCCTGGTGCTGCCGGACAATCGCTGGGTGGCGTGGACGCCCGGCGGACACTACGCCGCGTCCGAGGGTGGCGAGGATCTCGTCGGCTGGCAGATCGACCACGGGGACGATCGCGCCGCCGACTTCTTTCCCGCCTCGCGACTCCACGCCGGCCACTTCCGGCCAGACGTCATCTCCCGCGTCCTCCTGGCCGCCAGCGAGGCCGACGCGGTCGCGGCGGCGGACGCCGTGTCTGGCTACAAGAGCAGCGCGTCCGGCGCTGGCCTGCCGCCGGTGGTGACGATCTTGTCGCCCGAGGAGAATGCGAGTGTCTCGGGCGCCAACGCGAAGCTGATCGTCCGCATCCGCTCGCCCTCGGGCGACGCCATCACCGCGGTGCGCGCCCTGGTCAACGGCCGCGAGGTGGCGCGCGGGCGAGGCGTCGCGCGCAAGGGCGAGATCGCCTCCGGACCAGACGCCGACACTCGCACCATCACTGTTCCAATCTCGGGCGACGCCATCATTGCAATCATCGCCGAGACCGCTTCGGCGATCAGCGAGCCGGCGGTGATCCACCTGCGTGGGGCAATCGCGGAGGGCGCGGTGGCACGCCCGAGGCTGCGCGCGCTGATCTTGGGTATCGGGTCCTACGCCCACCTCGCGCCCGCGCTGCCCTTCGCGGCCGCCGACGCCAAGGACTTTGCCGCGGCGCTGGTGGCGCAGGACAAACGACTCTTCGAATCGGTGGAGACCCGGGTGCTCCTGGATGCGGACGCGACCCGCGGCAGCTTCCTCGATGGGCTCGAGTGGCTCGAGCAGGAGACGGCGGCCGGCGATGTCGCCGCCATCTTCATCGAGGGTTATGTCTTCACCGATCCATCCAATGGCCGGGGCTTTCATGTGCCGCACGACGGCGACCTGGGCGCTCCCCGGCGCACGCTGGTCTCCGATGGGGAGCTGCGCGAGAGCCTGGCCGCCATTCCGGGAAAGGTGCTCGCCTTCCTCGACTCGAGGCCTGCACCCTTGCCGGCCGACCGCAAAGTTCGTGGAGCATCGACCACCAGCGCTTTCATCAGCGAGCTCGCCAGCGCCGAAAACGGAGTGGTGGTGTTCTCCGCGGCCGCGGCGGGACGGACGGCACTCGAATCATCCAGCTGGGGCGGCGGCGCGTTCACCCGCGCCGTGATCGAAGGGCTCTCCGGCGCGGCCGACGCGCGCCACACCGGGCGGGTCACCGTCAACATGCTCTCGCTCCACGTGCGGCAGCGCGTGAGTGCGTTGACTCAAGGCGCGCAAGATCCAGTCATTGCCAAACCCGCCACCGTGCCTGACTTCCCTGTCGCGCTGACCCCATGAGAGAGGTGCACCGGATGCGTTTGTTCATGATTGTCTCGTCACTCGTCCTGCTGGCGGCAGAGCCAGCGACCGCGGAGAGCTTGAGTAGCGAGGTGCTCGGCAAGTGGAGCCAGCTCGTGAGCGGAATCTCGACGACGCTGGAGTTGGCCCCCAATGGACGCTGCACCACGAGCGGCAAGCCGTGCCGCTGGGAGATCAATGACCAACGCTATCTGAAGATCACCGATGCCGACGGCAAGCAGAATCTCGGCTTGTGGTTCGACCGCGGCGTCCTGTCGATGAGCTCGGGTACTGGGAGCGGACTGAATGACAACTATCTAGTCTACTATCGGCTCGACGCGCAGGGGAACTCGACCCGACCCGACGCCCAGGCAAAGGCGGCCTGCGAAAAGCCGGTCTTTGCGCCTGCGAGGATACTCAAGGGCAAGCGGTACCGTGCCAATGGCCTGGACTTCACTCTTGCCAAGGGCTGGGCGATCAAAGGTGACAGTGCGCCATACTCAATCACCAATCCTGCGTTCGCCCCGGCGTTCGCAACTCTCTATGTCGAGGGCATGGAGAATGCGCTGAACCATATCGTGTTGATCCTCGACGGCCACGTCCAGCAGCATGCCGCGGCCTTCGCGACACAACTCAATGCGCAAGCAACCTTGATCGACGCAAAGGTGTTCCGCGTCGGGGCCGCGTCGGGAGCCAGCATTGCGTACCGCGCCGGAACGTCCGAAGTGCACGGCGTGGGCGTCCGCCTGGGCGATCAGTTTTATAGCTTCCTGGCCAACGGCCCCGCCGGCACACGGCAGCTCGCCGAGGCTCAGGCGCTGATCGAAACCGCCGTCATCCGACTCAAGGTCGGCGCTCGAGAAGGTGTCGAGTCGGGCCGGGCTTGTTACGAGCTCGGGCTCTCGTACCAGCGGGGATTGGGAAACCCCCAGGATCTCACTGTCGCCGCCGACTTCTATCGCCGCGGCTGCGAGCTGAAGAGCGGAGTTGCCTGCTATATGCTCGCTGGCCTGCTCTCGACCGATCCGGGAGTGCTCAAGAAGAGCGATACCGAGGGTGATGCGGCATTGAAGAAGTCGTGTGACGTCGGCCTGGCGATAGGTTGCCAGACGATGGCGGCCCAGGCCCCAGCGGAACCCTTGGCTCCCGCGCCGGCCCGGCCTGCCGAGTCGCGCGCAGCGCCGAAGACCCTGGTCAAGTCCATCGCCATCCCTGCCGGGACCTACCAGTATCAAGGGACGAAGACGACGGAGGTGAAGGCGTTCGAGCTCGGAGAGACGGCGACCACGGTGGAGGCATACGCGCAGTGCGTGAGCGCCGGCGCTTGCACCGAGCCAAAGACGGGCGAGGCCTGCAACTGGGGCACCAACAGGATGAACCACCCGATCAACTGCGTGAACTGGAACCAGGCTGCGGCGTTCTGCCGGTGGATCGGCGGGCGGCTGCCGACCGAGGAGGAGCGCGAGTACGTGGCCTCTGCCGGCGACGAGGCGCGAACCTATCCATGGGGCAACGAGGCGCCCGGCGTGAGGGCCTGCTGGGAAGGCGAAGGCAATGGTCTGGGCAAGGGCAAGCTCAAGACCACCTGCCCAGTGGGTTCCTATCGAGCCGGTGACTCCAGATGGGGGTTGCACGACCTCGCCGGAAACGTCTGGGAGTGGACCAGCAGCGACTTCGATTCCAAGAACAAGGTCCTTCGCGGCGGCGCATGGTTTAGTGAAGAGGCCCGCTTCCTCCAGGCGCGGCGCCGCAGCCCGTTCGTGACTTCGGACAGCAACGAGCTCATCGGGTTTCGCTGCGCAATGGGCCGTTGAACAAGCACTGATCCCTGAAGGCGGTGCCCTGATGCGCGTGCTCATCCTCGTCCTGTCGCTCGCCCTCCTCGCGGTCCGCTCCGCCTCCGCCCTCACTGCGGAGGAGGTGATCGGCAAGTGGAACAGGGTGGCGATCGCTCTCTCCGATACGCTCGAGTTGGCAGCCAACGGACGGTGCACCACGGAGGGGAGGCCGTGCCGCTGGGCGATCGAAAAAGACCGCTTCGTGCTCGTCACCGAGGCCGACGGCCAGCAGCTGCTCGGCCTCTGGTACGACCGCGGAGTCTTGTCGCCAAACCCCGGCGATGGCACCGGACTGGCCGACAACTTCCTCGTCTACTATCGAGTCGACGCGCAGGGGAAATCGACGCGGCCCGACGCCAACGCCAAGGGTTCTTGCGAGCAGCCGGCCTTCGCGCCGGCGAAGATACTCAAGGGTGGGTTGCAACATCCCGCTGGGCTGGGCGCGAGCTTCGTCCTGCCAGAAGGTTGGATACTCAAGGGCGACAAAGCACCTTACACAATCAAGAATGCCACGCTCGCCGGGACGTTTGCGGGCCTCGACGTCGAGGTCGTCAAGAACCCGCTGAACCACGTCGTGCAGTTCGTCGATGACAGCGCCCGCCAGCTTGCCGAGGCCCTGGGTAAGAAGCTCAATGCACCGGCCACGCTCCACGAAACAAAGGTGTTCCGGCTGGGGAGCGCCTCGGGCGCCAGCGTTTCGTACCGGGTCGGGCGCGGCCAGGTCAGCCGCGTCGGGGTACGCCTGGGCGACGCCTTCTATGCCTTCCACGCGATGGGGATGGCCGGCTCGCCGCCGTTCGCCGAGGCGCAGGCGATGATCGACACCGCCGTCAGCCACTTGAAGCTTGATACCGGACTCAAGGCTGAGAAGGGCCTGGCTTGTTACGAGCGCGGGTTTTCCTATCGGAAGGGAATGGGCAATCCACAAGACATCAGCGTCGCCGCCGATTTCTATCGCCGCGGATGCGAGCTGAAGAGCGGGGTCAGCTGCTACGCGCTCGCCAGCCTGCTCTCGTCGACTCCGATCAAGCGCGACGATACCGAAGGCGCTGCCGCCTTGAAGACGTCGTGCAAGCTCGGCTTCGCGATGGGCTGCGAGACGCTGGGCGAGGGCGCGGTGACGCCGCCGGCCGAGGTGAAGGCCGTCCCTCCCGCGCCGGCAACTTCCCCGGCGGGCTCGGCGCTGACCTGGACCGACCAGACCGGCAGCGTGACCGGCCAGTTCACCTCCGTTTGGGGCCGCGACGCGGACGAGGTCTATCTCTTGAGCGATCCTCATCCTGCCAGGGGGCCGGTCGGGCTGTTCCGCACGCGCGACGGCGGAAAGACCTGGGCGTCGCTCGGCTCGGCGGGGATGCATGCCTCACGCGTGTGGGGGATTGGAAAGGACGACTTGTATCTGACCGGCGAGACCGGCGTCGTCCGGCACAGCGGCGACGGCGGGACCAGCTGGCAGCAGACTGCCCCAGCCGATCTGGCGTCGATCGGCTTCTACGGAATGTGGGGCAGCAGCCCGAACGACGTCTATGTGGCCGGCGACGCCGGCACGCTCCTGCACACTGCCGACCGGGGCCAGAGCTGGAAGCGTCTCGCCGTGGGCACCGCCCTTCCGCTGCGCGCGGTCTGGGGCACCAGCAAAGATGATGTCTTCCTCGGCGCCGTTGACTGCTCGATCTGGCACAGCGCCGACCAGGGCAAGACCTGGGTCTCTCAGCAGCGCACTCAACCAGACTGCATGCTCCTAAGCTTTTGGGGAAGCTCCAATCACGACGTCTATGCTGCCGCGGTTCCCAAGATGCTTCACACCACCAACGGGTTGGACTGGAAGGCCATCGAGCCGGTCGCCGGTGTGAGGCAAGTCTATGGAGTGGTCTGGGGAAGCGACGCGTCGAGTGTCTACACCATCACTCCGCAAGCAGTGCTTCACTCTGCGGACAAGGGAGCTTCCTGGCAGCAGGTCCTATCGGCTCCCCCACCAGTGCGCGACGGTGCGTATTTGTTTTCGATGTGGGGCTCTGGTGCCGACAACCTCTATGTGACGGGAAGATCCCAGATCCTGCGCGGCGTCCGCGGGGCCGCTCCTCCGCCGGCGGCCATTCCTCGGTAGAGGGGCCGCGCCGCTGGATTCCGCCGGTGATACGCTGGCGCGATGGACTCTCCCTATCGATCGCTGCGGCTCGAGCTAAAGGATCACGTCGCCGAGGTGGTCCTCACCGGCCCGGGCAAGGGAAACGCGATGGGCCCCGCCACCTGGACCGAGCTGCCGCGGCTGTTCGCGGCGCTCGATCGCGACGAAGCGGTGCGGGCGATCATCATCCGCGGCGAGGGCGACAACTTCTGCTTCGGGCTCGATCTGAAGGCGATGATGGCCGACCTCGGACCGCTGCTCGCCGGCGACGCGATGGCAGCCGCGCGAACCAAGCTGCACGACCTCATCCTCGACATGCAGCAGGCCAACGACCGCGTGGCTTGGTGCCGCAAGCCGGTGATCGCTGCGGTCAGCGGCTGGTGCATCGGGGCCGGCGTCGACTTGATCTCGGCCTGCGATATCCGGCTGGCGAGCGCCGACGCGCGCTTCTCGGTGCGCGAGGTGAAGCTGGCCATCGTCGCCGACATGGGCAGCCTGCAGCGCTTGCCGCGCATCATCGGCGCCGGCCTCGCGCGTGAGCTGGCTTTCACCGGCAACGACCTCGACGCCGCGCGCGCGCAGCGCATCGGCCTCTGCAACGACGTGCACCCGACCCGCGACGCCCTGCTGGAAGCGGCGCGGGCGATGGCCGGCCAGATCGCCAAGAACCCGCCGCTGGTGGTGCAGGGAATCAAGCAGGTGATGAACTATTGTGAGGACAAGAGCGCCGCCGACGGCGAGCGCTTCGTGGCGGTGTGGAACTCGGCCTTTCTCGCCTCGCAGGATCTAGGCGAGGCGTTCTCGGCTTTCGTCGAGCGGCGGCCGGCGCAATTCAAGGGCGAGTGACTTGAGACCGACTGCGGCGTCGGCCGAGCGCGATCAGCCGCGATAGAACCACCCCTCGCCGCGGGAATGGCCCGCCCGCCTGCACGGCCATGATATCGGTGAATCCATTGGCGATTACGCACTTCACAAACAGCAGGCTTAGGACGGCGGCCTTAACTTCTTGCCGCCCGCTACCTTCTCCAGAAGCGCACCGAGCGCCAGCTCGATCGGATTGGGCAGAGACCTGAGCGCGGCCAACTGCGCAGGGGACCCGCTGTTGACGCAATCGACGATGCCCCGTCGCCAGTTCTTTTGCCTGATCTGCTGTGAACAGGCCCGCCTTCACCCCGCCAGCGAGAGAGGTCTCAACCTTGGCGACCTCTCTCGGGACCTCCTCTGGGGTGAATCGGCTGGGATCATCCGTCATCGTGTTCTCTTCCCGCCCTTCGACTTCGGCGCAGGCTTGCTCTTGGGCGCGTGGTGCTGGAGCGTGGTGGCGAGCGCGCGTCGGATCGCCTGCTCGAATCGACGCTCGGCCTCTGCGGGAGACAGCGCAGCGGCACTTTCTGTTGCCTTCGCCATACTCGGGAGACTACGACTGCTCGCCAACAGGCGCAATCAAGCGTATAACTGAACGTGCGTTCCCCACTGTAGGCTTACACTATGGACGGAATTTTGACGGCAGCAGCGACGCGCGTTTTAGTGCTCTCGACCCTGCTCATGGCGGCAGGGGGGCGAGGGACAGGCGAAATGCGTGCACAAAAATTCCGCATCGTTAGCGTCGCGCGACAGCTTGATCTTGGCTCCACCGACACCTATGTCGTCAACCTTGAGGGTTACGCCAAGTACGACAACCAAGCAGTGCCGTACTGTGTAGCAAACGAATATATCTGCGCAGAACTGGCTCGTTACCTACGCCTACCCGTTCCTGCTTCAGGCATTCTGGCCTCGCCCGAGGTGCAGATCGCTCAGACCTGGTTTTGCTCTCTAGACTTCAACCTAACCGGAGACAACCTACCACCGGTCAATGTGCAGCGTTGTGTGGACGAGCTGCCGTTTGAGTCGGCCGGGCTACTTCTCTTCGATATTCTGGTGGCGAATCGAGATCGTCACGCTGGAAATTTTTCTGTCGCTTTCGTGCCCAAGCCAGCTCAGATGAGCGTGTTCGATCATGGTCACGCCTTGTTTGGAACAGTGGCAGGTCAGGGTATCCATCGACTTAAGTCTATGACGGGCAGACTAGCGATAACGGGCGGCGAGTTAACTAGCGGCCACAGGCACTGCCTACTAGATGCAATTCACGATGCCCGCTGCTTCGGGGAGTGGTGCGATAGGATTAGGTCTATTCCTAGATTCCTTCTCCACGAAATATGCTCCTCGGTAGTTGACTCAGTTACTCTCGACGAATCGCGCGCCGCGGAGATCTTCTTACGCAGGCGAAAAGAACAGATTGGGAGACTCCTCAAACAGAACAGGGCTGAGTTTAAGTCCATCGAGACATGGGGGCTATTCTCATGACACCTCCTCGCTACCTATTGGCTAAGTACGTACCAGACCTGCGCAGGTTTGAGCCGCACAACATCGGCGTCATCGTCTGGTCTCCCGACGCGTTGGAGGCTAGATTCATCGGGGAGAAGGCGGATGCGCCCGGAGTAGTGGACGGCCGTCGAGCCCCGTCGTTTATACGAGACTTAGACGCCTATAGGGGGTGGATTCAATATTGGCGTGAAGAGATGAAGCGGTCGTTCATAAAGACCCGAGACGGGAACACCGTTGCCAAGACCGACGCAGCTTACCTGCAAACACTAGCAGGCACTGGCGCGGGTAAGTTCTTACTAGCGGAGGCCGGCTTCCTGCTAGACGAACCAGATTCAGATGGTGTGCTACGTCTCACAGACTATCTGTTTGGACTTCTGGTCGACAAGCAGGAAGACACTGTAACAGAAGACGATGCAAAAGACGTTGGCCTAGACGGATTATGCGAACAGTTGTTCGAGCAGTCGGATCTAGCCAACGACCCACACCTGATCAAGAATTACGCGACCAACTGCACGGTGGGGAGTCTGACCGAGAGGTTTGAGTTTTCGTTTGCCTATAAGAACGGCTCTCTTAAAAGGATCTTTCAAAAAGTTCCGCTGTGGACTAAAGGGAACACACTACTAAAGAACATTCACCATCCGATGTGGATGTTACACCGCATGGTGGAGGCAAAGACACTCAAGCGAGACCAATGCGCGACGGTCGTAAACGTAGACGCCACGCGCATTGGAGACTTAGAGGTAAGGAATGCAGTGGCGAAGCTCGAATCGGTCGGGAGAGTGATCAACGTTGCAGACTGGAAGGCGGCCGTTGGAGAGATGGCTTCACTCAAGGCCTCGCACTAAAGCCAGAGAGACCTAAAGCCGCTGGCCCGGCTTCGCGGTCGTCTTCATTGGGCGCAACGTGAGGCGCTTGCCCTCGACCTTGGCAATGCCGGTCACAGTGCGCGAGCCGTCGCTCACCTTGCGAGTGTTGTACTTGTAATCAAGCTCGGCCATGTAGAGCCCGAGGTGCTTGCCGCTGACCTGATGGTGAGTGCCGTCTAGCGAGCGCTTCGAGTTACCAAAGAAACCTTCCGCGGTGTTGGTAGTAGCAACGCGGCCGGTAACCAAGTCACGGCGCACGTACTCTTCGTTGCGGTGATTCACGGTGTCGTGAGCGGCGAACGACTTGCCGGGCGTCGTGTAGAGTGGCGATTCATCGGTGTTGAGCGCGGCAGTGGGTTCGACGTGCGTCGCCAGCAGGGCGCTAACGGTCGCGCCGCTCACCTTGTCCTTACCGACGACGGTTGACCGCACGGGGCCTCCGCGCTCAATAAGAGAGACGAACGGCAGTCTTGTTGCCGGTGTACCCGCGTCCCTTCCCGCGCCGCTTTCCACCGATATAGGCTTCGTCGGCCTCAACGGTGCCGGTCAGCTTGGTATCGAAGGACTCCTCCGCCATAGCAAAGCGGATGCGGTGGCACATGAACCAAGCGGTACGGTAGGAGCCCAGCTCAAGGTGGCGCTGGAGCTGGAGCGCGGAGATCTGAGTCTTGCTCGCGCACATCATGTAGAAGGCGATAAGCCACTTATGCAAAGGGACGTGCGAGTCTTCAAAGATAGTCCCGACGGTCACGGTAAATTGCTTGTGGCACTCAAGGCAGCAGTGCAGACCGGGCCGCACCTTTGCAGCCGCGTTGCGCTCGATCTTGGAGACGCGCGCGGGGTCAGCGTTGCCGCAGTGCGGGCAGAAGGGGCCGCTCGGCCAGCGCACGGACTCAAGATAGGCGCGCGCCGTCTCCTCGGTGTTGAACCGCTGGGCAATCGCCATCAGGGTCAGGTCGGCGGGCTGCTCGGTCTGGATTGCGGTCTTCATGCTCTTGATTCTGCCTCAGAGCGCCATGTTTGTCAAGTGCATAATCGCCAATCCATTCTCGCAAGTAATGGTACAGGCGCCCGCGTCCTTATTGGCGTGGTGCGACCAGACGTGCGTGGGATGCCTTGATTGGCCGCCCCCCCGCTGATACCGTCGGCAAGATTGTTCGGAACCTTCAAACAAGCAGGAGGGAAGCCATGACTGCAGGCACGCCCCACCCGTACGCTTCAAAACCCGAAGACTGGACCAAACCGTGGGTGGCCCGTCGGCGGCCGCTGCACCTGGCCGGCGCGACGGCGGTTCTGCTGCTCTGTGCGGCGTCTGAAGCGCAGGCGAAAGCCTGCCCCGCGCCGCCGCGCGATTGGAGCTTCAAGACCGACCACGCGTTCACCGAGAACATCAACATCTGGAAATTCTCGGTGCCGAATGCCAACATCACGGCCGACAACCTCGCTACGGCCATTACCGCGCAGAACACCGCCGTTTATCACAACTGGGTAAAGGAGCCCGTCTTCCTTGAGCGGTTCCACGATCCGAACAACGAGGCCTACAGAGCCACGTATGATTTCCGCTTGCGGGCCAACTACAGGCAAAGCACGCACCTGCCCGGTGTCAATGTCGGTGCGCACCCAGCCGGGTGGAGCTGGGGAGTGAACCCGGGTCACAATACCTTCGATCTCGTCAAATTCCAGAACGAGGACAGCTCGAAGGCAGCCAAGTGTGGCAGCGCCGGGCTGGTGCTCATCGGGTACTACAAATGGGCCGGGCTCGCAGGAGTGGCGAGAACGGCCGTCGCCATCAACCAAGCCAGGCATGACGCCGCCTATCTGACGACCATGGTCGACCTCACGGCGGCTCACGTGGCCTGGCTGAAGCTCTTGAAGGCGGAAACCCTGGCCTGGCTCAAGGCGGTCTACGACGTAGACCCGACCGCAGACAAAGACACCGTCCAAATGTATTTCCACTATCCGACCGGCTATAAGACGAGCACGCTGCACATGCATGTTCGCGTCAATTGGCAGATGGGCCCGCTGGAATACTTGCGCGCTTACACCATCGATGAAGTCATCCACGCGCTCGAAACGGAGCACATCACTACCGCCAGGCTCATCGCCAACCGGTGGCACGCGGCGGGCGGCCTGGTGATGGAAGTAGAAGACGGGCTTGATGGATACCTGGTCGCCGGCAATGTACCCGCGGATCAGGCCCAGGACGGCGCCCTGCACGCGACGGCAGGGCTGGTGCATGGTGGCCATCCTGTCTTCCGTGCCAAGCACACGATCAACGGGAATGCCGACACCAGTCCCTTCAAGCCGATCAAGGACACGCTCAAAGGCGTCTACGTCACCGGCACGCTCGACGTGGTACAGCGCGCCGCGGATGGTCAAGCTGCCAACAACTCGATCCGGTACGATAGCTTCACTGCCACGTCGGATTGGTCAGCGCCACTCCATAAGACTACGACCACGCTGTTCACGCCCGGCGAGGTCACCAATCTGAAGCTCGGTGGCTACCACGGGACGGTCCAGCAGGTGCTGGGCTGCCTCGAGCCGTATTTCGACGGCGCCAGCAATGAGCGGTGCGTCCGGATCAACGGCGCTGGCAACGATATCGAGCGCATCCACCCGCATTGATCGCGTCGTAGTAGGTCGGCGGCGGCCCCGGTCGCGGGCCGCCGCCCTAATCGATCAGCTCCTCAGGCGATGGCCCAGAGCAGCGGGACCCGCATCTCGGCCGGCGTCAACGAGCCGTGGCGGCCCAGCTTGGGAGAGCCCGATCCGCCCGGGACGAGCACCGCGTTCCGACCCCGGGCCACCAGCGCCACGTCGCCGCAGCGGTCCGCAATTTCGGCCGACATCCCCGGGCCAAACCAGGCCTCGTCCTGGATGCGCTCTCTCGACACCACCCAAGCCTGCTCGCCATGGCACGCGAGGGAGGCCGCCTCCAACTCGCGGGCCTGCCCCGGCTTGGCGTGGAGCCAGAGGAAGCGCGCCTCTCCCGAATGGATCCGGGCGTGGCGCTGCACCGCTTCCGCCAGCGGGTAGACCTGATCGCCCACGTCGACGTGTCCGTGGTCGGCGGTGATCACCAAGGCCGCCCCGCTCGGCAAGGCGCGCAGCACGTCGGCCACCATCCGGTCCACCGTCGCCAGCTCGGCATCGTAGTATTGGTCGAGCGCGCGCTGGTGGGCGATCCGGTCGATGCCGTCGTAATAGGCATAGATGAAGGGCCGCCCTGCGCGCGCCATCCTGCCTGCGGTCACGGCGATGCTGCTCGGCACGCGATAACCCAGCATCTCGGCGCCTGCCAGGTGCGCCTGGGTGAAGCCCGAGCCTTCGAGCTCGGACTTGGTGATGACCGGCGGACGCGTACCTCCGAAGGCCGGCAGGCCCTGGATCCGCGACGGCACGAACCGCTCCCGCGCATCTGCCCCGTTCACCGTCCAGCGCAAGACGTCGAGCGTCTCGTCGCCGAGCCGAAGCTGGTAGCCCAGCAGGCCATGCTGGGCCGGCGGCCGGCCGGTGCTGATCGAGGTCAACGCCGCTGCCGTGGTCGAGGGCGCGATGGTCGAGATTGCGCGTCCCTGCATCGCGTGCAGCGTCGGCGCCACGGCCTGGCGCGGCTGGAGTTGCTCCCAGCCCAGGCCGTCGAGCACGAGCAGCATCCGCGTCGGGGCCTGAAGCACGTCCCGGGGAAGCCAGTCGGTCTCGAGCGTGCGCAGCAAGCCGGGGACGACGTTGCAGACGCAGGCGCCCCCGTAATCGGGCACCAGCGGCTCCTCGGTGCTGGACGGCAGGTCGGAGGCAAAGGCGCGAGCCCCTGCGGCTCTCGGCGAGGGAGCATTTGCCATCATCGGAGTGTAGCAGAGCGCCATCGGGGCTGCCCCGGGCCGGCGCACGTGAGCGGTGGCGAGGCGAAGCCATCGCTCATCATCGTTCCATGCGGCCGCTCATGAGCCCGCCGTCGCAGGCCTTGGAGTAGAGTTGCTAATTGAGCTTCACGTCATCGACCAACGTGTACGTCGCGTCGCCCGCATAGTTGTCGTCGTGATTGGTCAAGCTCAGCGTATAGCGATGGCCGGCTGTGACCGGGGCTGCGGCGCTGGTCCATTGATAGGCGGCGGCGCACACCGGCGCGACGATGGTAGCCGAGGTCCACGCGGTCAGGTCATTGAGCGTCGCCTTGAACCAATCGTAGGTGACGGTATCGGTGCATTTGTTGGCGTAATAGAAGCCGACTACCGATTTTCCCGCCGGCACGGTGAAGGTCTGCGCGATGGTGGAGTCGCCGTTGGTGGGAGCGGTCGAGCCGAGCAGCGCGCCGTAGGTGCCGGCGTGCGCCACGGTGGTGGTGCTGGTCGAGGCGCCGGAGGCGGTCCAGCCGCTCAAGCTGCCGGTCTCGAAGCCGCCGTTGGTGATCCCGCCGGGCGGAGGCGCGCCGCCGCTGATGATCACGTCGTCATACAATGTATAGGTCGGGTCGCCCGGATAGTTGTCGTCGTGGCTGGCGAGCGTCAGCGTCATCGAGTGGCCGGCGCTGGCGGTCAGGTCGAACGTCACCTGCTTCCAGCCGGCGTTGGCGCAGGTGTGCGCGAGCAGCGTGGTGGTGACGCCGGTGACGTTGTCCCGGATGGTGGCGCTGGCCCAGTCGTAAGCCACCAGGCCGCCGCACGCCACGTTGAACCAGAACGAGAGTTGCGACGAGCCCGCGGGCGCCGCGAACGTCTGCGCGATCGAGCTGTCCAGCGAGGGGCTGGTGCTGCCGACGCGCGCGGCCCAGGCGCCGGCGTGTACGGGGCTGGCCACGACGGCGGTGGTGCCGGCGCTGGTCCAGCCCGCGAGCGTGCCCTTCTCGAAGTCGCCGTTGGCGAGCGCGCCGGGCGGAGGAGGCGTTCCGCTGCCGCCCGCGTACGCCTGCAGATCGGCCAGGGTGCCGTTGAAGCGATCGACGTCGATGGAGCCCGAGATCCCCGCCACGGTGCCGGTCGAGCTGTATTGCCACAGCCGCCAGTTGCTCCAGGCGCCAGGCACCGAGGGGCAGCTCACGCCCCAGTTGGCGATCCAGAGATCGGCGGCCACCGTGGGATTGCCCAGGCCACTCCAGAACGAGGGCGAGCTATAGACGATGGGCCGCCGGCCGGTGGCGGAGGCGATGGTGGCGATCCACTGGCTGACGGCTGCGTTCACCGCGCTGGCCGACAAGCCGCCCATCGTCTCCACGTCGATCACCGGCGCCAGATCGCCCGCGCCCAGCGCGCCGGTCTGCTGCAACAATAGATTCGCCTGGGCCACCGGGTCCTGCGCGGGCTCGAAGTATTGATAGACGCCGCGCACCATTCCCACCGCTTTGATACCGGACCAGTTGGCCGCGAACCGGGTATCGGGGTGGTTGAGCCCGTCGCTGACGCGGGCGATGGCGAAGGACTTGCCGGCGTTCTTCACCGCCGTCCAATCGACCGTCCCTTGGTAGACCGAGACGTCGAGCCCCTCGACGGTGGGCCCGGCCGGGCAGATGGTGAGCCCGCTCTCCGTCTCGGCGTCGAAGCCGCCCGCAGCGCTTCCGCCTCCGCCGCAACCCGCGCCGGAGAGCGCTCCTGCAACGGCGAGGACCAGGCCCGATCGGAAGCGAGGCGCGAGCGTCATGGAGGCTCCTTGGATGTCCGTGCAGGGAATCGTCGGTGCGGCCGCCGGGTCGTGTCTATTGGGTGCGATGTGCCATCCCGCTTTGGAGAACCGGCAGGCTTACTTGATGACTGTGTCGAGCAAGTAGATGGCAGTTCCGCTCTTGCCCAACGCCCACGGCTGTCCATCCGCGGCCAACACGATCTCGCTGAAGGGCCCTGGCTGCTTGGCAACGTCGGCCGTGTTCGGTGACCAGACCGTCCAGATGATCGGTGAGACGTCGAGATAGGCAAGCGCCTGTTTGTCGGCGGCGTCATGTACTCGAGGCGAGGGCTCCCCTACATTGCCGCAATGGGCTGCCTCAGCGAAAGCCGGGTCGTCGGGGTGGCGCAGCAGGGCCTCCACGCCACGCCCGCCGAGCGCGATCACCTCGACACCTGTGAGAGCTGCCGCTCGTTGGTCGCGGAGGTGATGCGCTCGACCGCCTCCAATCCCAAGGACACGCTCGGCGGTGGTAGCGGAGAGCCGCGGCACGGGCTCGGGGCAGTTTCGCCGGAGGTGGGCCGCTATCGCTTGGAACGCCTGCTCGGCGAGGGCGCGATGGGCGAGGTGTGGGCCGCGCGCGATACGCAGCTCGACCGCAGCGTGGCGCTCAAGATCCTGCGCGCGCGGGCGGGCGCCGATCCCGGGGCGCGCGAACGGCTGCTCCGCGAGGCGCGGGCGATGGCGCGCCTGTCGCATCCCAACGTGGTCGGCGTCTTCGACGCGGGCGTGGAGGGCGACACCCTCTATTTCGCGATGGAGCTGGTCGAGGGCCGCACGCTGCGCGAGTGGTTGCGCGAGCGCCGCCGCAGCGTGCGCGAGGTGCTCGCCGTCTTCCTCGGCGCCGGACGCGGACTGCAAGCCGCCCACGCCGCCGGCATCGTGCACCGCGACTTCAAGCCGGAGAACGTGCTGATCGATGGCGACGACCACGTCTTCGTCGGCGACTTCGGGCTGGCGCGCTCCAAGGATTGGGAGGCGCTGCGCTCCGGCGGCCCGCCAGCAGCCGCGCTGCCGACCACCATGACCAGGACCGGGGTGGTGATCGGGACCCCCGCGTACATGGCTCCCGAGCAGCACGCGGGCAAGCCGGCCGACGCGCGCGCCGACGTGTTCAGCTTCTGCGTCGCGCTCTTCGAGGCGTTGCACGGCCTGCGGCCTTTCGCGGGAGAGACGGCGGCCGAGCTCCACCAGGCCATCGAGCGGCAAGCCATCGCGGCGGCGCCGCCGGGCACGCGCGTGCCGGCCTGGCTGCAGCAGGCGGTGCTGCGGGGGCTGAAGGCAAATCCAGAGGAGCGGTGGCCGTCGCTGCACGAGCTGCTGAAAGTCCTCGACAAGGATCGCCGCCGGCTGCTCCGCCTTGGCGCGCTCGCGGCCGCGCTGGTGGCGGCGATCGGCCTGGCCTTCGCCTTTGGCTCCCGGGTCGCGCGGGTGCCGATCGAGAGGCCGGCGCAGAAGCTGATGGCCATGCTCGAGCTGAAGAACCGCAGCGGCGCGGCGGAGTCGGCGTGGCTGTCGACGGCGATCGGCGAGCTGGTGTCGGCGGAGCTTCACGCCGCGGGCGGCCCGCGAATCGTGCCCGGCGACGAAGTGGCGCGCATGCACCGCGAGCTGCAGCTGGCCGCCGTCGAGGAGCCGCCGCCCGCCGTGCTGGGCCGCGTTCGCGACAACCTGCGCGCCGACTACGTGGTCAGCGGCGGATACCTGGCGCGGGCCGGCGGCGCGCTGCAGATCGAGCTGCACCTGATCGATTCGGCGACCGGCCGGGTGCTGGCTTCGGCAAAGGAGAGCGGCCGCGAAGGCGCGCTGTTCGAGCTGGCCAGCCGCGCCGGCACGCGTCTGCGCGCGGAGCTCGGCATGCCGACGCTCTCCCCGCGCGAGCGCGACACCGCGCAGGTCTCGCTGCCCTCGGGCTCGGACGCAGCGCGGTCCTATGCTCGCGCGCTCCTGCGCTTTCGCGCCGGTGATCTCGTGGAGGCGCGCAAGCACGCCGAAGAAGCCGTGCGCCTCGAGCCGCTGCACGCGCATTCCCACCTGCTGCTGGCGCGCGTCCTGTATCAGCTTGGCTATCGGCGCGATGCCGGCACCGAGGCGCGCCGGGCCTCCGAGCTGGCCGACCAGCTCGAGCGCGAGGACCAGCTGGCCGTCGAGCTCACCGCCCGCGAGCTGGCGTCCGAATGGGACCGCGGCATCGAGGTCGGCCGCGCGCTCGTCACCTTCTATCCACTGCGCACCGATTACGCGCTCAGCCTCGCCTCGGTGGAGGCGCGGGCGCATCGAGGCAAGGAGTGCCTGGCGACCATCGCGTCCCTGCGCAAGAGAGCGGTGGCCGATCCAGGAGATCCGCGGATCGACTTCGCCGAATCGGTCTGCGCCGAATCCGACGCCGACTTCGAGCACTCGCGCATCGCTGCCGAGCGGGGCGCGCTGGAGGCCGAGCGTCGCGGCGCGCGCCTGCTGGCAGCCAACAATCGCAAGAAGCTCGGCTGGGCGCTGGCGCGTCTGGGGAGGCAGGACGAATCCATCGCGCAGTACTCGCTGGTGCAGGCCGCGGCCCGGGCGCTGGGCGACCGCAATCTGGAGGCGAGCGCGCTCAATGACGAGGCCACCGTCTATGGCGATCGCCGGGACGCGGCGCATGCCAGGCCTTTGCTCGAGCGCGCCCTCGAGATGTATCGGAGCGTGGGCAACCGCTATGGCGAAATGGCGGCCACCAACAATCTCGCGACCAATGCCGCGCAAGCCGCGGATCGCGGGCGCGCCCACGCGCTCTACCTCGCCGCCTCCGCGCTGGCCCGGGAGGTGCGCGATTCGTCCTTCACCGTCATGACCACGCTGAACGCGGCGCTGCTCGACGCCGAGACGGGGCAGGTGGCGGCGGCGCGCCGCGGGCTCGAGGAGGCTCGCGCCGCGGCGCATGCCAACGACGATCGCCGCCTCGAGTCGGCCGCGCTGCTCAACCTCTGCCAGCTCCTGCAGCACGCCGATGACCTGGTTGCCGCGGCAGCGGCGTGCGATGCGGTCGAGAAGCTCTGGGCGGCCACCTCCGAGCGCTCGATGCAATCGTCGCTCTGGCATAACCGCGCCACGCTGCTGCTCGAGAAAGGGAGCTTCGCGGAGGCAGAGAAGGCCGCCCAGGCGGCGGTCGATGCGGCCCGCGGCCAGGGCTCGGCGGCGCGAGAAGCCACCGCCCTGGCGGTGCTCGGCGAAGCGCTGTGGGCGCGTGGTCGGCACCGCGAGGCGACCAAAGCGATCGACGGCGCGCGCCTGGCAGCAGCGAAGGACAGAGGCGCGCACACGCTCATGGTCGTCGCGATCGCAGCGGGCAAGCTGGCGTTGCAGGCGGCGCTCCCCGCTGCGCGCGAGGCCGCCGCGCGCGAGCTCGCTGCTCTCGAAGAACAGTCGACGGCCGGCGGCTGGGTCAATCTTTCCCGCGAGATCCGTCTCGCGCTCGGCGAAGCGATGCTCAAGGCACGCAAGCCCGGCGCGCGCGAGCTCCTCGCTTCCCTGGAGAAGGAAGCCGGCGCCGCCGGCGATCTCCTCGTGGTCCGCAAGGTTGCCCGGCTCACGCGCTGAGGCGGCGGCCTTCGTGCGACTTGTTCCCGGTGCCCGTTGTCATCCCGGTGTGGGGTTTTCGGTAACCCCCGATCATCAACATCCGCCCACCGGCGAGGAGCACCCAGATGCGCGCGATCGTCCCTGCTGCGACCACGATTGTCCTCGCTGCCGCGCTGGCGGCCAACACCGCCCACGCTGGAGAGCGGATCCGCCAGGCCTGGGTGCACTGCCAGCAGCTGGAGCAGGAGGCGAAGGCCTATCCGGACGCATTCAACGTGAACTACCAGTGCAACTATGTCCAACAGTCGGTCGGCCTCGACGACGCGCAATGGATGGACAAGGGGTTCCCGGGCGACGTTCCCCACCGCGTCGCGGCCGCCGAAGCTGCGCTGGCTGCTGCAAAGCTCTCGGCGCAGATGGTGAAGCACCCGGGCTCGACCTTGCCCGGCGTGCAGAAGCCCGGCCTCGGTGCGGACCCTCGCAATCCGAGGAGCGGAATGGCGAAGGCCGGCGCCTATTGCCAAGCGCTCATCGGCCAGGCCAATGCGCTCGCCACCAACAACGATCCATCGACGCTGAGCTTCGCCGCGCTGGTGAAGGGCTCCGGCATCGACGATCCCACCGCGGCCTGCCAGGAAGTGGTGGCTGCGGTCAACGGCTCCGGCACGGATGATCCGTGGATCAAGAGCGGCAAGGTCCCGCGCTGGATCGGCCGGGCCGAGGCCGCGCTGGCGCAGGCGAAGGTGGCCGCGTCGCACGCTGTCGGCAAGCGCGCGCCGCCCGCGAACCCGGCCAAGGTCAGCCTCGACAAGCACCTCTGCTGGCAGGCCCACCACCGGCTCACCTCGCTGCTCGATGTCGTGGTCAAGACCTGCCCGTCCGCGGCCGATGCGTTTGCGCCGCTCGCCAGCGCGCTCTCCGATGATCTCAAGGCCTGCTACGCGGCTTCGCGCGCGGGCCTCGACACTCCGACCAGCCTCTTCGACAGCATGAGGACGGGGCTGGCGAAGGCCCAGGACGTGGCCACCAGCTGCACTCCGCCTCCGCCGCCCACCACGTCGTCGGGAGTCGCCGCGGCCATCGAGGACTGCCTGCACCAAGGCCAGGGACTGGTGGGCCGGATCGAGACGTTCGGGCACGACGCCATCACGCCGGACAACAAGGCCGCGTTTGATTGGTTCAAGTCGGTGGCCAAGGACTATGTCAACGTCTCCGCAGGCGAGGGCGACTTGCTGCTTCGCTGCCAGGGAGCTGCGCTGAAGCTCGAGACTGCGCTCGCGAAGGCCGCGGTCGACGCCGCGATCAACCACATCAAAGCGATCGGGCAAGAGATCGCGCCCCCTTTCATCAAGTTCCTCCAGTGCCAGGTCAAGATCGAGACCGTCACCGCCGAGTGGACCGCGCAGGCGGCGTTGCCGGGCGTCGGCCCGCTCATCCAGACGCCGGCAGGAAAAGCAGCGCTGAACAAATTGCACATCCAGCTTCCCGATCCCAACGCCGGGGAGGCGCAGGCGGTGAAGGCCTGCGAGGCCGCCATCGCCGCCGGAAGGCAACTCATGAATGACGCGCTCACCAAGGCGCGCGCGGTGGGGAACGCCGTCGCGACCGCAGGCAAGGACGCGCTCGTCCTGGCCAAGGCGTGCGAGCAGGGCACGCAGGCCTGCAAGGACAAGATCGCCGAGGCCATCCGCAAGGCGGTGCCCGACGGCGGCCACCGGGACATCCCGGCTTTCGGCCCGGGCTTCACCGTCGACATCGACGGCATCGGAGTGACCGCCAGCTGGAAGATGGGCGGAACCGTCTCGCGCACCGGCGATCACCTCGAGGCGAAGATCTATCTCGCGAAGGCGGTGGGCGGCGGAGTCGCCGACAAGAATGCGTCCGCCCAGACCGTCGTCAAGGTGAAGCAGAACTTCGTGGTGGCCGGGTCGGTCACCGACCTCGGCACCTGGATGGGGCTGGCCGCGGGCCTGGGCGTCGACGGCTTCCTGCGCGAGCTATTGACGCCCATCGGCGCCCAGTGGGCCGAGCGTAAATTCGGCTTCGGCATCTCCTCGGCGTGGCTCGCCGCCCACGGTTTGGTCAGCGCCGGCGGCAGCATCTGCGTGGGCGAATCGGGAAAGGCCGGCGACAAGAAGACCGGAAACATCCAGGCTGCCGAGCAGTGGTGTGGAGGTTTCAAGAATGATGGCAAGACGCTCACCGGCACCTTCTCGATCGGCGCCACCGCCAGCGGGAGCGTCAAGGCGATCGACGACGCGCTCAAGAAGAGCCAGCTTGGCCGGCTGATCGGCGGCGGCGAAATCAAGCTGAACCACGGACTGACGGTCACCGTGAAGCTGGTGTGTCCCGGCTGGCAGCTGACGACCGACGCCGCGGTCGCGCTGGGCGAGGTGCGCCGGCACTGCGGGGGCGTTCCCGCAAACACCACCGTCACCTACGCCGCGAGCGAGGGCGTCGGGGGGCTCGGGCTCAGCTTCTCGGCCTCCGCGGCCAATCCAAACGCCAACCTCGCGCTCCTGGATGGTCATCCGCTGCAGTTCATCCAGAGCCTCACCAGCCACACCTGGGGCGTGCAAGCGAGCTTCGAGAACTACCAGAAAGCAGCCGACCTGCTCGCCAAGCTGCCCCCGCCGTCGCGGGTGATGCCGGCCAGCTTCCAGCAGAGCGGGCACCCCGACGCGCTGGTGGCCAGCCTCCGGCAATTCGTGCAGAGCCACCCCTCGCCCTGGAAGCTCTGCGGGGGCAGCTGGCAGGTCGTCGATGGGTTCATTCCGGTGCCGCAGGGCCTGGCGGCTTGCGACAAGGTGTTGATCGACGGGCTGCTGCAGCTGCGCGATTACCTCAACTCGCACCACTAAAGGAAGCAAACCAATGATCACCAGACTCACGCTCTTCACTCTCTCGCTGGCATTGGCGGCGAGCGCCGCCCCCGCTCCGCATCTCGCGCCCCACGGCGCCGCCAAGAAAGGGACCGGGCCGCTCTTTGAGTTCGGCGCGACCTTCAAATACCAGGGCGAGGAAGCGAAGGTCTGGGCGCACCCGGATTGCCCCGGCCTGGGCCCGCGCCCGCTGGTCATCTTCCTCCACGGCTCGAACCGCGGGCCCTACGTCTGGGCGCACCCGGCCCTCGACGAGCGGTATCCGCCTGCCTATCCCGACAAGAAGTGGATGGTCCACGTCGGCAAGCTGGCGCAGAAGATGATCGACGACGGCCTGGTGACGCCGCTGGTGATCGTCGCCCCCACCAATGGCGGCGCGCCCGCGCCAACTCAACACCAGCCGTGGGCAAAGCTTGATTTGAAGGCTTTGATAGACGCGGTGATCCAGACGGTGCAGGCCTCCGGCGTGCAGATCGATCTCGATCAGGTGGCGGTGGTCGGGCATAGCGCCGGCGGCGGATATCCCGGCCATGGACTCGACAAGATCGCCGAGGCGCAAGCGATGTTCGGTGGCCACAAGCTCAAGGTCTTCGGTATCACCGATACAGAGATCCGCGGCACCAGCGCTCGCTATCTGAAGGAGCTCGGCAACAACAAGACGACGGCCATCTATGCGCTGCACAAGCTCGGCGGCGGATGGGTATCGGGCGGCGATCTGCCGGGGTCGAACAAAGCGTTCGGGATCGGCATGGGCGCGACCCACCACAAGACCTCAGGCTTCGTCGGCCACGAAGACCCGGGCAGCATGGCCGAGGATTGCTACGACAACGACCGTGCCTCACCGCTGCGGATGACCGTCAAGATCAACACCGCGAAGATCGATGGCTATCACGCGGCCTGGACGGCGGCCGGCGGCTACAAGACGACCATCGATGACTTCCACAACGACATGGTCCCGCTGTGGGCGTGGTGGGCGCTGCCGCGGTTCTTCCCGCGGAGGTAAGGCCGAACCCGGCCGCGTCTAGCCGCGGGAGCTGGCCAGGCGCGATTGCAGGCTGACGTCGAGCTGGCTCCGCACCAGCTCGGTGAGGCTGTCCAACTCGCTCGCCGTGAGCTTGAGCCGTTCGCGCAGGCAGCGGCGAGTGCCTTCGAAGATCGACGCGCGCGCGCTCTGCAGCCAGCGCGCCGCGGTGGCGCGGTGGACGCCGTGGAGCGCGGCGATCTTGTCGATCGACAGCCGTTCATTGAGGTGGAGGCGCAGCACGTTTCGTTCGTCGACCGAGAGCGCCGCCAGCGCCACTCGCAAGGCCGCCTCGAACTGCCGCCGCGAGATCTCCTTGACGATCTGGCTCTCCGGATCTCGCGCGGCGGCCTTTTCGGCGACGTCCTCGCGCGGCGGCTGCCGGCGGGTCGAGGCCACCCGCAAGTTGAGCGCGGTGCGGACCGCGGCGACCCGCAGCCACGCCGCCAGCGGACCCGATCCCTTGTACTCGGCGATGAGCGGCATGGGCCTGCCTGCGCCCAGGAGAAGCCGCTCGCGCAGGGCCTGGCGCACTTCGTCGGCGAAGGCGGGCGACGCGTCGATGCGCGAGACGTAGCTCGCCACGTGGGAGAGGAGCTGCGCATCGAGCAGCGCCAACGCCTTGCGGTTGCCCTGCGAGCAGGCGACGGCGAGGTACAGCTCGGCGGCATGCTCTGGCCTGGCGCCCGGCTGCTCCAACCGCTCGAGGAAGGCGGCCTCCTCGACCTTCAGCTCCGGCCAGGCCGCGCGCGCGAGCCGAAGCGCTTGTTCTGCGGCGGGTCCAGTCGGCGGCGTCATAGGCTCGAGCGAAGGCTACTCCACATTGGTAGGGACTGCCGGCGCGGTGGCGCTCGGCAACATGGACGGGCCTCCTGGTGCGCGAGGCGGACCGGGAGCTCTCTTGGTCGTCAGTGCTTGGGTTCGTAGTACAGCGCGGCACGATCCAGGTGAGACAAGGCGCCACTGTAGATGCGAAGGTCGTCGACGTCCCCGATGAAGTTGTTCCCGCTTCGACCACCTCCCCCAAGCGGGTGGCGCGCCGAACTGTACAACCAGCCGGCGATCGTGGGACGGTTTGGCGACGGATACCCTCGCATGAGACGCGTGATCAAACGGGCAGGCGTCGCCCTCGCCGCCGCCTGCCTGGGGGTGCTCTGCTCGCTGGCAGCGCTCCTGATCGCGCAGCCTTCGGTGGTCGAGCTTGCGAACAAGAACCCTGCGCGGACCAGCTTCATGGAAGCGGCGGCCAGGGAGAAAGGCATTCCGGCCGATACTTATTCGGTGCATTGGACCAACCTCGATCAGATCTCTGCCTATGTTGGCTGCGCGTTGATCAAAGGCGAGGACGATCTCTTCTTCCGCCACTCCGGATTCGATTGGCGCGAGATCTGGCTGACCTTGCGGTCCAGCTCGCGGGCCGGCGCCAGCAGCATCACCCAGGAGCTGGCGCGCAATCTCTATTTGAGCCCGAAGCGAAGCTGGCTGCGCAAGCTGCGCGAGGCGTTCCTGGCGTGGGCGCTGGAGCGCGCGCTGACCAAGCGCCGCATCCTGGAGCTCTACCTGAACGTGATCGAATGGGGCGATGGCGTCTGGGGCATCGGCGACGCGAGCGCGTATTACCACCAGAAGCCGCCCGCGGAGCTGGACGCGTTCGACGCCAGCTTCCTCGCTGGGCTGGTCCCTTCGCCGCGCCGCTCGCTCGCCGGCCCCAACGGCCTGCGCGCCTATGGGTGGCAATTGCGGACGCTGCATTACCTCTTCCTTGCCGGGCTGATCGACGCCGGCGAAGAGCTCGAGTCGGCCCGCAGGGCGCAGCGGCTCTTCGGAGCTCTGCAGTCGGGCGTCCCTTTCGACCAGGCGCGCGCAGCCGCGTCGCCGCCGATCGCAGCGGTGAAGAAAGCGCCGTTGACCTGGGCGCGCGCCCTCTCCACCGAGTGCGGGCTCGACGCCGAGAGAGCCGCCCACAAATTGGAGAAGGCGCAGAGGCGCTGATTACTTCGCGCCCGCGCGCCGCTTTTTCCGCAGCAACGCAATCATTGCTAGCAATGCCAGCGCGCCAGCCGAGGCGAACAGAGGAAGCACCCACCCGCGCTTCCGGCTCAGGTAATGGGCCCCCGGAGTCAAGTCCAGGTGGAGATGGCTGCGATGGGCGGCGTCCTGTTCGGGCGTGAGCACCACGTTGAAGAGCCGCTCTTCATAGAGTTGCTCGGCGAAGCGGTGCAGCCAAAGCGAGCCCTCCGAGCTCCCGCTCCAATCGCGAAGCACCGAATAGCCCTCTCCCGATCTGGTCATTACCCCCAGGACGTCGAAGGCCATCGCGGTCGCGTGCAGGCTGAGCGCGCTGGTCTCCGCCACGGCGCGGCAGTTGTAGCTTCCGGCGTGCACCACCTCGAGGATGCCTTGCCGCGCCAGCAGGGCAGCCATCTCGTCGAGGCGGAGCGCCATCGCGCACGAGGTCCGGAAATGCCTGGGAGCCGGATCGCCCGACAGGCGGAAGAACACCTGGTGCAGAACGGGCCGGAGCAGGATCTGTTCGGGGATCGCGCAATCGATCTCCGGATGGCCTGTTGGATGCTCCATCCGGGTGTCCAATACCGGGTCATACGCGATGCCCCTCGCCTCCAACAAGGAGAGGCAAGTCTGGCCTGGCGCCGGATCGCGAGCGTCGCGACCAGCCTGGCAGGCCGATAGCACCAGCAGGAGGAGAGGTGCCCCGGCGCAACGCGGACTCATCGGGCGGGCGTCGCTTCCCAGACGTTTCCGAACCTCGAGCTGGCCCGATAGATGAGCGCGGACCAGCCTCGCTCCCGCACGCGCGCGAGCTTGCCGGCGGGGTTGAGGCCGCGCTTCATCGGGTGGCCGCCCAGAACGAGGTGAGGTCTTGGTAGACGCGAACCCACGACTCCGGGTGCACGAAGGAATGCGGCTCGGCATCGAGCAGCTCGAACCGCAGCGCCGAGCGGGCCGCAAGCGATAGACGCGCGTCGACCGCTGCTCGCGCCGCCGCCGCGGAGAGCGGATCGAAGGCGCCGTGATAGGCGACGATCTGCGCCGGCATCCGAGGCGGCGGCGAGGCTGGACGAGGCCGTGAGTCGGTCACGCCGACGAGCATCACCGCGCCGACGTCGCCGGGCGCGCGGGCTGCTGCCTCCAGCGCGAGCTGCGATCCGTAGCTGAAGCCCACCAGCGCCACGCGGCCTGGCGGAACCCCGAGCGCTCCGCGGGCGTAGGCCACCGCGGCCAGCACGTCGTCCACCTCGCCGCGCTCGCCGAAGCGGGCCTCGAAGGCGGCGCCATGGCCCGCCGACCCGCGATAGTTCGGCGCGATTACGTCGATGCCTTCGCGCAGCAGCAGATCGATCTGGCCGAACCAGAGCGGGCCGCGCTGCCCATGCGGCCCGCCGTGCAGGAAGATCGCGGCGGCCGGTTCGCGCCCGGCCAGCCGAGGCGCGCGCCAGGCGTAGGTCGGAATCAGGAGGCCATCGGGGGCAGGCAGCGCCAGTGCCTCGGCCGCCACGCCTGTCACGGCCGAAGCCGGTGGCCCAGGAACGAGCACCGTCGCGCGGCCATCGCGCAGGTCGATCGCGAGGGCGGTCTTGGGCTGCGTGCGTCCGGCATAGGTCGCGAAGGCGCGCGTACCGTCGGTCGAGAAGCGGGTCAGCGAGACGCTCCCGCCACTGGGACCGAACGGCGCGTCCTCTCCGCCGTCGAGGCGGACGCGGCGGAGCGTAGCCTCGCCGTCCAGCGCGCGGCGATAGACCAATGCGTCGCCCGAGGGCAAAAAGCGCGGCGACCCTACGTCGGCGGCCGGCGCCGCGATCAGCCGCCGGCGGCCGCCGGTGACGTCGGCCAGGTGGAGCGCCGAGTATTCCGCGCCGCGTGCACGGGCCGCCGCAGCGATCGACGCGCCGTCGGGCGACCAGGCCAGCGACTCGACCACGCCGCCGGGCACCAGCGGCAGCGACGACGCGGCCCCGCCGTCGAGCGGCACGACGGCCACGCTGCCAGGCTCGGCTTCAGTCGCCGTGGCGATGCGCGCACCATCGGCCGACCAGGCCAGTCCCGCGTAGCGCGAGACGCCCTCTAGCAGCGCGCGCGCGACATGACGGGCGACGTCCAGCACGACCAGGGTTCGCGGACCTCCGCCGGCGCGAAAGACGAACGCGAGGCGCGTGCCGTCCGGGCTCCAGTGCAAGGCCCCCGCGCTGGCGCCATCGACGCCCAGCAAGCGGCTTCGCGCGCCGGTCGCCACCTCGAGCGCGTAGAGATCGAAACCGTCTGCGGCGAGCCGATCGATCTTGAACGCCAGCGTCCGCCCGTCGGGGCGCAGCGCCGCGCCATGCTGCGGGTCTGCGGAATCATCGAGCACGCGCGTGGCGCCGCCGGCGAGCTCGCGGTGCAGCAGCCGGAAGCGACCGCCGCGCCCCGACAGGAGCAGCGCCGACCGCCCGTCGGGAAAGAGGCCGAGCGGCGCCGGGTCGTCCACCAGCAGCGCTTCCAGCAGCCGCGCGCGTTGTCGCGCGGAGTCCGCGGCCCGCGAAGCTCGCCAGGCGAATCGCAACCCACCGGTCAGTGCCGCCGCCAGCAGGAGCGCCACCAAGGCGCGGACTGTCCGGCTCCGCGCCTTGGCCATGTATCTTTTTACACCAACGCCGCGTGCCCCGACAGCCTACAATGCGCGCGTGACCCTCGGGACCGAGCTCTCCGGAGCGCAGGCGGCGCGGCCGCGAGCGAGCCGGGGGCGGCGTGCGATTCGCGCGCTCGTGATTGCCGCGGGAGTGGCGGCGGTGATTGCTCCGCTCGCGCTCTGGCTCTCGCTCCCCGACGTGGAGTGGCTGCGGACCTCCGCGCCCGACCGCACCAGCAGCATGCGCCTGGACGCCGAGGCGCGCTCGCTGCCGGGAGGAGGTCCGCGTCTCCCGACGCCTGCGCTCGCCGAGCTGTCGCCGCTCCTCGGCTGCGCGGTGGTCAAGGCCGAGGACCGCTACTTCTTCGAGCACCGCGGCTATCTTTGGCAAAGCCTGGACGACGCCGCCCGCGCGCTGTTCGCCGGCCGGCGGGTCGCGGGAGGCAGCACCATCACCCAGCAGCTCGCGCGCAACCTCTTCCTCTCCGCCGAGCGCACCGCGTGGCGCAAGCTCCGCGAGGTGCTTATCGCGCGCCGGCTGGAGAGCCTGGGCAAGCGTCGGATCCTCGAGCTCTACCTCGGCAGCATCGAATGGGGTGACGGCGTGTGGGGCGCGCGCGCGGCTGCCTCGCGCTGGCTGGGCAAGCCCGCTGCCAGCCTCGACGCGTTCGAGGCGGCGCTGCTGGCCGGGATGATCGCCGCGCCGCGCGCGCAGCTCGCCGGCAAGAATCTGGTTCGCGTGGCCACCGTGCAGCGCCGGGTGCTGGTGCAGCTCTTCCAGTCGGGGCTCATCGGCGAGGACGAGCTGGAGCGCGCCGGCCTGCGCGCGGCGCTCTTGGCGCAGGGGCTGGCCTCGGGGCGCTCGCTGGGCGAGGCGATGCCGCCTGCTTCCGGAGCGGGCCAGCCGTCGCCCTCGTGGGACGACGTGCTCGCGTCGGGCTGCGGCCTCACTCGCGAGCTGCAGATGGTGGGGCGCCGTTGAAAGGCGCGCGCGCCGCCCGCCTCGCGCTGCAAGCCGGCTCGCTCGGCTGCGTCGCGCTGCTCGTCGCCACGCCGGCGCTGGCGCTGGAGGGATTCGACTATCCAAAGGAGGCGGTGCTGGCGCTGACGGGCCTGATTGCGCTCGCCGCGTGGCTCCGGGAGCGCAGCGCGCCGCGCATGCTGGACCTGGCCGACGCGCTCTTGTGGGGCGCCGTCGCCTTGGCCGTGCTCTCCGCGGCGCTCGGCGGGAGCGGCTGGATCGGCCTGCGAGGGTGCGCTCTGTGCGCGGGCGCAGCGGCTACGTTCACCGCCGCGCGGGGCGTCGCGCGCGAGGGTGGCGGCGAGGCGCTCCTGACCACGGCCTGCGCGGCGGCGGTGCTGCTGGCGGCCAGCGTGCTGCTCGAAGCGCACGGCGTGGTGCACCTCTCGGTCGGCACCAGATCGCCCGGCGGCCTGCTCGGGCACCGCAACTTCGCGGCCCACCTGCTGGCGCTGGCGCTGCCGCTGCTCCTGCGCGGGTTGCTCTTGTCACCGCGCCGCCTGCTCTGGTCGGGCGGCGTCGTGCTGGTGGTCGCGGCGCTGGTGCTCACCCGCTGCCGCACGGCCTGGATCGGCGCGGCGCTCGCCTCGGTCGCATTCGCCGCGATGGCGGTGCGGGCCGGCGTGGCGCGCCCGCGATTCGCCGCGGCTGGCCTCGCGCTGGCCGCCGGCGCCGCGCTGGCCGTCTTGGTACCCAATCGCCTGGCGTGGAGATCCGCGCACCCGTTCGCGGAGACGCTTGGATCGCTGGCGGATCTCAAGTCCGGCTCGGGTGCCGGCCGGCTGCAGCAATACCGCACCACGCTGTCGATGATCGCGGCGCATCCGCTGCTCGGCGTGGGCCCCGGCGGCTGGACCATCGAGTACGCCCGCTATGCGCCCGAGGGCGACGCCACGCTGCAGCCAATGGCGCTGTGACAGACGCCGCCCCGCGCGACCAGCGACTGGTTGGGACTGACCGCCGAGCGTGGCCTCCTTGGAGTCGCGTTGCTCGCGGCGACCGTGCTGGTCCTCCTGCGAGCCGCTCTTGTTTCCCACTCTACTTTGGAAGAGGGGCTGCGCGCGGCGGCGTTGCTCGGCCTGTTCGCGGCGCTCCTGCCATTGACGCTGTTCGATTGCCCGCTGCAGGTGGCCGCGACCGCGCAGCTCGCGTTCCTGGCGGCGGGCGTGCTCGCGCCTGGCCTTGTCGGGCGCAGGCTGAGTCTCAGTCATCCTCGATTCACCGGCGCAATGATGGCCGCCTTCGGGCTCGCGCTGGGCGCTTACCTTGGTACTCAAGCCTTGGCGGGAGTGCTCGCCGACGGCACTACCATCGAGGCGCGCGAGCTCGGGGCGCAACTATCGCCGGGTAATCCCCGGCTGCAATTGATGGTAGCGACTGATTGGCTCGCGCGCGGGCGCCTCGACCGCTGCGCGATGCGCGCGGAGCGGGCGCTGGCGACCGCCCCGACCTTCCAGCTCGCAGGCTTCATCCTGGAGAAGTGCGCGAAGGGCGCGAGGCGCTGAAACGACGAAACCCCAGCCGCGACGTGCACGGCTGGGGCCTTCTGCACTGGCGGGCTTCTCGTCGCGCCGGCGTCTAGGGGGTTCTTCCGACCTCCTTGACCCCCACCCCGACAGTGGCGGCCGACGAATTGCACTCGTGCGCTGTGCAGGTCGCGCCGTCGCCGCCGCAGTCGGTGGGCAGGTCGCAAGCATAGATATGGCGACTCAGCTCCATATACGTGTCCCTGAGCAACTTGAAGGCGTAGTACCGATTGTCGGTCACCGCAGAGTTCGCCCGGTCCAGGTACTTCGCCGCCACCGATACATCGAGCCCGAGCGCCGTCGCCTGGGCGATCTCCTTGCCCAGGAAGTCCAGGATCATCTTGTTGTTCTCCATGCTGTTTTGCTCGGCCAAGGTCGGGTACCAGCTGCCGATGAGAATTTGCTGGATTCGCGCGTTGTCGAGCTTGCTCGAAACGAGAGAACTGCCCTGGCGCAGGTCATTGAACCCCTTGCTGAAGGCCTCCATGATGTTGCTCCCCAAGCCGGCCAGCGTCTCGCCGAACGTCTTTGTCTGGCCCAGAACGGCGATCTCGACCCGCCGGTTGGCGGCCCGGCCGGCATTGAAGCCTTCGTCGAGCTTCGCGCTCTCACGCATGGGTGCTGTTCGGCGGGTCGGGCATTCCGGGCAATCACCACGCCGTCGAGATCGTGCAGGAGCCGCGCTACGCGTCGAGCGCCACTCGCTGCCAGGAGGGCACCCTCCACGACGTGGCGCTGGTGCGCATCGACCCGCCGATTCGCGGAATCGCCTTTCTGCCCCTCGGTGGGACGGTGCACGCCGGCCAGGTCTGCGAAGCGATCGGCTACGGCACCCACGGGTCGGTGCCCCCGCCGCACAAGTTCCACGGCAGCGTCCGCGTGGTCTCCGCCGACCCGCAGGGCAAGATCCACGTCCGCTGGGACAACCGGATCCCGAGGCCTGGCATCCCCTCGATCCCCGGCCCGGGCGACTCTGGCGGGCCGCTCCTCTGCGGCGGGCGCATCGTGGGCACCTTCTTGAACGCCAGGCGCGACGGCTCCTGCGAGGCGAATGCCACCTGCACCATGCCGGCGGCCGTAGTCGACCGCATCGGCGATTACGAATCGCACTCCCACGAGCGGCAATTCGTCGCCGACACGCTGCACCGCATGGCGAGCGCTTCCAGCGCGGCCAAGAAGGCGCCCGCGAAGAAAGCGCCGGCGGTGAAGAAGGCCCCGGCCAGGAAGTCGCCCCCGGCGAAGAAGCCCGCCACCAAGGCGCCGTCGAAGAAGGCGCATGCCGCGAAGAAGGCGCCGGCCAGGAAGGCGCCCCCGACTGAAGGCAAGGAATGACGCGGGTCGGCCTCGCCGCGCTGGCCGCCCTGGTCCTCGCGCCGTCGCTCTCGGGCGCGCAGCCGTTGAGCTCTGTCCAGCTCCGCCGGCAGATGATGGACAACCTGGAGCGCGCGCTGGGTCCGGCGGGCCTCGAGGCTTGCGCGGTGTACTCGATGGTGGCGCAGGAGTCGGGCGGCGACGCGACCATCGTCGGCCACGACGAGGACGCCGGCAACTGCCGCCCGACGCTCCAGTCGTCGCACCGGAAGTACAGCGGCCAGCCGTACACCGGCGGCTCCAACGACGACGGCGCGCACAGCAACCGGCACCACGCCGATCCGAGCAGGCGCGATCTGGGGCTCGACTGGCGGTTCAGCCATGGCCTCGGCCTCGGCCAGCAGACCGCCAACCTGCACCACTGCACCGGGGCGGGCAGCACCCTCATCGCCACGCCGCCGGCGGTTGCGCCCGACGTCGCCGTGCGCCTGCTCGATCCCGCCCGGGCCATCTCGCTCTTGATCAACGGCGACCCGGCCATGGGCGACGTCAACCTGCGCGCGGCGCACAGCTGGGCGCTGAACCACCTGGGCGCGCTCCCGAACACGCCCGACAACGTGGCGATGCTGATGCACAACTTCTGGACCGCGCGCGCCGTGGGCAACGAGTGCAGCGGCAAGACAGCCTGCCGGACGGAGGCCTACTTCCGCTGCAAGTCGATGGGTGCCAGCGCCTACAAAGAGCTGATCGTGAGCCACGGATCGCAGGCGCGCACCGAGTGCGGAGGCGCCAACGCCGCGCGGTGGTGGGGCTGCCACTGCTCGCAGCACGGCTGGACCGCGCACCGCGACGTCGGGCAGGTCTGGACGGCGGCGCTGCTCGCCTCGGCTCCCAGGACGGGCCGCTGTGATGCCGGCGGAGCGAGCACCAAGAAGGCCGGAACGAGCAAGGCCAAGAAGCCCGCGGGCAAGCCGGCCAAGCCGAGCGCCGCGGTCAAGAAGAGCGGCAGCGGCGGGCCGGCGCAACCGGTCGCAAACAAGTCGACCGCGCCGGCGAAGAAGTCCACGTCGGCAAAGAAATCGGCGAAGAGGCCTCCGCCCGCGAAGAAGGCGCCCGCAAAGAAGGCGCCCGCGAAGAAGGCACCCGCGAAGAAGGCGCCCGCGAAGAAGGCGCCCGCAAAGAAGGCGTCCGCAAAGAAGGCGCCCGCGAAGAAGGCGCCCGCCGAGAAGTCTCCCCCGACCGAGTGAATCGAAAGCGATGGACGCGATGACGACGACCCAACCGAACGCCGCTCTCCTCCGCCTGCTGTCGATCGCGCTCATGGCCGCGCTGCCCGCCGCCGCGCTCGAGGGAGGTCAGCTCGACTCGGGCCACCCGGCGGTGGTGTTGATCATGTCCCAGCGCGCGGGGGCGAACCACGTCTGCACCGGCACGCTGATCGCGCCGGACGTGGTGCTGACCGCCGCCCACTGCGCCAACCGGCTCGCCGCCACCCGCGCCACGCCGCAGGGGATCTACACCGGCAGCGGAATCGATCGCGCCACCGGCCGGCCGGTCGACGCCCGCTCGCAGACGCCGGCAGTGGCCGACTTCGCGCAGAACCCGGGCTGGCATCCCAGCACCGCGGAGCACGCGTGCCCGAGCTCCTTCGCCGCCGGCGACGTCGCGCTGGTGAAGCTGGCGCAGCCGGTCACCGGCATCACGCCGCTGCAGCGGGGCACGCCGCCGAGGAGCGGGAACTGCAGCGTGGTCGGCTTCGGACAGCACCACGAGGGCGGCACCGAGAGCGCCACCCGCAAGCGCACCGGCCTCGTCACCATCACCTCCTCGAGCCGCTGGATCACCGCGCTGAGCCGGCCGAGCGGGCCGCCGGAGGGCAACATCGTCCACGGCGCGCAGGCCGCCCTGCCGGCCGAGGGCGACTCGGGCGGCCCGCTGATCTGCAACGGCCGGGTGGTCGGGGTGGTCTCCTGCCAATCCAGCCTCAGCTCGCACAGCGCCTACTTCGGGGTGCCTAACGCGGTCAATACCTGGGTCACGCAGACCCTGGCCCGGTGGCGCCACCCTGCCAGCGCGAGGAAGGCGCCGGCCAAGAAAGCCTCGACCAAGAAAGCCTCGACCAAGAAAGCCTCGACCAAAAAAGCCTCGACCAAGAAAGCCTCGACCAAGAAGGCGCCGCCCAAGTAATCCTGCGCCAACCTCCGCGGTAGATTAAAAGCCTGCCGCCGCCATCGGGAGCGACGTCTACCCTCCCGGGTGGAAGGTCGTGGCCGATGCCTGACGAGGCGAGCTTTCTTGGAGCCGCGCTTAGTTCGTCCAGCGGCGAAGCAGGTACTCGCGCAGCGGACCTCCCAACGCATCGCCGAGCGAAGGGTCGGGCTGCCTTCCGATGCGTCGCATGACGAAGTCCGCGCGCCGCAGGCGAGCCTCGCGAAAGTCGCCCGGCGCGAGCACGGTGAGGCCGCGCGCGAACGAGTCGTTGGTGAAGCTGTAGTGGAGCAATTCGCCTTGCTCGAAGAAGGGGTAGAAGCCGGCGTTCCACTCCGCGAAGAGGACATTGCGCTCGCTCGCGAGCGTCTGTCGATGAGCACCTCTTCGAGGCTCGCAACCAGGGAGGCGCCGTCGCCACCGGCTACGCGATCGTCTTTACCGCCGGGCGTGACACGAGCAAACTGCACTCGATCAGCGAAGTGAACCAACACGAATGCATTCCGCTCTCGGCCGGCGCGCAGGTTTGCACCGGCGGGACTTTCATCTCGGGCTCGGGCTTCAACTCGGGCGGGAGCTGTTCGAGCCCCTCTGCGCCGGTGACCTGCGGCAACGGCTCGTGCTGCCCTTCTGGGACTGGGTGCTCCCCGAGCAGCTCCCAGATCGCCGGCTACGCTTGGGTTCCGTTCAACACCATCGCCCGTCTTGGATACACAGGCGCATCTCACGTGGCAGCGCGCCGTCGCGCCGGCTGGGTACCTGGGCCATGTTGCTTGTCACGCGAGGCCGATCACCATTCGCATGGCTCGCTTGGTCGTCACTGCTTCGGTTCGCAGTACAGCGCGGCCCGCGACGGACTGCCGGCCGCCGGCCCATCGACGAGAAGCTCGAGTCCCTCGTCAAATGATTGTCTGCCGCCTCGAGAGAGGATACCAATGACGCCATGGGTGCTTGGGGGGTAGCGCTGTTTTCGGATGACCTGGCCGCGGACATCCGGGCCGGATGCCGGCGCCACCTCGGCGATGGGCGCGACGCCGGCGAGGTCGTCGCGCTGCTCTCGGCGGAGTACCGCTCCTCGATCAACGACGACGACGAGCAGTCGGTGTTCTGGCTGTCCCTGGCGGCGACGCTCTGGCAGCTGGGCCGGCTCGATGGCGCGGTGAAGGCCAGGGCGCTGGGCATCCTGGATTCCGAGCAGGACCTGCACCGCTGGCGTGCTGATCCGAAGCAGCTCGCTGGACGGCGGACCGCGCTGGCGAAGCTGCGCGAGCAGCTGTCCGCGGCCCAGCCCGCTCCGAAGAAAGTTCCGAAGGTCTTCATCGCGGCCAACGCCTGGGAGGTCGGCGAGCTGCTCTCGTTCAAGCTCTCGTCGGGCCGCCTGGTGCTGTTCCGCGTGATCGGGCATCACGTCGACAAAGGCGGCCGCAACGCCATCTGCGAACTGCTCGACTGGGTCGGCGACACCGTGCCTGATCGACAGGAACTCGGCCGCCTGCCCATCAAGAGGCGCACACCGCAGGCTTCCACCTTCATGCTCGGCGAGCCCGTGGGCAAGAAACCCGATCCCAAGCGGCTCACGAGGTTGGGCATTCGAACCCAACCAGCGCAAGAGCCGCGCGGCTTTGCCTGCTTTCCCTGGCAGCTCATCGATCGGATGATGCGCGAGTGCTTCGGCTTGAGCTGAGCCGCAGCGGCCGTCTTGGCCGTGCCGGAGTCGAGGCCGGCTATTTCAACAAATTGCCGATCACGATCAGGCAGTCGTGGCCGTTGGCCAATTCGCGCGCGGGCGGCGGCACGGGGTCGTGGAAGTCGCGGATGACGACGATGACGCCCTTGCTGTCGCGCTTGAGCCCGCGCTGGAAGAAGATGTCGCTCGCCATCGAGCCGCGCGTCGACTTGCAGATCTCCTGCGTCAGCTTCGCCGCCTCCTCGGTGGGACCGTCGTGCAGGTAGACGAAGAGTGGATTGAGCGGCTGGGCCTTGGCGATCCGCCGCGCCGCTTCGCGCATGGCGCCGGTGTTCTGGCCGAGCAGGCGCCGCACCAAAATGTGGTGCGCCACCAGCTCGCGCTGGAAGTTCTGCACCGCGGGCGGCTCGGCGGCGAGGAGCAGATCGGCGTCGACGGTGGCGGCGGCGACGGTGATGAGCAGCGGCCGCTTGCTGCCGAGCGCCTTCATCACCCAGCCGAAGATTCCCCAGGTGCCGGGCAGCAGGTGGCAGCGGTTGTCGGACGCGTGCGGGCACATCTTGCGGCCGTGATCGCGCAGCCAGTGGTAGTAGCGATCGAAGGCGGCGTGGTCCTTGGTGACCAGGGCGTAGTCGAAGACGCCCATCAGCATGTCGCGGCTGAACGAGTCGATCTCGTCGGGCTTGTGGGCCGCAGTCGGGTTTCGCCACCAGCGGCCGTCGGCGGCCTGGCTGAGCTTGACGTCGTTGCAGCGCGCGGTCTCGCCGGCGGCGCAGGACATGCCGGCGTACTCGAGCGCGTCGAACTGGTTGCAGTCGGGCGTGGTCGAGAGCGTGCCGTTGCAGAGCGGGGCCCAGCCGCGGATCGCTTCTCGGAGCTTGATCAGCTCGGCGCGAGTCTGCGGCGTCATGGGGGTGGCGAGGAGGAGGGCAGCGGCGATGGGGAGCAGCATCTGCGGAGTGTGCGCACAGCTGCGCGAACGCCACCAGAGAAGAAACCCGGGCCGCCCCGTCCACCTGTTAGACTGACTGGCGGGGGAGGCTCGAATGCCGGCAGCATCGCGCCTGGGCGACAAGGCCCAGGTCTCCAGCGACGCCCATGGCTGTCCGGCGTGTCCGCATCCAGGGACCGGTCCGGTGATCGTGGGCTCGAGCGACGTCACCATCAATGGCCTGCCCGCGGCGCGCAAAGACGACCTCGGAATGCACGCGGCCTGCTGCGGGCCGAACATCTTCAAGATCAAGGAGGGCTCGTCCACCGTTTATGTCAACGGCAAGCCGTTGGCGCGGCTCACAGACGCCACGACCCACTGCGGTGGTGATGGAAGTATCATCGACGGCTCGTCCGACGTCTTCGCCGACGACGGCGGCGGGGCCGCGGGCGGATTGGGGGCGCTGGCCTCGAGGGCGCTGGCCATCGCGCTTCAAGCGGCCGCGGCAATCGCAGCCGGCACCGCGCAGCGGCACAGCGATTCGCACGACGGCGGCGAGGGCGGCGGCGGCGGCGCGGGTGGAGGCGGCGGCAGCGATCTCGCCAGAGACGGCACCCCGGCCGGCGGCAGCGGAGGACCAGGCGCGAGCGGCGCGGGAGCCGGGGCAGGGACCGGCGCAGGGACCGGCGCAGGCGCAGGGACCGGCAGCGGCGCCGCGCCGGCCGCCGCCGTGCAGGCCGACCAGGTCGAGGTGCAGCTCGTCAACGTCAAGGGCGACCCGCAGAAGAAGGTCGAGGTGGAGCTGACGCTGCCCGGCGGCGACAAGCGCGCCGGCCACACCGACGATCAGGGAAAGTTCAAGGGCGAAGGAATCACCGCCACCGGCAACGCGCACCTCGACGTGCCCGACGTGCAAGTGGCGCCGGCCGGCCCCGCCAGCGATCCGTCGCGCACGCGCTTCGTCCAGGGCGGCGTCGACGTGCCCATCGGCAAGTCGACGGTGGTGGAGTTGCCCTCGCGCGTGCGCCGCTGCCGCATGCGCGGAATGCACTTCGAGACCGCCAAGACGTTCCTCCTGCCGACGGCGATGATCGGCATCAAGCAGCTGGTGAAATTGTACAAGTCGTTCGAGGGCATCGTGGCGCTGATCACCGGCCACACCGACATCCACGGCCCGGTGGACTACAACCGCGGCCTCTCGCAGGAGCGCGCCGATTCGATCAAGGCGTTCCTGCTCGACGACGCGGCCGGCTGGATGAAGTGGTACGCGGGCATGCCCAGCTCCGATCGGTGGGGGCTGCGCGAAGACCAGCACATGCTCAGCGCGGTCGACGCCGACCAGGGCACCCACCGGAAGTTCCTCGAGCCCCCGTTCACCCTGGGCGCGAAGGACGCGAACACGACCAAGGCGATCAAGGAGTTCCAGTCCACGCGGCTGGAGGCGCCCACCGGCACGCTCAGCCGCGCCCAGGAGCAGTCGCTGGTCGAAGCGTACATGCAGATCGAGGGCACCTCGCTGCTGCCGGGCTCGCCGGTGGAGACCCACGGCTGCGGCCTGCGCCACCTCATCGCCGAGCCGAGCACGCCGGACAACGACGCGCAGAACCGCCGCGTCGAGGTCTTCCTCTTCGAGGGGCAGATCGATCCCAAGCCCCAGAAGCGGTGCCCCTTCGCCGGCTGCGCCGAGTACCAGAAGTGGGTCGACCAGCGGATCCTCGACGTCGATCTCGACGCGCCGCCGGGTTCACTGCGAGTGAAAGTGCTCGACGACACCGGCAAGGGGCTGCAGGGCGCCGAGGTGCACGCCAGCGGGCCGCTGGTGCTCGACGCGAGCAGCGACGCCGCCGGCGATGCCGCCTTCGACGAGCTGGTGCCCGGCGACTACAAGGTGATCGCCGACGCCAAGGATTTCGATGCCGCCGACGCCGGCGTCACCGTGCCGCCTGGCGGCCAGGGCTCGGCCACGCTCACGCTCAAGCCGCTGGCGGGCGACTTGGACGTGACGGTCACCGATCAGGACGGCGCGGCGGCCGGCGCGGTGACGCTGAGGCTCGACCCCGGCGCCATCCCGGGCAGCACCAAGCCCGACGGGACGTTCACCTTTCCCAAGCAGAAGCCGGGCGCGTTCACGCTGGCGTTGGCCAAGGCGGGCTTCGTCGCCCAGAGCGTGCCGGTCACCATCCACCCGGGGAACAATCCGCTAGCTGTAAAATTACAGCTCGATGCGGGCGACCTCACCGTGCTGGTGCAGGACGCCAAGGACGGCTCGGCGCTGCCCGCCGATTCGGTCACCGCCAACACCACCGCGGGCCAGGACCAGGGCGGCGGGAAGTTCACCTTCACCAAATTGCCCTCGGGCAGCTTCACCATCACCGCCAAGGCCAAGGGCTTCGCCGACGGCACCGCGGCGCAGGCGATCAAGGCCGGCGACAAGATCACGCTGCCCCTCAAGCTCACGGCGCTGCCGGCGAAGCTCGACGTGGCGGTGACCTCGCCCGAAGGAAAAGTCAGCGGCGCCAAGGTCCACCTCGCGCCCAAGGGAAAGACCGCGGCGCCGGCCGATCAAGACACGCAGGCGCCGGGCGGCGTGGCCGCGTTCGCCTCGATCGAAGCGGGCGACTACACGGTGCAGGTCAGCAAGGACGGCCTCCAGCCCGGGCAGCAGGACGTGACGCTGGCGCGCGGGTCGAAGCAGTCGATCACCATCGCGCTCGCCTTCCAGGTCGGGGCGGCCACCGTGCACGTGCAGGACGAGAACGGAGCGGCGCTGGAGGGCGCGCAGGTCACGCTCAAGAACGCCGTCCGCACCAGGGGCGGGCCCACCGGCGCGCCTGGTGATGTTTCTATCACCAACGTGCCGGTCGACGACTACGACCTGTCGGCCGCGCTCGACGACTACACGGCGCCGGCGCCGGCCAAGCAGCGCATCGACACGGGCGTCACGGCCACGCCCAAGGTGGTGTTGACCGCCTCGGCGGCCGCGCCGCAGATCGTCACCGGGACTTTGCTGGGAGTGAAGAAGCGCGGCGCCGATCCGGGGCGGCTGCCGGCGACGCTGCGGGCGACCGCGCCGTTCAAGGGCACCGGCACGCTCACCATCAGCGGCCCCAACGTGCAGGCGTTCGCGGCCGCCACAGGCAGCGCCAAGGCCACCCTCGACAAGATCCCCGGCGCGAAGCTCTCCAGCAAGGACGGCTTCCGCATCTTCCTCGAAGCGAGCGCGAAGAGCGGCAGCGAAGGCGACGTCGAGCTCTCGCTGCAGCTCTTCGCCGGCGCCAACAAGTTCAAGCCGCCGGCGGTGCAGAAGCTCACCGCCATCGAGCTGCAGCTCGACGTCTTCGGCGGCGGCGCTGCAGCGAAGCTGACCGATGCGGAGAAGATCGACGCCGGCCGCTTTCTCCAAGTGGTTGCCAAGTTCAATCCCGCGGGGCGCGCCAAGGTGCTGGTGCACGCGCCGGTGCCGGCCATCGCCGACGCGGAGCAGATCCTCTTCGAGCGCGCCAACGATCGCCTGACCATCTTCGACGCGCAGACGGGCGGCACCGAGCAGCCGAGCTTCCTCCACCTCACGGCCGGCGATCTGAAGGGCGGGCCCAAGGAATTCTGGCTGGAGGGCCGCTTCGCCAGCGGCCAGCTTCGCGACACCGACGTGAGCGTGCGCGTCTTGGGGATGCCCGGCCCGTCCGATCTGGTCAATGCCACTTGCGTCGTCTTGAACCCCCGCTTCCTGCAGCCCAAGCCCCGCTGCGGCGACGACGTGGGCCTGTTCTGCGGCATCAACCTGGCCCAGGGGACGCCGGGATTCGTGGCGCTCGACCTGCCCGCCACGCTCGAGCTGCAGCACCTGGTGCCGCTCCAGCCGGCCAAGGTCCTCTTCACGCACGCGCAGAATTTCGTGAAGGGCAAGTTCGAGGAGAGCTGGCGCTCGCAGGCGCAGGGGCCCGACTGGCGGAAGGAGTCGTTCGCCTTCCGCGTGACGGTGCCGGCCATCGACGCCGTCTCCAACTCCGAGAACGAGCTGCAGCTGCTGCCCGAGAGCCCGGCGGGCCCGGACCGGATCGAGCGCGATCACCTGGTGCGGCGCGACCGCTGGTATTTCGAGTTCCCCATCTTCCTGCTCACCTTCGATCTGCCGCGCGAGCTGTCGCCGGTGATCGAGCGGCACGACATCGAGCGCACCGACGGGCTGCTCAAGGTAGCGCTGCGGCTCAAGCTGGAAGGAAAGAACATCGACTCCGAGCTCCCCGCCATCAAGCAGGGCATCGAGACGGCGTGGAACAACGGCTTCAAGAACAGCTTCCTCCACCGCCTCGACTGCAAGCGCGGGCGGGCCTGCACCGACGATCCCGACTGGGGTTGCTGCAAGCTTCGCTTCAAGCTGCAGGTGGACTTCAACCTGGCCGACCCCCACGCGACCGTGACGGTGAAGGAGCAGACGCCGCTCGGCGCCACGCCCAACGCGTCCGGCATGGGCCTGCTCTCGTCGACCTGGTACCACCCGGCGAGCACCTTCCGCCGGACGGCCCTGCCGCCGACGGCGCCGGTGCAGCATCCACCGGAGCTACGATACTCAGAATATGCGCATGAGTGTGGCCACCTCTTCGGCAACTACGACGAGTACGACAACGGCATGCACGATCCGAACGATCCGCCGGTGGGCCAGCCGCAGAACGCGCCCGGCATCGGCGACCCCAACATCATGAGCGCCGACAACAGCGACATGCTCAAGAACCTGGTCTTCCACGCGCGGCACTACCGCTGGTTCGTCGAGTGGCTCAACCAACACGTCGAGAAGTACGACCTGATCGATTTCTGAGAGACCGATGATCGAGATCGAATACGCGCGACAGGACGACCCGCAGATCCGCGTGCTGCCCGACCGGCTGACGGTGGACGCATCGGGCCGCGCGCGGCTGCGCAGCTACTCCAACGGGCGCTGGCCGGGCGTCGACGGCGTGGGCGTGTTCGAGCGGCAGCTGCGCGCCGACGAGCTCGCGCTGCTCGGCAAGACGCTGGCGAGCGAGAAGGTCAAGGCCGCGGGCGATCCCGGCCAGGTGCCGGTGGGCAGCCTCCTGCGGCTGCTCGGCGTCAAGGACGCGGCGGGCACCGTCACCAGGGCCGCCGCCATCGGCTCCGAGCCGCCGCAGCTGGTGCCGTTCTTCCAGCAGCTCGATGCGCTGATGGCCGAGCTGCGCGGCTTCCCGCTGCGCGGCGCGCAGCTCGACTGGGACCTGACCAGCAGCGCGGGCGGCGAGCTGGCCGGCATCGCCTGGCTCACCAATCCCGGCAACTCCGCCGCCACCCTGAGCCTGCCGGCCGGCGGTGACGCGCAGGTGCGCCTGCAATTGCAGAGCTGGGCCGAGGGCCGCGAAGACGCGCTGCAGAGCACTCCAGTGACGCTCACCGCCGACGACGGCTCGCCGCTGGGCGCCGAGCTGCAGCTGGCCGCCGGCCAGACGCGCACGCTGCGCTTCTCGTGCAAGCCGGGCGCGGCCGGCGGCGCTCCGCAGCTGGGCAGGCTGCTCTGGTCCGACTCGCGCGAGCCCGCTGCCGGCTCGGCGAAGCTCGCCGGCACGCTCTACTCGGTGACGCTGCCGCTGGTGTCCGGCGCGGGCGCCACCGAGGACGTCCCCGATCCGCACTGCGGGGAGCCGGGCGCGCAGGCGGCGGTGCGCGAGCTCTTGGTCAGCGCGCCCAAGGCCGCCGACGACACCACGCCGCAAGAGCGCTGGACGCGCTGCATGCAGACCAACCTCACGCCCCCGGGGTTCCTGCTCACCATGCCGGTGCGCGACCTCACCCGCGCGGACGCGGTCAACGTGTGCATCTACCTCGCGCAGCAGGGCTACATCACCACCAAGCCCATCATCCAGTTCGACGACGCCTGCGCCGTCACCGCGCCCCTGGTCGGGCAGAAAATAAAAATATCACCGACCGTCAAGACGCCGGGAGCCGGCAGCGTCCTCTGGAAGCGCGTGGCCACCATTCCCTGGAACGAGAAGACCGGCGCCTTCGCCGACGATCTCAACATGGACCCGCGCGGCATCGTGCTGGTGTGGCGGGTCTCGTCGTTCCTGGCCAGCGAGTTCGGCGCCACCAACGTCTGGCACCCGGGCTTCACCTTTGGCCGCACGCCCAACGACTGCCACGACGAAGGCCGTGCCATCGACTTCACCGCGGTGGCGGGCACCTTCCCGGACCCCCTGCCGCGCGACCCGGTGCTGGCGGGCAAGGAATACCAGCTCATCATCCTCATCGACTGGGGAAACCGGCCGGTGCCCAAGGGCGCGGGCCCGCCCACGGCGTCGTACCGGCTGGCCGCCGACAAGACGCTCGACCCGACCACCGGCAAGGACGCCGCCGAGCAGGCCGCGTTCCTCAAGCGCCGCGCCGCCGCCGTGGTCTTCGAGGCGTTCTACGAGGAGTTCGTGGCCAAGAACTCGTCGGACCGCAGCCAGAAGCGGCTGGCCTACGACCCGGCCACCGGCGCGCCCGCGGGCGAGTACGATCCGGCCACCGGCGTCACCGACGCCACCGCCGGCGATCCGAACGCGCCGTCGTCCACCGTGGGCCAGACGCAGGGCTTCGCCATCGGGCCCGACTACGGCAGCAGCGCCGGCCTGCGAACGGACCACCAGAACCATCTGCACTTCCAGGTCGCCACCACCGGGCACGAGACCAAGCCCCCGTGAGCGGCGGAGACAGCGGTAGGATTGACCGATGGAGCGAAGGGCGATCATCGGAGTCGTGCTGGGCGCAGTCGCCCTCTTCGGCGGCTTCGTGTACCTCGACTGGTGGAGGGAAACGAAAGGCCCGGGGCGCGCGGAGCACGCCCACTTCACCAACGACTCGAGCAGGGTGGTGATCGTCGACAGGGCCAGCGCCTTCAATCGACGGCGGCAGGTGCCCCGGGTGCGGGTTCTCGATGCCCGCACCGGCGCCGAGCTCGCCCGCGAGCGGCTCTGGAGCACTTGGAGGGCTCGGGACACGGCCTGGACGCGCGACGTGTGCTTCGATTGCATCCCGGCCGCGGGAGGCCGGATGTGGTGTTGTGACATGACCGGCGACGACGGCCTGAGCCTGCGGAGCCTCGACACGCTGGCGGTGCTGGCCGACGAGAAGCGCCTTTACGGCCTGGCCCCCGGGCTGGTTCAGGGGCTGTCGAAGGAACGTCGAGGACCGGACCTCAAGCCGATGGTCGACCTCGACGACGGCGCGCTTCTGGCGAGAGGCAAGGACGAACGCCTCTACCGCATCGGCGCCGACCTCAGCGCGCGGGTCGAGCCGCCCAGGACCTTCGACAAGTCCGACCAGAAGGCCTTCGCGAAGTGGGCCACCGACACCATGCACATGGGGAACCTCTCCCTGCCGGCGCACGCGGTCACCTTCGCGCGCCACGGCGGGCTGATCACCAGGGCGAAGCTGGCGGGGCGCACCTTCACCCTCGAGAAAGCCAGCGGGGCCAGCCAGCGGCGCGTCATCATCACCTTCACTGATCCAATGGCTGCAGACCGGGATCCCTACGGCCCTCCTCCAAGGCAGACGCCTCGTCCCGATGAGAGCTACCTCGACGCGGGCTTCCTCGCCGATCCCGACTGGGGCGAGTTCAAGCCGGTGGTCATCGCCGACCCGGAGACACTGGTGCTGGCGCATGTCGAGTTGGCTTCTGCCGGCAAGCAGCTCGTCCTCTCGAGCGTCAATCGCGACGGCCAGCTGGGGTGGAGCCGCGCGCTCGGCCTCGATGACGTCCGCGGCGCGCGGCTGATCGGCGATCTCCTGGTGGTGGTGCTGGGCGATTCATTGATCGGGCTGGATCCGGCCTCCGGCGCGGTGCGCTTCCAGCGGCCTCTCTGAGCCGAGAACGCTGCCCACGCGGACCAGGGCTGCAGGTCGGCGATCGTGATAGGGCTGCCTGACGGAGACAACACTGATGGTGAAATTCACTTCACTGATGGCCGGCCTGTTCCTCTTGGTTGGATCCGGCGCCATGCCGGCGCACGCGGGCCAGGTCATCAAGATTGGCACCCTGGCTCCCGCGGCCAGCCCCTGGGGCCAGGTGTTCAAGGTCTGGGCCGCTGCGGTCTCCCAGAAGAGCGGAGGCGCCGTGCAGCTGCAGTTCTTCTACAACGGCGGGCAGGCCGACGAAGCCGCGATGGTGGGCAAGATGAAGGCCGGCCAGCTCGACGGGGCGGTGGTCTCGGCGGTGGGCCTGGACAAGATCTACAAGCCCATCCTCGCGCTCCAGATGCCGGGGCTGTTCACCACCTGGAACAAGCTCGACGCCGCGCGCGACGCGATGAAGGAAGACTTCGAGAAGGGGGCGAAGGACGCCGGCTTCTCGATCCTCGGCTGGAGCGACGTGGGAGCCGTGCATCTGCTGTCGAGGGGCTTCGCGGTGAAGACGCCCGACGACGTGAAAGGCAAGAAGCCCTATCTGTGGCGCGACGACGACTCGCAGCCGATTCTCTACCAAGTCATAGGCGGGGTGACTCCCGTGCCGCTCAACGTGCCCGAGGTGCTGCCGCAGCTCATCACGGGAGCAATCAACATCGTCAACGCCCCGTCGCTCAGCGCCGAGCAACTCAAGTGGACGTCGATGCTCGACACCATCAATGCGGACGTGAGCGCGATGGCCATCGGCGCGCTGGTGATCTCGGCCAAGCGCCTCGCGGGCCTGGCCGAGGATCAGCGCACCATCGTCCTCGATACAGGCCGCATCGCCGCCGCCGCGCTGACCAAGCGCATCCGCAGCGAGGACGACGTGGCGTTTGCCCGCATCAAGAGCAAGATGAAGGTGGTGAGTCTGTCAGCCGACGAGAAGAGCAAGTGGGACGCGATCTACAAGCAGACACGCACTCGCCTCAAGCACGGAGTCTTTCCCCCCGATCTGGTCGACAAGCTCGAGGCATTGGCCCGCTGATGGCGCCGGTCGAGCTCCTCAATGCACCTGCACCGAGAGGTTGTCGATGCAGGTGTCCTGGCCGGCGACGCGTCCGATGATGGCGCCCGCCTGGTGATAGGCGATGCTCATTCCCAGGCTGGTGGACAGCGCCCCGACCAGCGTCGTTCCCGTGGTGAGCTGGACCGAGACATTGCCATTGGGATCGAAGGTCGCCGACAGGTGATAAGCCAAGCCCGGCACAACCGGGATGATGGTGTCTCCCTCGACTTTGGTCGACGAGCCGATGAACTGGATCTGCATCTTCGGCGGCGTCTGCCCGCCGTCGGTGCCGGCGGCCACGGCGATCGATCCGCACTCGTCGGCCGCCACGGCCAGGTTCTCGAGCGCGTTGGCGGCGGTGCCCGTCCAGTCGAAGTCGACCGTCACGCTGTTCGCGGGCGTGTTGATCTGGACCAGCGCGGCGCCGTGATCGCCGGCGCAAGCCTGTTGCGCCACGATGCTCGCGTTGCTGCCCGTCGCGAAGAGCGGCGTCAGGTAGGGGTTGCCGAGCGGGCCGTCGGCGCGATTGAAGTTGTCGGTGAAGGAGGACGTGCCGGGCGCATTGCACGCAGGCGGGCCGCACGCGCCATTGGTGCAGGCGCCCGAGCAGACATTGCCGCAGGAGCCGCAGTTGTTGGCGTCGGTCTGGAGGTCGACGCAGGCGAGCGCGACGCCCGCCGGGCATGCGGACCTCGCCGTGCAATCCTCCTGGAACTCGGCCAGGTGGTGCGCGCAGCTCCTGGGCAGCGGCGAGAGGGCGCTGCAGTGCTGGTCCACCCATGCGTCGCACTGGCCGTGCTGCTCGCCGTGGAACGCGGCGCAGGCGTCGGGCCCTTCGTCATCGTCGTCGTCGTCGCCGTGGTCGCGATCGCAGGTGTCCCTGTCGTGCCGCTCCCTGTCCTTCCTGTCGTCGTCGGCCCGCGCTGAGCGAGCGACGCTGAGGCCGTCGAGCTTGGAGAAGGACATCCCCATCGCCAACACACCGACGACACACGCCAGGGCTCGCTTCATGGTGCGACCTCCTTTGGGTAAGAACAGGAATTGCCAGCAGCGCGCGGGACGGAGGAGAAACGCTTCCTCCGGCAGGGCAGGGGCGACCGAGCCGATATTCACTCCGGGTGAAAAAGTACACCTCGGTATGGACGGTGTCAACCGCGCGCGCGCACGCCCGGAAGGGGCCCGATTGGGGCTCAATAGACGGCGAAGTCCACCGCCAGGTTCTCTCTGCGTGAAGTCGGCGATTGCCTGCCCTGCGTCAGCTCCCGCACCCGCGTCTGCACCCGCTCTCTCAGCTCGGATGCGGTCACCGTCCCATCCTTGTCCTTGTCCGCCGCTCCCGACTTGAGCCCCTCGAGGAGCGCAAAGGTAAAGACGCCGTTCTTCCACTCGTCCGACTCGAGCGCGAACTCAGCGCCGCCCGCCGACGAGATCGCCACCGCGCCCGAGCCCCGCCGAGTGTCGGCAAACAGATCGCCCAGCAGCGCCGACAAGTCATTCTGGCCGAGCGCCTGCTTCTTCTTGATGCCGCGCGTCCCTACCGCGCGCACCTGCACCCGCGGGTCGGCCTTCGCCAACACGACCGGGGCGGCCCCGACCTCGAATTCTCCCTTGTCGAGCTCGCCGGAGTTGCAGGTGTCCATCAACAGGATTTTGCGGCGCGCGCGGACGCCGTCGAGCAGCCCTTCCAGGTCTCCATAGGAAAGCCCGCGCGTCGCCGGGTGCTCGAAATCGATGTCGGCGGTAGCGAAATAGTAGTCGAGCTGCTCATCGAGCAGGCCGTGGCCGGCCAGGAAGACCAGCACCTCGTCGTTGGGGCCGGCGGCCAAGAGCGCCTTCTTTGCCTCGAGGATTCCCTCGCGCGTCGCTTGTCCGTCGAGCACCGCGGAGATCTGCGCCGAGGCGAAGTGCGGCGCCTTGGAGAAGAGCGCGCCCACGTCGGCTGCGTCCTTGGCGGCATAGCGCAGGTTATAGCTCGCGGTCTTGTATTGCGAGACACCCACGGTCAATGCGTAGAGCTTGCCGGGGACCGCGGGCATCTCGCCGCGCACCTCGACGGTCTCGCGCAGGGACTCGACGCCTTGTGCATTCAACACCGAGACCTGGATGCGGTTTGTGCCCGACAAGATCGGCACCTCCACCTTGCGCGCCAGCGTCTTGCTCTGGGCGGCACGAACGTCGAGCCCCGCGACGCGGCCGTCGAAGGGCGTGTCATTCACCGTGACGATGAGCCGGTCGAGCGTCGCCTGCGTGTCCCGCGCGGTGATCGACAACGTCGCCGTGCTCGCCGCCGTCGAAGCAGGAATGCCGCCGCGATCGACCGTCACCTCGGGCAGATGAAAGTCGTCGCCCAGCATCTCCTCGGTGAACCCGGCCCGCTTCAGTCGCTGTACCCTTGCCCGCGCCGCCGCCTCGATCAGCCGCTCGGGCGCGCGCTTGAGCGCTTTGAGCACGGCGTCGGGGCGGTTGAACCTGAGATCGAACTGCTCGAACGGATAGGCGTGCGCGCCGACGCGGAAGCCGACGGCACGGAGCGCGCCTTTGCTGGCCAGGTATTCGCCGCTCGGCAGCACCGCCACGCCCTCGGAGTCTTCTTGCGCAAAGAGCATCACCACCGGCGCGCCCGTCAGGCCGTCGCGCAACACCACCGAGCCCTCCTGGCCGCCGGTCGCCAGCCACTCCCCGTCCGGCGAATAGGCGATCGCCTGGAGCTCGAGCGGGTGCTCGGTGGCGAGCGTGCGCACCGGCTTCCAGGTCTTGGCGTCGATGAGCACGCCGGAGGTATGGCCGCCCGTGGCGATCCGCGCGCCGTCGGGCCGCAGCACCAATGCGTAGAGCTGTTCGCCGATCCCGGGGTAGGCGCCAAATACCCTCCCTGCCTGGTCGCGCCGGCGGAGCGAGAGGTCGCGGTAGCCGTTCGGCATGCGATCCGGCCCCTGCGCGAAGAGCGACAAGTCGGGGCTCGCCACCGCGTCGCCCCAGGGGAACGGCTTGCCCACCGGCTTCCAGGTGCCGACGGTCACGATGACCGCCTCCTGTTTGCCGAGCCGGTCGCCCACCAGCATCTCTTTGCCGTCGCGCGAGAACTGCGCGCCGCTGCCCGGGAACGAGGCCACCTTCGCGCCCGACGTCCGCTCGAAGACGCTGGCGGTGCTGTCGTACGGGTCCTTGTCGGTGTTCGAGGCCGCGAGCACGACCCATTTGCCGTCGGGCGAGAAGTCGAACCGGCTCACCAGTTCGTTGGGGAGCAGCACCGTCTGCTCGCCGGTGGCGAGGTCGGCGAGGTGGACGCCCTTCGTCGGCGCGGGGTTGGCGCCGCTCCACGCCGAGACGGTGAAGGCCACCTGCTTGCCGTCGGGGGTGAAGGCGATCGAGTCGCATCTCCCGCTCTCGGCGCCCTTGATCGCCCAGCCGATGCGGGCCGTGCCCAGGTCCCAGATCTGCAGCGAGCAGGGAGTGCGGTAGCCGCCGTGGGCCATCCCTAGCAGGCGCCCATCGGGGCTGAAGGCCAGCTTGCGCACGCCGCGCACGCGGCCGCCGAACCGGCGCAAGAGGATTCCGGTCTTCGACTCGAAGAGCGAGAGCGCATAGTCGTCGTCTGCCTCGACGACCTTTTCGCCGTGGTCGACGAGCCAGTGCAGGCGGCCCTTGATCAGCTGCTGGCCGACCTTCGCCTGGGTGGCGACGTCGAAGGTCTTCGCCTCGCCGCTGCCGAGCACGGTGACGCGGGTGCCGTCGGCCGAGAACACGCTCTGCGAGCCGGGGCCTGCGTCCAGCGTGCCGACTTGCTTGCCCGAGGTGTCGAACAGCCCCGTCTTGGCCTCTCCCTCCAGCGCGAAGGCGAGCAGCTTGCCGTCTGGCGAAACCGAGGGCGCAAAGTCGCAGCTGCCTTTGCGCGGCGGGAACGCCACCTGCGAGGTGCGCGCGTTCATGAAGCGCCACTTGTCGTCCAAGCAGAGCCCGACCAGCGAGGGCGAGAGCAGCGTGGTGCGCTCGTTCAATTGCACGGGCAGCGGCAGGTCGCGCAGCTTCTTGCCCTTGCGCACGCTCCACTCGACGAGCTGAATGCCGCCTTCGCTGCCGTCGGTCCCGAGGATCAGCTTCTCGCCGTCTTCGCTGTATCCGCCGCCCCGGCTCTGGTCGCCTCGGTACGGGGGCACCACGTGGAAGTCGCGCTTCTTGCCGGTCGCCACCTCGATGGCGACGTCGAAGCTGCCGACCGACTTGTCGCAAAAGCCGCCCACCGCGAGCAGCTCGCCCTTGCCCACGAACTGAAGCCGCTGGACCCACTCGCAGGTGGGGATGGGCACGTCGCGGATCAAGAGGCCCGACGAGACATCCCAGAGCTTGACGAGTCCCTCGCTCGCGGAGGCGAGCAGGCGTCCGTCGGGGCTCATCGCCATCCGGTCGGGGTGCGATTCGTGCGTCGATTGCACGACCAAGGCGGGGCCGCGCTTGTCCGAGGGGAGCTGGGAGGAGGCGGCGAGGAGCGTGACGGCGAGCGCTGCTGCTGGGAACATCCTGCATTCTTGCACGGAGCTCGCTCGGCGAAGAGAAGCGCCTTGGTTCCAGATCACACTCAATGCGCGACATTCGTGGCCAACACCGTGTTGGCAGCAAAGTTTCAAGCATCGCTGACGTCTCCTAAGCTGGCCACGTGGCCTCCCTGGTCCCCACTCTTGCGCAGTGTGCCGCCCGGATGATGCCCGGGGAGAAGCGCGTAGCGAAACGTTTGGTCGAGGCGCTGAGCGGAGACGCGATCGTTTGGTACGGGGTCGCGATTGGCGCCAGCACGGCCAAACCGGATTTCATCGTCTTGGATCCCGAGCACGGCCTGCTCGTCTTGGAAGTCAAAGACTGGCGCAACGACACCATCCAGGCGCTCAGCAAGGACTCCGTCGAGTTGCTTATCGAGGATAGGGTGGTGGTGGAACGCAACCCGCTCTTGCAGGCCAGAGAGTATGCCGAGCGCATCGCCTCATTGCTGCAACACGAGCGCGCGCTGACCCATGAAGAGGGGCCTCATCGAGGCAAGCTCATCCTTCCATGGAGCTATGGGGTCGTCCTGGCGAACATCTCTCGCGCCGCATTTGAAAGAGCCTGCAGCGAGCGTGGCGTCGCGAGTGTACTTCCACCGCGCCAGATACTTTGCAGGGACGACCTTGCCGAAGAGGCAGACCCCCAGGAGCTCAATCGCCGTCTATGGTCCATGCTTCCGTGGTCACCAACTCGCCGTTTGACTCAACGGGAAGTCGATGCGGTGCGCTGGCATCTGTTTCCCGAGATTCGCGTCACCAACGCGCAGTTGCCACTGTTTGCGGAAAAGCCGGCCGAGCTGGAGACCGATCCGTTGCGGGTCATGGATCTACGGCAGGAGCAGCTGGCCCGCGGCCTTGGCGCTGGTCACCGCGTCATCCACGGGGTTGCTGGATCAGGAAAGACGATGGTGCTTCGCTATCGTGCGATCTGGCTCGCGAAGGCGAAGTTCGGAAGCATCCTGGTCCTCTGCTACAACCGGGCGCTCGCGAAATGGCTTGATAACCTGATCGGTCATGAGTTCGGCGACGGGGTAACGGTTCGTACCTTCCATGCCTGGTGCCGAGAGCAACTGCAGCAGTTCGGGCTCGCGCCGCCCGCGCAAGGTCTGGCGAGCGGGGACTACGCGCAGGAGCTCGTCAAGCGCCTCCGCGACGGCGTGGCAGCCGGGATCATTCCCCGCGGCCGCTATGACGCGATCCTGGTCGATGAAGCGCACGACATGGAGCCGGAGTGGCTTGCGCTAGTCAGCGAGGCGGTTTCGCCTCACACCGATGCCCTTCTTGTTCTCTACGATGGCGCGCAATCGATTTACAAGCGCAAGAAGTTCAGCTTCAAGAGCGTCGGCATCAAGGCCCAGGGACGCACGACAATCTTGCGGGTGAACTACAGATGCACGGCTGAGATCCTGCAGTTCGCTTATGACTACGCGCGAAATGTCCTCGCTCCTCACGAAGCTGACGAGGACGATGTTCCATTGCTGCTTCCGGAGACCGCAGGTCGCCATGGGCCTCTGCCAATCGTCACGCTTGTCCCCGACCGGCACAGCGAGATCGCCTACGTCATCGCCCGTTTGCGAGCTTTTCGCGATGCCGGGCACCGATGGAGTGAGATGGCCGTGCTTCAGAAAAGGACCGCGGCCTGCGATACCTTTGCTGCTGCCTTGATGCGAGCAGGGGTGCCGGTCGCTACAAAGGCCACTTACCAGCCGGGCAACGATGCAGTCGCCGTCTTGACGTATCACTCGAGCAAAGGGCTCGAATTTCCAATCGTCGCGATTCCCGGGCTCCCGCCTGCGGAACAGCCGATGCCGCCGCCAACGGATGATATCCGCCTCCTCTATGTTGCGATGACGCGGGCGATGGAACACTTGCTGCTGATTTCGCAGGTCGCTGCGTAGGCGACGCCTGAACCTCCCATCCTTACAATCGAGTCATGAAGCCCGCGCGATCAGCGAGCAACTCCCTGTTCTCGATCTGGGCTGCCCTGGTTCGGAGCGGTGCTGAGAAATGCGGTTGAGTCTCTGTTGAGTATCAGGGCGCGGCGCCGAACGCCTGGCGCAGCTGGCCGCCCGCCACCCGCAGCGCGCCGGCCGCGAACGTCCAGGGCCAGGAGCCGCCGGCGCGGCCGATGATCTCGCGCGCCTTCGCCTCGTGGACCAGCGCCGGAGTCAGCGACGCGGGCTGGTTGAAATTGCCCGCGAACAGGTTGGCGATTCGCTGTGGCACGGAGTCGTGGACACCCGTCGAGCCCATCTGCGAGATGAGCAGGAGCCGGCCCGCCGCGGTCATCGGCTCCAACAAGAGGTTGTTGAACTGGACGATATGTTGCCCCTCGACGGACCAATAGCGCTCGAAGGTATCGGTCATCCATTGCGCGTCGAAGGCCCCATCGCCGCGCGCCACCGCCGAGTCAACCAGGTGCCGCGCCATCCGGGTGCCGTTGTTGGCGCCCTGGCCGGCGATGGGGTCGAGCGACATCAACGTGTCGCCGACGCCGGTGACGACGCGGCCCGAGGGCAACATGGCCACCGGATGTCGCACCGTGGGCGTGACGCCACCCACCAGCCAGCCATTGGGGTCGGCCAGCTCCATCGGCGCCGCCCAGTCTGCCTCCCAGGGCAAGAGGTCGCGCAGCACCTGCTTTGCCAGCGCGAGCGCTTCGTCGCCGGTCTTCGCTTTCTGGAAGCGGTCCATCGGTCCAGAAGGCTTCGCCTCGAAGAGCAGGTTCCAGGTGGCGCCGCCATCCTTGTGCAGATAGGGAATGAAGAACGCCTCGCCGACCGGCGCGATGGCGTTGAAGCGCACCGGCAGGAAGGGCACCCGGTCGAAGCCCTGCCGCGCGCCGCGCGTGATCAGCATGCAGAGATTGCGCTGCGGCGCCTCGTAGACGCTGCGCCCGGCGTCGCGCGCGAAGAGCTGGCAGAGCTCGCCGCGGCCCGCCGCCACGATGGTGAGCTCGTGCGCGGCGGCGATCTGGTCGAGGCGCTCGATCGACACCGCGCCATACTCCACGCGGCCGCCGCGCTCCTCCAGATCGCGCAGCCAGCGCGCCGACAAGAGCCGCACGTCGACGGCGCGAAACGGCTTCTCCAGCCGGCCGAGCAGCGTGATCAGCCGCTTGCCGGGCTTCAAGCAGAAGTTGAGCGACACCCCCTCGCCGGGCGGCGTCTCGCTCTCGAAGTGCGCCAGTCCCAGCTCGCGATCGAAGTCGAGCGACCGATCGAAGCGCGCCGCGGTGCCGGTCGGGCGGCATTGAGTCATCCATTGCTCGCCGGTGCGATCCGAATAGAGCGAGACCGCGAACCCCTTGCGGAGCAGGCCGTGCGCAGTCAGCAGGCCGGCGATGCCGGAGCCGATTACAGCAGCGCTTCGCATCCGGAACATCCTCCTCGCAAACAGCAGAGTCGGACGGCGACTCGCCTCCGATCATTCAACCACTCGGCGGATTGAACCTGCGCCCTGGCGACCGACAGGTGGCGGCGCAGCGCGATCAAGCGCTCGAGTTGGGACTGGCGAGCAGCCCATCGATCGTTCGGGCATCCGGCGGCGAAGGAGGTCGGAGGCTCGAAGAGAAGCGGGGCAGCGCCGGCTTGCTGAGGCTAGGGCGTGTTCTCAAACCCCCGCCGACCTACGTCGGCCGATCGCAGGGCTCCGTCGGACAGGCTCGTTGCTGCGCTGCTCAACGTAGAACCACTACGATTCCGCTGCTCACTCCTCGCGTGCCCGCCTCGCCTTTGCGCTCGGCCGCCTCGGTGC
>JBBRMA010000041.1:0-53659 GCA_038231075.1 Myxococcales bacterium | reverse complement strand
CGTCGCCTGACGGCCGATGACCTGCGCATCGCCGCGTTGCTCGTCGTCACCGTACAGAAAGTACGGTTCCCTCCTCGCGCCTTGCGCTGCTTGGTCCTCAGCCGCCACTGCTCGGTCCGGAGTTTGCGGACACGCCCTAGTGGCGAGATCCGACGCCGCCCTTTGGTTCGGCGCTCCCTTTTTCGCAGGTTGGCCAACCTCCGTCTGCAAACTCTTCCCGCAGTCGCGCAGAGTCGAAGAGCAGCAGCGCTCGGGCGTCCTGACTCCATAGGCGGGCGGCAGGCAGAGGTTCGACGCGGCTCTTGGCTCCCGGCCACCTTGGTTGAACTGCACCCGATAGGCCGGGTGGCGCCGATGCCGCGGCGAGCCTCTGCCTGCCGAACGCCGATCGACTCCCCGGCCACCGAGGCTGATCTTTCGACTTTGCCCCTGACCGCGGGTAGTGTTCGCAGACATGGCCCTCATCGACACGCCGGAAGCCGCGAACCGCCTCGCGCGCGCCATCGCCTCGGACCTGAGCCTCTACAACGAGGCCAAGATCAAGGACGGCATCGAGAACGACACGTTCTTCACCGTGCTCGCCGACGAGCTGGAAGAAGGCCGCGCCCACTACGCGAGCCGCGTCTCGCCGGAGCTGATCAAGCGGAGCAACTTCTTCGACCGCGCCGTGGTCGACGTCATCCTGGCCCGCAAGGGGCACATCAAGTCGAAGATCTGGTGAGCCCGCGCGGGCGGCTGTCGCGCAAGCAGCGCCAGGCGGCCGAGGAGCAGCGGGAGGATCGCCCCAAGCGCGAGATCGCCGAGGTGCGCAGGCTCGTCGTCGCTGCGGCCGAGGCGGGACAGCGGCTCGACAAGCTGCTCTCGCTGCGCCTCCCCGAGCTGTCGCGCGCCCGCGTGCAGCAGCTCATCGAGCAGGGCCTCGTGCTGCTCGAGGGCAAGCCCGTGCGCGCCGCCGAGAGGCCCGACGCCGGCGCGAGCGTCGAGGTGCAGCTGCCCCAGGCGCAGCCCGCGCGGCTCGAGGCGATGCAGCTTGATCTGCCCGTGCTCTACGACGACCCGCACCTGCTCGTCATCGACAAGCCGGCCGGCATCGCGGTGCACCCGGGCGCAGGCGCGCCGCGCGCGACGGTGGTGCACGGGCTGCTCCATCAAGTCAGCGATCTGGTCGGCATCGGGGGCGAGCTGCGGCCCGGCGTCGTCCATCGGCTCGACCGCGACACCTCGGGCTGCCTGGTCGTGGCCAAGACCGAGCCGGCGCTGCGGGGCCTGCAAGCGCTGTTCAAAGCGCGGCGCATCGCCAAGCAATATCTGGCGTTGGTCCACGGCGCGCCGGCGGAGGCGGGCGAATTCGACACCTTCTATGATCGCCATCCGGTGGACCGAAAGCGCTTCAGCTCCAAGGCCTCCGAGGGCCGGCGGGCCGTCACGCGCTGGCGGGCGCTGCGGCGCGGGGGCGGCGCGAGCCTGCTCGACGTCGAGCTCCTCACCGGCCGCACCCACCAGATCCGCGCCCACTTTGCCGACGCCGGGTTTCCGCTGCTGGCCGACAAGCTCTACGGCGGCACGAAGCGAGAGGCGAAGCTGCCGGAGGACTCTCCGCTGCGGAAGGCCGCCGAGGCGATCGGGCGGCAAGCGCTGCACGCGCGCTCGCTCTCGTTCGCGCACCCGATCACGGGAGAACAGATCAGCTGCCTCGCGCCGCTGCCAAAGGACTTCCTAGCCGCGCTGGTGGCGGTCGGGATCGATCCGGCCTCACTTGCCTGAGGAGCCCGAGTCGTTGCTCGACCCCTTGCCGCCCGAGCTGTTCTGGTGGCGCGACGACGACTGCCCCTTCCCGCCGTTGTTCCGGTTGCGCGAGGCCGAGGAGCGGTTTCTCGTGCTGGACGACCCCTTGCCGGTGCTGCTCCGGTTGGACGCGCCCGAGCCGTTGCGCCGATTGCGCGAGGTGCTGGCCGTGCGATTGCGCGTCGCCTTGCCGTTCGAAGTGGTCGCGCTGGAGGTGCCGTGCTTGGCGCTCCGGCTCCCGTGCGCGTGTCCGGTGGCGTGCGGTGTGAGGCCTGGCAGCAGCCGTTGTCGTCCCGCGTCTCGCCCGTGCGGCAGCTCCGGCGACAGGAGCGCCCCGACTGGCAGCAACCATTGTTGTCTCGGGATTCGCCGACGCGGCAGCTCCGGCGACACTGCTGGGCGACAGCGGCGTCGGCGACGAAGAGGCCGGCGAGGAGGGCGAAAAGCGAAGCCATTGAGCGAATCATGCGGTTCTCCAGTGTGATCCAGGGGCGCTTCAGTCTTGCCACCCCGGGCCCTCCCTGGCTGTGACGGCTCGCACTGGCATTGCAGGTTGCCTATTCGACTCGCGCCGGTGCCCGCGGGCGCGCTACATGACGGAGATGGCCGCCGCTGCCGATCTCACGCGACACCTGCCGGCGCTGCTCGCCCGGGCGCGCTCGCTGCTCGGGCTGCCGGGCGGGCCGGTCGACAGGCTGGGAGGCCGCGAGATCGCGCCCGCCGCGCGGGCCGTGCTCGCGCTCCACGACGGCCTGATCAACGACCGCGCGCTGGCCCGGCCCGAGACCTACGACGAGCGGGCGCACCTCGGCGCCTATCTGCTCTGGTGGTGGCCGCAGAGCTACGCCAAGACGCGCGCGCTCCTGCGCCTCTTGCCGGCCTTGCCGCCGCGAGGTCGCATCCTCGATCTGGGCGCTGGGCCAGGCCCGGCGGCGCTGGCCGCGCTCGATGCGCTCGGGGGCGAGGCGGTCGCGCTCGACGCCAGCGGGGCCGCGCTCGACGAGGCCAAGGCGATCGCGGGATCGGCGCGGCTGGCGGTGCGCCACTGGAAGCTCGACGGCGGCGGGCTGCCGCTGGCGGCCGGCGAGCGCTTCGAGTTGATCACGCTCGCAAACCTCTTGTCCGAGCTACCCGGCGGGCCGGCCGAGCGGGCCAGGCTGCTGACGCAGATCGCCTCCGAGCACCTGGCGCCGGGCGGCGCGCTGCTCGTGCTCGAGCCGGCGCTGCGCGAGACGGGCAGGGCGCTGCTCGAGGTGCGCGACCTGATCGTCGCCTCGGGGGCGCTGCGCGCGCTCGCGCCCTGCCTGACCCAGCGGCCTTGCCCGGCGCTGCTCGCGACCAAGGACTGGTGCACGGCCGAGGAGCGCTGGACGCCGCCGCCGCACATCGTCCAGCTCGCGCAGGAGACCGGGCTCAAGGCCGACGAGCTGCTCTCGTACGCGCCGCTCGCGCTCGCCCGCGAGGTGCCCGCGCCGCCGCCGGGGCTGTTCCGCGTCGTCGGCGTGCCTCCGCCCGAGAAGGGCAAGTCGCGCGTCTTCGTCTGCAACGATGAGCACGGCCGCGCCGCCGCGGTGCTGCTCGATCGCGATGCCGCGCTGCCCACCGCGCCGCTCGGCCAGCTGCGGCGCGGCGATCTGGTCACGCTCCGCGGCCTCGCGCAGAAGGGCGACGGCCTGCGGCTCGGCAAGGACAGCGAAGTCGTCCGGCTCGCCCCGCGCGCCGATGGCTGAGCCGTCGCTCATCGTCGTCGTCGGGCCCACCGCGTCGGGCAAGACGGCCTTCGCGTGCGGGCTCGCGGAGCGCCTGGCCGGCGAGATCGTCTCCGCCGACAGCCAGCAGTGCTATCGCGGCCTCGACGTCGGGACGGCCAAGCCCGGCGCGGCCGAGCGCGCGCAGGCCCCGCACCACTTGCTCGACGTGGCCGACCCCGAAGAGCAGCTCGACGCCGCGCGCTTCCTCGCGCTGGCCGACGCCGCCATCGCCGCCATTCGCGCGCGCGGCAAGCAGCCCATCGTCGCGGGCGGCACGGGCCTTTGGATCCGCGCGCTGTTGCGGGGCCTCCTTCCGGCGCCCTCGGCAGATCCCGGCTTTCGCGCGGCGTTCCGTGCCGACCTCGCGCGCGAGGGGCTGCCCGCGATGCACGCGCGTCTGCTGAGAGCGGACCCCGCCGCCGCCGCGCGCATCCACGCGACCGACCAGGTCCGCATCGAGCGGGCGCTCGAGGTCTTTGCGCTCACCGGCCGCCCGCTCAGCGAGCTGCAGCGCGAGCACGCTTTCAAGGAGCAGCGCTACCTCGCCAAGGTGGTCCACCTCGACCCCCCGCGCGAGCTGCTGAAGGAGCGCATCGACGCCCGCACGCGCGCGCTCTTCGCCGAGAGCAGCCCACTCTGGGAAGAGGCGCGCGAGCTACTGAGTAGAATCCACCGAGTGCCGGAGGCCGCCAAGGCGCTGAAGATCATCGGCTACGGCGAAGCCGCCGAGGTGCTGCAGGGCGCCACGACAAGAGAAGCTGCCTGCGAGGCAGTGATGGCGCGAACACGCCAATATGCGAAGCGCCAGCGAACCTGGTTCACAAAGGAGTACGGCGAAGGCCTCTGGCCACCGCCCTCCATCTAGGGAGCTCTTCGGGGGAGTGGTACGAGGGGGCTTCGCCCCTTTGTACTGCCTGGCGGGCGCAGCCCGCCGGCCCCAGAAGCTCTTGCCGTTGATCTTTTTTCCCGGGCCTGTCGATCTCCGCGAACGCCGTTCGACTTGAAAGCATGGAGGACGCACCCATGCAATATCTTCTGCTGATCTACGAGAACGAGAAGCGCTACGCCAACGGCTACGACCCGAAGGAGATGGAGGGCTACGCAGCCTACGGCAAGGAGTTCGGCGCCAAGATCAAGGCAGGCAACGCGCTGCAGCCGACAAGCACCGCCACCACGGTGCGGCTGCGCGAGGACAAGCGGCTGACGACCGACGGCCCCTTCGCGGAGACCAAGGAGCAGCTCGGCGGGTTCTACTTGATGGAGGCCAAGGACATCGACGAGGCCATCCACATGGCGGGCAAGATCCCGGCGGCGCGCTTCGGCTCCATCGAGGTGCGGCCGATCATGAAGTTCGACTGAGCCCGCTCGCGTGACCTCTCTCGAGCAGCTCTGCCGCGACGAGTGGGGCCGCCTGCTCTCGGCGCTGATCCGCGCGGTGGGCGACTTCGACGCCGCGGAAGAGGCTCTGCAAGAGACCTTCGCGGCCGCGGTGCCTGTCTGGGCCGCGGCCGTGCCGCGCAATCCGCGCGGGTGGCTGTATGGCGCCGCGAGGCACAAGGCCATCGACGTGCTCCGGCGGCGCGGGCGATTTTCCGCCATGGCCGGCGCGCTCGCCGAGGAGCACGAGCAATCGCGCGCGCCCGTCGAGGAAGACGACGTCCCCGACGAGCGGCTGCGGCTCATCTTCACCTGCTGCCACCCGGCGCTGCCGCCCGAGGCCCAGGTCGCGCTCACCTTGCGCACGCTCTGCGGGTTGACCACCGAAGAGATCGCGCGCGCCTTCCTGGTCGCGCCCGTGACCATGGCGCAGCGGCTGGTGCGGGCCAAAGGCAAGATTCGCGGCGCGAAGATCCCCTACGCGGTCCCGCCGCTGGAAGAGCTGCCCGAGCGGCTGTCCGCCGTGGTCTCTGTGGTCTACCTCGTCTTCAATGAGGGCCACTCGGCGGCGCAGGGCGAGGTGCTGTTTCGCGGCGAGCTCTGCGCCGAGGCCATCCGCCTGGCGCGCCTGCTCCGGGCGCTGATTCCAGTGCCACTGCCCGAGGTGGAATCGCTGCTGGCGCTGATGCTCTTGCACGACGCGAGGCGGCCCGCGCGCCAGAACGCCGCTGGGGAATTGGTGCTGCTCTCCGACCAGGATCGCTCTCGGTGGAATCGCGAGCAGCTCAACGAGGGGATCGCGCTCTTGAAACGCGCGCTCTGCCTGGGACCGCCCGGTCCCTACGCGCTCGAGGCGGCGATCGCGGCGGTGCACGCCGAGGCAGCGCGCGCCGAGGACACCGACTGGAAGCAAATCGCGCTGCTCTACCAGCGGCTGGAGGAGCGCCATCCCTCGCCGGTGGTGTCGCTGAACCGCGCAGTGGCCGTGTCGATGGCCGACGGCCCGACCGCGGCGCTCCCGCTGGTGGACGCGCTCGCCTCTGCGCTGTCGGACTACCACTTGTGGCACGCCACCCGGGGCAACCTGCTCGCCCGGCTGGCTCGTCGCGACGAGGCTGCACGCGCGTACCTGCGCGCCAGCGAGCTGGTGCAAAATGACGCCGAGAAGCGCTTTCTCTTGAAACGGCTCGCCGAGCTGCAGGCATGAAGGCGGGCGCGGTCTGTGCTACGGATTTGCGCAGATGGCCACCTTCGCACTGGACTTCGAGAAGCCGCTCCTCGAGCTCGAGCAGAAGCTCTCCGAGCTCAAGCGCGCGACCCACACCGGCAGCGGGGCGCTCGGCGACGCCGATACCCTCGACGTCGAGATCCGCCGCTTGGAGAAGCGCTGCAGAAAGCTGCAGCAGGAGATCTTCAACGATCTGTCGCGTTGGCAGATCGTGCAGCTCAGCCGCCACCCGAGCCGGCCCTACACGCTCGACTACGTGCAGCGGCTCTTCACCGACTGGATCGAGCTGCACGGCGATCGCGCCTTTGCCGACGACGCGGCGCTGGTCGGCGGCCTCGCGCGCTTCGACGGCGAGCCGGTGATGATCATCGGGCACCAGAAGGGCCGCTCCACCAAAGAGAATATTTTGAGAAGCTTTGGCATGCCCCGGCCCGAGGGGTACCGCAAGGCGCTGCGGCTCATGCACCTCGCCGAGCGGTTCAACATCCCGGTCATCAACTTCATCGACACGCCGGGCGCCTATCCGGGCATCGACGCCGAAGAGCGCGGCCAGGCCGAGGCCATCGCCGTCTGCCTCGAGGTCATGGCGGGCCTGCGCGTGCCGGTCATCAGCATCGTCATCGGCGAAGGCGGCTCGGGCGGCGCGCTCGCCATCGGGGTCGCCAACCGGCTGCTGATGCTGCAGTACAGCTGGTACAGCGTCATCAGCCCCGAGTCGTGCGCGGCCATCCTCTACCGCGACAGCTCCAAGGGCGAAAAAGCCGCCGAGGCGCTCAAGTGCACCGCCAAGGACGCCTGGGAGCTGGGCATCACCGACGAGCTCATCGAAGAGCCGCCGGGCGGCGCCCACCGCGACCAGGACGCCGCCGCCGAGCACGTGCGCCAAGCGCTCCGGCGCCACCTCGGCGAGCTCAAGCAGCTCGGTCCGGAGCAGATCGCCGAGGATCGCTACCAGAAGTTCCGCAAGATCGGCCCGCTGGTGGGTCCGCCCGGCGACGGCGCGCAGGGGAAGTCCGGCTGAAAAAGAAGGGCTCTTCGCGGTTCAATGTTGCACGCGCTTGGAGACCGCTCGCTCCCCTGCCAGCTGACCTGCTCTAGCCGAATGCGCTGGCCCGCACCCACATTGTTCACATGCAGGCCGACGCCGTCGTGATGTGGATCGTGACCTTCACCGTGCTGTGCTTCGCCCTGGTGCGAAACCTGCGCGGAGATGTCCTCGTTCCGCTCACTGAGCGCTCGGAGGGGGGGACCGAAATGCCCGACGAAGAAGAGCAGCAGCCCGAGACCGACCTGGTGCCGGTCAAGCACCGCCACTTGCCCTCGCTGGCGCTGACGGTGGCCGCGACCGCCGCCCTGCGCCTCGGGCTCCTGGTGGCCCTGCATCGATAGCGTCGAGCTTGCAGCCACGCCCTCGCTGCTCTATCAAGCGCCGATGCCCCCTGCGGCCATCGTCGCCATCGACGGCCCCGCGGGTGCGGGCAAGAGCACGGTCGCCCGGCAGCTTGCCAGGCGGCTGGGCCTCGCCATCATCGACACTGGCGCCATCTACCGCTCCGTCGCGCTCGCGGCCCGCCGGGCCTCCATCTCCTGGGACGACGACGAAGGCCTGCGCAAGCTGCTGGAGGTCGCCCCGGGCCTCGGCCTTGGCTTCCTTCCCGTGCCAGACGCGGAGGGCGGCCAGCGCGTGCTGCTCCACGGCCACGACGTGACCGAGGCCATTCGCACTCCCGAGATCAGCCGGGGCGCGAGCGTGGTCTCGGCGCGTCCGGTCGTGCGCGAGCGGCTGCTCGGGCTGCAGAGAGACCTGGGCCAGAGGGCCCCGCGCGGCGCGGTGCTCGAGGGGCGCGACATCGGCACGGTGGTCTTCCCCGACGCCGCCGTGAAGCTCTTCCTCACCGCCAGCGACGAGGCCCGCGCAAAGCGGCGCTTCAGCGAATTGTCGGAGAAGGGGCTGCCGGCGAGCCTCGCGGAGGTGCTGGCCGATCAGCGCCGCCGCGATCGCGACGACACCGAGCGCGCCATCGCCCCGCTGCGGGCGGCAGCGGACGCCCTGGTCGTCGACACCACCGGACTCGAGCTCGGGCAGGTGGTGGACCGCTGCGAGGCGCTGGCGAGGGAGCGGCTGGCCGCCTTTGCAGCGCCTTGACACTCCCAAGCCGCTTCACTAATGTCCGCGCGCTTTTGACCCTGCCACTCTCTGCTCCGCCATCTCTCCCCGTGGCGGCGCAGCGCATTTCCACTCAAGGGGGCGAAGTGAAGAATCGAAGGCGACATTTGAATGGCTAATCCCAACACCTCTATTACCGAAACCACCAACCCCGGCGCGATGCCTCCGCTCGACGGCGAAGAAGACTTTGCCGCGATGCTGGAAGAGTCCTTCAAGGGCAAGGGCAGCGCGAAGGGCGGCGAGCTGAAGGAGAACGAGATCGTCCGCGGCACCATCGTCCAGGTCACCAAGGACTATGCGGTCGTCGACATCGGCTACAAGTCAGAAGGCCAGGTCCCGATCAGTGAGTTCGGCCTGCTCGAAGGCAAGCCCAACGTCAAAGTGGGCGATCCGGTCGAAGTGCTCCTCGAGTCCCGGGAGAATGACACTGGGATGGTCGTCCTCTCCAAGGAGAAGGCCGACAAGATGCGCATCTGGGACGAGATCTCGGCCGCGTGCGAACGCGACGAGCTCGTGGAAGGCACCATCGTCGGGCGCGTGAAGGGCGGCCTCTCCGTCGACATCGGCGTCAAGGCGTTCCTCCCCGGTTCGCAGGTGGACCTCCGCCCGATCCGCAACCTCGACAAGCTGATCGGCGAGAAGTTCAAGTTCAAGGTCATCAAGTTCAACAAGAAGCGCGGCAACATCGTCCTTTCGCGTCGCGTCCTGCTCGAGAAGGAGCGCGAGGAGCTGAAGAAGGACACCCTCATGAAGTTGAAGGAGGGGGCCGTGCTCACCGGCATCGTCAAGAACCTCACCGACTACGGCGCCTTCATCGATCTGGGCGGCATCGACGGCCTGCTCCACATCACCGATATGTCGTGGGGCCGCGTCGGCCACCCGAGCGAGATGCTCAACGTCGGCGACGAGCTGCGCGTCACCGTGCTCAAGTTCGACCCCGCCACCGAGCGCGTCAGCTTGGGCCTCAAGCAGATCCAAGAGGATCCGTGGACGCACGCCGCGACCAGCTTCCCGCCGGGCACGCGCATCACCGGCAAGGTCGTCAGCCTCACCGACTACGGCGCCTTCATCGAGATGGAGCCGGGCGTCGAAGGCCTCGTCCACATCAGCGAGATGTCCTGGACCAAGCGGGTCAAGCACCCGTCGAAGGTCATGGCCATCGGTGATCAGGTCAACGCGGTCGTCCTCGATGTCGATGCCAAGGCCAAGCGGATCTCGCTCGGCATGAAGCAGATCGAGCCGAACCCGTGGACGCTGCTCGAGGAGCAGTACCCGATTGGCTCGGTCATCCGCGGCCAGGTCAGGAACGTCACCGACTTCGGCATCTTCGTCGGTGTGCAAGAGGGCATCGACGGCCTCGTGCACGTCTCGGACATCAGCTGGACCCAGCGCATCAAGCACCCGGGCGATCTGTTCAAGAAGGGTGACGAAGTCGAGGCGGTCGTTCTCAACATCGACGTCGAGAACGAGCGCTTCTCACTCGGCATCAAGCAGCTGCACCCGGATCCATGGACCGAGCTGCCGACCAAGTACCCGATCGGAAGCCGCGTGAAGGGCAAGGTCACCAAGGTCGCTGACTTCGGCGCCTTCGTGGAGATCGAGCCCGGAATCGAAGGCCTCGTGCACGTGTCCGAGCTGCGCGACGAGCGCGTCGAGAACCCGCGCGACGTGGTCAAGGAAGGCGACGAGCTCGACGTCAAGGTCATCGACATGGACCCGCACGAGCGGAAAGTCGCCCTGTCGGTCAAGGCCGCGATGCACGAGGGCGAGGACTACCGCGAGTACATGCGCAACCAGCAGTCGGGCTCGAAGGCGTCCTTCGGCGACGTCTTCGCCGACAAGCTCGGCGGCCCGAGCGGCGGACGCGGCGGCAAGGGTCGCGACCGGTAATTTTCGGTAAAGCGATCGAAGTTGCAAAAAGCCCCTCGGCTCCGGCCGGGGGGCTTTTTCTTGGCCGCTGATCAATCGATGACGGCGTCGGCCTCGATCTCGATGAGCATGGCCGGGTCGATCAGCGCCTTCACCTCGACCATGGTGGTCGCGGGCGGCCAGGCCGCGAAGGCCTCGCCGTGCGCGCGGCCGAACTGCTCCCAGCGGGAGATGTCGGTCACGAACATCCGCGTCCGCACCACGTGGCGCAGCTCGCCGCCGACGTCGCGCAGCGCTTTTTCGATAATTTGCAAACAGCGCTTTGCTTGCAGGTACGCATCGGGGGTCGGGGCGCCGCCGCCCTCGGGGACCGCCACCGTGCCGGTCACGTAGACGTGCGCGCCGGCACGAAGGGCGCGGCAATAGCCGACCTTGGTCTCCCACTGCACACCGGTGAATGCCCTCTGCCGCTCCATGCGCGCCTCCTTTGGCCGAGCACTCTTACCGCCGGTCGCTTGACGAGTCGCGCCGCGGGCGACCATCGTTGCGGCCGAGGCTTCTTTGCGTCCCATCACCTTCGCTGCAAGTCGGAACCACGGGGGGGGCGCCGAGGCAATGGCGCTCTGGGCGCCCAAGCTCGCGGCGGTGCTCTCGGGCCTTCTCGGTCGCGAGCTGAAGCTGGTGGTCGCCGAGGACTACGAGGAGCTGCTGGCGATGGTCGAGGGCGGGCAGGCCGATGTCTCCTGGCTCCCGCCCTTGCTCCAACCGCGCGCCGAGGCGGCCGGGGCGCGCACCATCGCGGTCACGCTCAGGGCCGGCTGGCTGACCTATCGCGCGGCGGTCCTGGTGCGCCGCGACGGCCCGCACCGCGACGCCTCGGCCTTGCACGGGGTGCGCGCGGCCTGGATCGATCCGCACTCCGCCTCGGGATACCTGTTCCCCCGCATCGAGCTGCTCGCCCAAGGCACGACCTTCTCGTCGGAGACCTTCTACGGCACGCCGGAGCGCACCTTTGCCGCGGTGGCCTCGGGCCTCGCCGATCTCTGCGCCTGCTTCGTCTCGAACCCGACGTCGGATGAGCCGGCGCGCGCGGCCGCCGACGTGGCCCGCTCGGCCGGGCCGCACGCCGCGCAGCTGCGCATCATCCACGTCACCGACCAGATCCCGCCGGACGGGATCGCGGTCGGGCCCAGGGTCTCCGAGGAGGACGCGGCGCGCATCAGCCACGTGCTGGCCACGCTGCACCAGAGCGAGCAGGGCAAGGGGGTGCTGCGCGAGCTCTTGCACGCCGACCGCTTCGTGGCGCTGACCGACTCGCTCCGTGCAACGCTGCGCTCCTGGACCGACGCGGCCGCCTCGCGCGGCGCGCGCTGACCGTGGCCTCGGCGCTGACCTTTGGCGTCAGCCGCGTGCACGGGGCGGGCGGGGCGGCGCTGCTCGAGAGCGCCGGCCGCTTCGCCGCCGAGCTGACCCGGAGGCTGGGCCGGCAGGTCGATCTGTCCGTCGCGCTGGACTACGACCACCAGCTCTCGGCGGTGCTGGCCGGAGGGCTCGACCTCGCCTGGCTGCCGCCGCTCTTGCACGCGCGCGCGGCGGCCGAGGGGGCGAGCCTTTTGGCGGTGCCCGAGCGCTCCGGGTTCATCACCTGCCGCAGCGCCGTCCTGGTCCGCCGCGCTCCGGCCACGCTCGTCGATCTGGCCAGCTTGCGGGGCGTGCGCGCCGCCTGGGTCTCGCGCCTGTCGGCCACCGGCCACGTCTTTCCGCGCATCGATCTGCTGGCGCACGGGGCGACCTTTTCGGACGAGGCCTTTCACGAGACGCCGGCGCGCGCGATGGCCCAGGTGGCCGAGGGGAACGCCGACCTGTGCGCCGTGTTCGTCGGCAGCGCGGCCACCGATGAGCAGCTCGCGGCCGCCGAGGTGCGGCGCCTCTACCCCGAAATGGCCGAGCGCCTCGCGGTCCTGCACGTGACCGACCTGATCCCGCCCGATGGCCTCGCGCTGGCCGCGGGCGCCGACGCCGACGAGGCAGAGCTGCGCGACGCCCTCTTTGCGTTCCACCAGACCCTGCCGGGAGCTCGCGTCCTGAAGGACTTGATGGCGGCGGACAAGCTGGTCGCCGTGGCAGACCCGCTCAAGCACATGCTGCGCTCGTGGACGCTGCTGTCGATCGCCCGCGCGGAGGCGCCTTTTACCTCCTAGCTCTTCGGCGTCGTGGCCGCCGCTGCTGCTGTTGCCGGCGCCGCCGCGGGCCGCTTGAAGCGCAGGACGGCCGCGATGATGAGGCCGAGCGTGAGGCCGCCGATGGCGCAGCCGATCTGCAGGGAGATGAGCTTCGAGATCCCGTAGTCGAGCGCGCCCGTGCAGTTGAAGGCGGCGTTGACGCCCGCCTGCACCGGAGGCTCGAACCAGTAGTGGATCATCTTCGGGCCGATGAGCATGGCCACGACGTCACCGAGCAGCGCGAGACCGAAAGCGAGTGCGAGAAAGCGGCGCACGGGGCACCTCCAAACCATCAACCTAGATCGCCCACCGGCATTGCACACGCTTTTGCCGTCACCTCATGGCGAAACCGGAAGAGCCGGCCGAGCTGCAGCTTGACCAGCGGCCACGCCAGCCACGAGAGCGGCGCGAGCGGGAGCGCCAGATCGAGCTCGTCGCGCAGGAGCGTGCCGTCGCCCGAGGGAACCATCCGGTGCGTGTGCACCCAGCGGCGGAAGGGACCGCTCACCTGCGTGTCCTCGAAGAGCACGCCTTGCTCGTAACGGGTGTGCTCGGCCACCCAGGTCACCCAGACGGGCCCGACGCGGACTTTCAACACCGCGCGCGAGCCCGGCAAGAGCGAGGGAGGCAGCGTGACGACCCTGGCCGGCGCGAAAGGCGGGGTGAGCAGCTGCAGCGCGTCTTTGCGCTCGTGGAAAGCGAAGACGCGGGAGGGCGGGGCGGCGATGAAGCTCTCGTGGACGAATTTCACCTCGCCTCTATAGCGGGCGGGCGCCTGCCGCGCTGGCCGTCCCGTTGCCCGGCGGCCAATGAGTCCCCAGATAAGCTTCATGGATGACACTCACGGCAAACTGGAAGGCGCGCGGCACGAGATCGCGGGCAGCCTGGCAGCCCTCGCGGGCGAGGTCGAGCAGCTGGTCGACGTGCGCGCCTGGGTTCAGAGAGAGCCGCTGCTCTTCGCGGGCGCGGCGGCGCTGGTCGGGTTTTTGCTGGCGCAGAAGCCTCGCGCGGCGGCCGCGGTGATGGGCAGGCTGGTGCCCGCGGCGGCCCTGGCGGCGCTGAGGCCGATGATGGAGCGGATGGGAGACCAGATCGGCGGCTCGCTGGCGAACAAGCTGCGACCTGCCTGAGGGCGCTCTTCGCTGCGGTTTGGTAAGGGTTGCCGAGCTGCCCGCCAACCGGAGCGCACCTGGACGAGCCGACTGTCACCGAGGAACCGCCCGCGCGCTGGCGGGACGCGGCGCTGCAGGCCGCGCACCAGCTCGAGCTCTTCGCCGCCGCCGCCGAGCCCCGCACCGCGACGACGCTGGCGACCGCGCTGGGCGCGGGCGAGACGCGCCTGCGTGCCCTGCTCGACGTGCTGGTCTTCGAGGGCGCCTTGGGGAAGAAGGGCGAGCAGTACTTCGCCGGCCTGGTGCCGACGCGGCCTCTGCCCGAGCTGCCGCGCCAGGGCCTCGGGCTGCTTGCCGATGTGCTCCTGCGCGACCAGCCGCTCCCCGACTCGCCCGTGCTGGGCACGGCCTCTCCGGAGCTGCGCCGGTTTCACGAAGAGCTGCGCCGCTCCAGCGCCGCCGCCGCGGAGGAGCTGGCGGGCCTGGTCGCGCCGCTGCTCGCCGGGCAAGACCAGCCGCAGATCGTCGACCTGGGCGCGGGGCTCGGCGTCTACAGCGCTGCCATCCTCGAGAAGGTTCCCGCGGCCAAAGCGCTGCTCGTCGACCGGCCCGACGTGCTCAAGCTGGCGGCCCCGCGCGACCGCGTGAAGCACCTCGCCGGCGACTTCTTCGACGCAGACCTTGGCTCGGGCAACGCCTGCGTGCTGCTGGTCAACGTGCTGCAGCTCTGCGGGCCGCGGGACGGGGCGAGGCTGGTGCTGCGCGCGGCCAGGACCCTGGCCCCGGGCGGCGTCCTGGTCGTCCAGGACCTCTTCATCGAGCCCGACCGCAGCGGACCCGAGGCAGCGCTCTACGCAGCGCTCGGCCTCGCGCTCACCACCCGCCGCGGCGAGGTGCACGCGGTGCCGCTCATCGACGGCTGGCTGCGCGCGGCCGGCCTCTTTCGCAGCGGCCCCCGGCGGCTCTCCGCCGCGCCCGACGCGGTGGTGATGGTGGGTCATCGTTCTTGACTTCTGGGGTGTCCCCTCAATAAGGTGCGCCGCTTTCCGCGAGCCCCTGCCGTGAAACCGCTCATCATCAATGTCGATCGGCTGGAAGAGTCGGCCCAGCCGTGGGAAGGCGACCTCACGCGCGAGTTCCTCGACGAGGCCCTGGCCGCGCCGCCGCCCAGCGAGTTCCGCGCCGACGGCGCCGCCCACCTCACCGCCGAGCTCACCAAGATGGGCCGCGAAGTGCTGGTCCGCGGACGCGGTCTGGTTCCGCTGCAAGGCCTCTGCAAGCGCTGCCTGAAGACGGTCCACGTGGACGAGCCCATCGACTTCACGCTCACCTACGTGCCGAGCGACGCCGAGAAGGCGGCCGCCGGCCAGAAGCACCACGGCGGCGGGGGCAAGAAGGAGCGGAACGACGACGAGGGGCCGCGCGCCAGCTTCGACCCGGGGCTGGTCGATCTCGAGATCTACAGCGGCAAGGAGCTCGATCTCGGCCCGGCCCTGCGCGAGCAGGTGCTGCTGCTCTTGCCGCCGTCGCCACTCTGCAAGGAAGACTGCAAAGGCCTCTGCGTCCAGTGCGGCGCCGATCGCAACGAGGCCGAGTGCGGCCACGCGCAAATAGTTGCCGACCCTCGCTGGTCGGCCCTGAAAAACATCCAGCTCGACAAGAAGGAGTAGGAAACCGATGGGCGTTCCCAAGAAGAGAACCAGCCGCCAGAAGCGCGACCAGCGCCGGGCGTCGAATTTCAAGGTCACTCCGCCGAACGTGACCAAGTGCCCGAGCTGCGGCGAGCCCCAGCTCGCGCACCGTGCCTGCCCCAAGTGCGGCCAGTACAAGGGCGTGAAGGTGCAGGCCGGCAAAGAGGACTGAGAGTGGAATCGTCTGGCCGATGGCCGATCGCCTCCCGCCGATAGCCGAAGATGGCCATCGCGCTCGATGCCATGGGGGGCGACCTCGGGCCCTCGGCCACCGTCGAGGGGGCGCTGTCGGCCAGCCGCGCCCGCGGCGTGCAGGTGGTCCTGGTCGGCGACGAGCCCCGCCTGCAAGCCGAGCTCGGCCGCCTGGGCGCAGGCAAGACCGCGCTGCGCATCCACCACGCCTCGCAAGAGGTGGAGATGGGCGAGCACCCGGGCCAGGCGCTGCGGCGCAAGAAGGACAGCTCGATCCGGGTGGCGTTCGACTTGTGCAAGTCGGGCGAGGCCACCGGCATGGTCAGCGCCGGCAACTCGGGCGCGGTGCTGGCCGGGGCGCTCTTCGTGCTCGGGCGGCTGCCGGGCGTTGACCGGCCTTGCATCGGCGGCTCCATGCCGACCCTCGGCGGAGCAGGCCGCGCCGTGCTCGTCGACATGGGCGCGAACGTGGTCTGCAAGCCGCTGCACCTGGTCCAGTTTGCGCTGATGGGAGAGGTCTACGCCCGGCGCGCGCTCGGCGTTCCCAGGCCGCGCGTGGGCGTGCTCGCCAACGGAGAAGAAGAAGGGAAGGGCACAGACCTCACCCGCGCCACACTCGCGGCGCTCAAGCGGCCCGAGAGCGGCCTGCAGCTCGCCGGCTACTGCGAGGGCAAGGACGTCTTCAGCGGCGACTTCGACCTGGTGGTGACCGACGGCTTCACGGGCAACGTGCTGCTCAAGGCGGGCGAAGGGGCCGTCTGGGCTTTCGCGCAGCTGCTCAAGCGGGAGGTCCAGAGATCCCTCCGGGCCAAGGCCGGCGCGCTCTTGATGCGGGACGCGCTCGAGCAGGTGCGCAGGCATGTCGACTACGAAGAGGTGGGCGGCGCGCCGCTCCTCGGCGTCGATGGGACGGCGCTGATCGCGCATGGCCGCTCGAGCCCGCGGGCCATCGAGAACGCGCTGGTGGCGGCGGACGCATTCGCGGGGTGGAAGCTGTCGGCGGAGCTGTCGGCGGCGGCGGCGAAGGCGGGGGCGTTGCTCGGCGAGTAGGGTCTTTGCTTTTTCCCTCCAGGAACCTCTCTTGCCCGCCCCGGCGCTGCGCTGTACTGTCCGCGCCCCTCTGAGAGGCCCCATGTATCAACACTCTCGCATCGTCGGCACAGGCTCGTACCTTCCGGAGAAGATCGTCACCAACGACGACCTCTCGAAGATCGTCGACACCACCGATGCCTGGATTCGCGAGCGCACGGGGATCGGCTCGCGGCGCATGGCCGCGCCCGATGAGGCCACGAGCGACATGGCGCTCCACGCCAGCAAGAAGGCGCTGAAGATGGCCGGGCTTCGGCCCGAGCAGATCGACATGATCATCGTCGGCACCATCACGCCCGACATGCCCTTTCCGGCGGCGGCGGCCTTCCTCCAGGCCAAGCTCGGGGCCAGCCGCGCGGCCGCCTTCGACGTCAGCGCCGCCTGCGCCGGCTCGCTCTACGCGATGTCGATCGCCGACAAGTTCATCCGCACCGGCGACTGCAAGAACGTGCTGGTGGTGGGCGCCGAGCTGCTCACCCGCATCGTCGACTGGACCGACCGCGGCAGCTGCGTCCTCTTCGGCGACGCGGCCGGCGCCATGGTGATGGCCCCCGAGCCGCGCGAGAACCGGGGCCTGCTCTCGACCCACCTGCACACCGACGGCAGCAAGACCGACATCCTCTGCATCCCGGGCGGCGGCAGCAGGACGCCCTTCAGCGCCGAGGTGTTCGAGAAGCGCAACCACCTCGTCAAGATGAACGGCCGCGAGGTGTACAAGATCGCCGTCCGCGCGCTGGAAGAGTCGAGCCGCGAGGCCCTCTCAGCGAATAACTTGCAGCCTGCCGATATCCACCACGTCGTGGCCCACCAGGCGAACCTGCGGATCCTCGAGGCGGTGATGAAGCGGCTCGAGATCCCGCTGGAGAAGTGCCACCTGAACATCGAGCAGGTGGGCAACACCTCGTCGGCGTCGGTGCCGCTGACGCTCGACCAGGCGGTGCGCGCCGGCGCCATCAAGGACGGCGAGAACGTGTTGATGATGGCCATCGGCGGCGGCATGAGCTGGGGCAGCGCGCTCTTGCGCTGGTAGCCAAAGGACTTCGCCCAATGTCGGTCGCGTTCATCTTCCCCGGGCAGGGCTCGCAGTCGGTCGGCATGGGCCAGGCGCTGGCGGCCGCGTTTCCCGAGGCGCGCGCGGCCCTCGACGAGGCCGATGCGGCGCTGGGCGGCGGCCTTTCGCGCATCATCGCCGAGGGGCCCGACGAGCTGCTCCGCCAGACCGCCAACACCCAGCCGGCCATCCTGGCGGTGAGCATCGCGGCCCACCGGGCGTTCGTGCAGCAGGCCGGCGGCGGAAGGATCGCGCCCGCGTTCTTCGCCGGGCACTCGCTCGGCGAATACTCCGCGCTGGTGGCGGCCGGCGCGCTCGGGCTCTCCGACGCCGTGCGGACCGTGCACGCGCGCGGCAGCTTCATGCAGGAGGCGGTCCCCTTCGGCGAGGGCGCCATGGCCGTGATCCTCGGCCTCGCTCCGGCGCCGGTCGAAGAGGCGTGCAAAGAGGCGCAGGCCCAGGAGCCGGGCAGCGTGGTCGCCCCGGCCAACTACAACAGCCCCGAGCAGACGGTCATCGCCGGACATGCCACCGCCGTCGATCGCGCCATCGCCGCCTGCAAGGCGCGCGGGGCCAAGCGCTGCATGCCCTTGCCCGTCAGCGCCCCGTTCCACTGCTCGCTGATGGCCCCCGTCAAGCCGCGGCTGCGCGAGGTGCTTGCGCCCTTGACCTGGCAGCCCCCCTCCGCGCCGGTGATCGCCAACGCCAGCGGACAGCCGAACAGCGACCCCGCGGCCATCCTTGAACTGCTCGTGGATCAGGTCACCGCGCCCGTGCGCTGGGTGCAGACCATCGAGCTGATGGTCCGGTCCGGGGTGGACACGCTGGTCGAGCTTGGCCCGGGCAAGGTGCTGAGCGGCCTCGCGCGCCGCATCGACAAGAGCTTGCGAACGTTCTCGGTCGAAGACCCCGCGGGCCTGCACGCCGCGCTCCAGGAGGTCTCAAGATGAGCCTGACGAATCGCCGCCTGGCCGCAGCTGTTGGCCTCGCCGTCGCCGTGGTGGCAGCGTGCACGGCCTCGACCCTGCAGCGCAAGCGCGTGGGCGACCCCTGCCAGAGCTCGCGCGCCGACTGCTCCTTCGGCCTCGAGTGCCGCGTTCCAAGCGCGACCGACCCGCGCGCGACGACCCTGGACGGCGGCTCGCTGCCGGCCGACGCGGGCCTCGTGGTCCAGGCCGACGCGCAGTCGATGCAGTCCGACGGCGGCCCGCAGAGGCGCTGCGAGTACCTCTTCTACGCCGAGTGCAGCGACGAGGCCGGCGGGCCCCAGTGCCTGAGCGGCCAGAAGTGCCGGGAGGGGCACTGCACCGTCCAGTGCGCCACCGATCTCGAGTGCGGCGAGGGCGGCCTCTGCAAGATCGGCGTCTGCCAGCGCAAGAAGACCCAGCTCACCCAGTGCTACGACAACCGCGACTGCGCCTGGCCGGACACCTGCTTCCATGGCCAGTGCGTGACCCGCACCGACGCCTACCGCTGCAACACGGATCTGGACTGCGGCCTGGGGTATCGCTGCCTGAATGGACGCTGCCAATAGCTGACGCAGAGACCCTTGCGTGATAGGCGACCTGTGCTACAAGGCCGCCCGTTCGAATTTCCAGGCTCCCGGGCCGAACCGTCCGGGCGCGTAGCCCCACCGATCGAGAGGGGAACATGTCCGTCGAGGCCAAGGTCAAGAGCATCATCGCGGAGCAGCTGGGCGTCGGTGAGGACGAGATCAAGGCCGACAGCGCCTTCATCGAAGACCTGGGCGCGGACTCACTGGACATCGTCGAGTTGGTGATGGCGATGGAGGAAGAGTTCGAGGTCGAGATCCCTGACGAGGAGGCCGAGCACATCAAGACCGTCCAGGACGCGATCAACTTCATCAACGAGCACAAGAAGTAGAAGGGGAAATGCGCGTGCAGCGGTTGGAACGGCGCGTGGTCGTGACCGGCATCGGCCTCGTCTGCCCCATCGGCATCGGGGCCGAGGCCGCCTGGCAGGCTGCGCTCGCCGGCAAGAGCGGCATCGGGCCCATCACCCGCTTCGACGCCAAGGATCTGCCTTGCCGCATCGCCGGCGAGGTGAAGAGCTTCGACCCGCTGCAGTTCATGGACAAGAAAGAGGAGAGGCGCAACGACCTCTTCATCCAGTTCGGTCTGGCCGCGGCGCAGCTCGCGTTGCAAGACGCGAAGTTGCCGACCGACAAGCCCCTCGGCGAGCGCGCGGGCGTCATCGTCGGCAGCGGAATGGGCGGGCTCTCGACGCTCGAGGACACGCACCTGACCGCGGTCAATCGCGGCCATCGCAAGGTCAGCCCGTTCTTCATCCCGTCGATCATCGTCAACCTGGCAGCCGGGCAGATCTCCATCCGCCATGGCGCCAGCGGCGTGAACTTCGCGCCGGTCTCGGCCTGCGCCACCGGCAACCACTCCATCGGCGAGGCCGCGCGCCACATTCAGCACGGCGACGTCGACGTGATGATCGCGGGCGGCGCCGAGGCGACGATCACGCTGCTCGGCATCTCGGGGTTCACCTCGGCGCGGGCGCTGAGCGAGCGCAACGACGAGCCGGAAAAGGCCTCGCGTCCGTTCGACAAGGGGCGCGACGGATTCGTCGCCGGCGAGGGCGCGGGCATCCTCATCCTCGAGGAGCTCGAGCACGCCAGAGCGCGCGGCGCGCGCATCTACGCCGAGGTGGTCGGCTACTCGGCGACCGCGGACGCCTTCCACATCACGACCCCCTCGGGCGAGGGCGCCAGGCGGGCCATGGAGCTCTGCCTGCGCGACGCCGAGCTCAAGCCCGAGGACGTCGGCTACATCAACGCCCACGGCACCAGCACCCCCATCGGCGATCTCTACGAGACCAAGGCCATCAAGGCGGTCTTTGGCGAGTGGGCCAAGAGCGGCCTCGCGGTCAGCTCGACCAAGTCGATGACCGGGCACCTGCTCGGCGCGGCCGGCGGCGTCGAGGCTGCCTTCACCGTGCTGGCGCTGCAGCAGGGCGTCCTGCCGCCGACGATCAACCTCACCGAGCCGGACCCCGAGTGCGATCTCGACTACGTGCCGAACGTCGCCCGCAAGGCGCCGGGCCTGAAGGCCGCGATCTCCAGCTCGTTCGGCTTCGGCGGCACCAACGCGGTCCTGGCCTTCCGCAAGCTCGAGTAGGCCAGAGAGGCTTCCCATGACCTCGCGCGTCGTCCTCGCCTCCGATCACGCCGGCCTCAAGCTGCGGGCTGAAGCCGTCGAGGCCGTGCGCAAGGCCGGCTTCGAGCCCGACGACCTGGGCCCGCTCACGGCCGACAGCGTCGACTACCCCGACTACGCGGCCAAGGTGGCGCACGCGGTGACCTCGGGTGGGGCGCGTTTTGGCGTGCTGGTCTGCGGCACCGGCATCGGCATGAGCATCGCGGCCAACAAGGTCCGCGGCGCGCGCGCGGCGCTCTGCACTACCGAGTTCGAGGCGCGCATGGCCCGCGCGCACAACGACGCCAACGTCCTCTGCTTGGGCGAGCGCGTGGTGGGCGGGGGCCTGGGCGCCGCCATCGTCCGCGCCTTTCTCGAGCAGTCCTTCGAGGGCGGACGGCATGAGAGACGAGTGGCGAAGATCGGTGAGCTCGAGACGCCCTAAGTGCCGATCGTCGATGGCCGTCTTTTTGGCCGAGTGGCTCGAAGTCCGGCCCCTTGCCAAAGCGGGCCCGAGCGCGCTACCGCGTTGCAGGGCCTCCCGTGCGGCGGCCCGCGGGAGCGAAGGTGGCGGGCCCGAAGACAGTCGATCTCCTCGCGCTCGCCGCCCAGGCTTGCGGCGCCGACTGCGCCGGCCTCTGGGTCCGCGTCGGCGGCTGCGAGAGGCTGCTCGCTCACGTCGGTCTCGCCGGAGCCGCGCTGGAGGCGGCCGAGCGCGATCCGCTGCTCTCGAGCACGGGCCGCGCCACCTTCGACGCCGCCGCGCTCGAGCCGCTGCCAGCCGATGCGCTCATCGACGGCGGCCGCTGGGTCGCGCTCGCCGGCCCGCGCGCGCTCACGGGGGAGACGCCGCGCGCCCTGCAAGTGGCGGCGCGGCTGGTGGCCGATGAGCTCGCCCGCGCCCGCGCCGAGGCTGAGCTGAGCGCCCGCGCCCAGCTTGACGCCTACGACCGCTTCCGCTCGGTCTTCGAAGGCATCTCCGACGCGGTCTTCCTCAAGGACACCGCGGGCCGGTACATGGCCATCAACGCCGCCGGCGCGCGCCAGCTCGGCAGGAGCGTCGAGGAGGTGCTCGGCCGCACCGACAGCGAGCTCTTCGACCACCCCTCGAGCGAGCGCATCCGCAGCGCCGACGCCGCCGTGCTCGGCGGCAGCTCCTCGGTCACCTACGAGACCGACTCCACCACCGCCGGCGGCGTGCGGCGCCACTGGCTCTCGACCAAGGCGGCCTTTCGCGGCACCGACGGCGCGGTCGCCGGCCTCGTCGGCATCTCGCGCGACGTCTCCGCGGTCCGCCGCACCGAGCAAGAGAAGGCGCGGCTCCTGCGCACCATCGAGGGAGAGCGGGCGCGGCTGGAAGCGGTGCTGCACCACATCCCGAGCGGCGTCGTCATCCTCGAGGCGGGCACCGGCCGCATCCTCCTCTTGAACCAGCAGGCCGCCGATCTCTTCTCGGTCGGCATCGACGAGTATGCCTTCTTGCAGGACATCGCCGTCGAGGGCTACGGCCCGGGCGGGCGCCGCTACCGCAAGCGCGACTGGCCCCAGGCGCGGTCCTTGATCGCGGGCGAGGTGGTGGTCGACGAAGAGGTCGAGGTGGTCTCGAAGAGGGGCGCGCGCCAGGTGCTGCGCATCAGCTCGGCGCCGCTGCGCGGGGCCAGCGGCGCGATCGAGGCCGCGGTGACCGTCTTCAACGACATCACCGAGCGGCGGCGCGCGGAGGTCTCCATCCGCGACAGCGAGGAGCGGCTGCGGCTCGCGGTGGAGGCCGCCGAGCTCGGCGTCTGGGACTGCGATCTGGCCAGCGGAAGGGTGACCTGGAACGACCGCCAGGCCGCGATCTTCGGAGTCGCGCCCGGCATCCCCGGGACCCTCGAGTCGTGCCTCGCTCGCGTGCACCCGGACGACCGGCCGGCGCTCCTGCGGCAGCTGGCGGGCGGGCAGGGCGAAGGGGCCGACGTGGACGTCGAGTTCCGCGTCCCGCAGGGCGAAGGCGGAGAGCCGCGCTGCCTGGCCTGCCGCGGCCGGGTCTTTCGCGACGCGAGCGGCAAGCCCGCGCGCATGATCGGCGTGGTGCGCGACGTGACCGCCGCCAGGCGCACCGAGCAGGAGGCGCAGCGGCTCGCGGCGTTCCGCGAGCAGCTCCTCGGCATCGTCGGGCACGACCTGCGCAACCCGCTCACGGCCATCCTCGCGGCCGCCGAGCTGCAGACCAGGCTCCCGCCGACCGACGCGCGGAACGCCTTCGCCACCCAGCGCATCCAGAGCAGCGGCCTGCGCATGCAGCGGCTGATCGCCGACCTGCTCGACCTCACCCGCGCGCGGCTGGGTGGCGGCCTGCCGCTCGCGCGCCGCCGCTGCGATCTGTCCGAGGTGCTGCGCCAGGTGGTCGACGAGCTGCAGATCTCGCATCCGGCGCGCGCCATCCACGTGCACCTTGAGGGCAACGCAGAGGGTGAGTTCGACCCCGAGCGCATGGCGCAGGTCCTCTCCAACCTGGTCGGCAACGCGCTCCAGCACAGCGCCGACGGCAGCGAGGTGAGCGTGCGCCTGTCCAGCTCGGAGAGCTCGGTCGACATCCTCGTCCACAGCCTGGGCGACCCGATCCCGTCCGAGCTGCTCCCCATGGTCTTCGAATCATTCCGCTCGGGCCGAAAGAGCGCCGGCGCCGGCATGGGCCTTGGCCTCTTCATCGTCCGCCTGATCGTCCGCGCTCACGGCGGCACGGTCGAAGTGAACTCCCACCCAGTCGACGGGACGTCATTTACGGTTCGTCTCCCGCGCAGCCAGACCCCCGTTTCGGTAGACGGTTCCGGCTCCGGCCGGTGACCGGCGTTGCCTCTTCCCAACGTGCTAGAACGCGACCCCATGACCCGATTCGACGCGTCCCTGGCCGAAGTGGACCCCGAGATCGCCGCCCTCGTCCGCGAGGAGACCGAGCGCCAGGAGTACGGGCTCGAGCTGATCGCCAGCGAGAACTTCGTCTGCGAGGCAGTGCTCGAGGCCGCGGGCTCGCCCTTGACCAACAAGTACGCCGAGGGCCTGCCCGGCAAGCGCTACTACGGCGGCTGCGAGGTGGTGGACAAGGTCGAGCAGATCGCCATCGAGCGCGCCAAGAAGCTCTTCTCCGCCGAGCACGCCAACGTCCAGCCGCACGCGGGCTCGCAGGCCAACATGGCCACCTACTTCGCGCTCTTGCGGCCGGGCGATCGCGTCCTCTCGCTCTCGCTGGCGCAGGGCGGCCACCTCACCCACGGCTCGCCGGTCAACTTCAGCGGCAAGCTCTTCGAGATCCACCACTACGGGCTGGATCCCGCCACCGAGCAGATCGACTTCGCGGCCATGCGCAAGCTCGCACTCGAGATCAAGCCGCGCTGCATCCTGGCCGGCGCCAGCGCCTATCCGCGCACGCTGGACTTCGCCACCATGAAGGAGATCGCCGACTCGGTGGGCGCGCTGCTCATCGTCGACATCGCCCACATCGCCGGCCTCGTCGCCGTCGGGCTCCACCCTTCGCCCGTCCCGCTCGCCGACGCGGTCACGACCACCACCCACAAGACGCTGCGCGGCCCGCGCTCGGGCCTGATCCTCTGCAAGGCGCAGCACGCCAAGGTCGTGGACTCGAACGTCTTCCCGGGCATCCAGGGCGGCCCGCTCGAGCACGTCATCGCCGCCAAGGCGGTCGCGTTCGGCGAGGCCCTGCGCCCCGAGTTCAAGGACTACCAGCAGCGCATCCTCGACAACGCCAAGGCGCTCGCGGCCGGCCTCATCGAGGGCGGCCTGCGCCTGGTGGCCGGCGGCACCGACACCCACCTGATGCTTTGCGATCTGCGGCCGAAGAAGCTCACGGGCAAGATCGCCGAGGCCAGCCTGCAGCGCGCGCACATCACGACCAACAAGAACATGATCCCGGGCGACCCCGAGAAGCCGTTCGTCACCAGCGGCCTGCGCCTGGGCACTCCGGCCTTGACCACCCGCGGGATGGGGCCCGAAGAGATGAAGACCGTCGCGAGGCTCATCCACCGCGTGCTCGACGCTCCCGATGACGCCAAGGTCGCCGAGACGGTGCGCGGCGAGGTCAAAGCGCTCTGCCAGCAATTCCCCCTCTACCGAAAGCGCATCGCGCCGGCGTAAGGGTCGATTGCGGCGGAGCGCCCCTAAAGCATTTGCCGTCGCTGTCGCAGGTCCTTCGATAACTTGCGTTACCGATTTCTCATGTAATCATCCGCCCCGTGAAGTGTCCCTTCTGCACCGAGCTCGAGAACAAGGTCATCGACTCGCGCCTCTCGAACCAGGGCGCGGTGATCCGGCGCCGCCGCGAGTGCCTCGAGTGCTCCAGGCGCTTCACCACCTACGAGCGGGTCGAGGAGATCCTGCCCCTGGTGGCCAAGAAGGACGGCCGCCGCGAGGCCTACGACCGCGCCAAGGTGATGCAGGGGCTGCAGCTCGCCTGCCAGAAGCGGCCGGTGTCGCTCGAGCAGCTGGAGGAGGTCGTCGACCAGATCGAGCGGCGGCTTCAAGAGATGGGCGAGAAGGAAGTGCCCACCACCATCATCGGCGAGGCGGTGATGAAGGAGCTGGCCCGGCTCGACGAGGTGGCCTATGTCCGCTTTGCCAGCGTCTATCGGTCCTTCAAGGACCTGGGCGAGTTCATGAGCGAGCTCAAAGAGCTCATTGGCGAGAAAAAAGGCTCTAAAAAGAGCTGAAAGAATTTTTAGAGTGCCGACCCGCGACGAGAAGCTGATGGAGCTGGCGCTCGCCGAGGCCGCAAAGGCGCTCGGCCGCACCAGCCCGAACCCCGCCGTGGGCGCCGTCGTGGTCCAAGGCGGCAAGGTGGTCGCGCGCGGCCACACGCAGAGGGCCGGCGGCGCGCACGCGGAGGTGATGGCGCTCGGCGCGGCGGGCAAGCGGGCGCGCGGGGCGGAGCTCTTCGTCACCCTCGAGCCGTGCAACCACCTGGGGCGCACCGGACCCTGCACCGAGGCGGTCCTGGCGGCCGGCGTCGCGCGCGTCGTGGTCGGCATGCGCGACCCGAACCCCAACGTGCGCGGCGGCGGCGGCAAGCGGCTGGCGCGCGCCGGCGTTCAGGTCGTGAACGGCGTGCTGCGCGAGCGGTGCGAGGCCTCCAATGAGAGGTGGAGCAAGTTCATCCGCACCGGCGTCCCTTGGGTGGTCTTGAAGGCCGCGGTCACGCTCGACGGCAAGCTCGCGACCGCGGGCGGCGACTCGAAGTGGGTGAGCGGCGAGGCCGCGCGCGCGCTGGTGCACGAGTGGCGCGGGCAGCTCGACGCGGTGCTGGTCGGGGTTGGGACCGCGCGCGCCGACGATCCGCTCTTGACGGCGCGGCGGCCCGGCGCGCGGGACCCCGTGCGCGTCATCGTCGACTCCGCGCTGCGCCTGCCCGCCTCTGCCAAGGTGCTGCCCGCGCTCGTCGCCTGCCTGCCCTCGGCGCCGGCGAGGCGCGCGCGCGCGCTGGAGCGAGCCGGGGCGGAGCTGCTCCGCTGCGAGGAGAGTGAAGGGCGGGTGGCGCTTGTGGACCTGCTCGGGAAGCTGGGGGCGCGGGGGGTGGTGTCGATCCTGGTCGAAGGCGGCGCGGCCATCCACGGCGCGTTTCTGGCGGCGGGCCTCTGGGACGAGCTGCGGCTCTTTCTGGCCCCGCGCATCCTGGGCGAGCCGGCCAAGAGCTGGGCCGCCCTGGGCGCGGCCCGGAGCATGGGAGAGGCGCTGCGGGTCGACGGGCTGACAGCCGAGCAGGTCGGGGACGACGTCCTGCTCTCGGGGAGGAAGGGAAAGAAACAGGGATGAGGCAGCGGCGCTTTTTCGTCCCCTGCGCAGCCCGAGCCCCCGCCGCCTCGATCTGTTATATCCGGCCCGAAATGTTCACCGGCCTCATCGAAGACCTCGGCACCATCGCCTCCTTGACCCCCGTCGCGGGCGGCGGGGCGCGCGTGACCATCTCGACCAGCCTCCCCGAGGCTGACCTGCTGCTCGGCGCGAGCGTGGCCGTGGACGGCGCCTGCCTGACGGTCGTCGAGCGCGGCGCTGGCCGCTTCACCGCCGATGCCTCGGTCGAGACGCTCCAGCGCACGACGCTCGGCGAGCGCCGCACGGGCGATCGGGTCAACCTCGAGCGGCCGCTGGCCCTCGGTGCCCGCCTCGGCGGCCACCTCGTGCTCGGCCACGTGGACGGCGTCGGCCGCATCGTCGAGCGGACCAACCTCGGCCAAGGCGTGCGGATGGTGGTCGAGTTGCCCAAGGGCCTGGGCCTCCTGGTGGTGGAGAAGGGCTCGATCACCCTCGACGGAATTTCACTCACGGTGAATGAGCTGCTCGACGAGGGAGGCCAGACCCGGGTGGCGCTCCTGCTCATTCCCGAGACGCAGCGGGCCACCAACTGGGGCGGCAAGCAGCCTCCTGCCAGGGTGAACGTCGAGGCAGACATCCTCGGCAAGCACGTCGCCCGGCTGCTCGGGCCGCGCGCCGCCGCCGCCGGCGTCGATCTTTCGCTCTTGCAACGCGCTGGGTTCACCAAGGAGCAGGCATGAGCAGCACGTCCGAAGGCCAAGGCGCGATCGAGAGGGTCGAGCGCGCGCTCGAGGAGCTGCGGCGCGGCCAGATGGTCATCCTGGTGGACGACGCCGATCGCGAGAACGAGGGCGATCTCGTCCTCGCAGCCGAGCACGCGACCCCTGAGGCCATCAACTTCATGGCCAAGCACGCGCGCGGCCTGATCTGCCTGTCGATGGTTGAGGAGCAGGTCCAGAAGCTGCAACTGCCGATGATGGTGCAGGACAACCAGAGCACCTACTCGACCGCGTTCACCGTCAGCATCGAGGCGGCCAAGGGGGTCACCACCGGCATCAGCGCGGCTGATCGCGCGACCACCATCCAGGTCGCCATCGCACAGGACGCCAGGCCGAGCGACGTCGTGCGGCCGGGCCACATCTTCCCCCTGCGCGCGCGCAAGGGCGGCGTGCTGGTGCGCGCCGGTCAGACCGAGGGCAGCGTCGACCTCGCGCGCCTCGCGGGCCTCACCCCGGCCGGCGTCATCTGCGAAGTGATGAACGACGACGGCACCATGGCGCGCATGCCGGATTTGGAGAGGTTTGCCAGGCTGCACGGGCTGATGATCTTGAGCGTCGCCGACATCATCCACTTCCGCATGCAGAGGGAGCGCCTGGTGCGCCGCGCCGTCGAGGCGAAGGTGCCCACCGAGCACGGCGGCGAGATGCGGTGCATCGCCTACGAGAGCGACATCGACAACCTGAACCACGTCGCCTTCGTCAAAGGCACCTGGGCGCCCGATGAGCCGGTGCTGGTGCGCGTGCACTCGAAGTGCCTGACCGGCGACATCTTCGGCTCGCAGCGCTGCGACTGCGGGCCCCAGCTGCACCGCGCTTTGCAAATGATCGACGAGGCCGGCAAAGGCGTGCTCGTGTACCTCGACCAGGAGGGGCGCGGCATCGGCCTCATCAACAAGCTGCGCGCGTACAACCTGCAAGACGGGGGGGCCGACACCGTCGAGGCCAACCAGCAGCTCGGCTTCAAGGCCGACCTGCGCGAGTATGGCGTCGGCGCGCAGATCCTCATCGACCTCGGCGTGCGCAAGCTGCGGCTGATGACCAACAACCCGAAAAAGATCGAAGGCCTGAAGACGTTGTATGACCTCGAGGTGGTCGAGCGCGTGCCCATCGAGGTCGGCCTCTCGCAGCACAACAAGGATTATCTGGCCGTCAAGCGCGACAAGATGGGACACATGCTCAGTCTGGCCCCCCAGCCGGCCCCGAAAGGTGCCGCCTTCGGCGGGCCGATCACGCTCGTGAGCGAGCCAAAGAAGTAGGATGTGCACATGAGCGGAAGCCCTCCCCCGCAGGTCGAAGGCAGCCTCGTCGCCACCGGGCATCGGTATGCGATCTGCGTCTCGCGCTTCAACGCCTTCATCACTGAAAAGCTGCTCGAGGGCGCCATCGACGCGCTGGTGCGCCACGGCGCCGACGCGGCCGACGTGCGCGTCTACCGCTGCGCCGGGACGTTCGAGCTGGCGCCGCTCGCGGTGCGGGTCGCGCACGCGGGCAAGATCGATGGGCTGATCGCCCTCGGCTGCCTCATCAAAGGCGCCACCGATCACTACGGCCTGTTGGCCAGCGAAGTGACCAAAGGGCTTGGCCATCTGGCGATGGAGTCCGCCGCGAGCCCGGCCGGCGTGGCGGTGGCCTTCGGCGTCCTCACCTGCGGCTCCATCGAGCAGGCCATCGAGCGCGCGGGCACCAAGGCGGGCAACAAGGGCGCCGAAGCGGCGCTTGCTTGCATCGAGCAGGTCAACACCTTCCGCCAGCTGAAGGGCTGACCGTGGGCTCGCGGACCAGGGCACGCGAGTGCGCCTTGCAGGCGCTCTACCAGGTGGACACCACCGGCGGCACCGGCGACGCGGCGCTGAGCGGGCTCTTTCTGCACTTCGAAGAGGCCGACGCCGACGAGCGCCGCTTCGCCGAGCAGCTGGTGCGCGGCGTGGCGGGCGAGAAGGGCATGATCGACGAGATCATCCAGCGCTACTCGCAGCACTGGAAGCTCGACCGCATGGCGCGGGTCGATCGCAACATCCTGCGCCTGGCCGTCTTCGAGCTGCTGCGGCGGGGCGACGTGCCGGTGCGCGTGACGCTGAACGAGGCCATCGAGCTCGGCAAGAAGTTCGGCTCGGAAGAGTCGAGCGCCTTCGTCAACGGGGTCCTCGACAAGATCGCCCATGGCCGCGAGATGGCCGACGCGGTGCCGAAGAAAGAGAAAGAGACCGAGCCCGCGACGAACAAGTAGCTCGCGCGACGAGAGCCATGGACCTGTCCTTCTATCCGCTCACGCTGGAAGCGCTGGACCAGGCAGGGGCCGAGTCCCTCTGCCTCTTCGTCGGCGAGGACGAGCGGCCCCTGCGCGGCCTCGCGGGCCTCGTCGATTGGCGGCTGGCCGGCGGCCTCTCGCGCTTCTTGCGCAGCGGCCTGGTGACGGGCAAAGGCGGCGACGCGCTCCTCACCATGCCCGGCCCGCGGCTCGGCTTTCACAAGCTCTTCATCATCGGCATGGGCCTGCGAGGCCAGACCGAGGAAGAGCTGGCGCAGCGGCTGCTGGATGGGATCTCGAGGCTGGGCGCGGCCGGCGTGAAGACCGCGGCGTTCGATCTACCGGCGGGAGTCCCGATCGAGCTCGGCGTGCGCGCGCTGGTGGACGCGCGCGAGGGCCCGCCCAAGGCGCTGGTCTTCGGAGCTGACCCCTCGGCGCTGGTGAGCGCGCTCTCGCACGCGGCCGCGCGCGGCGCCGAGGCCCCCCTGGTCGAGCGGCGCGTGGTCAAGGTGCCGGGCCCCCCGCCTCCCAAGCCCATCGGCACGGGGCCCGCCATCCCGGTGGTGCGTCCCTCCTCGCAGCCAGCCATCTACAAGCCGCCGCCGGAGAAAGACCGTGGCGGAAAGAAGAAGCGGAGATGAAGGAGCACAGGTTCTGCCCCTGGTGCGCATCGTCTCTAGTGGTGCGCGAGAGCGCCGGGCTGCCGCGCCGCCTCTGCGACGCGATTGATTGCGGATATATCCATTACGACAATCCGCTCCCAGTGGTGGCCGCGCTCGTCGAGCACGAGGGCAGCGTCCTGCTTGCTCGCAACAAGGGCTGGCCCGCGGGCTTCTTTGGCCTCGTGACCGGCTTCCTCGAGAAGGGCGAGTCGCCGGAAGAGGGCGTGCTGCGCGAGCTGAAGGAGGAGCTGGACTTGACCGGTCAAGTGGTCAAGTTGATCGGCGTCTATCCCTTCCCGATGCGCAATGAAGTCATCATCGCCTATCACGTGAAGGCCGAGGGCACGGTGGCGTTGAGTGACGAAATCGAGGCCTACAAGCGCGTCGCGCCCGAGAAGCTGCGCCCCTGGCCGATGGCGACCGGCCTGGCGGTGGCCGATTGGCTCAAGAGCAGGTGACCAGTTGACAGGTCAATCGACCGGGTCATCATGATGGTCATGGGAAAGCAAGCCAAGCGACCGCTGAGCCTCACCGTTCCCGTCTCGGAGTTCAAGGCGCGCTGCCTGGAGCTCTTCTCCACCTTGCTCGAGCAAGACGGCGAGATCATCGTCACCCGCCGCGGCCAGCCCATCGCCCGCATCACGCCGCGGATCCGCAGGCCGCGCCCGATTGGAGGCGCGTTCAAGGGGCGCATCAAGATCGTCGGCGACATCATCAACTGCCACGAGGAGTGGGAGACGATGTGAGGTACTTGCTCGACACTCACGTTTTTCTCTGGTGGAGCCTCGGCGAGCGGCGTTTGCCGCGCGATTACGCCAGGGTACTCGACGCCTGTGAACGTAGCGGCGAACCCGTGGCCCTCTCCTCAATGACGCTGTGGGAGATCTGCTGGCTGGCCGCGCAGGGCCGGCTCAAAGATGCTGGCGCGGTGGACGATCTGCTCGACTCCGTTGAGAGCAACGAGCTCTTGACAGTGCTGCCACTCGACTTGCGCGTGGCGCGCCAGGCAGCGAGCTTCGGCGCTGACTTTCCCAAGGACCCTGGCGACCGCATCATCGCGGCGACCGCGAATGTGCACGGGCTGATCTTGCTCACGGCCGACGAGCGGATTCGTGCGTCTGGTGCAGTGGACGTGAGTTAGCTTTATTGAATCAACCTCACCGCAATCCGAATATTCCTCCACTGCGGCTTGTCCGGCGCCAGCGACGGCTGCCGCGCCTCCACCAGCAGCGCGCGGTCGCCGGTCCACTGCAGCTTGATGGGCGGCCGTCCGGCGACGACATAGACCGCGTCTCTAGTGTCCGCCTTGAGTATCGCCCCGGCGGCGCGAAGCTGCACGTGGGTCGCGAGCGAGCCCCCGCCGCAGCTTCGTTCCAAGCGCGCGGCGACGACTTTACCGTCGGGCGAGGGCAGCTCTTCCATCGGCGTGTCCACGCACTCCAGCGCGCCGCCATTGCGCGACAGCACATACGCGCCGGCGCCGATCGCCAGCATGATCAAGAGCAGGACGCCCGCGAACCTCGAGCCGCTCAAGGCGTCACGCGCTCCATCATGCGCGGAAAGGGGATGGTCTCGCGCACGTGGTGCAGGCCGCAGATCCAGCCGACGGTGCGCTCGAGGCCCAGGCCGAAGCCAGAGTGCGGGACCGAGCCGTACTTGCGCAGGTCGAGATACCAGCCGAAGTCTTGCAGCGGCAGCTTGTGCTCTTCGATGCGCTGCTTCAATTCGTCGTAGCTATCCTCGCGCTGCCCGCCGCCGATGATTTCGCCGAATCCCTCCGGCGCCAGCACGTCCACGCCGAGCGCCACCTTGGGGTCGTTCGGGTCGCGCTTGAAGTAGAACGCCTTCATCGCGGTCGGGTAGCGGTGCACCATCACGGGCCGGTCGAACTGCTTGCAGAGCAGCGTCTCTTCGTCGCCGCCGAAGTCATCGCCCCATTGAATCGGGTGGCCGGTCTTCTGGATGTACTCAACCGCCTCGGTATAGGTGATGCGCGGGAAGGGCTTCTGTACCTTCTCGAGCGCGGTGACGTCGCGCTCGAGCACCGTCTTCAGCTCCTCGCGGTGCTTCGCCAGCACCTTCTTCACGATCTCGCAGAGGAAGTCCTCGGCCAGGTCCATGTCGCCGGCCAGGTCCATGTACGCGACCTCGGGCTCGACCATCCAGAACTCGGTGAGGTGGCGGCGCGTCTTTGATTTCTCGGCCCTGAAAGTCGGGCCGAAGACATACGCCTTGCCGACCGCCATGGCCGCGGCCTCGCCATAGAGCTGACCTGATTGGGTCAGGTACGCCTTGCCGAGGTCGAAGTAGGGCACTTCAAACAGCGTTGATTGGCCTTCGCAGGCAGACGGCGTCAGGATGGGCGAGTCCACCAGCGTGAAGCCGCGGTCGTCGAAGTAGTCGCGGATGGCCTTGATGATGGTGTGCCGCACGCCCAGAATCGTCCGCTGCCGCGAGCTGCGCAGCCAGAGGTGGCGCTGCTCTTGAAGGAAGCCGACGCCGTGCTCCTTGGGCTGGATCGGATAGCCGCCTTCGCCTTGCAAGACGGTGAGATCCTTGACGTGCAGCTCGAACCCGAGCGCGCTGCGGGTGTCGGCCTTGACCGTCCCGCGCACCGTGAGGCTCGCCTCCTGGTGCGCCTTGCCGGCCGCCTCGAACGCCGCCTCGGGCACGTCCTTCTTGGAGACCACGCACTGGATGAGGCCGGTGCCGTCGCGCACTTGCAGGAAGTGCAGCTTGCCGCTCGAGCGTTTGCCGTACAGCCACCCGCGCAGCTCGACCTCTTCTTCGGCGTGGTGCTTGATGTCGCTGACATAGACTTGGGCCATGGGGCGCGCACACTAATCCCCGGCAGCCTTCTTGCCAACGCCTTCAATCTCCAACAAGGTCGCCGGCATGACGCTTCTGCTCTGCCTGCTCCTCGCGGCGCCTCCGCTTCCAGCTCCCGCCGAGCCTGCCGCCCAGGCGCCCGCAGGGGCCTACGAGGGCGCCTGGCCAGGAGCCTCGCACCAGGCGATCGACGTCCCGCTGGCCGGATATGACGCCGGCGCCGTGCGCGAGCCCAGCAGCAAGGACGCCTGGGGCGGCGAGCGCGACGGCAAGACGCCGCTCTCCGACCGGGTGGCGAGCTATCAGATCAAGGCGCGGCTCGATCCGAAGAAGCACACGCTCGACGCCAGCGAGAAGCTGCTGTGGAAGAACCGCAGCGCCGTGCAAATCCACAGCGTCTATCTGCACCTCTATTTGAATGCTTTTGAATCGACCGGCAGCACCTTCATGCGCGAAAAGGGCAAGACCTCCCTGCGCGGCCTGGGTCCGGAGGAGCTCAAGAAGCAGGAGTGGGGATATCAAGAGTTGAAGAAGGCAACTCAAGGCGGACGGCCGCTCAAATGGTCCTTCGTGCACCCGGACGGCGGGCCGGACACCGATCACACGGTGGTGCGGCTCGACCTGGCAGAGCCTGTCGCCCCCGGAGCCACGGCCGAGCTGGAGATCGACTTTCACGATCAACTGCCGCGCGTGGTGGCCCGCTCGGGATACTTCGGTAACTATCACCTGGTCGCGCAGTGGTTTCCCAAGATCGGCGTGCTGGAGCTGCCGGGCGAGCGCGGCGCCACCGCCCCGCGCTGGAACGTGCACGAGTTCCACCTGCACAGCGAGTTCTATGCCGACTTTGGCAACTATGACGTCGAAGTGACGGCTCCCAAGGGATATACCGTGGGGGCGACGGGAGAAGAGCAGGGCCCGCCGCGCGAGAGCAGCGATGGGTTGACTCATCGCTTTACCCAGGAAGACGTGCATGACTTCGCCTGGACCGCCTGGGATGGCTTCAAGTCGGTGAGCGCCGACTGGACCCACGCCGGCAGCCCCAAGGCAAGAGTCACCGTTCTCTATCCGGCGGAATATGAAGTCTCGGCGCAGCCGGCGCTGCAATCGACGCTGCAGGCGCTGACCTATTTCTCCGATACCTTGGGTCCCTATCCCTACAAGACGGTGACGGTGGTGATCCCGCCCTACAACTCGGAAGAGTCCGGCGGGATGGAGTACCCGACCTTCTTTACGACGGTAGGAAGCGCCGACTATTCGCCCGAGCTGCCCTTCGTGGACTTCGTCACCATCCACGAGTTCGGCCACGGCTACTATTACGGGCTCTTGGCGACCAATGAGTTCGAGGAGCCCTTTCTCGACGAAGGGATGAACGAGTTCTGGGACGCGCGCATGCTGGAGGCGCGGGGCGACCGGATCCGCATCTCCAACTCGTTCTTGCGCCGCCTGGGGATCCGCCTGACTCCCCCTCTGTCCTGGTTTGACTTCGAGCGCCTCAACGGCGCCCTGCGGCTGCTCGCCGACCCGCTCGCCGACAGCTCGTGGCACCGCGCCGGCAGCTTTGGGTATGTCTATTCCGGCACCGCCACCTGGTTCCGCGATCTCGAGCAGAAGCTCGGCGGCGACGTGCTGGCGCGCGCTTATAAAGAATACTATCGCCGCTGGAAGTTCCGCCACCCGAGCACGGCCGACCTGCGCGAGGTGCTCTCGGAGGTGAGCGGGCAGCCGAGGGTGATCGCTGAGTTCTTTGCAGACCATGTCTATGCAACTCAAGGCCTCGATGATCGGGTGACCAAGCTCGAGAGCGAGGAAGCGCTGCCGGAGGTTGGCTTCACCGACAAGGCCGGCCTGCGCACCGAGCGCGAGCAGGACGCCATCGACAAGCAGGTGGACGAGGCGCACGCCGCCTATCGCAAGGCCCACCCGGAGGCGAAGAAAAAGGATGGCCCGGGTCCCTATCCTTATCGGACGACCGTGCTGGTGCGGCGGCTCGGCGCGCAGGTCGATCAAGAGGTGCTGGTGCAGTTCGCCGACGGCAGCGAGCAGCGCTTTGCCTGGCCCAAAGGCGAGCGCTGGCACAAGTATGAGCTGACCACGCCGACGCGCGCCGTCTCGGCGCAGCTCGACCCCGGGCGGAAGATCTTCGCCGACTGGAACAAGCTCGACGATGGCCGCACCGTCGAGGCGCACCCGCTGGCCTCGCGCCGCTACACGCTCGAGGCCGGCGCCTGGCTGCAGCTCGTTCTCGCGCTGGTGGAGGCGCTGTGATCACTCCGGGCCTCTGGACGCGCGCGCTGCGCGGTGGCGCGCAGTGGCGCCTGCTCTTGCTCTGGACCCTGGGCCTCGCCGTGCCGGCGCTGGTCGCGCTCTTGCCGCTGGCGCAGCTCCTCGGGACCGCGCTCGACCACGCCCCGCGCGCCCGTGCGCTCGCGGGGGCCCTCGACGCCGAGGCGTTCGTCGATCTGATCCACGTGCTCTTCACGCCCGAGGCTCACGCCGCCACGTTCCCGGCGGTGAAGGCGATGGCGGTGCTGGCGCTGCTCGTACAGCCCTTGCTCGCGGGGGCTGCCGCGACGGCCGCGTGCACGGCGGAGCCGCTCCACTCGCGCGCGCTCTTGCAAGGCGTGGGCGCGTTCTACGCCCGGATGGCGCGCGTCCTGGTGGTCGCCGCCCTGCCGCTCGGAATCGCGGCGGCGCTCTCGGCGCTGGCGTTTGGCGGGGCCCACCGGCGCGCGCTCAAGGCCGCAACCGAGAGCTCCGCCGATGCCGGGACGCGCGCGGCCGCCTGCCTCGCGCTGGTGCTGGTGTTCCTCGCCCACGTCACCATCGACCTTGCGCGCGGCACGCTCGCGGCGCACCCGGGTCGCCGCTCGGCGTTCTTCGCCTGGGGCCACGCCGTGCGGCTCCTGGCGCGGCGTCCGCTGCAGACGCTCGGCCTCGCGCTCGCGACCAGCGTCCCGGCCTTGCTGCTCGCGGCCCTGCTCCTGCTCGCGCGCCTGCAGATCACCCAGCGCTCGGTGTCCGGCGTGCTGGCGGCCCTCGTCCTCGCGCAGCTCGCGGTGGCCGCCGTGGGCTGGTCGCGGATGTCCCGCGTGATCGGCTTCTGCGAGCTGGTCTGGGCCGACGACGCCGAGCGCCACCGGCTGGCGGCGACAGTCTCGCCGGCCGCGGCCGCCACGCTCCCCGCGATCGCGGCGGCGGAAACGCCGCCTGCCGAGGTCGCGACAGACAAGAGCGCTTCCGGCGTCCCCTGACAAATGGAACGGGCCGCAGCCGGAGACTGCCCTAAGGAGCCCTAAGGCGCGCGTCCATCAACACCCTGCGCGCTCTCTTGCCCTCGCGCAGGGGCCGGCAAATACCCTGCCTGGCGCAGCGCCGAGATTGCCGCCTGCCCGAGCGAGCTGAACGGCTGATCGTGCCCGCCTTGAGCCGTCCAGCGCGCGATCTGCGCCTCCAGCTCGCGCTCTGCTTCCAGGGTGCGCCCGGCCTTGCGCGCGGACTGGTCATCGACCTCGCCAGGATCGAGCGCGACATCGTGCAGCTCGCGTCGCCCCGCCATGAGCCCGAGGCGCCCGGCCTGGATCTTGACCCCCGATGGATTGACCAGGAGCATCTCGTCGCCGAGATAGCGGGCGCGCCAGGCGCCGTCGCTGACCGCGGCGTAGGCGGGAAGATCCGGCAGCGGCTTGCCGTTGAGCAGCGGGGTCAGATCGCGGCCGTCGAGCCTGGGCGCGGCGGAGAGGCCAGCCAATGAGAGCAGCGTCGGCACCAGGTCCACGAGCTGCACCCTCTGCTGGAGGTGCGCTCCCGCGGGAATGTGGCCGGGCCACGAGATGACCAGCGGCACGTGGAGCACGCGGTTGCGGGGGACCAGGTGCTGCAAGGTCACGCCGCGCTCACACAGCATCGTCGCGTGGTCGGCGGTGACGGCGATGATGGTGTGGTCGCTTCCGCCGGCCTGCTCGAGCGCGATGAGGAACTGGCCAAGCGCGTCGTCGGCGTCGCGCAGCGCCGAATCGTAGAGCGCCGTGATGTGCCGGCACTCGGCGGGCGTGACCGACGAGAGGCGCCCGTTGGAGAGGTTGTCGGCGCTGGTGAAGGTGACGGCGAAGCGGCCGCGATAGTCCGGGTCATAGCGGCGGGGCGCGCGCGGCTCCAGGGAGTAGTGCGGATCCTCGAGATGGACCCAGGCGAACGTCGGTCGCTGCGCCAGTCGCGCGCCGAGCCGGCGCAGCTCGAGGCCGGTCTCCCTCCGGCTGTAGATCTCTTCCTCGCCGAAGCTCGACAGCTCGCCGGGCGGGAACTGCGCCAGATCGCTGCCCGCCACCGTGTCGTATCCCTGGCCGGCGAGCAGGTCGGGGAGGAGTGCAAGGTCGCCTGGGATGGGCCAGCCCTGCCCGCGCACGCCGTCGCGGTCGGGCTGCAGTCCGCTGAGGAACGAGACCGCCGATTGCCAGGTGTTCGGCGCCTGGGCCGTCGCACGCTCGAACCGCGCTCCCGCGGCGGCGACGGCGGCCAGCGCGGGCGTGGTGTCGCGGCCGTAGCCATACGCGCTCAGGTGGTCGGGACGCGCGGCGTCGAGCGTGACCAGCAGGATGCTCGGAGGCCGCGGGCCCTCGGGGCTGCCGACCAGACGGGCATCTGCCCAGGCTCCCTGGGCCTCGCCGCCGGGCTCGAGCGCGGACGCCTCGAGCGCGAGCGAAACCTCGCTGCCCGGGACGCCCGACAGCGGCATCGTGTGCTCGTGCCACCGTTGGTCCCGCACCACCTCGTCGAGCAGGATCAAGCCCTGGACGCGCACGACGAAGCGCATCGGGCTGCGCGAATGGGGCATGAGCCCGGTGGCCAGCCGCAGCTCGGCGCGAGGAGGAAGGGTGAGCTGGAACAGGTACCGTCCGGTGGCAGGAGCGACCATCGCGGTCCGCCAGTTCGGGTGATCATCGGTGGTCGCCGGCACCCGGTGCACCAGTGGCGTCAGCACCGGCCCGCGCGGCGCGCGCCGATCGGGGAGCTGCGCCTCCCAGGCCTCGAGCGCCGAGACGCCGCGGCCGGGGGCGTTCACGACCACCAGCACCTTTGCCTCGCCGGCCACCAGGTGGTCGAGCCGCTGGCAGACGACGGCGCCCGGGCTGGCCTCGTCGGCGGTGCTGACGCACGGGCCCAGCAGCCGTCCGGGCAGCGGCCCCTCGAGCGTCTTTGCCTCGGGGCCGAAGGCTGCGGCCTGCGCGGTGTCGAGCGCACGCAGGTGAACGTCGGCACGCAGGCCAGCGGCCTTGCCCAGCCGCAGCCGGAACACGAACGGCTTCATTGGCGCCGCGGCGAAGGCGAGGCCCACGGTGCGCGCGCCCGGCGCGGCCGCCAGCACGTCGAGCTCCAGAAGTCTTTGCTGCCGCGGGAGCCGAGGGACCTCCAGGGCCCAAGGGAGCCGATCGATCAGGCGCGTCCCCAGCGCGGCAGGGTTCCGCTCGGGCGCGCAGCCGGCGAGCGCCGCCAGCAGCCCCACCGCTCGCGCAGATGCCCGGCCGATCACTCTTCCACCCGCGGCACCAGCTCGTCGTCCGCGTTCAGCCAGCGCAGCGGATCTTCTGCAAGCCAATGGAGCAGGCGCCGCTGCAGCGGCCTGAGCACCTCGGGACGCGCTGCCGCCAGGTCGTGCTGGAAGAAGCGGTCGTGCTCGGCGTCGAACAGCTCCCAGCGCGCTCCATGGCCCGTCGGTGTGTAGACCAACTGGTAGGGCCCCGCGCGCGCTGCGCGCAGCTTGGCGCGGTTCGCGATCTCGGCGAATTGCCGGCGCAGCACCAGCGCGTGAGATTCTTCCTCCACTTCGAGCAGCTCGACGATGGCGGGGTACTCGATGGCGTGGGGCGGCGCCGACGCCTTGCCGCCGAGCCACAGGCCTGTCTCGGCGAAGACCGTGCGGTCGGCGGCGAGCGGGCGGAGCAACGACTGGCCATCGATCTCAGCGGGCAGCGGCAAGTGGAGGGCGTCGAGCACGGTGGGCAAGAAATCCACGCCGCTGGCCACGCCCCGCGCCACGCCGGCAGCGATGCCTTTGCCCTCGAGCAGCAGCGCCGTGCGATTGGCCGCCTCGCCGCCGGCGAACCACTTGCCGTGCTCGGTCGTGGCGCCGGGCTCGAAGAGGCCTTCACCGTGATCGCCTGTGATCACCAGCAGGCGGTCGTGGAGGCCGTCCGCGTCGAGTTGCCGGCGCACGCGCCCGACCTGCCGATCGAAGGCGCGCAAGGCGCCGTCGTAGAGCGCGCGGACCTGCTCGACTTCGGGCTCGTCGGGCCGCGTGGCCAGCCGCGGGATGTCCTTCACCTGCTGCACGTCGTACGAGTAGCGGCTCTGCCCCCGATAGGCCGGGTCGGCGAAAGCGGCGACGTCGCCGGGCGGCGCGGCGAACGGCGCGTGGGTCACCGAGTAGAAGGCGAGCAGGAAGAAGGGCTGCGAGCTTTGCTCCAGCGCGTCGAGGCGCCGCAGGACGCGATCGGTGAGCGCGTCGGGATCGGCATTGGTCATCAAGTAGCCGGCCACGGGAAAGAGCCGCTGGCCGAGCGGTCCGCTGAAGAAGGCCAGCGCCAGCGGCAAGAGCTGGAAAGCCTCGCGCTCGGCGAAGATCTCGACGCTGGTGGCAGGCGGGGCGTCCACCAGGCCGAAGCCGAAGTCCACGCGCCGGAAGGTCTCGCCGGCATAGTCGCTCACCACCGCCGTCTGGTAGCCGCGCGCCTCGAGGATGCGGGGAAGGAGCGGCAGGTGCAGCCGCGTCTGCTCGCCGCGCGGAAACAGATCGCGGATGCCGTGCGAGTGCGGGTAGACGCCGGTGAGGAGCGACGCCCAGGAGGCGGTGGTGCTGGCGATGGGGACGAACTCGTCGGCCACCCAGAGGCCGCTCTTGCGGAGGGCGTCAATCTTGGGCGTGGTCGCGCGCGGATAGCCCTCTGAAGAGAAGTGATCGGGGCGCAGCGAGTCTGCAGCCAGGACCACCACTGACGTCCCTCGCGTCTGCGCGCGGCCGTGGCGCGCGAGCAACGCGTAGCCCGCGAGCACAAGGCCGATGAAGAAGGCGATGAGGGCCAGGCGAGTCCGCTGCCGCGCGAGGCTTGCACGCCGGCGGAACAGGGCCAGCAAAAGGATCGCTGCGACCGTGAGGAGGAGCGCGCGATCGAGGGCGGGTGCGCCGAGCCTCTCGGTCAAGAGCACTTGGAGCGCCGCCGGGGCGCCGCCGCGCCTCCAGAGCCAGGTCTCGAAGAGCGCGGGCCGCTGCGCCGCCATGCGCGCCGTCTGCGCCAGCGCCAGCAAGGTGACGGCTCCGAGCACTCGCGAAGCGCCGGCGCGCAGGCCGAGCGCGCGCAGGGTCAGCCACGTCGCCACCCCGCAGCCCGCGCCGGCCGAGGCGACGGCGGCCGCGAGCGCGAGCTGGAAGACCGCGAGGTGCGGGCCGACGCCTCCCAGCGCTCCCCGTGCCGCGCCCGGCAATGCGCGCCAGGCGGGCAAGAGCTGCGCCAGCGAGAGCAGGTGGATGGCGAACAGCCACGCTCCCCCTAGGGCAGCGGCGGCGACGAGTGACATGGCCGCTCACTACAACATGATCTGGCGCGCTTCGGCGAAAGGTGCCGCCACGACCTCTTCCCGACTTGTGGTAGCCCTTTGAGTCGATAGCCTGGAGGCACGCGTGCAGGACCGGTACGACCCGAAGTCGATCGAGCCGAAGTGGCAGCAGCGCTGGGCGGACCTGTCGGTCGACAAGGCCGGCGGCAGGACCGGAGCGCCCAAATACTACGTGCTGGCGATGCTGCCTTATCCGTCGGGCGAGATGCACATGGGCCACGCCCGCGTCTATTCGATTACCGATGTGCTCGCCCGCTACTATCGAAAGAAGGGGCTCGACGTGCTGCACCCCTTCGGCTGGGACTCGTTTGGCCTGCCGGCCGAGAACGCCGCCATCAAGGAGGGCGTGCACCCCGCGCTGCGCACGCCGCGCAACATTGCCTCGTTCAAGCAGGACGTGATCGCGATGGGCATCTCCGTCGATTGGTCGCGGGAGATTGCCACCAGCGACCCTGAGTACTATCGCTGGAATCAATGGTTCTTCCTCAAGATGCTGGAGCTCGGCATCGTCTATCGCCGCCGCTCGAAGGTGAACTTCTGCCCGAGCTGCAACACGGTGCTGGCCAACGAGCAGGTCGAGGACGGCTTGTGCTGGCGCTGCGGCAGCAAGGTCCTGGAGCGCGAGATCCCGGAGTGGGCGTTCCGCATCACCCGCTATGCCGACGCGCTGCTCGAGGGCTTGGAGAAGCTGGATTGGCCCGAGCGCGTGGTGGCCATGCAGCGCAACTGGATCGGGCGCTCCGACGGCCTGGAGATCGACTTCCCGCTGGTCGACTCGGGCAATGCGAAGATCCGCGTCTTTACCACCCGCGCTGATACCATCTTTGGCGCGACCTATATGGCCGTGGCGCCGGATCATCCGTTGCTGAAGCTGGCGCCGGCGGAGAAGAAGGCGGAGCTGGCCGCGTTCGCGGAGAAGATCCGGGCGGCGAAGAAGGCGCTGGGCGAAGGCGCGCAGATGGCCGAGAAGGAGGGCGTCGACACCGGCCTGCGCGCGCGCAATCCGTTTACCAATCAAGAGATCCCCGTCTGGGCGGCGAACTTCGTGCTCAGCGGATACGGCACCGGCGCGGTGATGAGCGTGCCGGCGCACGACGAGCGCGACCTTGAGTTCGCGACCAGGTATCAATTGCCCGTCAAGTATGTGGTGCGGCCGTCCGATGACGAAGAGGTCACCGTCGTCGCCGCGCGCAAGCTGGTCGCCGACCAGAAGGCCTATACCGACTATGGCTTTCTATTTGATTCGGGGCAGTTCTCGGGGATGCCCAGCGCCCAGGCGAGGCTCGCCATCGCCGCCGAGGCACAGCGGCGCGCGATAGGAAAGCCTGCGGTCAACTATCATCTGCGCGATTGGGGTTTCTCGCGGCAACGCTATTGGGGCACCCCGATTCCAATCGTTTATTGCGACAAGGACGATCCCGAGCACAAGGGCATCCCGGTTCCCGTCGATCAATTGCCGGTGGTCCTGCCCGACATCGACGTCAAGGAGGTCCTGACCGGCATGGGCGAGCCGCCGCTCGCCAAGGTATCGAGCTGGATCAACACCACCTGCCCGAAGTGTGGAGGGCCGGCGCGCCGCGAAGCCGAGACGATGGACACCTTCGTCGACTCGGCCTGGTATTTCGCTCGTTATCTGGATCCAAAGAACGATCAATTGCCGTTCTCGCGCGAGGCGGCCGATCGCTTCCTGCCGGTCGATGTCTATGTCGGCGGGCCCGAGCACGCGGTGATGCACCTGCTCTACTTCCGCTTCTGGACAAAAGTGATGAAGGAGCTGGGCCTCTGCAACATCGACGAGCCCGCGCAGCGCCTCGTCACCCAAGGCATCGTCAAAGGCCGCGACGGCGAGAAGATGTCCAAGTCCAAGGGCAACGTGGTCTCGCCACGCGACATCATCGGCCGCTATGGGGCCGACACGGCGCGCCTGTTCATCCTCTTCGCCGCGCCGGCCGAGAAGGACATGGACTGGTCCGACGAGCAGGTCGAGGGGCAATACCGCTTCCTCGGCAGGCTCTGGCGGCTCGTGCACGGCGCGCTGCCCAAGCTGGAGGGGCGCGCCGACCCCGCGGGCGCGATGGGTGAAGCGCTGGAGGCCCGCCGGAAGGCCCACCGCACCGTGGCCAAGGTGACGCAGCAGCTCGAGCGGCTGCAGTTCAACACCGCCATCTCGTCGTTGATGGAGCTCTCGAACGCGCTCACGGGGCTCGAGCCGGCGGACGCGGCGGCCAAGGGCGCGCTCCACGAGGCGCTCTCGCTCTTGGTGCAGCTGCTCGCGCCGCTTGCCCCGCACATGGCCGAGGAGCTCTGGGCCGAGCTTGGCAACTCTGCCGCCACGCGCGAGGACGAGCTGACGCTTCGCGCCTGGCCCACTGCGGACCCAGCGCTCGTGGCCGAGGACCTGGTCACCGTCGCCGTGCAGGTGAACGGCAAGCTGCGCGGGCAGATCCAGATCGCGGCGGCGGCGCCCGAAGACCAGGTGCGCGCCGCGGCCGCGGCGGACCCCAAGGTCGTTCCCTGGCTCGAGGGGAAGCAGATCAAGAAGGTGGTGGTCATCCCCAAGCGGCTGGTCAACTTCGTCGTCGCGGGCTGAGGTCGGCGAGCGTGCCGCGCGCCGGGCTGCAAGCGTTGTGGCTCCTGCTCGCGGCCGGGTGCGGCTATTCGTTCTCGCACGGCGGCCGCTTGCCCAAGGGCGCAGAAGGTTTGCGCGTGGGCTCCGTGGAAAATCGCACCGCGCAGGCCGAGGCCGGCGGCCTCTTCGGCGGCGCGTTGCGCGACGAGCTGTCGGCGCGCGGCCAGCTCGCGGAGGATGCGGCGCAGCCCTTTGCCGAGGTGGAGCTGAAGGCGCTGCGGTCGGCACCGAGCGCGCTGGGAGCGGGCGGGGCGTTCGCCTTCCGGCTGGACACCGACGTTCGGCTGCGCGTGAAGGCCGCGACAGGCGAGCTGATCTACGAGGACCAGGCGCTGCTCGGCGAGGACTACCTGGCCGGCGAGGATGTGGTGGAGACCGAGGCCAACCGGCGCGCCGCGATGCGACGGCTCTGCCGCGCGGTGGCGCGGGAGCTCGTCGATCGCATGGCTGCGGCGGGGCGGACTTCTACCAAATAGCCGGAGCGACCCGGCTGGCCTACTTCTTCGCGGGCGCGGCGGCGGGCTTGTTGGCCGCCTTGGTCAAGCGCGAGATGCGGCGCGAGGCCTGCGACTTGTGGATCACGCCCTTCGAGGCGGCCTTGGAGATGAGCTTCACGGCGGCCAGCAGCTCGGTCTTGGTGGCGGCGCCGTCGACGCCCTCGATGGCCTCGCGGACCTTGCGGACCTGCGTGCGCACCGTCGAGACGATGTGCTGGTTGCGGGCGCGGTGCTTCTGCATCTGGCGGTTCTGCTTCTCAGCGGACTTGGTGTTGGCCACGGAAAGACTCCCGGAAGGACAAAACAAAATGGCGGACGGGCGGCCATGCGCCGCGCCGAGGGCCGGCCGATGTAGCACCGGGCCGCGGGGGTGTCAATGAACTGGTTCAGCGCTCGTTTTGCGGGGGGTGAGGACCCCAGACTTCACACGTTGTCCACCTCTGCGTTCAGGCATCCCTTGGAAGTCTGTGCGGAAATGCCTACAGCGCAGGAGACCGCTCTGAGAGGGGGTGTAATCGACCGTGGTTGCGAGAGAAATTCTGGCACGCCAGAGAAGGGCAAGGCGCCTCTCCCACTCACTGCTGGACAGGACGGTCCAGAATCGGAACCCCTTTTCCACAGGCCGTCCACAGGCGGCTTCTCGCGTTGTGGAACAGCGGGGCCAAAGCCTGTGGACATCCTGTGGAGCGGTTGCGCACGTGACGTCGGTCACCGTCGAGGAGCGCCGCGATTTCTGGCGGACACCCGCTAAGCAGGTGCCCCCTGGCCTCGTGCAGCCTGCGCGCTCTTTTCCAGCTCCTTCGCCTCGTCCCAGAAGCGGTCCATCTCTTCGAGCGTGGAGTCGCGGGGCCCGCGCCCCTCCTGCGCGAGCCGCGCCTCGATGTGCTCGAAGCGCGCGGTGAAGCGGCGCACGGTGCCGCGCAGCGCTTCCTCCGGATGGACTTTCGCGAAGCGCGCGAAGTTGGCCAGCGCGAAGAGCAGGTCGCCGAGCTCCTCCTCGACGCGCGTGCGATCGCCGCCGGCGTGCGCCTCCTTCAGCTCGTCCAGCTCTTCGTGCACCTTGGCGAGCACGTCGTCGACGTTCTTCCAATCGAAGCCGACGGCCGACGCCTTCTCGGTGATGCGCTCGGCGCGGACCAGCGCGGGCAGACCGGGCGGCACTCCGCCGATGGCGCTGCGCGGCTTCTGGCCTTTCTCCTTGCGCTCCTCGGCCTTGATGCGCTCCCAGTTCTTGACCACCTCGGCAGAGCCGCTCACTTTGGTGTCCGCGAAGATGTGCGGGTGGCGCCGCGTCAGCTTGTCCGAGATCCCTTCGCAGACGGCGGCGAAGTCAAACTTGCCCTCATCGCGGGCGATGCGCGCCTGGAAGACGACCTGAAAGAGCAGGTCGCCGAGCTCTTCCTTGTGGTGCTCGGCGTCGCCGCTCTCGATCGCCTCGATGACCTCGTGCGCCTCTTCCAGCAAGTAAGGCGTCAGGGTCCGCAGCGTCTGCTCGCGGTCCCACGGGCAGCCGCCCGGATCGCGCAGCTTGTCCATGATGCCGAGCAGGCGCGCGATGGCCTGTTGCCCTTGATCGGGAGCTGGCTTGTCCATGCCCGCGCTCTACCACGGCACCGCCGGCCCCTGAAAAATGGCCGTGTAAAAAGTCAGCCGGTTCCTTGCTGGTTCTTCAAAGGTGGCGATAGGATGCACGGGTGCTAGAGCGCCGCTCCAGACGGAAACAATCGAGGCGCGGAGCGCGGGCCGCTGCCTTGGTCGCGCTCTTGTTGCCCGCAGCCGCCGCGTTCGCCGCGCCGGGCCGCGCGAGCTCCAAGGCCGCGAGCGCGCCGGCTCCCGCCGCCCCTGTCTCGCCCGCGCCGCCAGAGGACGCCCAGCCAGAGCTGGTCGGCCCCGCGCGCCCTTCGCCCCAAGGAACGCTGCGCAGCGGAATCCTCCTGCCGCTCGAGACCGAGAGCGGCGTCCGCGTCCACTGGCAGCAGCGGCGCGAGCTGCTCCGCGACCGCGACGACCGGCGTGCCGATGACGAAGAGGGCAAGCTGCGCCAGCTCAAGGACGACCTCGCCTTCGAGAACCTCTTTGCCATCGGCGCCGCGCTGGTGCGCGAGAGCCAGCAAGCGCTGGCGGCGGGCTCGCCGAACCTGGCCCGCAAGCGCTGCCAGCTGGCCGCCGATCTGGCGCCGGCGCTGCCCGCGGCCCATTCGTGCCTCGCGCGCGCGACGCTCTCGGACCAGCCCACGGCGCTGCCGTCGGCCCTTGGCTACATCGGCGACGCGGGCAAGGCGGCCTGGAACGATCCGCGCACGCGCAGGTCCACGCTGGCCAACGCGGGCGGCATCGTCTTCATCGGCCTGCTGAGCGCGGGCGCGCTGCTGGTGCTGCTCTTCTTCGCCCGCTACGCGCGGCTGTTCCTGCACGACGTGCACCACCTCTTTCCCAAGGGCGCCAAGACCTGGCAGTCCACCGCGCTCGCGGTCGCGCTCGTGATCTCGCCGCTGCTCTTGCACATGGGACCGCTGCCGCTGGTGTTCACCGCCGCGATGGCCTGCGCGCTCTACCTCGGCACGCTCGAGCTGGCAGCGACGGCGGTGGTGCTGGCGCTCTTTGCCGTCTCGCCCTGGGCGGTGGAGGGCCTCGCGCGGCTGGCGGCGTTCGGCGGCCCCGCTGCCGATGTCTGGCTGGTCGAGAAGGGTGAGGGCTCGCCCGCCTCGCTCGGACGCCTGCAGAAGCTGCTGGAGGCGCCGAGGCCCGCCGCTGCCTTCGCCTTCGTGCTCGCCCACCGCGCCAAGCGCGAAGGCGATCTCGAGCGCGCCGAGAAGCTCTACCGGCGCGCCACCGAGCTCGGCGGCGGGGTGGCCATGCAGGCCGCCACGCACAACAACCTCGGCAACGTCTATCTGCTCCTCGGCGACACCGCGAAGGCGACGGCGCAGTACACCCAGGCCTCCGATCTGCAAGAGACCAACGCGGCGACGCACTTCAACCTGGCGCGCGCGCACGGGCTGCAAGGAGTCGAGTCGCTCGACCGCGTCCAGGCCGAGCAGGCGCGCGCGCTGGAGCTGGACCGCGCCGGCATCGACGTCTTCACCGGCGGCGCGCTGCAGATGAACCCCCGCTCCAACAAGGTGGTGATGGATCTGCCGCTGCCCGAGTCGTCGCTCGACGCCTTGAGCAGCGCCGAGGCCGACGCCGCCAATCCGGTCGCCGACGACATGCGGGCGATGGTGGCGGGCCCCGTGCCGGTCTCGTTCGGCCACGTCTTTCCCGCGCTGGCCGCGCTCGTCTGCCTCTTGCTCCACTTCGGCCGCCCGCGCGTGAAGCCGAGCGGGCAGTGCGACCGCTGTGGCCGCGAGGTGTGCCAGCGCTGCGACGCCGACGCGCGGCCGACCGAGGGCCTCTGCGCCCAGTGCGTCAACGTCTTCGTCCGCAAGGGCAACGTGGACGCCACCGAGCGCATCCACAAAGAGGTCGCGGTGCAGCGCTACCAGGAGCGCAAGCGGATCCTCGGCAAGGCGCTGAGCGTCGTCAGCGGCGCGAGCCACGTGCTGCTCGGCTACCCGCTGCAAGGCGCCGTCTTCTTGCTGCTGTTTGCGCTGCTCGCGGCCAACCTCGTCCTCTGGCGCGGCGTCGCCCACGCGCCCTTCGCGGTGCGCTCGGGCTTCTCCTTCCTGCGCGTCGCGATCACCTTCGCCGGCTTCGTCGCCGTCTACGCGGCCTGCATCCGGGACCTCTACGTGCGCCAGCGCGCCGAGGGCCTCTAGCCATGGCGTTGTCGGGCACGCTGAAGGACTTCGGCATCAGCGACATCCTCCAGCTCATCGGCCAGCAGCAGAAGGCCGGCATCCTCAAGCTCGAGGGCGCGAACGACAACAAGGTCGAGATCACCTTCGCCAACGGCACCGTGGTCTTCGCCAGCGAGAAGGCGCGCGACAAGACCCAGCTCCTCGGCAGCCTGTTGCGCCGCGCCGAGATGATCACCGATCTGCAGCTCGAGGAGGCGCTCGAGGAGCAGCAGCGCACGCTCAAGCGGCTCGGCGACATCCTCGTGTCGCACGGGCTGATCTCGGAGCTGCAGCTCTCGCAGCTGGCGCGGCTGCAGGCGACCGAGACGCTCTATCGGCTCTTCCACTGGAAGACGGGCACCTACGAGTTCACCCAGGGTGACATCGACGTCGGCAAGACGGCCTTCGAGCCGCTCCGCGCCGAGTCGATCCTGCTCGAGGGCTACCGCCGCGTGGACGAGTGGGGGCCGCTGCGCAAGCGCATCCCCTCGAACCTCTGCAGCTTCGTCGCCGGCAAAGAGCTCTTGATGGCCGAGGAGGACCCGGGCTCGACCGACGTCGGCCTCGCGCCGCTCGACTCCAGCGGCGACGCCGATGGGCCGGGCGAGCGCCACAAGCTCGTCTACAGGCTCGCGCTCGCGGAGCCGGGCTGCACCGCAGAGCGCATCATCGACCTGGCGCGGCTCGGCGAGTTCGAGACCTTGAAGGCCCTCGAGAAGCTGATGTCGTGGGGCTTCTTGAAGATGGTGGACGCGCCCAAGGCGCAGGGCGGAATGCGCGCGCTGACGCAGGGCACGGCGGTCCGCGCGCGCGGGATGTTCTTGCAGATCGGCGTCACGGTCGCCTGCCTGCTCGCGGCGCTCTTCCTGGTGCGGCTGCTCGTCCCGGCTCTCGTCGGCGGTCGCGACGTCCCGGCCAGGCCCGGCGCGGCCGCGCGCGTGATCGGCCACGACCAGCTGCTCCGCCTCGAGAGCGCGCTCGAGGTTTATCGGCTCGAGCACGGCGAGTACCCGGACTCGCTCGCCAAGCTGCTCGAGGGCCAGCCGCTGCTCGCCGAGTCCGACCTGCGCTGGCCCTATCGGGTGCCGTATCACTATCGGCGCACGCAGCAAGGGTTTGTCCTTTTGCCTCCCCTTGATTAGTAAGAGGGCAATGGCAGACACCGCCGCAGGGTCGAGGCTCGAGCTGCAGGACAACGAAAACGCGCGCGCGCTCGCCGGCGGCAGGTCCGAGAACCTGAAGCTCATCGAGAAGAGGCTCGGCGTCACCATCGGCCAACGCGGCAACGTGCTCCTGGTCTCGGGCGAGCCCGGCAAGGTCGCCATCGCCGAGCGGCTCCTGGCGCAGCTGCAAGAGCTGATCGCCAAGCGCTATCCGCTCGGCCTGGAAGACGTCGACCAGGCCATCCGCGTGCTGCAGGGCGACCCCAAGGCCGAGCTCAAGGACATCTTCCTCGACACCGTCTTCGTCAACTCGCGGCGCAAGCCGGTGACGCCCAAAGGGTTCAACCAGAAGGCCTACGTCGACGCGATCCGGAAGCACGACATCGTCTTTGGCGTCGGCCCGGCGGGCACCGGCAAGACCTATCTCGCGATGGCCATGGCGGTGGCGGCGCTGGTCGAGCGGCGGGTCAAGCGCATCGTCTTGTGCCGCCCTGCGGTCGAGGCCGGCGAGAAGCTCGGATTCTTGCCGGGCGACCTCGCCGAGAAGGTCAGCCCGTACCTGCGTCCGCTCTACGACGCGCTCCACGACCTGATGGAGATGGAGCGCGCGCAGGAATTGCTCGAGCGCGGCACCGTCGAGGTCGCGCCGCTCGCGTTCATGCGCGGCCGCACGCTCAACGACGCCTTCGTCATCCTCGACGAAGCGCAGAACACCACCACCGAGCAGATGAAGATGTTCCTCACGCGCCTGGGCTTTGGCTCCAAGGCCGTGGTCACCGGCGACGCCACCCAGGTCGATCTGCCGGAAAATAAAAAGAGCGGCCTGACCGAGGCGCGCGAGATCCTGAGCGAGGTCGAGGGCATCAAGTTCTGCCAGTTCACCGACGTGGACGTCGTCCGCCACCCGCTGGTGCAGGAGGTCGTCCGCGCCTACGAGGCGGCGGCGGCCAAGAAGGGCGAGCCGGCGAAATGAGGCCGCTCGCGCTGGCCGCCTCGCTGCTGCTGATCGGCTGCGCCCATGCACCGAGTGGAGTCGCTTCAAAAGAGTCCATCCAGTGGATTCATGACGACTATGCAGGCGCGCTCGCCCAGGCGAAGGACCAGGGCAAGCCGCTCTTCGTCGATATCTGGGCCACCTGGTGCCACTCCTGCCTGAGCATGCAGCGCTACGTCTTCGCCGACCCTGGCATGCGGGGGGCCAAGGACGCGGCCATCTACGTCGCCATCGATCAAGAGCTGCCGCGGAACCGCGCTTTCGTGACCCGCTTTCCCGTCGAGGGGCTGCCGACGTTCCTCTTGCTCGACCCGCGGGACGAATCGGTCGCGGCGCGCTGGCTGGGCTCGGGCACCGTGGCGGACCTGCGCGGGTTCATCGAGCAGGGCGCGCTCTCGATGGGCGGGGACGCGGGCTCGCCGCGCCAGCTGGCGCGCGCCGGCGACAAGGCGCAGCTGCAAGGTGACTATGTCGGCGCCTCGGTCGCCTATGAGCAGGCGGTGGCCAGGAGCGACCTCGGCGATCGCTTCCGGCCGCAGCTCTTGAACAAGCTCGTCTCCGCGCTCGGCCACCTGGGCACGCCCGAGGTCGCCGAGAAGTGCACCGTGCTCGGCGACGCCGAGATGGAGCGCACCGGCAACACCTCGCTGGCCGCTGATTTCGCCGCCGGCATCGTCCAGTGCTCGGCGCTGGCGCTGCGGGCCGCCGAGCTGCGCACGCGGGCGGAGGTGCGCCTGCAGCGGCTCATCGACGACAAGGCCGCCCCGCTCTCGGCCGACGATCGCAGCGACGCGCTCGGCAGCCTCGTCTCGATGCTCGACGAAGAGGGCCGCCGCGACGAGGCGCTCGCGGCCTCGCAGCAGCGCAAGGCGTTGCTCCTGGCCGCCCAGCAGGCCGCGCCCGACGCCGACACCGCGTCCACCTTCGACGGCCACCTGACCGAGACCTACCTGCGGCTCGGCGAGCTGCCGGCGGCCGAGGCGCTGCTCGCTCTGCGCGAGAAGGAGCTGCCCAGGGACTTCAACCCGCCGGCGCGGCTGGCGCGCGTGCTCCTCGAGGAGAAGAAGCTCGAGGGCGCCGAAGCAGCGGCCGACCGCGCGCTGCGGCTGATGCCGGAAGGCCCGCGGCGCGCCGGCATCCTCGGACTCAAGGCGCGCATCCTCGCCGCGGAGGGAAAGCCGGCCCGGGACACGCTCGGAGAAGAGCTGCAGCTCCTGCGCTCGCTGCCCCCCTCGCAGCGCCGGCCCAAGCGGGAAGCCGAGATCGCAGCCCAGCTGGACAAGCGGTGATAAGCTGCCGCCCCTCGCATGGGCATGGCTGAGGGGAAGCAGAGGCTCAAGGTGAAGCAGGTGCGGCAGCTCGCTGCCGTGGGCCTGATCCTCGGCGTGTCGGTCTGCGCCGCGTTCCTGCTCACGCCTTCGCGCTTCACGCCCGCCATCCCGGGCGACGAGGCGCTGGGCCTGGTCTCGACGCGGACCATCAAGGCCAACCGCGACTACGACGTCCGCGACCCCGAGACCACCGAGAACAAGCGCGACGAGGCGGCGCGCTCGGTGTGGCCGGTCTACGACTTCAACGCGGCCGCGGGCGAGACGCTCAAGCAGCGCCTCTCGACGGCGTTCGCGCAGGGCCGCTCGGCCATCGACGCCTGGAAGCGCGAGAACCTCGCCAAGGCGGCGCACCTCGAGGCCGTGCGCTCGGAGTCGGCGCGCACGGCCAGCGGCACGCCCGCGCCGCGCCAGGCGCTGCGCACCGCACCCGAGGAGGCCGAGCTGTTCAAGGCGCTCGAGGGCACGCGCGACGAGTTCGTCAAGGCGCTGCAGGCGATCGTCGATCCGGCCGAGTACGTCGAGCTCGGGCGCGCGCGGTTCGACTCGCCGACCGAGCTGGCGGCGCTGCGCCTCGCCGGCTTTGTCACCAACGGCTACATCATCGAGAACCGGCTGCTCATCGCCGCCGAGCGCGAGCACGGCATCACCGTGCGCAACGTGGCCGCGCTGCCGGGCTTGCCAAGCCTTGGCACGGGCGAGGACCGCGTGCGCGACATCGATCGCATCCGCGACCTGTCGCAAGTGCGCGCCGAGGTGGACCGCGCCGCGCCCGAGCAGCTCGCCGAGCTCTCGCCCGCGCTGCGCAATGCCGTCGCCGAGCTGGTCAAGCGCGCGCTCCGTCCGAACCTCGCCTACGACGACGCCGAGACGCGCCGCCGCCAGCAAGAGAAGCGCTCGGCCGTCAAAGACGTCGTGGTGCAGATCAAGAAAGGCGAGAAGATCATCGGCGACGGCGAGGTGGTCACGCCGACGCACCTGCTCATCTTCCACGAGCTCCGCGCCGCTGGCCGCAGCGTCGAGACCGACCAGGTGCGCTTCGGCGGCGCGCTCTTCGCCGCGCTGGTCTGCGCCGCGCTCTTCCAGTTCGGCCGGCGCAACGTGCGCAAGTTCCGGCTGCGGAGCCGCGACGGCATCCTGCTCGCGGCGGTGCTGGTCGGCCAGCTCCTGCTGGTGCGCGGCACGCTCGCGCTCGCGGATGACGCGCACGATCTCTGGAACGTCATCCCCGCGGACTTCGCGGCGGCGCTGGTGCCGATCGCGGGCGGGTCTTTGCTGGTGCGCTTCCTCTTGACCAGCGAAGCGGCGCTGATCTGGACGGCAGCGTACGCGCCGCTCTGCGGGCTCCTGGCCGGCGCGTCGTTGCAAGCGGCGGTGGTCGCGGTGGTGGCGGGCGTCGTCGGCGCCGATCGGATCGCGCACGCCGGCAGCCGCGGCGCGATCTTCAGAGCGGGCGCGTGGTCGGGCGTCGCGCACGCGCTGGTCCTGCTCTCGTTCGCGCTCTTCGGCAGCCGCGTGCTCTGGTTCGAGACGGGCTTTGGCATGGCCGGCGCGGTGGTGGGCGGCGGCCTGATCGTGCCGGTCTTGACCATCCTGGTGGCGCCGCTGTTCGAGCACGCGTTCGGCTACGTCACCGACGTCCGCCTGCTCACGCTGGCCAACTTCAACCACCCGGTGCTCAAGGACCTGATCGTCCAGGCGCCCGGCACGTACCACCACAGCATCGTCATCGGCACGCTGGTCGAGGCGGCGGCGAAGGAGATCCACGCAAACCCGCTCCTGGCGCGGGTCGGCGCGTACTACCACGACATCGGCAAGGGCAAGAACCCGCTCTATTTCGGCGAGAACCAGAAGTCCGAAAACCGCCATGACCAGCTGACGCCGCAGCTCAGCGCCGGGATGATCCGCCGCCACGTGGCCGACGGCGTCGAGCTGGCGTTGGCCAAGAAGCTGCCCAAGCCCGTGGTCGACTTCATCCCCCAGCACCACGGCACGCGTGTGATCGCGCACTTCCTGCACCGCGCGCGGGAGGAGGCCCTGCGGCAGGGCCAGCCGGAGCCGAACGAGGCCGACTTCCGCTACGCGGGACCGAAGCCGCAGAGCCGCGAGGCCGCGCTGGTGATGATCGCCGACATGGTCGTGGCGACGACCAGGAACCTCGGCGACGCCACGCCCGAGGCGTTGCGGCAGCTGGTGGACCGCGCCATCCAGGCCGTGGTCGCCGAGGGCCAGCTCACCGAGTGCGACCTGACGCTGCGCGATCTCGAGCGCGTCGCGCAGAGCTTCACCAGCCGCTTGCAGGCGATCTACCAGGCGCGCGCGGGCGACCCGGGTACGCCGCCGCGCGCGGTGCTGCGCGTGCTCGGCCCGGACACGCCGGCGCCGCCGCTCGACGCCCGTAAAACGGGCGCGCTTTAGGCTAGGGCCAAAGCCAGGCCAGCAGGCGCCGGTGGGGTACCGGCCGCGGGCAGGCGGGAACCCGCCGCTCGGAGCGGGCGCCCACCCGACATCGGCATAGGGGTTGGCGTTCGCCGCCAGCCCCCTGCCACACCACCGGACATGCGGGTCCGCATCCGGCGGTTCGAGAGGTTGAGGTCAAGTGACCAGGCTCGGAAGACCGAGCTTGGCGAAGTACGAGTT
>JBBRMA010000040.1:0-53845 GCA_038231075.1 Myxococcales bacterium | reverse complement strand
TTCACCGCCTTCGTCGCGGTCGCGACTTCTCGGCTGACGAATTGCGCCGAGCGACCCGCCAAGATCGACTCCGCCCTCCGCCCGCGCGGACACCTCGACCTCGACTGTCAAACGACGTCGGCTTTCAACGGCCGTTCACAACTGCCAATCTGCTGCTCAAACTCCCCGACCGCGAAGGCTTCAATGAGTTTGTGCGACGAATCGTATTCATGGCTGCGAGCGGCAATGCGGATGGGCACTTGAAGAACTTTTCTCTTATGTATCGCGACCCTTCGCGACCTAGTCTTGCACCCGCATACGATCTCGTCTCCACCATTCAATACTCGATGTACGACAGCTCCGGATTGGCGCTGAGACTTGTCAACGACCGTAAGACTTGGGATGCGATCACTGAGGAGACCTTTCGACGGTTCGCGCGTAAGCTTGACGAATCACCAGACGAGCTCCTTCGCGCCGTAAAGGCATTCGCCGTGCGCATTCTCGACACGTGGCGTACCATGCGAGCGGACCTACCACTCTTGGAAACGGAGAAGGATAGAATCGAGAAGCATTGGCGGGCGGTACCGCTTATTGCGGATGCGATCGGCACGCCAACCTAACTCTCTGTGGTGCGCCTCTCCGGGGCGCATCGCACCAGAGTGTACGCCTAACCTTGACTATAGTTGCGGCGCCGCGCCAGGAGCGCCGCGATCAACGCCAGCGCCAGCGCTGCCGGCACGGCGCCCGGTTGAGTCGAGGTGCTGGCACAACCAGGCGCGCTGAAGGACTGCGGCAGGCCCGCGTCGCCGGGCGGCGCGGGGTGTCCCCCGTCAGGGGATCCGGCGTCGGCGAGCGATCCCCCGTCGGCAGCACCGGCATCGCCGGCGCCCGCGTCCGGCTCGCCCGCGTCGGCGGGACCGGCATCGATCGGCCCCGCGTCGATCCCCGCGTCCGGTTGTCCTGCGTCTTGCGTGCCCGCATCGGGGAGCAGCACCGGCTCGCCCAGCTCGTCTTCAATCGCCTTCCACAGCTCGGTGCGGCCGCTGTCGTAGCCAAGCGCCCAGATCATCGCCCCGGCCATCTTCTTGGATTTGACGAATTGATACTTGAGCGCGATCGACTGCGCGTCGTCGAACCAGACCTGGTGATTGGTGCCGGAGGCGAGATATCGATACCAGGGCGTCTCGGAGGCGGAGTCCCAGAGCAGCCCGGCGCGCGCAGAGGCAGGCATCGCGTCCTTGAAGAGAACGGCGGCGCCGTGCGCCAGGGTGCTCGCCTTGGGGTTAGCGCTGCTCGCCGCCCAATCATATCCATAATAGGGAACGCCCATCACCACCGCGCTCGCGGGGACGATCTGCAAGAGCGCCGACATATCGGACTCAACCACCTCGCCCCAGTAGCTGGCTCCGGCGAGCGGCGAGACCGGCCCCGTCGAGGGCGCCGCGCTCCAGTGATAGTCGTAGTTCATCACCAGCAGGCGCGCGCTCTTGGCGATGCGGGCGAAATCATAGCCGTGATAGCCGACCGACGGGGGCGCGGCGATCGAGAGCTCGGCGCCCGGCGCCTTGAGGACCAGCGCGGCCTTCGCGGCCTCGAGGAAGGCGGAGAAGGCGTCCTTGTCGGCCGAGGCCACGAACTCGAAGTCGAAGTCGAGCCCGTCGGCGCCGGCCTGTCCGACCGACTGGGTCAAGGTGGCGATGGCCTGGGCGCGCGCGGCGGCGCTGTTCAAGAGCGTGCCGATGCCGCTGAAGAGCGTGACCGCGAGGTGGACGCGGACGCCGCGCGCGTGCGCCGTGGCGATGAGCGAGGCGTTGGGCCAGCCGTGCCAGGCGGCGACGGTGCCGTCGGTGTTGAGCGCGGCGGCAAAGACGACCAGATCGGAGATCAGGTCCCAGCGGAAATCGGCGCCGATCGATTCCCAATAAGGGAGATATCCATAGACTCGATAGGCGAGCTTTGGTTGCGTGGCCGCTTCCGCACGCGGCAGGGGAAAGGCCGCGGTGGTCCAAGCGGCGTCGGGCGCGCCTGCGTGGCGGGCCACCTCGCGCGCGTGCGGGCCCTCGGCGCTGGCCGGTGCGGCGAGGAAGAGGGCAGCGAGCGCGAGCACGGGGAGGCGCACCGCGCCAGTATCGGCCCACGCGCGCGCGGGCAACATCGGGCAGGTGGCGCCAGGCTACCGGCCCGAGCTCAAGGCTGCTCTGCCGCCAGCTCGCGCATCGCCTGGGAGATGCCCTGGAGCTGCGGCACGCTGGCCATCTCGAGGTTGTCGGCGAGGCCGACGCCCGGCACGTGCGCCCCCGCCAGGAGCCTGGGCGCGGCTTGCAGCTCGTAGAAGAGCTCCGAGACGGTGCGGCGAATCAGGTGCTCGCCGAAGTTGGTCACCTCGGTGTCCTCGTTGACGACCAAGAGGCGCCCGGTCTTCCGCACCGAGGCCTTGACCGCCTCCCAGTCGTAGGGCCAGAGCGTGCGCAGGTCGATGACCTCGGCGTCCACGCCCTCGCCGGCCAGCGCCTCGGCCGCCTTGGCGCAGAGCGGCAGCGTGCGGCCATAGCTGACCACGGTGAGCCCCGCGCCCTGGCGCACCGTCTTCGCCTCGCCGATGGGCACAAACAGGTCCGGCGTGTCCGGCCACTGCGGCTGCCACTTGCTCCGGTCGCCGAGCGGCGCGTCGATCATCTTCGAGAGCGCGCGATCGTCGCCGGGCTCGCCGGGGATCTCCTCGCCCGGCGCGCAGCGCACGCGCATCAGCGCCTTGGGGACGAGGAAGAAGCAGGGGTTCGGATCGACGATGCAGGAGAGCAGCAGCCCATAGGCGTCGCGCGGCGTCGAGGGAATGGCGATCTTGTATCCAGGGATATGCGTCGCGGTGGTATCGAACGAGTGCGAGTGATAGATGCTGCCGCGGATGCCGGAGCCGACCGGCGTCATGATGGTCATCGGGCAGTTCCAATCGCCGTTCGACGACCAGTGCATCATCCCGCCGAGCTTGAGCAGGTCGATGGTATTGAACGCATAGTCGCAGAATTGGATCTCGGCGACGTTCCTGCAGCCCGCCAGCGCGAGGCCGATCGACGCGCCGACGATGCCGCGCTCGTCGAGCGGCGAGTTCCACGTCTTCTTGAGTCCTTGAGTTGCGGTGAAGGCGCCGCCCAGCGGCGGGCCCACGTCCTCGCCGAAGATGTCGGTCACCTGGTGGCGCTCTTCGGCGACGTGCAGCGCCATGCGGATCGCCTGGACCATGTTGGCCATGGATTAGCCCTCGCCCCTGACCAGGTCCTTGGTCGAGAAGATGTGGTCGTAGATGGTCTTGCCGTCGGGCTGCGGCTCGACGTGCACCCGCCTGTGCGCCTCTTGCAGCTCTTGCGTGTAGTGCGCGCGCAGCTCGTCGGCGGCCTTGCGGTCGAGCAGCTTCCTCTGCTCGAGCTTCTTCTCGAACCCGACCAGGCAGTCGGCCTCGTCGAGCGCGCGGTTGGCGCCGCTCGCCGACGAGTGGCCATAGAGGCGCGAGAGCACGGCCTCGAGGAGGAAGGGCTTTCGCTCGGTGCGCACGTACTCCATCGCGGCGGCGATCTCGCGATAGGAGACCTCGGGATCGTTGCCGTCGATGGTCTTGCAGCGGATGCCGAACGCCTTGCCGCGATCGCTGACGTTCTTCTCGCCGTGCTGACCATCGGCGCTGGTGGAGATGCCCCACTTGTTGTTGGTGACGATCATCAAGAGCGGGAGCGGATTGGCGGGCCGCGAGCACCAGACGAGGCAGGTGGCGAAGTCACCCTCGGCAGTGCCGGCGTCGCCGCCCGTGACGATGGTGATCCCCGTGCCGCCTGCGCGCTTCTGCGCCAGCGCCGTGCCAGGCGCCATGGAATATTGCACCTCGATAGGAGAGCTCACCGGCACCACGTTCCACTTCCGCAGCGAGTAGTGGCCGCAGAAGTTGCGCCCGCCCGAGTAGGGGTCGCTCGCCGTGTTCTTCATCTGCCGGAGGGCGTCGATTGGGTCTGCGCCCATCGCCAGCAGGGTGCCGCTGTTGCGATAATGGAAGTGGCAGTAATCGAACTGAACGCCCTGCCCTTTCTGGATGAGCAGGCCGAGCGGCACATTGAAGGCCTCCTCGCCCGGGCCGCCGATCCAGAAGTAGCCGTCGCCCTGCTTGTACATCTGGATCAGGCGCTCCTCGAGCACTCGCGACTTGACCATCAGCTCATGCATCCGCTTGAGGAGCTCGGTCGAGAGCTCGCCGTCGGGCGCGACGTTCGGGACGGGCGACAGCTGGGTGGACACGCAGACCTCCGGGGCGCCACCTTCTACCGACCGAGGCCGCCCGCCGCAAGCTGCGATGAAAGGTGGCGTCCTCCACCGTCCTTGACTGGCACCGTGCCCGTTGCTACCAGCGAGCGAAATGCCAAGGCCCCGCACCGCCTCGCGCGCCGGCCTCGCCCTCGCGGCGTGCGCGCTCTTCCTCGCCTGCGCGCTCAGCCTCCGCAGCTATCTCTCGGCTCGCCGCCTCCTCGGCGATCGCAGCCGCAGCCCGGTCTCGGAAGCGCAGGCCGGCGTGGCGTTCGCGCAGGTGCCTGGCCTGGTCAACGTGCAACTGCAGACCTCGGACGGGCTCACGCTCAACGGCTGGTTCGCGCCCGGCACGCGGCGCGCGACCGTCGTCTTCGTCCACGGCGGCGGCGGCAATCGCCTGCAGCTCTTCCCCGAGGCGCGGATGCTCGCCCGCCACGGCTACGGCATCCTGGTCTACGACTCGCGCGCGTCGGGCAACAGCTCAGGCACGCTCGACACCTGGGGCGACACCGAGCGCAACGACCTCGCCGCCGCGCTCGCCTACTTGCGCTCGCGGCCCGACGTGGACCCGACCCGGATCGCCCTGACCGGGTTCTCCATCGGCGCCTCCACCGTGGCCCTGGCCGCGGCGGCCGACAAAGGCGTCGCGGCGGTCATCCTCTACGCCACCTGGACCTCACTAGAGGACGAGCTCAAGGCAAAGTTCGGCCGATTCGGCCCTCTGACGTGGGGGCCCGCGCTGCTGGCCTTCCGCCAGGCGGGCGTGCGCCTCGACGCGGTCCAGCCGCTCGCGCAGATCGCGTCCATCCAGCCTCGCCCGCTCCTCTTCATCGCCGGAAGCGCCGACGCGGACACGCCGCTGCCCGTCATGCGGAAGCTCTTCGACGCGGCGGGCGAGCCGAAGGAGCTCTGGATCGCCCCCGGCGTCCCGCACGCCAGCGCCTTCTTCTTCCACCCGGTTGAGTATGAGCGCCGGGTGACGGCTTTCTTGGCGCGCGCGCTGGCCGACAAGCAGTAACAGTCCTAATGGACGACGAGCTGTCCCTCGGCCGCCGTCTGGAAGCCCTGGGCGCAGCCTCCATCGGCGCCAGCATAGGACCACCAATGCCCCGAGTTGTTGTAGAGCCCGAACCGGAACGCCACGCCGTAGGTGCCGGGCGGGGCCTGCACCGTGGCCGCCCAGACCGAGCCGCCCGAGTGGATATCGCCGCCGTCATATTGCGCGTCCACCGCAGTCCAGCCAGCCCCTCCAGGATCGGTGCCCGCTGGACCATACAGCGCCTGCGACGCCGCCACCGGGTAGTCCGACCCGCCATCGAGCGTGCTGACCTGGGCTTGCACCAGGACGCCGGCGTCGGTCGAGGTGAACGTGCTCCTCAAGAGCTGGCAAGCCGAATAGTCGGGGTTCGATTGGGTTGAGTATTGAGACAGGCGCCCCGAGCTGAAGCCACCTGCGTTGAAGCCTTGGTCGCAGTAGGTCCAGCTCTGCTTGCCGTCGCCGGAGAAGCGAAACACCAGGGCGTCGGTCTGATTGGCGGCCAACCCGAGCGAGTAGGTGTACTCATCGTTGTTGCCCGAGCTGGTATTATAGGAGGCGTCGAAGAACCTCCAGCCGGTCAAGCTGACCGACGGGTCGCTGCTCAGCGGCCCCACACCGACCTGCGACGAGATGCCCGGATAGGGAACGGGGCGCCCAGTGCCTGCCAGCGCCGCGACGTAGACCTGGCCGTAATAGGCGGCCGGTTGGCCCGCGGCAAAGGTGGTCGTGTCGACCGAGTATTGCGGGTATTGGATATTGCAGCCGTCGATGAAGAGCGACTGAACGACGAGCGGGCCGGCGTCGGCCGGGTCGAAGGTGGGCTCGGGGCCGTTGAGCTCGCAGAGCGTGTATCCGCCGTCGCGAAGCTGCGCCCGCATCGCCACCGCATAGGCCCTGGACGGAGGCATGCTTCCATTGAACACGTATTGATCATTGTTTCCGCCGACGACCCCGGTCCAGGTCGCAGGCGACCAGATGAAGCCGCCGCCGTCGGGCTGGCCAACGCCCGCCTGCATGCTGACGAGCGAGCCCGGGTCGTGGCCACTGCCGGTGAGTCCGGCGGCGTAGACCTCGCCGGTCACCGAGTAGGGATCGCCTGAGTATCCGGTAGACTTCGAGACGCCGTCCAGCCTGCAATAGTCAACAGTGTTGGCGCGCACCGTGACGGTGCCGGCGTCGGCGGGCACGAACACCGCGCCGCTATAGGCCGATTCGCAAAAGGACCAGGCGCCGCCATTGACCTTTGCGCGCATGGCGGCGAGGTGGACGCCGGCGTCGCCCGCGACTCCGTTCCAAAGGTACACGTCCTCGCCGCTCGCGGAGCTGGCAAAGGTCGCGGGAAGCCACGCTCCGCCGCCGTCGGGCTGCACATCGGCGCTGGCCTCCAGGACGACGCCTGCCGCCGCGCCGCCGCCTGGCTGGCCCGTCCAGCCCGGGATGATGACGCCGCCCGCGATCTCGATCGGCGCCCCGACGAAGACGGTCGGGTTGAAGACGCCGGTGCTGGGATCGACCGGCGCGGCGACGCAGTTGGCGATGGCCGTGGGAGGAGGGAGGGCGATGAGGTTGCCGGCTTTGGTGACATCGAGCAGGTCGTGCTCGCCGTCGGTCTCGCAATACGTCCAGACACCGCCGTCACCCAGCATCGATCGATACAGAAGCCGATAGGCTCCAGCCGTCGCCGGGATGGGCAGGACCGCGGAGTAGCGATCGTCGTGGTTGCCCGCCCCTCCTTTTCCAACATAGCCCGCGGGGACCCAGCCATAGGGGCCGCCGTCGGTGGGTCCCATCCCCGCCTGCAAGGTGATGCCCGAGGCTTGCCCCGGCGCGAGGTCGGTCAAGCCGGCGTGAAAGACGCGCCCATTGGCCTGGAGATATCCGCCGGCATATCCGCCGGCATCCGCAGGCGAGTCGAGGACGCAATAGTCTACCTTGCCCTGCACGGTCAGCGACCCCAGCGCCGACGGGTCCAGCGCCGCGTGGCCGCCGTCGAGCTCGCAGTAGGTGAACGGCCCGCCGTCGAGCGAGGCGCGGAAGGCGGTGCCATAGGTCCCCGGCGGATTGGCCAGCAGCGTCGCCTTGTATTCGTCATTGTTCGGCTGCCCGGGCTGCTTTCCATTCCAGCTGGTGGGAAACCAGGTAAACCCGCCGCCGTCTGGCTGGCCGACTCCGAGCTGCACGACGACGTTCGGACCCTGGGTCGCAAGAGTTGTGACCCCCGGCTGAAAGACCTCGCCATAGTAATCAACCGAGGAGCCGGGGATATCCACCGAGTTCTGCGGCAGGTTGAGATCGCAGAAGGTCACCACCGGCGGCGGCGTGGTCGTGACCGTCAGCGTGCCCAGGTTCGCGGCATCGAGCGCGGCGTGCGGTCCGTCCACCTCGCAGTAGGTGTAAGCCCCTCCGTTGAGTTGGGCTCGAAAGGCCGTCAGGTAGGTGCCGACCGCGAGGTTGGCCAGCTGGAATTGGTATTCGTCATTGGCGTTGGAGTCGGTGTCGGTGTTGAAGGTCGCGTTGGTCCAGGTCAACGCACCGGCGCTGGCGCCGATGCCGAACTGCATCGCGATGCCCGCGCCCTGCCCTACCTGGTCGGTCACGCCTTGCGCGAAGACGCGGCCATAGAAGGTCTCGCTCGAGCCGGCGATCGCCGAGCCCTGCTGCGGGAACTGCAAGATGCACCAGGTCACGCTCGGCGGCGGCGGCTGCGACGTATAGGTAAAGGCCTGCGTCAGGCGGCCAAGCTGCAGGTCGGGATTGACCACGACCACGTCGGCCTTTCCGGCCACGCCCGGAGGCGTCTGCCCGGTGATCCTGGTCGCGTTGATAAAGGAGACATTGCTGGCTGCGGCGCCGCCCACGCGCACGATCGCGCCGGTGACGAAGTTGGCGCCCGCGACGGTGAAGGGGGTTCCTCCGTCGGCGGAGCCGCTGCTCGGAACGATCGAGGCCACGGTGGGCGCAGCGAGCGGTCCCGCGTCCGAGCCGCCGTCCGCGCCGGCGTCGGGCAGGCCTGCCTTGGTGGTGTTGGTCGAGCAAGCGGCGAGCGCCAGGGCGCAGCCGATCAGCCATCGCGATGCATTCCGCACGAGTCTCATCCCTTGACCCCGCCGGCGGTCAGCCCGCCGACCAGGTTCTTCTGAAGCGCGAAAAAGACGGCCATCACCGGCGCCGAGACCAGGAGCGCGCCGGCGGCAAAGGTTCCCCAGTCGGTCCGGTATTCACCGACCAGCCTTTGCAACGCCACCGGCAGCGTGAAGCGCGCGGCGTCGTCGAGAAAAGTAGCGGCGAGGATGAACTCGTTCCACGCCGTCATGAAGCTGAAGAGCGCGGTGACCGCGAGCGCCGGCCGCGCCAGCGGCAGCACCACGCGCCGGAAGATCTGGCCCGGAGTGGCGCCGTCGAGCAGGGCCGCCTCTTCCAGCTCTTTAGGGATGGTGTCGAAATATCCCTTGAGCATCCAAACGCAGAATGGAATGGCCGTGGTGGCGTAGACCAGGACGAGGCCCGCCGCGGTGTTCAAGAGATGTAACTTGTCGAGGATGGCATAGAGCGGAATGCTCATCATCGTGGCCGGAAACATCTGCGTCGCGAGCAGGCCGGTGAGCCCGAGCTTGCGGCCCGGGAATGACCAGCGGCTCATCGCGTAGGCAGCCGTCACCGAGAGGGAAAGCCCGACGATGGTGGTCAAGCCAGAGACGAGCAGGCTGTTTCCGAGCTGGCGCAAGAAGAGCAAGCGGCCGGCGGAGTCGGTCGCCGACAAGAGGGTGGTGAAGTTCGCCAGCGTCGGATGGGCAGGCAGCGGCCAGAGGCCGGAGACGAGGCCTTGGCTGGGGCTCAGCGCCATGCCGACCACCCAGAGCACCGGATAGAGGGTCAGTAAGCAAAGCACCACCAGCGCGGCGTGGAGCAGCGGCGTGCGCAGCGATCTCATGCGGGCTCCGTCTGCGACACCTTGCGCGTGAGCGCCGAATATCCGAGCAGGAAGACGAAGATCAAGACCGAATAGGCCGCGGCAAAGCCATAGGCCTCATTGCGCTGAAAGGCCCAGCGATAGGCCTCCGAGACGAGGATATCGGTGGCGCCGCCCGGCTCGCCGCCCGAGACGAGGTAGATGATGTTGAACATATTGAACGTCCAGACGCTGCCGAGGATGACCGCCGGGAGCAGCGCGGGCTTCAAGAGCGGCAGCGTGATATGTCGGAATTGATTCCACTTGGAGGCGCCGTCCACCTCTGCGGCCTCGTAGAGATCGGCAGGGATGGATTGCAGCGCGCCCAGCGCGACGACCATCATGAAAGGAAACCCAAGCCAGGTATTGGTGACCAGGTTCGCCGCGAAGGCGGTGGAGAAGTGCGTGAACCAGCTGATGGGCTCGAGCCCGAACGCCTTGAGCAGGTGGCTGATGGCCCCGAACTGGCGGTGGAACATTCCTTTCCACATCAAAGCAGTGATGTAGTTGGGAACGGCCCAGGGCACGATCAAGAGCACCCGATAGACGCCTTTGAGCTTGAGCAGCGGGTCCCGCAAGAGGAGCGCGAGGCCAAGCCCGATGCCGACGTGGAGCGCCACGTTGCTGACCGTCCAGAGCAGCGTCACGGCCAGGGTGAACCAGAAGCTCATCGGCTCGGTGAGGCGATAATCGCTCGAGCCGAGGATCTCGATGAAGTTGTGCAACCCGACAAAGGTGTAATGCCCTTCGCTATGGTGGAAGAACGACAATCCGACGCCGAGGACAAAGGGCACCAGCACCAGGACCAGGATGCCCGCGCCGGCGGGGGCGACGTAGGCATAGGCGCGCGCCAGCCCCAGGCGGCGCGCCGCGCGGGAGGCGGCCGGGCCGGTCGCGAGGCTCTTGGTCCTCTTGCGCGCGCCAAAGACCAGGGCTGCGGCTCCAATCAAACCCAAGGCGATCCAATACGGCCAGGCGCTGCGCCGCTCCGGGACGGGACGCGTCAGGGCGATCATGCGGCGCTCGGCCTGCGCCAGCGCGTCGGCGGGCGCGACGCCGCCGCCCACCACCGCCGCGAGCGCGCGATTGGAGGGCTCCCAGAACGCTTGCATGGCGGGCGTGTTGTCGGTCGGCACCGCCTGCTCGGCCTGGCGGCGGAAGGTGCGCAAGAGGGCATCACCGCCGACGCGCGGGTCGTCATAGGCCGCGCGCGTGGCCACCACCTGGCGCCCAAGCACCGCGCGCAAGACGGCTGATTCGCGGCTCGCGAGAAAGCGGGCGAGCGCGCGGGCCGCCGCCGGATGGCTCGACCTGGCGGAGACGAAAGCCGCCTCGACGGAGAGAAACGGCTTCGCGGGCAGGCCGGTCGCGCTGACGATCGGTAGAGTCGCGACTCCATACAGAACGCCGCTCAGCTCGCCGGCGAACCAGGGGCCATTGATGGCCATCGCCGCCTGGCCGGCGCGGAAGAGCGCGGACACGAGCGTCGAGCTTGGCTCCTCGGGAATGACCTTGTCGCGCAGCGCCAGGTCGCGCACGAAGGCCAGCGCGCGCTCGGCCTGCGGGGTGGCGATGCGCAGCCGGTGGCCCGGCTCCTCGAAGACGCTCCCGCCAAAGCCGTGCAGCCAGAGCGCTTGATAGTAGGAGTCCTTGAGTTGATAGGCGAGGCCATAGGTTGGCAGTCCGGCGGCGTCGCGCCCCGTGTGGGCCTTTGCCAGCGCGACCAGCTCGTCGGTGGTGGCCGGCGGCTTTGGTATCAGCTTCTTGTTGTAATAAAGCGCGACCGACTTGAGCGCGAGCGGCAGACCATAGGAGTGGCCTTCAAACTTCAGCGCCTCCAATGAGGTGGGAATGAACTGAGGGCCAAGCTCGGCGAGCTCGGCGTCGAGCGGTGCGATCTTGCTTTCGCGCGCCCAGCCGCCGATGCGCTCGTGGGCAAAGATGAAGACATCGGGGCCGTGGTCGGTCGGCAGCGCTGCCGACAGCTTGCTGGCGAAGGCGTCATAAGGCAGCGCCAGGGACTCTACCCGCACGCCCGGATTGGCAGCCTCGAAGAGCGCGATTGATTGTTGCAACGCCTCTTCCTCGGCGGCGCGATACGCGTGCCAGAGGGTGAGCTGGCTGGCGGCGAGCGCGAGGGCGACGAGCGCGCTCATCCCGCCGCTCTCACGGCGGGCGGCGGCCGCAGTGCGATGGCCGTGCCGTCGGCGGCGGCAAAGAGCTGCAGGCTGGCTGCGTCGGCGGCGATGGCGACCAGCGCGCCCACGTGCAGATCGGCCGCGCCCTCGAACCGCGCGGTGACGGGGCCCGCCTCGGTGCGCACGTAGACATAGCCCTCCGAGCCCAGGCGCTCGATGGCCTCGACCTCGCCGCGCAAGGCGCCCTCGGCGGCGATGCGCAGCGCTTGCGGGCGCAGGCCCACCAGGACGTCCTGCGCCGCGACCTGCGCGCCGGCCGGGAGCGCGAAGCTGAAGCCCTTCCCAGCGACCACCTGGCCCTGCACCCGGCCGGGCAGGAAGCTCATCGCCGGCGAGCCGAGAAATCCGGCGACGAAGCGATTGGCCGGGTTTTCATAGAGGTGCAGCGGCGCGCCGACTTGCTGGAGGATGCCTTGGTTGAACACCGCGAGGCGCGTGGCCAGCGTCATCGCCTCGACCTGGTCGTGCGTCACATAGATCATCGTGCTGCGCAGCCGCTGGTGCAGGCGCTGCAACTCGCCGCGCATCTGCACGCGCAGGGCGGCGTCGAGGTTCGAGAGAGGCTCGTCGAAGAGGAAGACGCGCGGGCGGCGGACGATGGCGCGCCCCATGGCCACGCGCTGCCGCTGGCCACCCGACAGCTCCTTGGGTTTCCGCTCGAGCAAGGGCGAGAGCTCGAGCAGGGCGGCGGCCTCGGCGACGCGCGCGTCAAGCTCGGCGCGCGGCGTCTTGCGCAAGACGAGGCCAAAGGCGAGGTTCTCGCGCACCGTCATATGGGGATAGAGCGCATAGCTCTGGAAGACCATTCCGACGTCGCGGTCGCGGGGCGAGACCTCGTTGACGCGCACGCCGGCGATGGAGATATCGCCGGCGTCGGCCTGCTCGAGGCCGGCGATGAGACGCAGGAGCGTGGTCTTGCCGCAGCCGCTCGGGCCGACCAGCACCATCAGCTCGCCGGAGGCGATCTCGAGATCGACGCCGCGGACGATAGCGTTGTCGCCGAATGCCTTGTGCACGCCTTTGAGAGTTACCTCGGCCACGTTGAGTTGCTCCTAAGCCCGCCAGGTGGCGTTCACTTGCAGCGGGCCTTTGCCTTCACTCACGAAAAGAAAGCGATCCTCGCCGTGCTCCCAGGCGATCGACCCGTCGCGTCTCCTGACAATCAATTTGTACTCAAGGACCGCACCTTCGCGGAGCGGCAACGACAGGCTTCCTCCCTGCAGCGCGAGGGCGCGCGAAGGGTCCCAGGAGCCAAGCTCGGGGCTCGCCCCGGCCAAGAGCAAGGTGTCGCCGGCGGCGAGCGGAGCGCCTTGGACGGTCAACTCAACCAGGCGCGGGCCCCGGGCAGGGAGCGCTTGCGGCTTGAGGAGCTCTACCCGCACCGCATTTGCCGGCACTTCGATTCCGAGGATTGAACGCGCTTCCTTGCCGCGATTGATTGCAATCAATGCGGCCTCGTCGCCGAGCACGCGAAGCTGCGCGAAGAACGTCTCATCGAGCGCCAAGGTCCGCGAGCTGCCGAGCGCGAGCACCGGATGGGCGCGGCGCAGGGCGAGCAGGTCGGCGATGTGCTTGCGCAAAGGGTGGCCTTCGTCGAACTGCATATCAGAGCGATTGGCCGGCTCTTCCTTGCCGAGCAGCCCGACCTCCGTTCCATATTGAAGGGAAGGCGTCCCGCGGGCGGTGAGCAGCACCGTGAGCGCGTCTTTGACGGACTGTAGATCGCCCCCGCACTCGGTCAGCACCCGCGGGAGGTCGTGGTTGTCGAGCAGCGTGACGAGCTGTGCGGCGGCGTCGCCGTAGAGCCGGTCGAGGTCGAGCGTGGCGGCCACGCGGCCGACCGGGCGCCCTTTGCAGAAGGTGTCGGTCAGCGCGAACTTCAGCGGGAAATCAAAGACCGAATCAAATGCGCCCTCCTTGAGCAAGGCGGCCAGCTTCTCCGGCTCGCCGTCGAGCGCCTCGCCGAGCAGCCAGAAGCCCGGCGGTGCGTTGGCCTTCAAGTCACGCGCATAGCGCTTCCAGAAAGCGGCGGAGATGTGCTTGACCGCGTCGAGGCGGAAGCCGTCGGGGTTCACTGAATCGATCCAGCGCAGTGAAGCCTCGAGCAGGTGGCGATAGACGGCGTCTTTCTCCTGCGCCAGATCGGGCAGGCCGTGCACGTCGTGCGTCTCGAGCTGGGTCTTGTCATTCCAATCGGTGATCGGACCCTGGTTGTGGAACCACTCCGGGTGCTCGCGCGTGAGCGGCGCGTCCATGGCGACGTGGTTCAAGACGATGTCGAGCATCAGCTTCATCCCGCGCGCGTGCACTGCGTCGGACAGCGAGCGCAGGGCCTGCTCGTCGCCAAAGCGCGGCTCGATGCGATTGAAGTCCTCGACCCAATAGCCATGGAAGGCGCCGTGGCCGAAGAAGGGCGCGGTGCGCATCTGGAAGACGGGCGAGAGCCAGACGGTCTCGATCCCCAAGGACTGCAGCCAATCCAAGCGGCCTTGCAGTCCCTTGAGATCGCCGCCGTGGAAGGCGTTCGGATCCTTGAGATCAACTGCGCCGTCATTTGCCTTGTCGCCATTGGCAAAGCGATCAATCAAGGCGAAATAGATGGCGCCATTCGGCCGCCTGGCGGCGCTCTTTGGCGGGACGAGGTCGCCTTCGGCGGGGAACTCGGGCCGGCCGCGCAAGAAGCCGTCCACCAGCGCCGCCGCGCGCTCGGCGAGGCCAGGAGCGGCCGCGCGCATCGCCTCGGGCTCGCGCTCGTGGTCGTAGAGAAGAAAGACGGGCAGGTTCACTTCGACGCTGGTGGCGGTCGCGAGGTCGCCTTTGCGGGCGACGGTGAACTTGGCGTAGACGGTCCACTTATAGCGGCCTTGTAATAGCTCATAGAAGACGACCTTGGTCTCCGCGAGCAAGAGGATGCGCGCCTCGCCAGCGTCTGCGTCCAGCGCGCGCAGGCGCTGCACCGTCTCGCGCGAGGCCTCGAGCGCTTCACGCCGGGCGTCGGGCAGCGCGCGCAGCGTCACGTTGCGCTCCTCGAGCGCGGCCTCCAGGCGACCCGCGAGCTCTTCCGGCGCGCCCGAGAGGCGCGACTTGAGCACTTCGGTGTCGCGATCGATCACCACGGCGAAGGCGGCCGGCGTCGGCTGTGCCAGCCTGAGGGGCGAGGGGCGATGGATGCAGGCCACCAGCGCCAACGAGAGGATGCAGAGAGAGCGCATCAGAACCAGCCCTCGGCCTCGACGGCGACGACGTGGTGGTAGTGCCGCTCGGAGCTGGCGAACTGGTTGTACTGATCTAGGTTCGACTCGAAGTTGTTCCCGAACGCGGCCTGCATGTTCGAATATTGCAGCCCATATAAGAGGCGCAGCGCCGGGCGCGACCAGATGCCCCTGCCGGCAGGGCTGAAGACGACGCCCGCCTTGCCCTGGAAGGTGCTGCGCATGTCTGCGTCGCCAAACTGCAGGCCGCGCGAGTCGGCCACGCCCCCGGTGCTGGAGAAGATAGAGTCCACGTGCTCGCGCCAGAGGTTGCCATTGAGCGAGCGCTCCTGCGCGGCGCTGCCCTCGAGCAGGAAGTGGACCGCGGGCGTGGCGTAGAACTGAAGTCTCAAGACCGTGGAGGCATAGGTTCGATTGTCCTCGCCCGCCGCGAGGGTGTTGCGGTTGTTCCAGTCCTTGCCGATGAAGACGCCCCAGGCCACGTCGAGCAGGTCGGGGACGATGGTGAAGAGCGCCTCGTTCCCGGCCTGCGCGGAATAGCGCTGGTCGGTGACGTCGTGCGTGTAGATCGTGTAATCGCGACCTTGATAGCTCTCGGTATAGAAGTTGTCCGGGTGCCGCCGCTGGACGTTGGCGAACAAGTTGCTCCAGCGCAGCGGGCCAAGCTTGCCGAACCCAAGGTAGCCGACCACCTTCCACGACTGCGAGGCGCGCGCGTCGGGCCGGGGAAAGAGATCTCCCTGGCCCGGGTGCTCGTCCAGATAGTGCTTCACTACCTCGTGGCGGACATAGTCTTCATAGCGGACGCCCGGCGTCGCATAGGGAGCGAAGCGATTGCCCTCGATGCCGGGCTCGTAGACGAACTGGCCGCCGAGTCCAAGCTCGAAGCTCTCGGAGAAGCGATAGCGGGCCCAGGCGCCCGTGGTGAGCAGCGTGTCATATTGCGAGCCGCGGAGGGAATAGCCGGAGTCGCCGACGCCAATCAACAAGTCCAGCTTGTCGCCGTGATAGAAGCCCGAAAGGCCGACCGTGTCGAAGAAGAGCTCGGCCGGGCGGAAATCATACAACCCCAGATCGCCGGGATAGAACCAGAGCGTGCCCAGCTGCCAGGTCACTCCGTCGAGGAGGATATTGCCGGCCTGCACATACATCTGCGAGACGCGATAGTTGGCGAGGTTGCCATTGCCCGGGTCGGTCTGGCCAAAGCTGCCGCCCTCGACGCGGGCGTTGACGCGGGCCCAGGGCTGCTGCTGCGCGGGGTCGCTCTGCAGCACGTTGAGCTGCAGTTGCAGCATGCCGTAAGGACCCTCGTTGAGCAGCCGCCCGGAGAGGTTCCAGAGGCCGAGCTTCGAGTTGCCGCCCTCGAAGTCGGGGCGGGTCATGATGCGATAGTAGCCGCCGGCGCTGAAGCGATCGGTGGTCGCCTGGCCGAGCGCCGCCTGCGCGATCAAGAGGGTGGCCAGGGCTGCAGCAAGGCCGACCAGGCGCGTCACTTCGCCGCCTGGAGAATCACGATGGTATGGCCGTTCGTTTGATAGACCCCCCCGGGCACGCCGGCCGGCGCGTCGAGGGAGATGTTGGCCGACTGGCGCAGGGGCAGCGCGGCGGCGTTCAGATAGGTCGATTGATCAAACGTTTCTTGAGTGTCGGCCACGCGCTGCCATTTCACGCCGACGGGCAGCGTGAAGGTGACGGGGCCGTTCTCCATGTTGATCAAGAGCGCGGTCTGGGTGCCGCGGGTAGAGTCGTAATAGTGGAGCATCAGGTGCTTGCCGCTCCAGTTGACGTTGGCGTCGTTGTTCTCGCTCTTGTAGGTGAAGGGCGCTGCCGTGTCATAGCCCGCCGGCGCGAAGAGCGTTCCGTTGCGCGCGCGAAAGCGGGTCAGCTGCGCGACGAAGTCCTTCATCCGATAGCGCTCGTCCTGCGACTGCCAGACGCCCCAATCAAACCAGTTGTTCGGATTGTCGGCCAGCGTCGAATAGGCGTTGTTGTTCCCAAGCTGGGTGCGCAGCCACTCGTCGCCGCCGAGGAGCAGCGGCGTGCCGTTCGAGAGCAGCATGGCGGCGAATAGGTTCCTCATCTGCTGGCGCTTGAAGTCCTCGTCGGCCAGGCACTGCACCGAGTTGTCGGCGTTGCAGTCGCTATTGACGCTGCAGGCCTTCTGATTGGGATAGGTGGTATTGGCGCAAGCGCGCCACTCGCGCGAGCGGTTGTTGTTCTCGCCCGAGTCGCGGTTGCAGAAAGGCGAGGTCGGCGTGTCGCAGCAGACCGGGTTGAGCGGGCCGCAGCCGTCGAGCTGCTTGTTGTAGGTCAATAGATCGTACATCGTGAACCCGTCGTGGATGGTCACGAAGTTGGCCGAGTTGTAGGGCCAGCGGCCGGTCCAGGAGAAGAGCTGCTGCGAGCCGGTGATCAGGTCGCCGAAGTTCAGGCCTTGCTTGGCGTTGTTCGACTTTGATTGGATATATCCATCGCCGTCATAGGAGCCGAGCTTCCAGTTGTCGTCGTTGACGAAGCTGCGCCACCAGTCGCGGAAGTGGCCGTTCCACTCGCTCCAGGCGGCGCCGTCCTTGGTGGCCGCGGCAGGGAACTGTCCGAGCTGGAAGGTGGGCCCGCCCGCGGCCCAGGGCTCGGCGAAGATGCGGGTGTTGTATTGCTGCAGGGACGGGTCATCGACGATCGACTGGAGCACGGTGTATTGCACCGCGTCCCAATGGTTGTAATCAAGGTCCTTCTCGCCCAGGATCGGCGCCAGGTCGAAGCGGAAGCCATCGACGTGGAGCTCGCTGGCCCAATAGCGCAGGGAATCGAGGATCAGCCGCCGCATCGGCGTGTGGTTGCAGCGCATGTCGTCGCCGACGCCGGTGTTGTTCCAATAGGTCTGGTTGTCGGGCGAGAGCGCGTAATACGCTTGGTTGTCGAGCCCCCGGAACGAGTGCAGGCCGGCGATCTCTTTCGGATCGTAGTTGTAGAGCTTCTCGACGGTGGCGGGGTCGCTGGCGGTGTCGTCGAACTGGATCTTCTCGCGCCAGAGACCGCCCTCGCCGGTGTGGTTGAAGACCACGTCGAGCACCACCTCGATGTTGCGCTGGTGGAGCTGATCGACCATCCACTTGAACTCGTCGATAGGGCCTCCCGGCCTCCGATCGAACGAATAGGTCAACTCCGGGGCGAAGAACCCTATCGTTTGATATCCCCAATAGCCGCCGTCGCTCGGCTTCTGCATCACCGGCAGCAGCTCGACGGCGGTGATGCCCAGCTCGGCGAAGTAATCGGCTTTTTCGCCGATCCCGCGAAAGGTGCCCGGGTGATCGACGGCGCTGGCGGTCGAGGCGGTGAAGCCCTTGGGGTGCACTTCGTAGAGGATCAAGTCCTGCACGCGGTGGCCGGGCGCGTTGGGGTTCTGGCGCATCTTCCGCCAGGCGCTCTCGCCGCTGCTCCATTGATATTGGCTCTGCACCACCACCGATTTCGCCGCGGCGGCATAGGTCAATTCGGTGCGCGCGGGGCCGCTCGCGAGGCTGCCCTTGCTCCAGTCGTGGTCGCGGGTGAAGGCGCGCGAATAAGGGTCAAAGAGCAGCTTGTTCGGATTGAAGCGATTTCCCTGGGCGTCCACGTCGGCCAGAAAGCCGTGGATGGAGCCGGGGAACCAGCTCGGGTCGAACGGCCAGTTCGGGCCCCAGGCGACATAGCCGTAGGCCTGGCCGAGGCCCACGCCCTGCACGTGCAGGTTCCAGACGTTGCCCAGGCGCACCATGGGGAATTTCTGCGTGGGGCGGTTCGACTCCGGGTCGTCGAAGAGGAGCAGCTCCATCCGGGTGGCGTTCTCTGAATAGACGCCGAAGTTCACCCCGTCGTCGACGATGGAAGCGCCGAGGTGGTCGAGCGCGATGACCGACGCCTCGCTGAAGCTGGGGGCGCGCGCGGAGGTGGAGTAGAGGCGCGGGTAGTCGCCCTTCGCGCAGCAAAGGAGCGCGAGCAGGGCCGCCGAGACGGCGCCGGCCGCGCGGGCCCGCATCTGGCGCTGGGGGATTCGGGTCATGCGGCTCAGGGGCTCCGGGCGCGGAACCTACAGGACCCGCTCCCCGCGGAGGAACGCGACAAGCGACCGATGCCCCATTGGCCAGGAGGCCGTGGGCGCATTCGCCGACGCGAACTGTCCTGATCCCGCGCGCACCGTCGCGCGGATTCAGGGCCATCGGCTATCGGCCATCGGCTTCACCGGGCACGACAGCTCCAGGGAGCGCGACAGCTCGTCCGCGAGGAGGGAGAGGACGCCGGCGGAGAGGGCCGAGCGCTCGTCGGACTTGCCCTCGCCGCCCGCGACCCAGGCGGCCATCTTTCCCAGCGAGGCGGGGGTGATGACGCGCAACTGGACGCGCACCTCGGCCTCGTATTGCCCGGGGGCTCCTCCGTCGAAGGGCAGCGCCAGGCGCTCGAGCAGGAGGTGGCGCGGATCGAAGATCGGGCGCTCGCCGTCGAGGAGGAAGCCCTCGCCCGCAGGGTCCTTCGAGACGGTCAGGTCGAGCGAGGTGCGGGCCACGCGGCGCGAGAACCAGAGGGGGCGGCGGTGGATCAAGTCCGCCTCTACGTGGATGTGCCCGGTGAGGCCAAGGCTCACCAGGCGCAGGAGCTCGGGGGCAAAGAGGTCGTCGAGCGCAGCCTTCACCAGCACCCGCCGGCCCGCGGCGCTGGCGCGGCAGGTGCCCGAGGCCCCGGGCGCGCCCTCTGCCGCCGAGGCCGCGAGGAGCAGCGCCACCAGCGCCGCCGCGTTGCCGATGGCCCTGGCGGACGGCCGCTCGGGGAGCGCGCGGTCCATCAGAACGTCCGCGCGAAGAGGACGCGCAGCTCGGGCAGCACCTTGGCCTGCTGGTCGGTGCGCCAGGCCGCCTCGAGCCGCACGTCGTCGATGTGGAAGAGCGCGCCGACGCCCAGGCTCGGGTCGGTCCAGCCGGCGGCCTGCTTGACCGAGCCAAGGTCTGCGAAGGCCCCGAAGTGCGCGCCTTCCCACTGCAGCGTGCCGAGCGCCGAGTAGTCGCCGCGGAACTCCTTGAAGGCGTACCCGCGCAGCGCCGTCCAGCCGCCCAGCGCCTCCTGCTTCTGCAGCGGAACGGCGTGTCCGCCGGCGACGCGGACCCGCAGCGTGAGGGCGTCACGGTGGCCTGTCTGCAGCGTGAGCGCGCTGTCGCTGACGAACTTGACGAAGTGGAAGTCGCCGCCGAGCTTCGGGTCTGCGACCTCGACCGTGGCGAGCGTGCGCAGGCCGGGCTCGCCGAAGTCGCGCGGCAACAGCGAGGTGTCGGTCGCGCGCCAGAGGTTGCCGACCTTGTGGCCGGCGATGGGGTCGTCAGACCACTCGAAGCGGAAGACCACCGAGCCCATCAGGCCGTCGTCGATGGCGGGGTTTGCATAGGCCGCCTCGCTGCCGTTGAAGACCACCGGCACGCGCAGGGCGTCGAGCGAGGCATAGCGATCGAGGCGATATTCGGCGCCGAGCGTGAGCCGCTCTGCGGCGTGCACGGTGGCAAAGGCGGTCGCGCCGCTGCGGCGGAAATATTCGCTCTCGGGGCGGTTGAGCAGGAATGAGTACAAGTAGGAATCAAGGCGGCCGATGCGGAAGCGGTCGCTCGTGTCCGTCAGCGTGTGGAGCTGGCCGCCGAGCTCGGCGATGGACAACCCGGGCAGCGCGAGGTGCGCCCCGGCCAGCCAATCGACGCGCTCGCTGGCGCCGATGCGCTGCAGGAAGTCGCCGCTGGCGGCGTGGCCCGCGCGCTTGCTGTTGATCTGGAAGAAGCCATCGAGCGTGAGGTGGACGCGGTCGCCCGGGTCCCAGAAGCGCAGCGAGAGCGGCAGGCCAGGCGCAAAGCCCGTCACCTGCGTGTGGCGGACCAGCTCGACCCAATCGCTCGAGACCTCGGCGTGGTCGGCGCGCAGGTGCAACACCAGCCGCTTGCCGTCCACATCGAGCGCGCGCAGCGAGCTCACGCGGCGCGAGCGGAAGCGCATGACGTCGATCTCATCCTCGAGGAAGTCGAGGTGGACCTGGTCGCGGCCAAAGCGCGAGCCCTCGTCGCGGCGGCGCTCGCGGGTGTCGTCGCGCCCTTCGGTCAGCCCCTCGGGCAGCACGGTGTGGAAGCGCGCGCCGCCCCAAGGCGCGTCCTCGATGACCACGCGCGCCTCGTCGAAGCGGGGCCGCAGCGTGCCGTCGGTGTGCAGGAAGGGCCAGCGGTGGCGAACGCGCGCCATCCCCGCGCGCAGGGTGGGCAAGGAGAAGGTGTCGCCGGCGGCGAGGCCAAGCTCGCGCCGGACGTCGTCGCGCAGCGAGGGGCTGACGCCGCGCAGGTCGAGCGCCTCCAGGCGACCCTCGTCGGCGTAGAGGACCAGCGTGCCGTCCTGGGCGAGCGAGCCGGTGAAGGTCGCGAGCAGGTAGCCGTCGTCGCGCAGGCGCCGCGCCAGCCGCTCGAGCGCCGCTTGCAGGCCAAGCCAGAGCACGCCGGGCCTGACGCTCAGACCGTCGAGCTGCGCCACCCACTCGGGCGGCACCAGCGGCTCCGCGCACTGCGCGCGCTGGGGGGCGCAGTCCTCGTCGCAGTCGCGGCGCTGGCGGCGCGCCTTCTTGCTCCGGCGCTTGCGCGCGCCCCAGCCGTCGTCGTCGTCGTCGAGGTCGCGGAAGGGGCGCGCCGGCGCGGGGCCGCGCACCAGCGCCGCCAGGGCGTCGTCGGGCAGCAGCTCGCGAAAGCCGTGCAGCTCCACGCGCCGCAACTGCGGATGTTCGGTCAGCTTGAGGACCAGGCCTTCGTCCGCGAGGCGCGCCTCGACGCGGGCGAAGAGGCCGGTCTCGCGCAGGCGGGCCAAGAGCGCTGCCGCTTCCTCGATGGTGGGCGGCGTGCCCGGAGCGCCGCCGACGGCCTCCCAGAGCTTGCTCTCGTCCAGAGCGGCGAGGCCCTCGAGCTTGATCCCGCCTGGCCGCAGCGCGCCTGCGCCGAGCTGGCGCAACTCGACCAGCGCCTCGCTCGCCCCGCGCTGGTCGAGCGTGAGGCAGGCGTTGCCGCGCTCCCGCGGCGCTGGCTCGTCGGCGGCGTCCTCCTGGCCGCGGGCCGACCGCGCGTAGAGGAGCGAGCCCGCCAGCGCGCAGAAGAGCGTGAAGAAGGCCACGCGGACCGTCGGTCGTCGAAGGGTCGTCATGGGCCCGAAGAGAGCAGCTTGCGTGCCGCCGCCTGCAGCCGCCAACCAGCTGGAATCTCGAGGAGGGAGCTGGCGGCCCGGATGTGCCCGCGACATCGGGCGCGCCCGGCGATGTGGCGGCGACATCGCGGCGCTCACGGCTGCTCGAGCAGCGCCTGGATGCGCCGGAAGAGGTTGCCGCGGTCCACCTTGAGCAGGCGCGCGGCCGCGGCCACGTTGCCGCCGCACTGGTCGAGCGCGGCGCGGAGCAGCGTGCGCTCGAACTCCTCGACCAGCTCGCGGTAGCCCTGCAGGCCGAGCTTCGCCAAGAGCTGCGCCGGGCCGCCCTGGTGGCCCTCGGGCGGCGCGCGGCCGAGCAGCGAGAGCACCGCGGCCTGGCCGAGCTGCAGCGGCTTGTCCGCGCCCGGGTCGAGCAGCGTCCTGGCCCGCTCGGCGAAGTTGCGCAGCTCGCGGACGTTGCCGGGCCAGGCAAAAGCGCACAGCGTCGCCTCGGCTTCCGGCGTCAGCTGCAGCGAGAGGTGCGGGCGCGCTTCGGCGAAGAAGGCGCGCAGGAGCGGGAGGACGTCGTCGGGCCGGTCGCGCAGCGGCGCCACCGACAGGGTGACGACATTCAAGCGATACCAGAGGTCCTCGCGAAAGCGCCCCTCGCCGACCAGCGCCGGGAGGTCGCGGTGCGTGGCGGCGAGCACCCGGACATCGACGCGCACCGGGAAGGTCGAGCCGAGCCGCTCCACCTCGCGGGTCTCGAGCACGCGGAGCAGCTTGGCCTGCAGGTCCAGCGAGAGCTCGCCGATCTCGTCGAGCAGCAGCGTCCCGCCGTCGGCCTGCTCGATGCGTCCGATGCGGCGCGCGGCAGCGCCGGTGAAGGCGCCCCGCTCGTGGCCGAAGAGCTCGGCCTCGAGCAGCGACCCGGGGATGGCGGCGCAGTTGAGCGCGACCAGCCGTCCCTTGCGGCCCGAGGCCAGGTGCAGCGCGCGGGCGACGCGCTCCTTGCCCGTGCCGGTCTCGCCGGTGATCAAGACCGAGCTGTCCGAGGGTCCCACGCGGGCGACGAGCTTGCGCAGCGCCTCCATGGCCGCGCTCTCGCCGACGAGGTGGCCCGGGCGGGCGAGCTCGCGTGTCAGCCGCTCGCGCTCCTCGGACAGCGCGTCCAGGCGCAGCGCGTTCTTGACCGCGGTCAGGAGCCGCTCGGCCGAGGGAGGCTTCTCGACGAAGTCGGTGGCGCCGAGCTTGAGCGCGGCCACCGCGTCGGCCACCGACGCCTCGCCCGAGAGGACGACGACGGGCGCCGGCAAGGGGCGCGGCAAGCGCGCGAGCAGCTGCAGGCCGGTCTCGCCGGGCATCGCCAGATCGAGCAGCACCAGCGCGGGCGCGTCCCGAGGCTCGGCGAGCGCGGCGAAGGCCTCGGCCGCGCTCCTCACTTGCTGCGTGCGATAGCCCTCGTCGCCGAGGAGTCCGGACACGCCGCGCAGCACCGCGGGGTCATCATCGACGAGCAGGATCTTCGCGTTCGTCGTCACCTGTCGCCTCGCAGCGGCAGCTCGATCACCGCCTGCGTCCCCCTGCCCGGCAGCGGCAAGAGGCGCAGCGAGCCGCCATGCTCGTGGAGGATCTTGTGGGCGATGGGCAACCCCAGCCCCGAGCCCCTGGCCTTCTGCGATCCGAGCGAGCGGGCCAGCTCGGGGCCGCCCAGCTCGCGGCCAATCCCCTGACCCGCGTCGGTCACCGTCACGCGCGCGCGGGCGCCCTCCTGGCTCGCCGCCACCAGCACCGGCCCATCCCCAGCTTGCGAGGCCTCGAGCGCGTTCTTGACCAGGTTGCCGAGCGCGCGGCGGAGCTGGTCTGGGTCCGCCTCGAGCGGCAAGGACGCGGGCGCGGAGAGGGCCACCTCGACCGGACCCTGGGCTCGATAGAGCGCGCACACCTCGGAGAGCAGCGCCGAGAGGTCCACCCCGCGCAGCACGGGCGCCGGCAGCTTCGCGAAGGCGGCAAAGCTCTGCGTCAGGCGCAGCAGCACGGCCAGCTCGTCGGCGATGAGCGCGGTGGCCTCGCGCAGCCGCTCGCCGTCCTCGGGCGAGGTCCGAGAAGCGCCCACGCGCGAGAGCCGCGCCAGCGCCATGTGCATGGCCGTGAGCGGGTTCGAGAGCTCGTGGGCGAGCGCGCGCGCCACCTCGCGCCACGCGGCCAGCCCCTGGGTGATCTGCAGCCGCTGCCGCTGCTCGGCGAGCGTGCCGGCCATCTCGCGCAGGCGGAGCAAGAGGAACTGCAGCTCGTCGCTGTCGGCGTGCGCCAGGGAGGCCTCGGGCAGATCGAGGTCGCCCGAGGCCACCTGCGCCATCTCGGCGGTGAGCTGCGCCACCGGACGTGCCAGGGCGCGCCCGAGCGCCGCCGAGAGCGCGGTGAGCGCCAGGGCGACCAACAGCAGGGCCGCACCCAGGGCCAGCGGGAGCCACTTCAAGAGGGACTGGCGCGCCAGCTCCGCCTGCGCAAGCGAGAGCTCTGCCGTGCGCAGCTCGTCGCGCAACGACGGCGCAGCGCCGCTGGTGGCGAGCGCCGCCTCGGCGCGGCGCAGGGCCTCTTCCAGCCGCTGGGGCGAGACCGACAGCGCCCGATCGAGCAGCAGGTTGCCGAGCGCGCCCAGCGCCAGGAGGGGAAGCAGCCCCGCCGCCAGCAACGCGCCCAGCAGCCGGCGGCGAAAGCGGCGAGGCAGGGGCGCAGGCATGCGTCGAGCTAGCACGAAGCTCGACGGGGGAGTATTTCGTAGAGCGCGTGCGCCTCTTCGTCACCCGGCCGCTGCCGCTCGACCCAAGAGCCCTCGCCGGGCCCGCCATCGACGTCGCCGTCTTTGCCCACGATCGCGCGCCGACCCGCGCAGAGCTGCTGGAAGGCGCGCGCGGCGCCGCTGGCCTCGTCGCGCTGCTCTCCGACGCGGTGGACGGCGCGCTCCTCGACGCCCTGCCCGGCCTGCGCGTGGTCTCGAACGTCGCCGTCGGGCTCGACAACATCGACGTCGCCGCTTGCAAGGCGCGCGGCGTCGTCGTCACCCACACGCCCGACGCGCTCACCGCGGCCACGGCCGACCTGACGCTGGCGCTGATCCTGGCGGTCGCGCGGCGCGTGCTCGAGGGCGATCGACTGGTCCGCGCCGGGCACTTTCACGGCTGGTCGCCGACCTTGCTGCTCGGACTCGAGCTCTCGGGCGCCACCCTCGGCCTCTTTGGCCACGGCCGCATCGCGCGGGCGGTCGAGGCGCGGGCGCGCGCGTTCGGCATGAACGTCGTCTTTTGCTCGCGCTCGCAGCCAGGCTCGGTCTCTCTGGACGAGCTGCTCGAGAGGTCGGATGTGCTCTCGATCCACTGCCCGCTCACGCCCGAGACGCGCCATGCGATCGGCGCGCCGCAGCTTGCGCGGATGAAGCCTTCTGCCATCCTCGTCAACACCGCGCGCGGGCCGGTCTTGGACGAGGCCGCCCTTGGCGCCGCGCTGGCCGCAGGTCGGCTCGCGGGCGCGGGCCTCGATGTCTACGAAGACGAACCCCGCGTGCACCCATCGCTCTTGGGCCGCCCGGACGTCGTGCTCCTGCCCCACCTTGGAAGCGCCACGCTCGTCACCCGGACGCGCATGGCTCGCATGGCGGTGAGCGACGCCGCCAGCGTGCTGCTGGGCAAGCAACCCGCCCACCCTGTCTGAGCCGGGCGCGCGGCAAGCGGGCTGGCGCCCGACTACGCGTGGGGATGTAAATTGAGACAAGAGACCTATCTTGTTCCGATGGAAGGTGCTCTCCCGGTGCCAATCAACTCGTCAGTCCGTTCGTGGAAGGGACCGACGCCCAAGAACCATTGCCGGCCGATTCTCATCATCGAGGACGACGACGACATCCGCGACACCTTCCGCGAGGTGCTCGAGTTCGAGGGCTACGAGGTCTACAGCGCGCACGACGGGCGCGAGGGGCTGAAGATCGTCGAGCACCTGGCCGGCAATCCCTGCCTCGTGCTGCTCGATCTCATGATGCCGGTGATGGACGGCTGGCAGTTTTTGCGCGAGCTGCGCGAGACCGGGCGGCAGATGAACTTCCCGGTGGTCGTTGTCTCGGCCGTGGGCGCGCCGTCCACTGAGGGCGCGGTGCGGGTGATGCGCAAGCCCATCGACGTCGACGACCTGCTCGAGACGGTGCGCGCCTACTGCTAGCCGGCTGCCCCGAGTTCTCTAGGCGACCTTGGTCGCGTCGAGGACCATGGCCTCGATGCGCGAGAGCGCCGTCTCGACCGACGCGAGGCTGGGCCCGAACGAGAAGCGCACGTAGCCCTTGAAGCGCGAGCCGCGGCGGCTCCTGCGTTTGCCGGGATTGACGTCGAAGAACTCGCCGGGCACGCAGATGACCTTGCGCTCGAGCGCGGCGCGGAAGAAGTCCATGCCGTCCGAGAGCGCGGGCGGCATGCGCGAGAGGTTTCCCCAGACGTAGAACGTCCCGTCCGGCGCGCGGTCGGTGCGGATGCCCACGCGCTCGAGCCGCGAGAGCATCCGGTCGCGCTTCTCGCGAAAGACGGCGTGGGTGGCGTTGGTCTCGGCGATCACGTGCTCCTCGGTGAGGAGCGGGACCGCGGCGCGCTGCAGGGGCCGCGAGCCGCCGCCGTCGAGGAAGCTGCCCGCGCTGGCCAAGGACTCGATGACCTGCCTCGGCGCGACCGTCCAGGTGATGCGCCAGCCCGGGTAGCGCCAGTTCTTGGTGAGGCCGTCGAAGAGCACGACGGGGTCCTTGTTGACGTCCTCGACGTAGCGGGCGGCGCTCTCCACCGGCAGCTGTCCGGGGCGCGCGCTCCAAATATAATGAGAATAAAATTCGTCGACCAGGAGGGCGCAGTCGAGCTCGCGCGCCATGGCCACCCAGCGGGCCAGCTCGTCGCCTTGCAGGAGCTTTCCAGTCGGGTTGCACGGGTTCGAGAGCAGGAGGGCCGAGAGGCCGCGGCCCTGCACCTCGCGGCGGAGGTCCTCGGCGGTGAAGGCGTAGCCGCGCTCCCCCTCGAGCAGGATGGGGATGGCCGTGAAGGCCTTGAAGACGTCGAGCAGCTCTTCGTAGGCGGTGTAGTCGGGCAGGAAGTGGCCGAGGTTGACGTGGCCGAGGCTGGCCGCAGCCCTCGTGAGCGCCGCGCGCCCGCCGCCGCAGACGCTGACGTTCTCGGCGCTGTACTGCGACTTCATCCCTCTGCGGTAGAGGCGGTTGTAGAGCGCCGCGATGGCCTCGCGCAGCTCCCAGATGCCCGGGACCGGCGCGTACTCCTGGTCGTCGATGTCCACCGTGAGCTTGCTGACGCGGCCCGGCGCGCCCGGCAGCTCGCCCGTCTCGGGCATGCCCTGGCCGAGGTTGCACCAGCTCGGGTCGGTCGGCTTGAAGCCGCGGCGGGCGGCCTCGGTGGTGACGTAGATGACGCCGGTCCTGGGAACAGGCCGGAAGGCGGGGATGAGGGTGTCTTCACTCACGCTCTCACCCTAACACGCGGCTCAAGGTTTCCCCGGCACTGCCGATGAGGGCAGCGGAGATGGACAAGGAGCCCGTGGCAGACCGAAACCACCAGCGCCGCCAGGCGGCGATTTACCTCGCGCAGGTGCTGGCGCTGGCCGCGGCTCACCTCATCGGGGTGAAGCTCGGCCGCCTCTTCCCCTCCGAGTATGGCCCGTTCTCGCCGGTGCGCCTGCCGAGCGGGGTCATGCTCGCCGCGCTCGTGTACCGGCGCTCGCTCTGGCCCGGCGTGCTCCTCGGCAGCCTGCTGTCCGGCATGTTCATCCGCGGCGCGCCGCTGCCCTACAACGCCTCCATCGCGCTCGTGAACCTGATCGAGCCGCTGCTCGGCGCGTGGCTCCTCGACAAGGCCCGGTTCGCGGGGTTCGGCAAGCTGCGCTCGGTGCTCGCCTACGTCTGCGTCATCCTCGCCACGACCGGGCTGACGGCGGCCCTGGGCACCGGGACGGTCGCGCTCTACACCAGCGGCCGGCAGACCCACTTCTTCCCCATCTGGAAGATCTGGTGGACCGGCAACGTGCTCGGCAGCCTGGTGCTCGGAGGGGCCCTCCTGTCGTGGCGCGGCAGCCGCCTGCGCTGGCCTCCGCGCCTGCGCGTGCTCGAGGGGCTCAGCCTCTCGGCGCTGATCGCCGCCACCGCGCACCTCGCCTTCGGCACGCTGCCGCGAGCGACCGCGCAGCCCTTCAGCTTCCTCCTCTTCCCCGTGCTGCTCTGGGCCGCCCTGCGCTTCGGCGCTCGCGGCGTCACGGCGGCGGCGGTGGCCGCCTCGCTCATCGGCGTGCACGACGTCACGAGCCTGCTGGTCGGCGAGCCGTCGGCCGCGGTCTGGGACAAGCTGCTCCTGCTCCAGGTCTTCTCTTTCGTCTTCGCCGTCACGGGCCTGGTGCTCTCGGCCATCATCGAGGAGCGCGCCGCCGCCGAGGAGCAGAGCAGGCTGTTGCTCTCGGCCATCAAGTCGAGCGCCGACGGCGTCCTCATCGGCGAGACGCCGCAGACCAGCATGTCCGAGGCGCGCATCCTCTTCGCCAACGACGCCTTCGGCCGCATGCTGGGCCGCGGCGCCGAGGGCCTCATCGGCCAGCCGCTCTCTGTGCTGCGCCAGGCCGGCACGACCGATTCGCTCGACCTGCACTCGGCCTCCGCGCTCAAGCGATCCGTCCCGGTGAGCGGCGAGTTCAGCGTCAAGTCGCCGGCCGGAGAGCGGCACATCGAGTGGCAGCTCTCGCCGGTGGTGGACGCCGCGGGCCAATCGCGCCACTTCGTCAACGTGCAGCGCGACGTCACCGCCCGCCGCGCCGCCGAGCGGGCCCTGCGCTGGAACGAAGCGCTGCTCCGCACCGTGACCGCGGCCACCCCGCTCGCCTTCTTCGTGGTGGACGAGCGCAACGACTCGATCCTCTACTTCAACCAGCGCTTCTGCGACCTCTGGGGCATCGAGGACCTCAAGGAGGGGATGCGCAAGGGCAAGGTGTCGGCCCAACAAGTCTTCGAGCACTCGAAGTGGCTGGTGCGCGACCCGGAGGCGATGCAGAAGAAGCTCGAGGACGAGCGGCTCTCGCGCGAGGCCATCCGCGAGGACGAGGTGGAGTGCCTCGACGGCCGCACGCTGCGCCGCTTCAGCACCCAGATCTGCGACGCCGAGGGCCGCTACTTCGGCCGGCTGCGCATCTTCGAGGACGTGACGGCGCGCAAGGCCGCGCAGAGCGATCTGTTCCGCAGCCGCGAGCGGTACCGGGCCCTGGTCTCCAGCCTTCCCGACACCATCTTGCGCGTCTCGGCGCTGGGCAAGCTGCTCGACGTCTACGCGCCCGGGACTTGTAGCTTGCTCTCGCAGCCGCCCGAGCAGCTGGTCGGCAAGTACGTGCGCGAGGCGCTGCCCGCGTCGCTGGCGGGATCGCTCTCGGCGGCCAAGCACCGCGCGCTCGAGGGCGGCGGCGCGCAGGCCGTGGACGAGCGGATCACCACCCGCGACGGCGAGCGCCTCTTCGAGCTGCGCGTGGTGCGCAGCGGCCCCGACGAGGTGCTGGCGATCCTGCGCGACGTCACCGAGCTGCACGGCATGCAGGCCAAGCTCTTCCTCTCCGACCGGATGGCCTCGGTCGGCACGCTCGCCGCCGGCGTGGCGCACGAGATCAACAACCCGCTCTCGTTCGTCATCGCCAACCAGACGCTGACGCTGGAAGCGCTCGAGGAGCTCTCGCGCGAGCGCCCCTGCCAGCAAGTCTCCGAATCGATCGAGCTCTTGCGCGAGGCCGCCGAGGGCACCGATCGCGTGCGTCGCATCGTCCGCGACTTGAAGATCTTCTCGCGCCACGACGACGAGTCGCTCGGCCCGGTGGACCTGCGCCACGCCATGGACCGCGCCATCGCGCTGGCGTGGAACGAGATCCGCCACAAGGCGCGCCTGGTGAAGGCCTATGGCGAGGTGCCGCTCATCCTCGCCAACGAGGCGCGGCTCGGGCAGGTGTTCCTCAACTTGATGATCAACGCGGCCCAGGCCATCGCCGACGGCGACGCCGACGCCAACGAGATCCGCGTCTCCACCCGCGTCGAGGGGCAGAGCGCGATCCTCGAGGTGCGCGACACCGGCAGCGGCATCGCCCCGGAGCACCTGACGCGCATCTTCGACCCCTTCTTCACCACCAAGCCAGTGGGCGTCGGCACCGGCCTCGGCCTCGCCATCTGCCACCAGATCGTGCGCACCCAGGGCGGCGAGATCACGGTGGACTCCACGCTCGGCAAGGGGACCTGCTTCCGCATCGTGCTGCCGCTGGATCACGCCTCGCTCAAGGCCGACAAGCAGAAGCGGCTGCCGAGCGACCCGCCGCCGCCGCGACGCTCGAGCGTCCTGGTCGTGGACGACGAGGTGATGCTCTCGCGATCGCTCTCGCGGCTGCTCGGCGGCGAGCACGACGTCGAGGCCATCAACAGCGGCGCCGAGGCGCTGCGCCTGGTCGGCACCGGCCGCCGCTTCGACGTCATCCTCTGCGACCTGATGATGCCCGAGCTGTCGGGCATGGAGCTCTACAACGAGCTGGGACAGCTGGCGCCAGACCTTGCCAGGCGGATGGTCTTCCTCACCGGCGGCGCCTGCACCACGGGGGCGCGCGACTTCCTCTCCCGCGTGCAGAACCCGCGGCTGGAGAAGCCGTTCAACCTCGACGAGCTGAAGAAGGTCGTGCGCACCATGGCCACCGCGCTCCCCTGAGCTCGCGCCGGCGCCGAGTGCGACTACCGACACTCGTCCCCGCGCCCACCTGCTCCTCGGGGGCGCGCGTGGTTATTGCTGGCCGGTGAATCCTCGACTGCGCCAGCGGTTCACCGGAGTCCTCCTCGCTGTGGCCTATGCGCTGCTCGCGGTCGCGCTCACCGGTTGGGCCTTCTTGACGGTCACGCGCTTCCAGGCCGAGGCGCGCGCGGAAGAGGACGCGGTGGCCGGCCACGCGCGCAGTCGCGCCGAGATCCAGCGGCTGCGCGCCGCCGAGGAGCGCTCGGCCGTCGAGGCGCGGAGCTACTTGATGACGCTCTTTCCGCCGCTCTTGGAGGAGCGCGAAGCGGCCCGGGCGCGGGCGCTGCGCGTGCTGGCGGTGCTGCGCGGCAGGCTCGATCCCGAGGGGCCGGCCGGCCCGAGCGGCGCGTGCGCGTGCGCACCAGGGTCGACGGCCTGCGCTGCCTGGTCGAGATCGAGGACAGCGGACCTGGCATTTCGCCCGAGGCGCTGCCGCGCGTCTTCGAGCCGTTCTTTCGCGCGCCCGGAACCAGGGCCGAGGGCTGCGGCATCGGGCTGGCGACGGTGCGGCGGATCGCGGACGCGCACGGAGGGACGGTCGAGGTCCGCTCCGAGCTTGGGCGCGGCACGATCGCGAGGCTGTGGCTGCCGGTGGCGGGGGTCGTGATCGACGAGCCCGTTGCGGGGGCGGTCCCCGCGCCGGAGCCGCAACCGTCAATGGGGACCGAGGCGCAGCGCGAGCTTCACCTGTGAGCCTCCTCTAGCGCGCGGTGGTCGTCATCGTGATCACGGCCTCGGCCACTTCCTTCTTCTCGTTCGACTTGGCGAACTTCACGCCGCGGTGCCCGATGAGCGCCTTGGGCGCGTCGTCGGCCACGACGTCATAGTCCTGCCCGGCGACCGCGACCTTCTTGGTGAGCAGCGGCTCGGGCTTCACCGTGTAGCCGACCGCTTGGAAGCGCTCGACGCCGTAGGGCGGCGAGACCTCGAACGCGTTCGGATACTCGACCCACAGGTTGCGCTTGGACTCGTCGATGTAAAACGCCTGCTCGATGGGAACGCGCAGGCCGTTGGAGAGGAAATAGACGAGGCGCACGTAGCAGGGCTTGTTCACCCGCAGCATCACTTTGTACTCTTGCTTCTCGGTGAGCAGCAGATTCCGGCGCCCCAGGCTGGTCGTCATGTCCACGGTCAGGTTCCCCGAGACCACCTCGTCGGCGCCGGCCAGCACCTTCTCGTCCTGCAGCGCCTGGAGCACGTTTTGCGGCACCAGCGGCAGCTCGGCCGGCACGGCGGAGCGGGGCAGCACGGCGTCGGCGCCCGCCACCAGCTTCGAAGTCGCGACCTCGGTGGCGATGACCTTCAGCTTCACGTTCTGGCCCTCTTCCAGGTAGCTGCCGCGCAGGGCCAGCTCGCGGGGCGCCTTGGATCCGCCGGCGCCGGACTGGGCCAGGGCGCGCTCGAGGTCTTGCGAGACCGAGCGGCCGAAGACGCTGTGGAACGAGGTCGCCTTGTAGGTCAGCGGCGCCACCGTCCAGCGCGCGCCCGAGGTCACGCCCTGCCGCTCGAGCTGCAGCGAGATCGACTCGACCGCATCGCGCAGCGTGGACACCGGCTTTCGCAAGAGCACGTTGATGCGATCGTCGGCCGTGCGCGCCGCGGTGGAGAGCTCGGCAGAGAGCGCGGCGCCGTCGGGCGCGCCGACCAGGGCCCGCGCGACCGACTCGTGCGACGAGGCCTCCGCGACGGCCAGGCGCACGCCGAAGAAGGCGCGCAGCGCATCGGACTCGCGCTTGCCTGCTTCCGCCTCGGCGCCCTGGAGCAAGAGCTGCCTTGCCTTCTCGCGCGCCTCGTCGCGGGCCTTGTGCTCCTCGGCCGCGGCCGCGGTCCGCTCGACCACGGCCAGCACCCACGCCCGGTCGCCGTCCTGCGCGGTCTCGAACTGCAGATTGGGCAGCCGCACATCGGTGCTCGAGCGGGTGACGGCGGCGATCTCCTGCCGGAAGTTGTCGCCCTTCTGCTCTTGCAGATCGACGGTCTGGTTCTCGATGCGCACGACGATCTTGGCGCTCAGGTCCGCCGCCGCCTGCTGTTTGGCCGAGCCCAGCGGGTCGGTCCCGCCCTGCGTCGCGGCGAAGCCGGTCACGTACCTCTCGCGCGGGTAGCGGGGCGTGGCGCCGCCGGTCGAGACCCACTCGGGGGTCTTGGCCTCCGCGGCCGCGGCGAGGGCGAGACAGAGGGCGAGCGGGCGGCATGAGGCAAGGCGCAAGTGGAGTCCTCCTGCAATTCTGCAGACAGGATACTTGAGAACGCCCATCGGCCATCGGGCTTGCGAACGGCGATCGGCGACCGGCTCGATAGCGCCGCTACACCCACCCCGTTGCGATCGTGGATAGCCGACCGCCGTCTTTTGAGCGGATGGCGCCCGAGGCTGCTAGTAGTGATTCGTATGCCTCCCGCCCTCCTCGGCAGCGGCCGCGCGCTGCCGCCGCACTACGCCGACCAAGAGACCCTGCTCGCGGCCTTTCGCAAGCTGTGGGGAGAGAAGCACTTCAACCTCGACCGGCTCGAGCAGCTCCACCGCGCCGTGCGAGTGGGCGGGCGCCACCTCGCCCTCCCGCTGGCCGAGTACGACAAGTTGACCAGCTTCGCCGAGCGCAACCAGGCCTGGACGGCCGCCGCGGTCGAGGTGGGCGAGCGCGCGCTCAGGGCCGCGCTCGACTCCGCCGGGCTCCGCCCCGATCAGCTCGATCTGCTCGTCTTCGTCACCGTCACCGGCATCGCCACGCCCTCCATCGACGCGCGCCTCGTCAACAAGATGGGCCTGCGCGCGGACTTGAAGCGCGTCCCCATCTTCGGCCTTGGCTGCGTCGCAGGCGCGGCGGGCCTGGCGCGCGCGGCCGATCTGGTGCGCGGAGCTCCAGGCGCCACCTGCGCGCTCCTGGCCGTCGAGCTCTGCTCGCTGACGCTGCAGCAGAAGGACATCTCGGTGGCCAACATCATCGCCTCCGGCCTCTTCGGCGACGGCGCGGCCGCGGTCATCGTCGGCGGCGAGAATCGCTCGCGCGCAGGGCTGCCGCGCATCGCCGCCACCCGCTCGGTCTTCTACCCAGACACCGAGCGCGTCATGGGCTGGGACGTGGTGGACTCGGGCTTCAAGGTGGTCCTCTCCTCGCAAGTGCCGCAGGTCGTCAAGGACAACATCGCCCGCGACGTGGACGCATTCCTGGCCGACCAGGGGCTCGCGCGGGGCGACATCCGCCACTGGGTCTGCCACTCGGGCGGGCCCAAGGTGCTGGAGGCCTTCGAGTCCTCGCTGGAGTTGCCCAAGGACGCGCTCGCCCGCACCTGGCGCTCGCTGCAGGAGGTCGGCAACCTCTCGTCGGCGTCGGTGCTCTTCGTCCTCGACGAGCTGCTCCGCGCCGAGGAGGCCAGGCAGGGCGACGTCGGCCTGCTCTTGGCGATGGGCCCCGGCTTCTGCAGCGAGCTGGTCCTGTTGCGATGGTGACTGCGTACGCCCTGTACCTGGCGTTTCTCGCGCTGCTCGCGGCCGAGCGCGTCTTCGAGCTGGTCCTGTCGCGCAAGAACGCCCGCCTCGCCTTCGCCCAGGGCGCCGTCGAGGTCGGACAAGTTCATTATCGAATCATGGCCGCGCTGCACACGGCTTTCTTGATCTCTTGCGCGCTCGAGCCCTGGCTGCTCCACCGGCCATTCCCGGGCGTGCTCGGCTGGGCCGCCCTGGGCGCGGCTTTGCTGGCGCAGGCGCTGCGCTACTGGGCCATCGGCACGCTCGGCGCGCGCTGGAACACCCGGGTCATCGTGTTACCGAATCTGGCGCCCGTCACCACTGGACCTTATCGATTCCTGCGCCACCCGAACTACCTGGCGGTCTTTGCCGAGCTGCTCTGCGTGCCGCTGATCCACGGCGCCTGGCTGACCGCGCTTTGCTTCTCGGCGGCCAACGCGGCGCTCCTCACCGTGCGCATCCGCGCCGAGGAGCGCGCGCTGGGCCCGGCGTGGGAAGCGGCATTCCATGGGCTCCCACGCTTTGTCCCCAAGGGCTCCTCGCATGGATGACGTGACCGGCGAGGCGCTGAGCGAGATCCGCCGGGTGGCCAGAGACGAGCTCGCGCTGAGCCGCGAGCCCGCGCCACCCGACGATCTGATCACCGATCTGCACCTCGACTCGGTGGGCCTGTTGACGCTGGTGGTCGCGCTCGAGGACCGCTTTCGCGTCCGCCTCGACGAGGAGGACGCCGCGCGCGTGCGCACGGTGGCCGACCTGGTCGCGCTGGTGGCCGAGCGGGTGCAAAGCGCGCCCGCGCAGGCGGAGCCCACGTGAGCGCGCTTGCGCACCTGCGCGGGCCCGCGCTCGCCCCGCCTCGCCACGCGACCATCTGCGCGGCGCTCGACGAAGCGGCGCGCGGGTCGCTCGGCCTCACCTTCATCGACGGCCGCGAAGACGAGCTGTCCTTGCCCTACGCCGCGCTGGCCAGGCGGGCGCGCGCGGCCGCCTGGGCGCTGGCCGACAAGGGCGTGCTGCCCGGCGACCGCGTGGCGATCATCCTGCCCACCGGCGTCGGCTTCATGGACGCGTTCTTCGGCGCGCTCTACGCCGGCGCGGTGCCGGTGCCGCTCTATCCGCCGGTGCGGCTCGGCCGGCTCGACGAGTACCACGCGCGCACCGCCTCGCTCTTGCGGGCGTGCGGCGCAAAGCTCCTCCTCACCGACTCGCGCGTCGGTCGGCTCCTCGGCCGCACGGTGGAGATGGCCCGGCCGGCCCTGGGCGCGCTGCAGATCAACGCGCTGGTCGAGAAGGCCCGCGGCGAGCTCGCCCTGCCCGCCCTCGGAAGCGACCTCGCGCTGATCCAGTTCTCGTCGGGCACGACGGTCGATCCGAAGCCCGTCGCGCTCACCCACGCCAACGTGCTGGCCAACGTGGCGGCCATCGATTCGTTCATCCCGCCGGGCGATGCCTCGCAGTCCGGCGTGTCCTGGCTGCCGCTCTACCACGACATGGGGCTCATCGGCTGCCTGCTGGAGGCGGTCGTCCACCCGGGTCCGCTGGCGCTGCTTCCGCCCGAGCTCTTCCTCGCCCGCCCCGCGCTCTGGCTGCGCGCCATCTCGAAGAAGAAGGCCACCATCTCGGTGGCGCCGAACTTCGCCTTCGGCTTGTGCCTCAAGCGCATCCGCGACGAGGACCTGGCGGGCGTCGATCTCTCGAGCTGGAAGCTGGCGCTCAACGGCGCGGAGCCGATCTCTCCCCTGGTGCTGCACCGCTTCGCCGAGCGCTTCGCGAAGTTCGGCTTCGACGAGCGCGCGCTGACGCCGGTCTATGGCCTGTCAGAGGCCTCGCTCGCCGTGACCTTCTGCCCCCCGTGGCGGGCCGCGCGCACCACGCGTGCGCCGGGCGGCGAAACGCGCGATCTGGTCAGCGTCGGCGTCCCTGTCCCGGGCGCCGAGGTGCGCATCGCGGGCGAGGACGGCGCCACCCTGCCGCAAGGCGCGGTCGGCCGCGTCCTGGTCCGCGGCCCCTCGGTGATGCACGGCTACTTCGGGCGACCCGAGGCCACCGCGCAGGCCGTGCACGCGGGCTGGCTCGACACGGGCGACCTCGGCTTCATCACCGAGGGCGCGGACGGCGAGCTGTTCCTCTGCGGGCGCGCCAAGGATCTGGTGATCCTGCGCGGGAGAAACCACGCGCCCCACGAGTTCGAGGAGGCGCTCGACGGCATCGCCGGCCTGCGGGCGGGCTGCGCGGTGGCGGTCGGCACCGTCCCGGACGGCGCAGACAGCGAGTCGCTCTTGCTCCTGGCCGAGCGCGACGAGGCCGCCGCCCGGCCCGACCCAGCGATCACGGACGAGGTGATGGGCCGCGTCGCCGAACGCACCGGCATCAGGCCCCACGCGGTGCACCTGCTCGCGCCGGGCACGCTGCCGCGCACGTCCAGCGGGAAATTGCGCCGGGGCGAAGCCCTGCGGCTTCTGCTCGCGGGCGAGCTGCGGCCGCCCAAAGACGTCACCGTGCTCGGCCTGCTCGGCGAGACAGGGCGCTCGCTCGCCGCCTACGCGCGCGTCAAGCTGAGCTAAAGGGGAACCCGATGCGCTTCCTTCCGCTGCTGGCCGTCCTCTCCTGCGCCACCGCTCGCCCGCCGTCCCTGGCCGACGCCGCGGGAGCGCAGACGCTGCGCTACTCGGTGCTGATGGCCGCAAGGTCCGCCGGCAACGCCTTCACCGTCATCAAGGGCGGAGCCCGCGCGGGCGAGCGCGACTCGCACTTCGAGTACACCGATCGCGGCCGCGGGCCCTCGCTCGACGCCACGCTCAAGCTGGGCGCGGGCGGCCTGCCCCTCTCCATCGCCATCCGCGGCTACGACTACCTGAAGTCGCCCATCGACGAGCGCTACGACGGCGTCACCCGCACCTGGAGCAACCAGGCCGAGAAGGGCTCGAGCGACAAGCCGGGCGCGCTCTACGTGCCGCTCACCGACCTGCCCGAGATGACGGCCGTGATCGCGCGCGCCCTCTTGCAGGCGGCGGGCTCTCACCTGCCTCTCTTGCCTTCGGGCGAGGCACGGCTGACACGGGTCAATGAGCGCACCTTGGGCGGGGCGGATGGCGCGAAGGCCCACGCGACGCTCTATGCGCTCGACGGGTTCGGTTTCTTTCCTGCGTATTTCTGGCTGGACGATCAGAACGAGCTCTTCGGCAGCGTCAGCAACTGGCTCTCGGTGATCCGGCAAGGATTCGAGAAGGCCGCGCCGGACATGATCGTGCTTCAAGATCAGGCGGTGGCCGCCCATCTCGAAGGGATCGCGCGCGACTCGGCGCACGCGCCCAAGGGCCCGCTGGCGCTGGTCCACGCGCGGGTCTTCGACGCCGAGGGGAAGCGCGCGCTCACCGACCAGACCATCCTCATCGAGGGCGGGCGCATCGTGCAGGTCGGCCCCTCGGCGCAGGTGGTCGCGCCCGGCAACGCCGAGGTGATGGACCTGGCTGGCAAGACGGTGCTGCCCGGCCTCTGGGACATGCACGTGCACATCGGCGACGGCGACGGCCTCCTGCACCTGGCCAATGGCGTCACCACGGTGCGCGACCTCGCCAACGACATGGAGAAGGTCGAGACGCTGCAGAAGCGCTTCGAGTCCGGCGTCGAGCTTGGCCCGCGCCTGCTGCTCGCCGGCTTCATCGACGGCCGCGGCCCCTTCGCGGGTCCGACCAAGGTGTTCGCCGACACTCCCGAGGAGGCCATCGCCGCCGTCGACAAGTACGCCGAGCGCGGCTACCTGCAGATCAAGGTCTACAGCTCGCTCAAGCCCGAGCTCGTCCCCATCATCGCCAAGGAGGCGCACGCCAAGGGGATGCGCTTCTCGGGCCACGTGCCGGCGCACATGATCGCCGAGGACGCCGTGCGCGCGGGATTCGACGAACTGCAGCACATCAACTTCGTCCTCCTCGAGTTCGTCGGCAATCGCGAGACCGAGACCCAGACCATGGCGCGGTTGACCTTGCCGGCCGAGAAGGCGGGCGACCTCGACCTCGATTCCACCGCCGTGCGCGACTTCATCGCCTTGCTGCTCGAGCACCACACCGTCATCGACTCAACGCTCGGCGTCTTCGAGGCGGACTTGACCGATCGGCCGGGCACGATCTCGTCAACCGTGCGCGCCGTCGGCGACCGCTTGCCGCCGCAAGTGGCGCGCAACTTCAAGGCCGGCGGGCTGCCCGCCAAGGACGCCGCGCAGGACGCGCGCTTCCGCCGCTCGTACGCCAAGATGGCGCAGATGGTGCACTTGCTCTGGTCCAAGGGCGTGACGCTGGTCGCGGGCACCGACACGCTGCCGGGCTTTGGGCTGATCCGCGAGCTGGAAACCTATGCCGAGGCGGGCATCCCCAACGCCGACGTGCTGCAGATCGCTACGCTGGGCGCGGCGCGGGTGATGAAGCGCGACCAGCAGAGCGGCTCGATCGCGGCGGGCAAGGACGCGGACCTGCTCGTCGTCGACGGCGACCCGCTGGCGGACATCTCCGATCTGCGGAAGCCCGTGCTGGTGATCAAGGCCGGCAAGTCGATGAAGCCAGGCGACCTGCTGCGCGCGATCAATGTGCAGCCGCGCGCGGGCAGATGACTCACCGAGCAGGATGCCGAGCGCAATGATCGACTGCGATGTCGCCATCGTCGGCGGCGGACCGGCGGGGCTCGCGGCCGCCATCCGCCTGCGCGAGCGCGGCTTTGGCTGCCTCGTGCTCGAGCGCGGCGGCGCGCCGGTGGACAAGGCGTGCGGCGAAGGCCTGATGCCGAAGGGGCTGCGCGAGCTGGAGTCGCTCGGGGCGCTCGCGCTGCTCGACCGCAGCCGCTCGGCGCCATTCGAGGGCATCCGCTACGTGCAGGAAGATGGCAGCTCGGTCCAGGCAAGGTTTGCCGGGGGCAGCGGCCTCGGCGTCCGCAGGCTGGCCCTGGCCGAAGCGCTCAAGGCGCGCGCGACCGCGCTGGGCGCGGACTTTCTCCATTGCGCGGTGAAGGAGCTGCACCAGGCCGGCGGCTTTGTCGAGCTCGACACCAGCGAGGGTCCGGTGCGCGCGCGGCTGGCGCTTGGCGCCGATGGGCTGCACTCGATCGTGCGGCGCGCGGCCGGGCTCGACCTTCCGCTGCCCGCCGGGGCCACCCGCCGCTTCGGCCTGCGCCGCCACTATCCATTGAAGAGCTGGACCGACTTCGTCGAGGTGCACTGGCAGGCGGGCGCGGAGGCCTACGTGACGCCCACGGGCCCCCAGTCGATCAACGTGGCCTTCTTGTGGGAGGGCGAGGCCGCGGGCTTCGACTCGCTCTTGGCGCGCTTCCCCGCGCTGCAGGAGCGGCTGGCCGGCGCCGAGCCGTCGTCGGAGTCGCGCGGCTCGGGGCCACTCTTCAGGCCGGTGCAGGCGCAGGCCGCCGGCCGCCTCGCGCTGGTGGGCGACGCCGCGGGCTACGTGGACGCCATCACCGGACAGGGCCTGTCGCTCGCCCTCTCTGGAGCGGCGCTGTTCGCTGCCGCGCTGCCGGACGAGCTCTCTGACGACGTCGCCCTCGGCCAGGGTTTGTCGAAGTACCAGACAGCGCTGCGCCGCCGCTTTCGCGACTACGCCTGGCCAGCGCACGCCCTCTTGTGGCTGGCGAAAAGGCCAAGGCTGCGCCGCCGAGCACTGAGGGTGGTCGCGGGGCAGCCCAGGCTGTTTGCGGCGTTGCTCTCGCTGGTGGCGTGAGTCGCTAGACGACGTGCCGGCGGCCCGAGATCAGGCTGACCAGCACCATCACCACGGCGACGACCAGCAGGATGTGGATGAAACCGCCCATGGTGTAGCTGGAGACGAGACCCAGCGCCCACAGCAGCAACAGAACGACGGCGATAGTCCAAAGCATTGTCAACCCCCTCCGAGTAGACGAGCGTTTTTTTGACGCGACGGTTGGAAGCTAGGCACCGGGTCCGCGCAACGGAAGCCCCCAGGGCGGTTCCTTGCCCGGTTGGCTGCGCCGTGCGACCGTCCTCCGCTCGTACGCTCGCTTCGGCGGCCGGGCTCCCGGGAGGAACGTTTGGCCATCCTCGATCGCTATCTCGAGGCGATGAGCAAGCAACGCGCGGACGCGCTCGTCTTTCGCGCGGGCGCCGCCGTCGAGATGGTCAAGAGCGGCGCAGCCCGGCCCATCTCCAGCCGCGCCGCCAGCGAGGAACAGCTCAAGGCGCTCTTGGTCGAGACCCTCGGCGGAGACTATCCGGCGAGGCTCGCGGCCGGCGCGGCCGACTTCCGCTACAGCGGCCCGTTCGGCACCGTCGTCATCTCGGTGGGCGAGGGCGCCTCGGGCTTCGGCTTCAAGGTCGTCCCGGGACCCGAGGAGAGCGAGCTCGAGCTCGACACCGGCGCGGGCTGGAACAAGGGAGCCGCCCCGGCGGCGCCGGTGTCCGCCTCGCCGCCGCCCACGCAGACCGCGCCCGTCGCCGGCGCCGCGCCCCCGCAGGGCATCGACGAGCTCTTCCACCAGATGCTCGATCTCAAGGCGTCGGACCTGCACCTCAAGGCGGGCAAGACGCCGATGGTGCGCATCGACGGCAGCATCCTGCCCCTGCCCCGGCGCGCGCTGCTCGAGCCGCAGGCCCTGCAAGACCTGGTCTTCGAGATCATGCCCGACAGGAACCGCGAAGAGTTCCTGCAGACCAACGACACCGACTTCGCCTACGCCCTCGGCGCCCGCGCGCGCATGCGCTGCAACGTCTTTCGCGACATCGCCGGAGTGGGCGCGGTGTTTCGACAAATCCCGCAAAAGATCCTCACCGCGGAGGACTTGAAATTACCGAAAGCGGTGCTCGACTTCTGCACCTACGACAAGGGCCTCGTGGTGGTCACCGGACCGACGGGCAGCGGCAAGAGCACGACGCTGGCGGCGATGATCGACTGGATCAACTCGAACCGCGACGACCACATCATCACCATCGAGGACCCGGTCGAGTTCGTGCACAAGGACAAGAAGTGCCTGATCAACCAGCGCGAGGTCGGCACCCAGACCAAGGGCTTCAAGGCCGCGCTGCGAGCGGCGCTGCGCGAGGACCCCGACATCGTGCTGGTCGGCGAGATGCGCGACCTGGAGACGGTCGCCATCGCCATCGAGACGGCGGAGACCGGCCACCTCGTCTTCGGCACGCTGCACACCAACACCGCGGCCTCGACGGTGGACCGGCTCATCGACCAGTTCCCCACCGACCGGCAGGCGCAGGTGCGCACCATGCTGAGCGAGTCGCTCAAGGGCGTGGTCGCGCAGACCCTGCTCAAGCGCAAAGGCGGCGGGCGCGTCGCGGCGCTGGAGATCCTGCTTGTGACCCCCGCCATCTCGAACCTGATTCGCGAAGGCAAGACCTTCCAGATCCCGTCGATCATGCAGACCGGCAAGGGCCTCGGCATGCAGACCATCAGCGACGCCATGATCGAGCTCGTGAAGTCCGGCGTCGTCGAGGCGCAGGAGGCGTTCGACCGCGCCATCAACAAAAAGGAGTTCGGCTTGCTCTTGACCCGCAGCGGCTTCAAAGGACCCTGGAGCGAAGCACAAGGGGGGACGCAGCCATGAGCAAGGACGAGGGCAGGCTCGACAAGTGGCGCCTCTTCGCCGACCTCACCCAGGAGGACGCGGCCTTCATCATCGGCACCAGCGAGGAGCGCTACCTGGTCGGCGGCGAGGAGCTGTTCCACGAGAACGACCCCGGCGACTCGCTCTGGATCGTGCAGGCCGGGCGCGTCGACGTCTTCAAGACCATCCGGGGCGACGTCGAGCGATCGCTGGCCTCGCTCGGCGCCGGGGACGTGATCGGCGAGATGAGCTTCCTCGACGGCGCGCGCCGCTCGGCTGGCGCGCGCACCAGCGAAGCGTCGGAGTTCCTGGTCCTCTCGCGCGGCGGATTTGCGAAGGTTGAAAAAGATCGCCCCGCGGTGGCCGCGGCGTTTTATCGAAACATGAGCACCATCATCGCCGCCCGGCTGCGCGCCACCAACGAGCTCTATCGCGAGGCCGTCGCCTTCGGCCTCGAGGCGACGGGCGCCGGCGCCCTCAACTTGAAGAACGTGGCCGAGGAGCTGAAGCGGGTCACGCTGCACCTCGCGGGCGGCGTCTCGATCGAGGGACGCATCTTGCAAATGGACCACCACCCGGCGGGGTACACGCTGGTGGTGAAGGACAACGGCGGCAAGCTGACCATCGTGCCGTATCACGCGATCCAGCGGATCGAGCTGCAGTGAGGTCAAGAATGGTGACCGGTCATCGTCCGGCAGTGCGGATGCGTTCGCGCCGCTCCGCCTTTTTCCTCTCGTACACCGCGAGGACTCTCGGCACGTAGTGCTCCGTCTCCCCATTCTGCGGAACGTGCCCGTGCACCGCCCCTGGCCCCGCGTTGTACGCCGCCAGCGCCAGGTCTCTGCGGCCATGGAACCGCACCATCTGCGCCTTCAAGTAGCGCGCGCCGCCGTCGAGCGCGGCCACGGGCTCGAACGGGTCCTTGACCCCGAGGTCGTGCGCGGTGCCCGGCATCAGCTGCGCGGGGCCGCACGCGCCGGTGCTCGAGATGCGATGGGCGATGGAGCCGCTCTCCACCTCGACCAGCGCCTCGAAGAACGCAGGCTCGAGGCCGTGCTTCCTCGCCGCCTTTCGCGCCGTGGCGATCACGTCCGGATCGCTCCAGATGAAGCAGCCGGGCCGATGGCGCGCATAGGCCTTGAGCGCGCGCAGCTTGCCCTGGAGGTGGCGCGGGTCCAGTGGAAATGGCCCGCTCCCCGAGACGAACCAGACCGCGCCATTGATAAGCGCGACCACGACGGCGCAGACACCGAAGGCGAGAAAGCCGATGCGCGCGAGCGCGGTGCGGAGGCGCTGGGACAACGCGCGCGAGGAGGCCACGACTACAAGCTAACGGCCCGGCGGCCCTCGGCGCCAGCCCGCAGGCGATCTTACTGCACAGCCAGCACACCCACAGAGACCTTCGAGCCGGGCAGCGTCGATGACGGCGCCTGTCCTGATCGCAAGAGTGCCTTGTAAGGTTTGTACGCGTCGCTCGGGTCGGGGTGCGCGCTGTCGGCCGCCAAGGGGAAGGCGATGCCGGGGCCCGCGCCAGGCGCCAGCACCAGGCGGAAGCGGCAAATCTCCGTCCCTGCCGGCAGCGTCGAGTCACCGGCCGGGGGCTTGTTGGCGAGCCCGAGCACGAGCACGTTGGCGAGCGGGCCATCGGCGCGCAACGACGCCTTGGCCGCGGCCGGGTTGGCGCCCGGGTCGAGCGCGGTGGTCACCACAAAGCCGGGGGACACATCGCCCGCCCGAACGGCATCGAGGGCGACCTTGGAGGCATCGAGCGCCAGCCCGAACGCGAGCGCGCTCGCCTGCGCCGCTTGGGCGGTGACGAGCTTGAGCACTGCGACCGAAGAGGTCGAGCTCGCGTCGGCGACGAGCAGCAGCGCCGCACCGAGGGCCCCGGCAGGCGGCGTGTAGACGAGGCTTCGCGCTCCGGCGGCCGGGGTCACCGTCACGGTCTGCTGCACGGTCGAGGTCAGGCCGGCGGGCCCGCGGGCGGTGAGCGCGTACGTCGTGGTCTGCACCGGCCGCACGGTCGCGTGGGTGAGCGTGCCGAGGTCGCCGACGCCGTTGTCCAGGCTGTAGCCAAGGCCCGTTCCAGTCCACGACAAGAGCGTGGTCGCGCCCTGCACCAGCGTCGCCGGCGAGGCCGTGAAGCTGCCGATGGAAGGCGCCGAGACCACGCGGACCACGGCCTTGGCGGGCGGCGGATCGATGCTGCCGGTGTGCCCGAGCGCGGCCAGCGAGTAGGTCGTGGTCGCGGACGGAGTCACTTGCAGCGAGCTGCCGACCACGGGCTGGCCATTCACCGTCAGTGAAGCCGCGCCGTCCACGTGCCAGTAGAGCGTGACCGGCGTGCCGGGCGCGATCTGCGAGGGCACGGCGGTGAAGTAGACGATCTGGGCGGAGACGACGGCGACGAAGACGGTGGTGGTCTTCTGCACGCCTTGCGGATTCGCCTTGCTGGTCGCGGTCAGCGTGTAGGTCGTGTTGTGGGTGGGGCTGACCGAGATCGAGGTGCGGCCGGTGACGTCGCCGACGTCGTTGTCGATGCTGAGCGCATCGGCGGCCTTGACCTGCCAGCTCAGGACCACGCTCCCGCCGATGGGGATCGAGCCCATGCTGGGCACGAACGAGTCGATCGAGAGCACTGGCGGCGCGGAGGTGCCGTGGCAGGCCGCGAGCGCGCAGGCGGCCGCGCCGAGCACCGCGGCCCTCACGGCGCACCCCCGAAGGCAGCCAGGAACGCGGCCAGGTCGGCGTCGTCGATCTGGTTCACGGCGCCGACCAGGTCGGCCTCGGCGCGGTAGCGATCGTCGGCCTGGGTGGCGCCGAGCGTGGCGACCAGATCGATCAGGTCGAAGCCGTCGAGCCGCAGATCGTGGTTCAGGTCGCCGCGGCCGCGCACGCCGGCCGGGTTTCCCGCGGCGCCGATCTCGAGCTGCCAGAAGCCGCGGCCCCAGAGCGAGGCCTTGAGGTTGCTCGAGTCGGCCGCGAGGCAGAGGCCCGACACCTCAGCCAGCGGCAGCCCGGTTCCAATCGGCGCGAAGTGCTGCCCGCCGTCGATGGTCCGATAGAGGCCGCTGCGCGTGCCGACGTACACGGTCTGCCCGGTGGCGTCGTTCGCATCGACCAGCACGGCGGTCACGGGCACGTTGGGCAGCGCCGCGCCCGCCGAGCCGAGGACGGACCGCCAGGTGAGGCCGCGATCGCTCGTGCGGTAGAGGTGCCCGACCGCGTCCGGGACGGAGCCTCCTTCGGGCAGGACGTACGCGCGGCTCCCGACATAGAAAGTCGCGAAGGTCGCGTCCGACGGATCGAAGGCAAGATCCGACAACCCGAACACGCCGGTCGGCGCCTGCGCTCCCTGCGCGACGCCGTTGCTGACGTACCAGTTGAGACCGGCGTCGTGGGTGACGTACGCGAAGCGATTGGAGACCGCGCCATACACGCCCGTCTGCTTCGCGTAGGCGCTGACGGCGCGCAGCGTGAGGATCGAGTTTGGCGGCGTCAGGACGGTGCGCGTGGTGCCGTCGGCGGCGTGGACGGTGCCGACGATGGACGCCCAGGCTTGCCCTCCGCTGCTGCGATACACCGCGCTGTCGGGCGCGTCGGTCACGGTGAGAAAGGTCTGCGGATCGGGCGCGGCCACGTCCGCTGCGTAGGGGACGATCTCGGGCGGCTCGTTGGCGAGGCCGGCCTCGAAGAGGGCGAAGTCAACGCCGTTGGTGCTGCGCGTGATGGTGTGGAAGGGACCGCCGAGGATGGCGGCGGGGATGGGGCTGCCATCGGCGCCGGTGGCCGTGTCCACGCTGACCGCCACGCCGGTGCCGTCTCCGCCGATCAGGTCGTCGAAGAGCGTCGAGTTGCCCTGCCGGGCGCGGGTCCCGTTGTCCTGCGTGCCGCCGATGACGTACCCCTGCAGCGCCGCCGGCCAGGTGGGGGCCGCGCACGCGACGCTGTAGGGCTCGAGCGTGACGATGCCCCGGTTGACGCTGTCGTCGTAGTGCGCGTGGTTGTCGGCAGCCGTGAAGGCGTCGGTGGACCGCGACAGCCCGCCGTCGTTGCCGAGCCAGAGCACCGCCTGGCTGCCGGTCGTGGTGATGGCCATGGCGTGATAGTCCACGTGCACGTACGGCAGCACCGTCGGCACGCTCGGGTAGCCGTGCGTCATCAGGCTCCAGGTGGCGCCGCCGTCCTTGCTGCGCGCGTGGGTGAGCTGTCCGCCGATGAAGAGCGTGTCCGGGTCGCGCGGATCGACGGCGATCGCCTGGTTATAGACTCCTTGAGTATTGAGTATGTCCAGGTTGAGTTGGCTGAAGAGCGGCGACTGGGTGTTGCCATTGACCGGGTTGCGCGGGGCGCGGTCCGAGTTGATGGCGAAGCTGGCGAAGGTCTTGCCGCCGTCGTCGGAGCGGAAGACGTCGCGCTGCTCGTCCTTGCTCTGGTCGGCGGAGCTGGTGAGCAGATAGACCCGCGCGGTGTCGGGCTCGCCGATGGTGCTCGGCGCCACCGCGATGCTCGCCCGGCCCAGGTTCGTCTGCGTGGGCAGCGCGGCGTTGTTCCACGCGAAGGTCGCGCCGCCGTCGGTCGAGCGCCAGAGCCCGAGGTTGCCCGGATAGAGCGAGGCGGTCTGATTGGTCACCGGCAGCGCGCCCGCCACCAGCCAACCAGTCCCGCCGGTCCAGGCGATGCTCCAGATCTCGTAGGGGCTGGAGGCGCCGTTGGCGTCGGGCAGGCTCACTTGCGACCAGCTCAGCCCGGCGTTGGTGGATTGAAACAGCCCCACGTCGGCGGCCGCGAGCACGTGCGCGCTGTCGTTCGGATCCACTTTCAGGTCGCGCACCGAGAGCGCGGTCGAGCTGACCGCGCGACCGCCGATGGTGTAGGTCGCCGTCAGGGGCTGCGGCGCCGCCCAGGTCGCGCCGGCGTCGCGCGACCAGGTGATGCCCGGCTCGAGTTGATAGAAGGCGTCGCCAAGGCCCAGGTAGAGGATCTCCGGCGACGCGGGGTCCATCGCCAGCGCGCCCGTGGCCAGCGAGCCCAGGTTGTCGGTGAGCGGCTCCCAGTGCGGCCCCGGCGAGGTCGCGTCCGAGGTGCGCCAGACGCCGCCGCCCGCGGTCGCGATGTAGAGGACGTCGGGATTGGTCGGGTGCGGCACGATGCTCTGCACCCGGCCGGCTTGCGTGGTCACCCGGCCCGCGCTGTAGTCGTCGGTCAGCGAGCCGGTCGGCCCAAGGCTCACCCAGGCATTTCCCTGCAGCCGCGCCAAGGCCGGGTGCGCTGTCCTCTGGGCGCGCTCGCCTTCTGCCCGGGTGGCCTGCAGCGCGCGCAAGAGCGCCTGCGCAGTGACCGGCCCGCGCCGCTTCTCGAGCGCCCTCTGGTGCTCGCGCGCATCGTCAGCGATGGGTTCGGCGCCGCGCGCGGCCAGCGGAAGGCCGGCGCACGCGAGCCAGACACAGGCGAGGAGCCAACGCTTTGGAGCCGCGGACATCGACTCCTCGACAGTGCCCCAAAAAGGCCGGGGAAAGAAGGCGCGGAGGCCAGACCACCACGGCCCGCCCTGGTCAGGGTCTGACGGGCCGCGCCCGCGGTTCATTCTCGGAGCGCGCGTGCGCGGCGATCTGCCCGGCGACGCGGGCGTTGTTCTCGAGCAGCGCGAGGTTGGCCGCCTGCGACCGGCCGCCCGTGGCCTGCGCGACGGAGGTGAGCAGGAACGGCGTCAGCTCCTTGCCGCTGAGGTGGCGCGCGCGGGCCTCGTCGAGCGCAGCGGCGATTGCCGCCTCGATCTCCGCGCGCGGCAGCGGCGAGGGCGGCTTGACCACCACCAGCACGCCGGAGCGCTGCTCGAGCGCGTCGAAGTGCAGGGCCAGCAACGAGGCGAGCTCGCCGGCGCTCGACACCGAGTGCTCGAGCGCGATGCCGCTGCTGTCGCAATAGAACGCGGGCAGCTCGCGGGTGCCAAAGCCGATCACGGGCACGCCGAGCGACTCCAGCGCCTCCGAAGTGGCCGGCAGATCGAGGATGGCCTTCGGCCCCGCGCACACCACGCACACGCGCCGGCGCGCCAGCTCGGTCAGGTCGCTCGAGACGTCGAGCGGCTCGCCCAGCGCCGCCGCGCCCGCGGAGCGCCGGTGGACGCCGCCGATGCCGCCGGTCGCAAAGACGCGAACTCCGGCCAGCTCGGCGAGCGCGCAGGTGGCCGAGACCGTGGTGCCCGCTGAGCGTCGGGCGGCCAGGAGCGCCGCCAGATCGCGCACCCCCGCCTTGGCCGGCTTTCGCGCGGGGTCGGCCAGCTCCTCCAGCTCGGCGTCGGTCGCGCCCACGATGACGCGGCCGTTGAGGATGGCGATGGCCGCGGGCACGCCGCCAGCCTCGCGCACCGCCCGGGCGCAGCTGCGCGCGGCCTGCAGATTCGCTGGCGGAGGCAGTCCCTGGGCGACCACGCTCGTCTCCAGCGCCACGGCGTTGCCGCGCTCGATGGCCTCTTGCACCTCGGGGGCGATGACCAGCAGCTCACGCATGGCGCACGCGTCTACAGCGGCGCGAGCTGCAGCGCCACCTCCCTTCGATCGGGAGAGAGCGAACCGGCCCGGCGCGGCCTGCGTGTTGATTCGCAGACACAGGCTCCATAGACGGACCCCTCGCCCCTGATTCCGCACCCGGGGGTCATCCCTAGCCTTATGAAGAGCGTTCAAGGTGGTGTGAATGGGCGTCGGCGAGCGCTCGTCCGGCAGTGGGGTGATCATGGCGGCGGAAGCCAGGGCCTTGGTGGGGGCGGTGCAGGACGCGGCCCAGCGGGCGACCTCGCTCGAGGAGGCGCTGCGGGCCGCGGCGGCGCTGATCTGCGCCGAGATCGGCTGGAAGGCGGCGCGCATCCAGTTCTCGCCCGAGGCGGGCGACTTCGCCTCGCGCGCCGTCTGGCACCTGGAGACGCCCGATCAGCTGGGAAGCCTCCTCTCGCTGGCCGAGGCGCGGCGAGGCGGGCTCGGCGCTCCCCTGGCCGCGCGCGTGCTCGAGCTCGGCAAGCCCGCGTTCTCGGTGTCGCTGGCCACCAGCGCCGACTCCGAGGCCGCGTTCGCCTTTCCGGCGCTGCTGCGCAAGCGGACCCTGGCCGCGCTGGAGTTCTTCGGCGACCTGCCCGAGATGCCGGCGGCGGAGGCGCTGGCGACCGTAGAGCGCGCCTGCGCCTCCCTCGGCGAGATCATCGAGAAGAAGCCCGCGGAGGACTCGATGCGCCGGGCCGAGCGCGACTATCGCGACCTCTTCGAGAGCGCGGGCGAGGCGCTCCTGGTGCTCGATGCCGAGCGGCGCGTGGTGCTCGACGCCAACCCGCGCGCCTGCACGCTCTGCGGCTGGGCCTGGCCAGAGCTGGTCGGCTCCGAGGTGCAAAAGCTCTGGTCCGGCGAGCTGCCGCCGCCCGGCGAAGAGAGCGCGCGCTTCGAGGTGGAGCAGCGGCGGCGCGACGGCAGCGAGCTGCGCATCGAGGTCACCGCGAGCCCCGTCCGCTGGCGCAAGCAGCGGGCGTTCCTCGCCATGCTCCGCGAGGTGCCGGAGCGGGAGCGCGTGCTTTCAGCGCTGCGCGCCTCCGCCGACCGCGACCGCCAGCTCTTCGACAAGAGCCCGCAGCCGATGTGGGTGGTGGATGCGCAGACCCAGCGGCTGCTGGCGGTCAACGACGCCGCGGTCCGGGCCTACGGCTATTCGCGGCAGGAGCTGCTGCAGAAGCGCGCCGACGATCTGCGCGAACCCCTGCTCGAGCAAGCGGCCGAGGGCGACCAGGAGTTCTCGTTCGGCGACAGCTGGGCCGCGACGACGCAGCGCCATCGCGTGGCGGACGGCGAGCTGCGCGACGTCGAGGTGGCCTCGCACGACATCGTCCACGAGGGCGTGCGCGCGCGGCTGGTCGCCATCACCGACGTCACCCGGCGGCGGCTCGCCCAGGCGCGGCTGCTCCACGCCGCCTTCTACGATGGGCTCACCGGGCTGCCGAACCGCGCCCTGTTCCGCGAGCGGCTCGAGGTGGCGCACGCTCGCGCCCGCCGCACCGATGGCGCTCGCTTTGCCGTGCTCTTCCTCGATCTGGACCGCTTCAAGCTGGTCAACGACAGCCTGGGCCACGAGGCCGGCGACGAGCTGCTCGCGCAGGTCGCCCGGCGCCTCGAGGGGTGCCGCCGCAAGTCCGACATCGTGGCGCGGCTCGGCGGCGACGAGTTCACCGTGCTGGTCGAGGACGTCAAGGACGAGGCCGCGGCCGTCCAGGTGGCCGAGCGGCTGCACCGCGCGCTCGGGCCGCCGTTCCTGGTGCGCGGGCAGGAGGTGTTCGCGCGCGTGAGCATCGGCATCGCGCTCGGCGGCCCCCAGACCGAGCGCCCCGAGCTCTTGCTGCGCGAGGCCGACACGGCGATGTACCGCGCCAAGGTGAGCGGCGGCCGCCACGCGGTCTACGACCGCTCGATGCAGGAGCACGCGCTCAAGTCGCTGCGGCTGGAGAACGACCTGCGCCGCGCCATCGAGCGGGGCGAGCTGCGCGTCTATTTCCAGCCCGTGGTGCAGCTCGACACCGGCCGCACCTCGGGGGTCGAGGCGCTGGTCCGCTGGGAGCACCCCTCGCGCGGGCTGCTCCTGCCCGGCGAGTTCCTGCCCACGGCCGAGGCGACGGGCCTGATCCTGGGCCTCGGCCGCTGGGTGCTGAACGAGGCCTGCAAGCAGGCGCGCGCGCTGCCCGAGGAGGTGACGCTGAGCGTGAACCTCTCGGGCCACCAGCTCCTGCAAGCCGACCTCGCCGAGCAGGTCTCGGGCGCGCTGGCCCGCTCGGGGTTTCCCGCCAGCCGCCTCTTGCTCGAGCTGACCGAGAGCACGCTCATCGAGACCGGCCCCGCCGGCGCCGCGCGCATCGACGAGCTGCGCGCGCTCGGGGGCCGCCTCTGCCTGGACGACTTCGGCACCGGCTACTCCTCGCTCAGCTACCTGCACGCGCTGCCCATCGACGCGCTCAAGATCGACGCCTCGTTCGTGCGCGCGCTCGGCGGCGACCGGCGCAAGATCGCCATCGTCCGGTCCATCCTGCTGCTCGGCAAGGGGCTCGACATCGACGTGGTGGCCGAGGGCGTCGAGACGCAAGACCAGGCCGATCTGCTCGCCGAGCTAGGCTGCCTGCGCGCCCAGGGCTTCCTCTATTCTCGCCCCGTGCCTATCGAGGTGCTGCTCGGATGACGGGGCGGCAGGAGGAGGCGAGCGTGGGCGAACCGGTGTCAGACTCCGATCTGCAGCGCCTCAGCACCTGGTGCAAGGATGCGTCCGCGTCGGACGGACCGCTCCGGCCCGTCGGCGCCCTGGTGCTCCGGCTGGTCGAGGAGATGCTGGAGGCGCGGCTGGCCAAGAAGCCCGCCGCGCGCCGCACCGTGGGCTGGGCGGCCATCACCGCCGAGGCCGCGCGCCTGGCGCAGCAATCGGAGGCCGGCGGACCCAAGCCTGCCGCCAACGCCGCAGATGCCGCCGCCGCGCGCCGCATCGGCGAGCTCGAGCGCCAGCTGGCCGAGGCCCGCCGCGTGGGAAAGCTCCTGATCGAGGCGCTGCAAGCGGCCAATGCCAGCGCCGGCTGGAGCGCCGACCGCCGCCGCACCGAGGCAGCGCTCGTCGAATCCCGCAAGCTGGGCTGGGTGCCGTGAGCCGATGCCAGGCCGCTACCGGCCGCGGGCAGGCAGAGACCTGCCGCGCGGAACGGGCGCCCACCGGCACAGCTGCACGCTCTGCAAAGCAGGGGTGCCGGAGCCCTTGATCCACGCGGCAGGTCTCTGCCTGCCCGCGGCCTATCTGCCAGACATCGGGACTGGGAATTTGGGAAAAGAGGACGCGAGATTGGTCGACGCTTTTTGCCTCTCCCCCCAGATGCCTGCAGACAGGCGACCGGCAGGCAGAGACCTCCGTCGCGGCTCTAGGGCTCCCGACACAATTCCGATCGCCGCGAGCGCAGCGAGCCACCTCAGTCGGGTGGCGCCCGCGCCGCGACGGAGACCTCTGCCTGCCGGCGGCCGATCGCCTCACCCGGCGCTTGCCTGCCGACATATGGTACCCCCCAGCCGTGACTCTGCTCCGCGCCGCCGACCTCGGTCTCTCCTTTGGCTCCCGCACCCTGTTCGAGGGCCTCACCCTCGTCATCGAGGAGGGCGAGCGCGTCGGCCTCATCGGCGTCAACGGCTCGGGCAAATCGACCTTGATGAAGATGCTGGCGGGCGAGATGGCCCCCGACAAGGGCGAGCTGCAGATGAAGCGCGGGACCTCGGTGACATACCTTCCACAAGAGGCGTCTTTTGCCGAGGGCGCGACGGTTGCCTCCGAGCTGACCGCCGCGCAGGAGCAGCTCCGGACCGCGCTGGCGGCGCACGCGCGCATCTCGGACCTCCTGGCCGCGGGAGCCGAGGACGAAAAGCTGCTCAGCCAGCTCGACACGCTGGTGCAGGAGATCGAGCGCCTCGGCGGCTGGGACACAGGCCACGCCGCGCGCGCCCTGCTCGACCGGCTCGGCATCAAGGATTGGGATCGTCCGGTGTCGCAGCTCTCGGGCGGCGGAAGGAAGCGCGTGGCCCTGGCGCGCGCGCTCTTGTCGCGGCCTGACTTGCTGCTATTGGACGAGCCCACCAACCACCTCGATGCCGATACCGTCGATTGGTTGGAAGAAGAGATCGATCAATTGCCGGGCGCTCTCTTGTTGGTCACTCACGATCGCTACTTTCTCGATGACCTGGTCGATCGCATCGTCGAGGTGCAGCCCGGCGCCGGTTTGATCTCCTATCCCGGCAACTATGAAGCCTATCTGGCGCAGAAGATCGCGGGGCGGGAAGAAGCCGAGCGCACGCAGCACAAGCGCGACCGCTGGATCGCCCAGGAGGTGGCCTGGCTGCGCCGCGGGCCCCAGGCGCGCCGCACCAAGAGCAAGTCTCGCATCCAGCGGGCGCAGAAGCTGATGGCTGAGAAAGGCTTCGCGGCGCAGAAGAGCGCGCAATTGCGCACCGCGGGCGCGCCCCGCCTGGGCGGCACCGTCATCGAGGCCGAGAAGCTCGGCAAGTCCTACGACGGCCGGCCCATCTTTAAAGACGTCACCTTTCAATTGCAGCGCGGCGAGCGCATCGGCGTGGTCGGACCCAATGGCGCCGGCAAGACGACTCTAGTTCGAACTCTAGTCGGTGAGCTGCAGCCAGACTCCGGCAAGGTCGTCATCGGCGCGCGCACGCGCATTGCTTACTATGACCAGGCGCGCTTGCAGCTCGACCAGGAGCAGACCGTCTTCGAGGCCGCCGGCGGCGAGGAGCCGAACGCAGTCATTGAGTTGGCCGGCCAGAAGATGCTGCTCAAAGAGTACCTGGATGACTTGCTCTTCCCCGTGCCCATGCAGCGCCAGCGGGTCAAGGCGCTCTCGGGCGGCGAGCGCAATCGGCTGCTCTTGGCCAAGCTCTTCCTGGTGGGCGCCAATGTCCTGGTCCTGGACGAGCCCACCAATGATTTGGACCTGGTGACCTTGAACATCCTCGAGCACCTGTTGCTCGACTTCACCGGCAGCGTCTTGCTGGTCACCCACGACCGATACTTCCTCGACAAGGTTGCTACCTCGATCCTGGCGGTCGAAGGCGATGGTCACGTCGTGCGCTATGAAGGCAACTACGAGACCTATCGGACACTCAAGGGACAATCAGAGGCGGCGAAGCCGGCGACAGCAATCTCGCCCGCCACCAGGGCCGCCCCGAAGACCGCGACGGTGGTGGTGAAGAAGCCCGGGAAATTGTCTTTCAAGGAGCAGCGCGAGCTCGACGGAATGGAAGCCGCGATCGAAGTCGCCGAGGCGCGCAAGGCCGCCGCCGAGGCCGCGCTGGCCGACCCTTCCGTCTATGTAAAAGACGCCCAGCGCGTCTCCGCTCTGCAGGCTGAGTTGGCCACAGCGGCAAAGGAATCCGAGCGGCTCTATGCAAGGTGGCAGCAGCTACAGGACAGGCTCGGCGCATGAACCGAATGCCAGTCAAATCAGCACCGGGGTACCGGCCGCCGGCAGGCAGAGGCCCGCCGCTCGGAACGGGCGCCCACCCGCGTGGGGTGGCTCGCTGCGCTCGCGGCGATCGGATTTCTTGCCGCGGGAGCCCTTGATCCTCGCGACGGGCCTCTGCCTGCC
>JBBRMA010000039.1:0-56684 GCA_038231075.1 Myxococcales bacterium | reverse complement strand
CTAGTACATCGACCCGGAACTTCGTACCGGGTCGATGTACGTCGCCCCATTAGAAGGGGCTGCGCCCCTCCCCGCCGAACAAGTTCGTCTGGGCCCCTCCCTGCTGCGGCCGGACTCCCGGCCGGGCCGCCCCTGGCGGCTGGAGCCGGTACGAACTTCGGAGCAGCAGTACTTAGTACTAGCGCCGAGCCTCGGCGAGAAATGCCTCCGCGTCGGCAGCGGAGCGCTCCGGGATTTCTTCCATCGGCACGTGTCCAACGCCGTCGTAAACGATGAGGCGCGCGCCCGGGATTGCGCTCGCGAAGCGCTGCGCGTGCTCGACGGGGATGATGCGGTCCTCGCGGCCCCAGAGGACCAGCGTCCGCACGCGCAGGCCGGCGAGGTCGGAGGTCCGATCCTCCTGTGGGAGCGCGGCGCGGGCGACGAAAGCGCGGCGGTTCCCAGCGCGCAGCGAGAGCTGCTGGTAGCGTTCGACCAGCTCGGGCGTCACCTTGCGCTGGTCGCCATAGCAATCGTGGATCGTCTTCTCTACCAAGGCTCGCGGGTCGAGCTTGGTAAGGAGCCAGTTGAGCCCCGGGACGCGGGCGAGCTTGAACACGAGCGCGGGCTTGTCGATGTGAAATCCCGCGGAATCGAGCAGCACCAGCGCGCTGACCTGCGCCGGGTGCGCCGCCGCGTAGCGCCAGCCGATGAGGCCGCCAAGCGAATTCCCCGCCAGCGCAAACGACTCCATGCCGAGCGCTTTGCGAAACTCCTCGACGAACTCGACGTACCGATCGATTCGATAGTCATCGCCTTCGATGGGTCCGGTCAGGCCGAATCCGGGCAGGTCCATGCGCACCACGCGAAAGTGGGGCGCGAGCGCGGCCGCAAACCCATCCCAGGTGTGCAGCGACGAGCCGGTGCCGTGCAGCAAGACCAGCGGCGGCCCGCTCCCTTCGTCGCGGTAGTGGACAGAGAGCCCGTGCACGGCAAGGAACCGCGACGGGCCGCCGGCGAGCGTTGGCTTCAGCGTCTCGACGGGGACGTCGGACGCGATTTGGGTAGCGACCAGCAGCGCCAGGGCGACCGGCACTGCCCAGAGGAGGTGGCGGAGCCGGTTCTTGTGAACCGCGGGACGTGCCACCTGCTCTGCGGATCCACTGGCCACGGTTGCTCCATTCTTTGGTTTGCAGCAGCAGACAGGGCACTCGACCCTGAGATCCAGCGCACCGTCGCGCGGATTCAGGGCTAGATGATCTCGAAGTAACGCTCCAGCTCCCACTTGGTCACCGCGGCCTCGAATTGCCTGCACTCCCAATCCCGCGAGCGGACATAATGGTCGACGAAGTCGTCGCCCAAGATAGAGCGCACTTCTTTTGAGTTGGAGAGCCACTCACTGGCCTCGCGCAAAGACCGCGGCAGTCGCTCGGCCTTGGCGTCATACCCGTTGCCGCTGGTCTCGGGCGGGAGCGGCAATTCCTTTTCGATCCCATAGAGTCCGGCGCCAACTGAAGCCGCCAGCGCGATATATGGGTTCATATCAGCGGCGGCCAACCTGAACTCTACCCGCTGGGCGGTGGGCGAGCCGCCCCCGATCAGGCGCAGCGCGGTGGTGCGGTTCTCCCAGCCCCAGGTGGCGAGCGTCGGCGACCAGGCGCCGCGGACCATGCGCTTATAGGAATTGATAGTAGGTGCGATGAGCGCGGTGATGGCCGGCAGGAGCGCCACCTGGCCGGCCACGTAATGGGCCAGCGTCTTCGAGATGCCGCGCTCGGCCTTGGCATCGTGGAAGGCGGGCTTGCCATCTGAGGTCCAGAGCGATTGGTGCAGATGGCCCGACGAGCCCGGCAGCTCCTTGTTCCACTTCGCCATGAAGGTCGGCATGACGCCGTGCCGGGCGCAGATCTCCTTGGCAGCCGTCTTGAAGAGCGCCGATTTGTCGGCGGCGCGGGCCAATGAATCATATCGGATCGCCGCCTCGTAGACGCCGGGACCGGTCTCGGTGTGGAAGGCCTCGACCTCGATGTCGAAGGCCGTCAGCCCGTCGATGAGCGCGTGCACGAGCTCGCTGTTCTCGCTGGTGCGCAGCCAGGAGTAGCCGAACATCCCGGGCGTGAGGCTTTGCAAATTTCGATAATCCTTGTCGCGCAGGCTCTGCGGCGTCTCCTTGAAGAGGAAGAACTCGTACTCGCTCGACGCCTTGACCGAGAAGCCCATGCCCTTGGCCTTGGCTTCTACTCGCTGCAGCACCTGCCGCGGCGAGACGGGGAGCGGCTTTCCCTGCTCGAGCTCGAAGTCCACCAGGAAGGCGGCGACGCCCGGCTCCCAGGGGATCTTTCGATAAGTCGATAAGTCGATCACCGAGTGCACGTCCGGGTAGCCCGAGTGCCACCCGGTCACTTTGGCGTTGTCGTAGAGGACGTCGGCGGAGTCCCAACCGAAGATGACGTCGCAGAACCCGAAGCCGCTCTCGGCCAGTCCCCAGAACTTGTCGAGCGAGACGTACTTGCCGCGCAGGATGCAGTCGAGGTCGAACCCGCCCAGCTTCACCTTGCGGATCTGGGCGCGGTTGAACTCGGAGCGGAGCGCCTCGATCTGCTCCGCGCGCTGCTTGCCGGAAAGTTCCTTGTGGTCCATTGCGTCTCCCGAGTCGTGAGCCCGCTCAGCCTGGGAGAGCAGGGCCCCCGCGTCAACCAACTCCGGCGGCGCAGTTGCCCGCAAGACGCCGCGCGAGGCCGCCCGTGGCGCGGTGACGCGAGCGCAGCTACAGTCAGCACATGGGCATCCCCCGCCTGCTCGTGGTCCAGACCGGCACCGTCGCCGAGCCGCTCAAGACTGAGCACGGCGACTACCCTGCGTGGTTCGCGCGCGCGCTCGACGGCGTGGCCGAGCTTGTGACCTTGCGCGCCCACCAGGGCGAGCGGCTGCGGCCCCAGGCGCTCGATCGCGCGGGCATCATCATCACCGGCTCGCCGCTCTCGGTCACCGCGGGGCAGCGCGAGCACTGGATGGACGAGCTCGGCGCCGCACTGCTCGACGCGGGCCAGCGCGGCACGCCGGTGCTCGGCGTCTGCTTCGGCCAGCAGCTCCTCTGCCGCGCGGCCGGCGGCGAGGTGAACCAGAACCCGCGCGGCCGCGAGATCGGCACCATCGAGGTGCAGCTCACCGAGCAGGGCCTGCGCGACCCGCTCTTCTCCTGGGCCGCGCACGAGCCGTCGCGCCGCATCGAAGTCCAGGCGACTCACGTGGACGCGGTCGATCGCCTCCCGGCCGGCGCGGTCGTGCTCGCCAGCAACGAGAACACGCCCGCCCAGGCAGTCCGCCTGTCCGAGACCATCGCGGGCGTCCAGTTCCATCCCGAGCTGCGGCCCGAGGCGCTTCAGGCGCTCATCGCCTCGCGCGCGGCCAGGATTCGCGAAGAGGGCGGCGACCCGGACAAGCTGATCGCGCGGGTGCGCAAGACCGAGGGCAAGCGCATCCTCCACGCCTTCGCCGACTTCTGCGGGACGGCTTAGCCCCGCGTCCTGCGCGCGCCGGCGAGCTGGCCGCAGGCCCCGCCGACGCTTTGCCCATGCGGAAGGCGGAGCAGGGCGCGGATGCCGGCATTCAATAGACGCTTCTGAAAAGCCCGGCAGCGCTCGAGCGTCGGCGCGTGCTGCTCCGGGCGCGGGCCGGGGTTGAGCGGGATCAGGTTCACGCGCACGTCCAGCCCGTCGCAGAACGAGACGAGCGCGTCGGCGTCGCTGTCGCGGTCGTTTTCACCTTCGATCAGCGTCCATTGCAAGAGCACGGTGCGGGGCGAGCGGGAGATCGCCGCGCGCAGCTCCGCGAGCGGGAACTTGCGCGCGACGGGCAGGAGGCGCAGGCGGGCCTGGGCTTCCAGCGCGTGCAGGCTGACGGCGAGGTTTCCGCGGGTGCGGGCGTAGAGCTCGTCCATCTTCGGGACGATGCCGACTGTGGAGACGGTCACTCGCCGCTCGGGCACCGCGAAGCCCGCGCGCTCGCTGAGGACGTCGATGGCCTTCACCACCTCGTCGAGGTTGTCGAGCGGCTCGCCCATGCCCATGAAGACGACGTTGGTCGGCGCCTTGCCGAGCCGGGCGGCCACCAGCGCGAACTGGGCGACGATCTCGGCGGCGGTGAGGTTGCGCAAGAGCCCCAGGCGGCCCGTCTCGCAGAAGACGCAGCCGCGCGCGCAGCCGACCTGGCTCGAGACGCAGACGGTGTCGCGCGCGGCTTGCCGGATGAGCACCGTCTCGACCACCGCGCCGTCCGAAAGGCGCACCGCCAGGCGCACGGTGCCGTCCGGGTCCTCGTGCGCCTCGGCAGCGGGCAGGGCGTCGTCGAGCATCTCCTTGGCGGCGCGCAAGAGCGCAGTGGAAGCTTGACCAACAGGACGCCCGGCGAACCGCGCCAGGAGCGCCCGAGCCGCCGCCTTGGCAGCGCCCTCGGTCGCGCCTTGCGATCTGGCCCACGCGACCAGGTCGGCCTCGGTCAGGCCTGCCAGGTGCGGGCGCGCGCTCTGCGGAAGCTTCACGGCCGCCTTGTAGCCCGCGGCGCCAGCGCCCGATAGGCCCGCGACTGCCTCCAGCAAACGACGCCGGTCGGCTGCGCGCGCCAGAAGTTCACCACCAGTGTCAGCCGCAGGCGGCCAGGCGGCCCCGGCAGCGGGGCAGTCGGCACCTGCCCGTGGGCGTCGAGAACGCCGTGGTAGCGATCGCCGCGGAACAGCGCATAGCGATTGGCGCGCGGCGCGACGGCCTGCAGCGCGCGCGGCCGCACTGGGCGCGGCTCTCCGCGATCGTCGGGGAGCTGGTCGGTGACCGCGAGCTGGCCGCCGCGCACCCGGTTGAAGAAGAGCACGGTGGAGACCAGCGGGTGGACCAGCGGCCCGCCCGACTCTCGCAGCTTCACGTCCTGGTCGAAGTGGAAGTCGATCGGGACCCGAGTCGTGTAGGTGCGGCCGAGCCACCACTCGGCGCCGGCGGCGCGCCTGGCGCCGAGGGCCAAGGGGCTGAGCGCCAGCACCGCCTCCTCGAGCGCGTGGGCCGGCGAGGCGGTCAGGGGCATCCAGAACGTCGTCCAGTAGCTCTGGCGGAGCCGCTCGGCACCCAGCCGGCCGATGGCCGCGCGCGCCCGCCGGAAGAGCGGCGCCGAGAGCGCGCCATCAACTATTTTGATCCGCTCTTGTGTACGCGCCATTTGCTGTGGCAGATCGCATCAATGTCGCTGCCGCCGTCCGAGTGGTCGATCGAGAAAGCCCTGCAGCTTTACAACATCCCCGGCTGGGGCGCCGGGTACTTCTCCATCAACGCCAAAGGCCACGTGGTGGCCCATCCGCACGGGCCGCAGGCAAACGGCCAGGTGGGGCCCACCATCGACCTGATGGACGTGGTGGACGACATCCGCGAGCGCAACCTGGGCTTTCCCTGCGTGGTGCGCTTCCAGGACATCCTCCGCGCGCGGGTCAAGCAGCTCAACGAGACCTTTCGCGCCGCCATCGCCCAGCACAACTACAAAGGCGGCTACTTCGGCGTCTACCCGACCAAGGTGAACCAGATGCGCGAGGTGGTCGAGGAGATCCTCGACGCCGGCGCGCCCTACCACATGGGCCTCGAGGCCGGCAGCAAGGGCGAGTTGCTCATTGTCCTGGCGCTCAACACCGACCCGGAGGCGCTGACCATCTGCAATGGATACAAGGACGAAGAGTATCTGCGCCTCGCTTTGTTAGGTAGGAAGATTGGCCGCAAGGTCGTCGTCGTCATTGAGAAGCTCTCCGAGCTTCCGGCGCTCTTGCGGCTCTCGGAAGAGATGAACGTGCAGCCGATGATTGGGCTCCGTTCCAAACTATCGACCAAAGGCACCGGCAAGTGGGAGAGCTCGTCGGGCGACTTCGCCAAGTTTGGATTGACGACGCCTGAGCTGATCAAGGCGGTGCACCTGCTTCGCGAGAAGAAGATGGAGCACTGCGCCAAGCTCTTCCACTTCCACGTCGGCAGCCAACTGACCGACATCCGCACGGTGAAGGACGTCTGCAACGAGGGCGCGCGCTTCTATGCCAAGCTGCGCAAGATGGGCCTCCCCATCGAATACTTCGACGTGGGCGGCGGCCTCGGCGTTGACTATGTGGGCGCGCGCTCGTCGGCCTATGTCAGCTCGGTCAACTATAGCGTCGAAGAGTATGCCGCCAATATCGTCTATTCGGTGCAGCAGATCTGCCACAACGAGGGCGTGCCCGAGCCGCACCTCGTCACCGAGTCGGGCCGCGCGCTCACCGCGCACCACTCGTGCATCATCATGAACGTCTTCGGGCACATCGAGTTCGGCGAGAACGGCGACGAGATCGAGGCCGCCTCCGCCGTGCCGCCCGCGTTGGACAAGCCGCCCACGGGTGACTCGCCAATCGTCAAGGAGATGCGCGAGATCGTCGCCGGACTGACCTCGAAGAACTCAGGCGAGACCTATCACGACGCCGTCGAGAAGAAGGAGCAGGCGCTGACGATGTTCAAGCTCGGCATCCTCGGGCTCGAAGAGCGCGCGCTGGTTGAGTCGCTCTTCTGGAAGCTCTGCCGGCGCCTGGTTGACTTCAACAAGAAGCGCAAGCGCGTGCCCGAGCAGACCCGCGAGCTGGGCGACAAGTTGGCCGATCAATACATGGCGAACTTCTCGCTGTTCCAGAGCGCGCCTGATAGCTGGGCCTTCGATCAGCTCTTCCCTCTCGCGCCCCTGCACCGCTTGACCGAGCTGCCTTCGCGCGACTCGACCATCGTCGATATCACCTGCGACAGCGACGGCAAGATCGACCACTTCATCGAGAACGAGACGGTCGATGAGACCATCGCGCTGCACAAGCTGATTCCGGGCGAACCCTACTTCCTTGGGTTGTTCCTGACCGGCGCCTATCAAGACATCATGGGCGACATGCACAACCTGTTTGGCCGGGTGAACGAGATCCACGTCTTCGCCGACGATGACGATCCCGAGGACTACTATATTGAAGAAGTGATCGCCGGCGATACCATCGAGAAGGTGCTCTCGCGCGTGCAATATGAGCCGACCGATCTGGCCAAGCGGGTCAAGGTCGCGCTCGAGCAGAAGATCCGCGAGGGCCAGGTGAAGCCCAAGGAAGGCGTCGCGCTCACCGACTTCTACGAGCAGGCGATGCGCGGATATACCTATCTGGGCGGACTATGAGCGCGCTGGCGGCCGCGCTGGTGGCGCTCGGGCTGACGATCTTGCCGGCAAACATCTCGGCGGTCGTCTCGGGCGGGAAGGCTCATATCAACGTCCGCTTCGCGGCCGCAGGCGAGAACGTGCAGGTCGCCGTCCGCGGCGGGCAGGGGTTGAAGGTCGAAGGTGACGAAGTGCCCGTCAGCGGCCGCAGCGTAGGAAAAGGCGAGCGCATCGTCCTTGATATCGGCTATCAACCAGGGCCCGACCAGTCCACGCTCACGGTGGAGGTCACCGGCACCTACGGCGGCCAATCAATGACCGCCTCGCAGACCTTCAAGGTGGGCGTCCCAAGCGACGAGCAGCGCCACCGCACCCGCCAGCGCGCCGCCCCCGACGGGCAATAGATTCAGGTCTTGATCAACCGGCGTAACTCTAAGCCGGTTCTAATTTGAGCAAGGTAATCTCGGGCGGTGCGCCGACGCGGATGGGCGGCCCCCAGAAGCCCGTCCCGCGCGAGACGTAGAGCTGTGATTCGCCGCGGCGGTGCAGGCCCGCGACGTAGGGTTGAACCAAAGCGACCACCCAGCTGAAGGGCCAGATCTGGCCGCCATGAGTATGGCCAGAGAGGGTGAGCTGGACGTCTTTGGTGGCCGCCTCGAGGAATTGCTTGGGTTGGTGCGCGAGGAGGATGAGCGCGCCGTCCGGGTCGCGACCGCGCAGCGCGCGATCCAGATCGGGGGCCGAGGAGCCGTGCGCGGAGAGGTCATTGATGCCGGCGATCTCGAGACCGGGGGCGAGCTTCACCCGCTCGTTCTGCAGAGGGCGGATGCCGAGCGTGGGCAGGTGCTGGAGCCAGGAGTCCGCGCCTGAGTAATACTCATGATTGCCGGTGACGAAGAAGACGCCCCGCGGCGCCGAGAGCTGGCCAAGCGGCGCGACCTGCGCCGCCAGCTCGCCCACCGTGCCGTCCACCAGATCGCCGGTGATGGCGATGAGATCGGGCGCGAGCGACTGGATGCGCGAGACCACCGCCTGCAGCCACTCCTTGCGCAGGAGCGCGCCGATGTGGACGTCGCTGATCTGGACGATGCGGAGGCCGCGCAGCGCCTCGGGCAGCCGGGGAACCCGCACCGGCACTTCCTTCACCTGGATGCCGGCGAGCGCCGAGCGCATGCCCATCGCGGCGAGGCCGAGCGCGCCCACGCCCACTCCGCCCGCGAGCGCGCGGGTGAGAAAGAGGCGCCGCGCTGGATCGGCTGGTGCGACCGGGCTTCCCGAGATCAAGGACGCGAGCCTGAGCCCGGCGCTGGCCAGGACGCGGCCAAGGTCGGTGAGGCCGAGCAGCGTGACGAGGAGAAAGCCCGTGCCCATCCAGACGAAGGCGAAGAAGATCACCGGCCGCATCGAGTCGCGCGGGACCAGCCGCGAGGCGATCGGCGCGGCGATCAGGGCGGCGCCGAGCAGCGCGATGGCGACGGAGAGCACGCGCGCGAGGGTCACCGGCAGCTGCGGATCGCGGACCATCCGCGCCCACGTGTAGTAGTGGGCGCCGCCCACCAGGAGAATGGCGATTCCGAAGAAGAGCAAGAGGGGCAGGAGGCGGCTCAAGGTGGGTGGGCGTGTGATTCCATCGGGCGCAAAAAGGTGCGCGGTCGGCAAAGAGTAGCAGGTGGCGAGCGCCCGGCCGGATCTCGGCGTGCGACGCCGCTCAATGAGATCAGGCGCATGGGCACAAAATTCGCCTTGGCGGCTGCATTGCAGGACGATGCCCGGGCCGCAAGTGCCACAGGTCTGCCCGAATGGCAGGCCGGCAGGGGCCCGAGGAGTCGCGAGATGATTGGCAACTTGAAGAGCAGCGTGAAGCGATGGGCGGCGTGCGCGGCCGCGGCGGCGGCGATCTGCCTCTTGCCCCTCCGCACGGCCTCGGCCGACACCTTCCCGGCCAAGTCCCTCATCATCCCCACGCAGGCCAGCTTCCAGACCCCTTGCGGCATGGTGTCGGCGTACGGCCTGGTCTTCCAGACGCTGCGCGCCAATCCCTGGCTGGCCGACCACGGCCACTCGAAGGTCACCATTCACTGGGCGATCAAGCCGGGCAAGACCTCGCCGAACCGCTGCTCGCCGAGCAACCTGATCGGGCCGAGCTCGGTCAGCCCCACGCCGCTCTGGAACGACCCTTCGTGGAACCAGGGTTGCGACTTCGTCGTCCAGAACAGCGCGGCCGTTCCCGTCTCGCTGATCAGCAACGGAAGCCCCGCTGAGGCGAACGACTCGTTCAACTTCGCGACCTACGACACCAACGGCACAGGGTATCCGCGCTACCGCAACAGCGATCACATCCGGCACACCATCTCCGCCGCGACCAATGTCACCGACGTGCAGTACATGGGCGGCGTCTTCATCATCCACGCGGGCGACGCCGACACCTTCCTCAAGTTGATCTCGAACCAGATCACGGCCTATCCGCTCGACCCCAACGCCACCACCACCGCCTATGGAACGTCGCAGGTGGACTTCTCGGCTTTCACGCAGAACCAGGACACGTGCAACTTCTCGGGCGGCCAGTTCCAGTGGGACAACGCCAACGGCGTCGTCAACGACTCCTCGAACCCCTCGGCGCCGTGGGCCTCGACCCACTACGTGAACATCCACCGCGCCCAGGTCAGCTTCGACGCGCCCGACACCCACAAGATCAACGCCACTCCCTCGCGCATCGCCGTGCTGCGCGATTCGGGCGGGCTCACCAGCACCTCGACCAGCGGCAACCAGAACGGCGTCATCGGCGACATGCTGCCGAAGTATCTGAAGAGCGCGGGCCTGAACTTTACCGGCGCCATCGGCTGCCCGAAGAACGCCTTCAACAGCCTCAATCTCCTGCGCTGCCCGAACGGGCCGAACCACGGCGAGATCTTCGACGCCATAGACACCATGGACCTGGCCTCGGCGACCGCCGATCCGCTCAACCACCCGCTGACGCCGGGCGACACCTATACGTCGGCCTGGTTTCCGCATTGGACGGGGCAGACGTTCACCGGCTGCGACTCCGCCTGCATCGGAAGGATCGCGGCCAACATCTTCGCGTACGTGGACGCGCCCAACCAGCGCGGCGTGGTCGCCGAGTGCGCCAGCATCGGTGTGTTCGAAGGCCAGGTCTACGCGAGCGACATCGTCGGCCAGCAGGCCTTCAGTGCCTACGCCGCGCGGACCCAGGGCATCCTCTCCTGCGCCAGCAGCAACGGCACCAACTGCAACGCGGGGGCGGCCGCCAGCGTGCTCGGCTCGCACGGCATCGTCCACCGCGAATCTCCGGCGTGGACCGGCAACACCTTCATGAAGCTGCAGAACTGCACCGACCCGAACATGGGCAACGTCTCGAGCAGCCCGTTCAACTCGAGCAGCACCTGCGTGCACCACCCGAACGCGGACAACACCTTCGCGCAGATCGGCGACTACATCTGGACCAGCACCGTCGGCTTCCTCGGCGACTACTCGCCAAACCCCAACGCCGCGGAGCGCTCGATCTATCGGCCCGAGGCGCTGCCGCTCGTCTTCAGCATCCGCTCCGTCGACACGAGCAACCTCACGCCGGCCAGCGCCGCGCGCGCGCAGGCGGGCGCCGACAACGTCACCTTCATCCAGCGCGACGGGAACCCGCTCAAGGGCCGCATCATCTATCTCGGCGGCCACACCTATTCGGCGCTTGTCGCCGGCACGCGCATCGTCCTCAACACCCTGCTCGCGCTCGCCTTCGTGCCCCCGGGCGTCGAGACCGCGTACGTCGGTCCCACTTCCTACGGGAACATCGCCTTCGTCCCGACCTACGACGAAGTCACCACCGTCGGCCCGCCTGACTCGTGGCTCAACTACACCAGCGGCCAGCAGTCGCAGTGGCAGTTCCCCTACCGCACCGGCCACATGCGGGGCATCGCCGCCGACTCGCTCGCCAACACCTCCGGCGCCGCCACCGACTTCTCCGCGGCCACTGGCGCGTACACGGTGTCCGACGCCAAGGACGTGCTCCGGGCCACCTCGCCAAACAGCCGCAACCTCTTCACCTACCTGGGCGGGAAGGTGACTGCCAACCCGAGCCTGGGCGCGGGAAAGACAGCGCCCAATAGCGTGCTGCAGACGGGCTGGACGCCGGTGGACATCGACTACACGGCGATGAACACCGGCTGCGTGGACAACTTCAAGATCAGCCAGGTGTGCGGGGTGGGCTGCATCGGCAGCGCCACTGCGACCAAGACGACCTACGCGGGCGCGCCCTACGCCGGCATGGTGGCGGGCGCGGACGGCGTCTGCGACATCCAGCAAGCCCTCCAGACCACTCCGCTCAACCTCGGCTCCGACTACGGCTTCAGCGAGCAGGCCGCCAACGTCACCGCCCAGCAGGCCGCCGCCGCCGTGCGCGAGGCCAAAGAGCTGCTGCAGATGGTCCGCGGCTATTGCTACATCACCGACACGCACAACGACGGCACCGGCAACTTCGTGGCCCACGACGATTCGGGCAATGGCCTGGACCCGGTCAACGTCACGACCCAGGGCCACTGCAACGTCAACTCGGGCAAGAGCGTCATCGACTTTGCCCCCAACACAAACCTTGCCAAGCTCGGCGCGCTGGTGAAGTCGAAGCTGGTGGTGGTGGGGCCGAGCACGCTGGTGCCGAGCGCCGGCGCCACCCCGCCTGCGCGGCCCACCGTCGGCTACGTCGGCGGCCGCGACGGCATGCTGCACGCCTTCTACATTCCCAACGGCGGCCTCGACAACAACTACGCCGGCCCGCGCGACGCGGCCGCGCCCCTCAACAGCGACGCCAACGGAGTCTTCCACACGCACTACGGCAGCGCCGGCTTCTCGCCGCCCAACGCGCTGACCGAGCTCTGGGCCTTCATCCCCCCCGGCCAGCTCCCATATCTGAAGAGCAACACCGCCGAGGTGGACGCGAGCCCCGCGGCCATCGACGTCTACGGCGACTTCGACGCCAGCGGCGTCCGCACCTGGCACACGGTGCTGGTCGGCTCGGCGGGCGGCTCCAACCGCGAGCTCTTCGCGCTCGACATCACGAACCCGCTCAAGCCGGTGATGCTCTGGGACATCGCCTCGACGCCCGACTCGATCAATCTTCCCTATTCGTCGGTCTGGCTCTCCGATGACGACACGGGCATCAACACCGGCACCACCGCGGTCGCCTTCAACTGGGCCAACAACTGCCACACCAACGAGCTCGCCACCAACGGCGGCACCTGCACGCCGGCCGTTTTCGCGCTGCCGCCGGCGGCCGACGCTGGCCGCGTGCTGAGCGGGCCGTACAACTTCCTTCACCTCGGCGCCAACCAGTCGATCGACATCGGCGTGCTGCGGAGGAACAACGCGCCCGTCTACACGGCCTTCGTGCCGACCAGCGAGCCGGCCATCCACGCCGTCATCAGCGGGTCCACGGTCACCCTCGGCGGCGACGGCATGTACGTCTTCGCCATCGATCTTGTCTCGGGCCAGAAGGTCTGGGAGTTCAACAATCCGTTCGACATCACGGGCATGGCGGCCGCACGTGCGAACGGCGTCGGCAACACGGCGCCGGCCGGCGTCGGGCTCGCGAGCAGGGCAACCACTGGCCTTGTCGACACCGTCTACGCCGGCGACGACTCGGGCAGGCTCTGGGAGCTCGACGCCGCCTCGGGCATCAGCCTGACCTCGATGAACAACGGCCAGCAGAGCAACGGCTGCAGCGGCGCCAGCTGCAACTACGCGCTCAGCGACGCCTTCGGGTTCGGCACCACCGCGCAGCCCATCAGCACGCCGCCCGTGCTCTTCTATCTGCCCGACAACCTCGCCACTTCGCCGGCCCTGGTGGCGCACAAGGGTGAGCTGATGCTCGCCTACGGCACCGGCGGCACCGACACCGCCTCGGCGATCAACCCGACCATCACCGGCAAGGTGCACGTGCTCTCGGTGGCGCCGTCGGCGCGCATCCTGCCAACGGACCTCAACGGCGCGAACTTCACCACCGCGCGCGCCGACGCGGCCTCCAAGGGGCTGGCCACCGAGCTTGGACCCTTCACGACTCCAACCGCGGGCGACCGCATGTTCGGGGCCATCCAGGCGGTGGGCGGCTCGCTCATCTTCTCGACGACCCAGGGCGCTCCACAGGATCTGGACCACCGCCGCGACCTGAGCGGCGCGACCTACTCGCTCGACCTCGGCGCCGCGACGCCGGCGCCTGCCACGCTCGGCTCCACCACCGCGGGCGGCGCGGGCGGCTCGCCGGCCATCTACTACTACGTGAGCGGCAGCTCGGTCGGCACCACCAGCCCGCCGCCCGGCGCGACGATCACGAGCTACAAGGTCGTGACCGTGACGGGCCAGGGCCTCGCCGTCGCCACCGTGACGACGGGCGCCGCTGCCTCGAGCGCGATCCAGAACGCGGCCGCCAAGATGGACAACGTCCAGGGCAACAAGGCGGGCGGCAACGGGCAGGCCACCTTCTTCGGCTGGTTCTGGAGGGCACTTGGCCGCGAATACTAGAGCTGCGCGCGGGACCACCCTGATCGAGACCATGGTCTCGATCGCCGTGCTCGCCATCGCCGCGCTGGGCCTGGTCGGCGGAGTGATCCTCGCGCTCAAGACCAACGCGCTCGCCTCGCGGCGGACGCAGATGAAGGAGTTCGCCCAGACCCGCATCGACCGGTTCATCCAGATGCGGCCGCAGCGCATCCCCACCGGCACGCTTGGCTGGGTGAACTACGACTCGCGGATGGACGTGGGCTCCACGTTCGATCCGGCGGGCAGCACGGGCTGGGTGCTCGACGACCTCGACAACAACGGCCTTGCCGTGGTGGACCTGCTCGCCGGACCGGCGATGGTGGACCCGACCGGGATGACCGCCGGCGACGACCTGGCGGGCCGCACCGCGACGCTCAACGCCGCCGTGGCGGGCCAGACCTGCGCGGTGGCCTCTGTCGTCAACGACCCGCAGGCGCTCTGCCGCGAAATCCACGTGGACGCGACGACGACCTCGAGCGGCATCCCCATCCTTCGCGCCTACGTCCGGGTCACGCTCGGCGGCTCGAACGACACGCTGATCCTTCAACAGGACCTCTCCCAATGACGCGCCCGCGCGGCTTCACGCTGGTCGAGATGCTCATCACCACGGCCATCACGGCCATCGTGCTGCTGGCCGCCATGCTGCTGCTCCAGGGCGTGAACGGAAACTCGGAGCGCCTGCGCCGGGTGGCGGACGTGCAGACCAACGGCCGCCTCGCCCTCGACATGCTCGAGTCCGAGCTGCGCGGGGCGGGCATGGGCGCGTCGCGCGGCCACATCGGCGTGGCCCCGGCCGGCGGTCCCCTGCGCCGCTTGCCGGTCATCTACTCGGAGCCTGACCGCTTCGTGACCTCGCCGAACGGGGCGCAGATCGCGAGCTCCAGCGTCTTCGTCATCACCGCCGAGCCCGCCACGCTCGCCATCACCGCCGACGGCACCGGCATGCAGGGCGTGGTGACCAGCGTGGCGAAGAACCAGCCCATCCAGATCCTCTGCTCGCAGTCCGACGGTGGAGCGGTGCAGTGTGACGACACCGCCTTCGGCGACGCGACGCTGGTGACCGGCTCCGACGGCGGCGCGCGCACTCCCGTCATCGTCAGCGACGACTTCCACTGGGCGGTGATGATCACGCCGACCGGCGGCCTCAACACCATCCCGGACGGCGGCTGGCCCAACGAGCGGCTGCTCTCGTTCGCCGAGCAGAGCGCCAACTCCTTCGAGCCCGACGCCAAGGCCCCCTTCGGCTTCGGCCACGCCGCGCACCTGCTCAAGGCCCGCGTCACCCACTGGTACCTGCGACAGGACGGAGACGGCGGCACCATCAACCTCGTGCGCAGCCGGCCGACCCTGCGCACGACAGCCTTCAGCTCGTCCACCTGCGACTCCACCGAGAGCCCCTTCATCGATGAGACCAACGGCGGCACGGCCGTCGGCACGGTGCTCGGCTCGGGGCCCGTCGAAGGCTTCCACGTCCGCTACATGATCGGCGCGGTGGATGGCAGCGATGTGCCGTCGCAGTGGGTCCCGTCGGGCTGGACCTCTTTCCACAACGACGGCGGCAGCACCCAGTACACGCAAACCGAGCGGGCCTTCAACAACTGCGACCAGACGCTCGCCGAGCAGCTGCGCGAGGTGCGGGTGGCGGTGGTGGCGCAGTCGTCGCGGCCCGACCCGGACCAGCAGGTCAACAACAGCGGCCAGTACCTCTTGCCGATCATCGACGGCGTGCCTCTCGCTTTCACCAACGACGGCGGCACCGGCGCGCTCTCGGCGGCGGACATCACCGCCCTCTCCGACTCCTACGTGCTGCGCACCTTCCAGGCGCGGGTCGTGCCCCGCAACGCCTACGGGTATCTGCCATGACGCGAGCGATGATTCCTTGTCCCCGGCGGCCCGGCGGCTTCGCCATCGTCGCGGTGCTCGGCGTGGTGCTGCTGTTGACGCTGATCGTCGCCTTCACGCTCAACATCACCGGCGCCGAGCGCGCGCAGGCCGGCAAGGGCGTGCACAACCAGACCATCATGAACGCCACCGAGTCGGCGCTGCAGTACGGCAAGTCGTACCTGCTCTCGAAGTATCCGGGGAAGGGCTGGGACACCTATCTGAACTGGTTCGTCGACCACCCGGCCGCGCTCGGGACCTCGTCCGACATCGCCAGCACGCTGAGCGCGGTGCAAACCCTCGACGCGAACCTGCTCTACACCAGCGGCCAGTACAACTGCTTCATCTACGCCCGCGACGACATCGACGAGCTGAACGGCGTGGCCAACGATCCGCGCAAGGACAACAACCAGCTCATCTTCGTCGGCGCCGTGTGCACGCAGACCGCGCGCTTCGGCCGGCCCCTGGTCGCCGAGCTCTCTGCCCCCGTCTCGTTCATCTCGCCCGGGAAGTACTGAGCGCGGCTAAGGCTTGCCCTCGCTCGCCAGCAGCGCCGCGAGGCGAGCGGGGTCGGGGCGGACGCGGATGGTCTTCTCCTGCGTGATGGTGACGCTGCCCGGCTTGGCCCCTTTCGCCTTGCGCACGTGCTTGCGCCGCGTCCAGGCCACGTCGGCGGCTTCGGCCCCGCGCAGGGAAGAGAAGTGCGCGGCGAGCAGGGCGGCGTCGAGCAGGGTGCGCTGATCGGGTGACTCGCCCGGCTCGGGGATGACGACGTGGGCGCCTTTGAGGCCCTGCGCGTGCAGCCACAGGTCGTTGCCGCGGGCGATGCGCAGCGTGAGCGCGTCGTTGTCGCGGGCGCCGCGGCCGACCAGGATGCGCGCGCCGCTCGAGGAGACGAAGACGCGAAACGGCAGCCTCGGCTCGCCGGCCGGCTTGCGCTGCGGGGCGGCGAGAGGTTTGCCCAGGCCGGGGAGGAGGAGCGCTTGTTCTTCGAGGGCGCGCACGGCGGCTTTGTCCTCGGCCGCGCGCAGCGACTCTTGCAGCGCGCGGACGGCCGCTTGCGCCGCGAGCACCTCGGCGCGGCGCGCGTCGATGCGCGGCACCGCGGCCTGCAGCCGATGCGCCTTCTTCAGCCAGCGCGAGGCGTTCTCGGCGGCCGAGAGCGCGGGGTCGAGCGCGATGGTGACCTGTGCCGGCTGCCCGCCCTCATCGAGCTGCGACCAGTCGGGCACGCGCGCCTCCTTGGCGCCGCGCGCGATCTTCCCTTGGTGTGGCAGCAGCAGCTCCGCCCGGCGCTGCTCGCCCTCGGCGTCCCGGGCGCGCGCGAGGTCGGCCTCCACCGCGGCCAGCGTGCGCGCGAGCTTGCCGGTGCGGACCTTCAGCCGCTGGAGCAGCGCTGCCTTGCGCGCAGCCGTCTCGGCGAGGTCGTCGCGCGCGAGCAGGGACCCGGCGCTGACCTTCTCGCGCTCGTCGGGGGGCGGGAGCAAGACGGCGTCACCGCGCGGGAGCGCCGCGCCCAGCCGGCGATCCTCGGGGGCAGGACCTGCCGCGCGATCGAACGAGGACCAGACGATGCGATCGCCATCACCCAGCAAGAGAAGGAGCGGGCGCGCGCCGGGCTCGGCGATCAGCGCTCGAGAGCCGCGCGGAGTGTCGAAGGAGAGCCGCAGCCAGGGCGGTCGGCGCGCATGTTCACCGGACTGGCGCTCGAGCGAAATGGAGGCCAGGCGCGCGCCGGTCAGCGCCCGCCGCAAGATCGCCTGGGCGGGCAGGGCGGCCTCGGGCGCCTCGGGCCTCTCGGCGGCTTCCACCGCGGCGCCCGCGCGCGCATCGACCAGGACGAGCAGGTTCCGCTCGCGCACCCTGAGCTGCAACAGCGCGACCAGCGGCGCCGGCAGCCAGGCCTTCTGCACGGACGCGCCGGTGAAAGGCACGAGCGCCCCGGCAAGGCGCGCCCGCTCCATTTCGTCAGCTTGGATTGATTGGGTGTTCACTGCTTTTTGCTGCTGGAGCGCGGCGCGGCTGCAATCTGCGCAGCCGGCGCGCTCACTCGCTGCGGTGGGTGAAGCTCCTGCCGGGCGACCTGCAGCGGAGGTCGCCCGACGGGGGAAGAACTACTTCTTCTTTGCAGTCTTCTTTGCCGTCTTCTTCGCTGCCGCCGGCTTCTTCGCCGCCGCCTTCGTCGCCTTCGCCGCCTTCTTCTTGGCCGCCATCGTTTGCTCCTCCTTGAGTCGAGGCGCTGGAAGCGCACTCGGAAATCGATGTGCAAGATACCGATGCAGATCCATACCGTCAAGGAATCGGCAGAGGAGAAAAACGAGTGAAATCAATTTCACTCGCAGTGAAAGAGGCTCTGAACCAATCTGGGCGCGGCCTAGAAGCTCTTGAGACCCTCCAGCAAACGCTTCGCAATCACCACTCTCTGGATCTGCCCGGTGCCCTCGAAGATGTCGAAGACCTTGATGTCGCGGAACCACTTCTCCACCAAGGCGTCGCCCGCGCACCCCGCGGCGCCCATCGAATCGACCGCGGCGGCCGTCGCCTCGAGCGCCGCGGTGGCCGCGTAGGCCTTCGACATCGAGGCCTCGCGGGCGTTTCCCAGGCCCTCGTCGGCCATCCAGCAGGCCCGCCAGGTGAGGAGCCGCGCGACCTCGAGGTGGCGCCGCGCTTTGGCGAGCCGCAGCGCCATCTGCGTGGCCAGGAGCGTGCGCGAGCGGAAGACGCCGGCTCGTTGGCAATGGTCGGTCGCCCGCTCGAGGGCGGCGCGGCCGATGCCCACCGCCATCGCCGCGATCATCGGCCTCGTGGTGTCGAAGGTCTTCATCGCGCCGAGGAAGCCCTGCTTCGACTCGTAGTAGGCCTCGCCGCCGAGCAGGTTCGCGGCCGGCACGTGGCAATCCTCGAGCACCAGCTCCGCGGTCTCGCTGGCGCGGAGGCCCATCTTCTCTTCGATCTTGCCGACGCGAAACCCGGGCGTGCCTCTCTCCACCACGAAGGCGCGGTGCGCGTTCCTGCCCTGGGTGAGATCGACCGAGGCGAAGATCACCACCCAGTCGGCGCGCGCGCCGTTGGTGATGTAGCACTTGGTCCCGTTCAGGACCCAGGCGCCGTCCGCGGCCTTGCGCGCGCTGGTGCGGATGGCCGCGACGTCGCTGCCGGCGCCCGGCTCGGTCAGGCCGTAGGCGCCAAAGCGCGGCTCGGAATCCTTGGCGAAGAGGCCGAGAAAGCGCTCCTTCTGCTCGGGGGTGCCCATGAACTGCACCGGCGGTCCGCCGAGGCCCGGCCCCGGCAGCGTGAGCAGGAAGCTGCCGTCGCCCCAGGCCAGCTCCTCGCAAGCGATGGCCGAGATGCGGTTGGCGGTCTTCGACTTCTTCTTCCGCCCGGGCTCGCCGCCCTCCTCTTCGATCTCCGGCGCCTTGGAGAGCGCGCCCATCGAGATCCCCATCTCCTTCACCTTGCGCAGGAAGTCGCTGGGGAAGCCGTGCTCGCGGTCGGCCTGCAGCGTGAGCGGCCGGACCTCCTGCTCGGCGACGAAGTGGAGCATCTCGCGGATGCCGCGGAGGGTGTCGTTCAGCTCGAAGGAGATCATGACCGTCCTTTGCAGTCGTTCGGAAACCCGCGCCCGTGGCCGCTCCGATTCCGGGAGCTGCCGTGGCTCAAGTGAAGACCGTGGCTGCGCCGGCAAAACAGAACACGTCGTCGTCGGCCAGCTCAGCGCCCTGCTGCTCGAGCGCGATGCCGATGGCCGCCTCTGCCGGCAGCGCGTACTGCGCCAGCGCGCGCACGTCGCGCATCCACTTCTCCAGCGGGTGGTCCTGCACGTATCCGGCGCCGCCCAGGATCTGCACGCCGTTGTCGGTGATGAAGAAGGCGGCATCGCGGGCCTGGGCGATGGCCTCGGCGAGGCGCACCTCGGCGTCGGGCTGGCCGCGATCGAGCGCGCTGCAGCCGCGCCAGAGCAGCGCGCGGGCGCCATCGAGCTCTGTGGCCATGTCCGCCAGCAAGAACGCGATCGACTGGAAGTGGCCGATGGGCTTGCCGAACGCGGTGCGCTCTTCCGCATAGCGGCGCGCCAGCTCGAACGACGCGCGCGCGGCGCCGATGGCGCGGGCCGCCGCCACCGCGGCCTGGCGGAGCAGGGCGGCGCGAAGCGAGGGACGCAGATCTCCCTGTCCCAGTCGCTCGGCGCGGGCGCCATCGAAGCGCAGGGTGCACGCGGGCAGCTCCGCGAGGCCGAGCGGGTGGCGCTCCTCCTCGAGCTGCACGCCTTCCTTGCCCACCGCGAAGAGGCCCGCCGAGCCGAGGTCCTTGCCGCCGCCTTGGAGCTGGGCGAGCACGATCACGAAGCTGGCGCGGCGCCCGCCGAGCACCTGGCGCTTCTCGCCGCTCAAGGTGAAGCCGTCGCCGGCCGGCGTCGCCACGCAAGCCACCTCGCCGCCCGCCAGCGCGCAGGCGCCCGCGTACACAGGATCGGACACCAGGGGTCCGAGCAGGCGCACTTGTTGCTCGCGCGTTCCCAGCGCGGCGACGAGAGCTCCGGCGAGCCCCGCGGCGTCGAGCGCGAACGAGGCGCCGACGTCGCCCGCGGCCAGCTCCTCCTCGACCAGCGCGCGCGCGACCAAGGTCAGGCCCCCGAAGCCGAGCGCCTCGGGCAGGTCGAGGCCCACGAGGCCAAGGCCATGGAAGGCTCCGCGCACCTCGTCGGGCAGCGCGCGGGCGGCCTCACTCGCGCGCAGCCGCGGGCGAAGCTGTTGCTGCGCGAAGGCGCGGGCGGAGTCCACGAGCAAACGCTCGTCCTCTTCTGGCGAGAAAGAGATCATGGAGGGCGAGGATAGTCGAAGCCGCCAGACGCGCGCGCCTTGAAGCGCGATCACGTCCACCCTAGACTCCGAGCGCCATGCGCCCGCTGCAGCTTTCCCTCTTCGGCTCGAGCTCGCCCAAGGCCCAGGCGGCCGCAGAAGGCGTGCGCGTGGACGCCGATCGCCGGCCCGAGGGCGCGCCCTTCCGCGGGCCGGCCGCCGGCGAGGGTCGCGCGCCTTCGCTCCCGCGCCTCGTTCCGCCGCCGCCGCCCAAGGCCCAGGCCGACCTGGCGGCGCGCCTCTCGACGCTCTTGCGCGAGCCCGCGTCGGTGGAGCTGACCGACAACGTCTGGACCATGGTCTCGTACCGGCGCCTGGCGGGGCGGCTCCACTTCCGGCTGCACCACATGTTCCAGGGCGCCGAGGACGCCGTCCTGCGCGCGGTGGCCCAGTTCACCGGCAAGGCGCGCAAGGCCGCCGGCCACGCCATCGACGAGTACATCCGGCGGCACCGGCACCTGATCAAGCCAAAGCCCGGCCAGAGCGAGCCCGAGCTGACCGCCAAGGGCAGCGTGCACGACCTGCGCGACATCTATGAGCGGCTCAACGCGGACCACTTCGGCGGCCAGGTGACCGCGCGCATCGGCTGGGGCCGGCGCGCGCCGGGCCGGCGCCGGCGCTCGATCAAGATGGGCGTCTATTTCCACGAGCGGAAGCTGATCAAGCTGCACCCCGCCCTCGACGACGCGCGCGTGCCGCTCTTCTTCGTCGAGCTGGTGGTCTTCCACGAGATGCTCCACCAGGTCGTTCCCCCGTCCCTGGACGCCGCTGGCCGCCGCTCGGTGCACGGCCCCGCCTTTCGCAAGGCCGAGCGCGCGTTTCCCGACTACGCGCGCGCCCGGGCGTGGGAGAAGGCCAACCTCGACCTCTTGCTCAGCAAGAAGCAGTGAGGACGCGGTCCGCGGCCTGCGGCCGTCGCGAGGCGATCGGCCTCCGGCTTCCGGCGCAGGGCCTGGAGCCAAAGCTCTCCCGCCTGGTCGGTTCGAGCCGCCCGCCCCTCCTTCTCCTCTCGTTCCTGCTCGCCCTCGCCTGCGCGCACCCGTCCGAGCCCAAGGAAGGGCACCCGGTGCTGACGGGCATCGACTTCGTCGGCAACAAGCGGATGCCAACGGGCGACCTCGAGAAGCACATCGCCACCGAGCCCTGGAGCGGCTTCTTCGGCAAGACGCCCCGCTACTACGACGAGGACCTGTTCGAGATCGATAAGAAGCGCATCGAGCGCTACTACCAATCGAAGGGCTTCTTCGAGGCCAAGGTAGACGGCGTGGACGTGATCAAGGACGGCCAGGGTCGCGTCTCTCTCAAGGTGCACCTCACCGAGGGGCCGCGCGCGACCATCTCCAACTTCTCCATCGAAGGGCTCGACAAGCTCGACCAGCACGAGCGCAAGAGCGTCACCGACGACAGCGGCCTGCGCGTCGGCACCGGCTTTGACGAGGAGCTCTACGAGAAGGGCAAGCTGCAGACCGTCGCGGCGCTGCGCGAGCGCGGGTTCGCCGAGGCCAAGGTGGACGGCAAGGTGAAGATCTTCCCCGTCGAGGGCCGCGCCACCATCGTGCTGCAAGCCGAAACGGGCCTCCGGTACCACTTTGGAAAGGTGCTGGTCAGCGGCAACCGCGCCATTCCCTCCGAGGCCATCGCGCGGGCCACCGGCATCGATCGCGGCGACCTCTACAAGCCGAGCGCGCTCGAGCTTGCCCAGCAGCGCGTCTACAACCTCGGCACGTTCGCGGGCGCGCGCGTGGGGCTCGAGCCCTTGCCCGGCGGCTCGGCGGTGGCGCCGGTGCGCGTGAGCGTGCGCGAGGCCGACTTCCAGACGGTGCGCTTCGGCATCGGCTTCCAGGTGGAGACCGAGCGCTACGAGGTGCCCAAGCTCCGCGCCGAGTACACCAATCGCAACCTCTTTGGCGGCCTGCGCCGGCTCGAGGTGGTCACCCAGGGCGGCTATGCCTTCACGCCCTCGATCTTCGACGTCCAGAAGACCGGGCCGACGCTGAGCACCAGCGTGCAGCTCACCACGCCAAACGTCTTCATCCCTTCGCTCGACTTCATCGCCCGCGGCGAATATGCGCGCGAGGTGCAGCTCTCGTTCGACTACCAGCGCGTGGCCGCGCGCTTCTCGCTCGTCTACCGCTACCTCAGGCACACCATCCAGCCGGCGCTCAACTTCGTCCGCTACTTCGCCGTCCAGGTGCCCGAGCAGCAGCTGGAGAACGGCCTCGTGGTCGGCGGCAGCCAGTCGTCCAGCGCCCAGCCCTCGCTCCTGCGCGACTCGTGCACCTCGGCCTGCACGCTCACCTATCCCGAGCTGCGCTACACCTATGACGCGCGCGACAGCATCCTCGAGCCGACGCGCGGCTTCTACTTCACCACCGACTTCCAGCAGACGCTCAAGCCCGGCGCGTTCACCTATTTCAAGGTCGAGCCCGAGATCCGCGGCTACCTCTCGGTCGGCAAGTCGCTGGTGCTGGCAGGCCGCGCGGACTTTGGCGCCATCCTCCTGCCGGCGGGCGCCAAGAGCCCCGCCACCGAGCGCTTCTTCGGCGGCGGCGCCAACTCGAACCGGGGCTACAGCTCGAACGGGCAGGGCCCGAAGTACGGCGCCAACCCGACCGGCTTCTATCCGGCCAGGAGCCCCGCCGACCAGTTCGGCGGCACCTATACCCTGGCGGTCCCGCGCGGCGGCAACGGCCTGCTGTTGCTCTCGGGCGAGCTGCGCGTGCACACCGACTTCGCGCTCACCCACTCGGCGATCGTCTTCTTCCTCGACGCCAGCCGCGTCACCGCCGACGCGCAGCTCCCTTGGGAGAGCGGGCTCGAGTACGCGCCGGGGATCGGCCTGCGCTACATCACGCCGTTCGGGCCCATCCGCGTCGACGTCGGGTATCTGATCAACCCGGCCAACCAGGTCGCCTTCAACCAGGAGCAGTCGGTGCTGGCGCCGCTGGTCACCCAGCCGACGCTGGTGAGCGCGTACTGCAGAGGCGCCGGCTGCATCTCGGAGAGCCGGTGGACGTACCACATCTCCCTGGGGGAGGCGTTTTGACCGCGAGCGCCGAGGCGCCGGCGCGGCCGCCGCGGCGACGGCGGGTGCTCAAGTGGGTGCTCCTCGCGCTCCTCTTCCCGGTGCTGCTCGTCCTCTTGGTGCTGGGCATCTCCTTGCTCGGGCTGCAGACCGGCGCGGGAGAGAGGCTGGCGGCGCGGCTGGCCGCCTCCAAGGTGAGCGCGATCCTCCAAGGCCGCCTCTCGGTCGGCCGCGTGCGCGTCAACGGCGCGCTCGACGTCTGCCTCGACCAGGTCTCGCTCGACGATCCCGAGACGGGTCCGGTGCTCACCGCCGACAGCGTCTGCGTGAGCGCCCAGACGCTCCTGCTGGCCCGCGAGCGCGCCGTGCTGCGCGGCGTGCGCATCGTGCACCCGGTCCTCGACGTCGCGACCGTGCTCTCCGAAGGCGGCCAGAAGACCAACACGCTCTCCCGCGCCATCGCCGCGCGGAACCCGGCGCCGAAGAGCAACGAGAAGAGCGCCCCGCTGGCGTGGGTGATCGAGGTGCAGGACCTCGAGCTCGATCGCGGCGAGGTGCGGCTGCGGCCCGCGCCCAAGGCGGCTCCCGCGCTCGACCTGCGCGCCCTGACCATCCACGGCGCCAAGGCGCGCTACGCCAAGGACGGCGCTCAGGCGCAGCTGGCGCTGACGGGCGAGCTGAAGGCGCCGGGCGAGCTGCCTCTCTTGCTCGAGCTCAACGCCACGCTCGCGGGCAGCGTGGACGAGGGCAAGCTGGCCATCCACCGGCTGCGCCTGGGCGCCGGCGAGTCCGGGCTGGTGGCGCAGGGAAACCTGGAGCTCGGCACGCGCAAGGGCGAGCTCGAGATCACCTTGCTGCGCGTCCAGCCCAAGGACGTGGACGCGCTGCGGCCCGCCGTCAGCGGCAAGAGGCCGGCGCCGCTGCTCTCGAGCGAGGTGCGCGGCAAGGGCCACCTCACGAGCGATGGCAAGACCGCGACCGCGCGCCTCTCGCTCGAGCTCGGCGGAGGCAGCGTGGAGCTGGAGGCGAAGTCCACCCTGCAAGACGTTCCCGAGTGGGCGGTGAAGCTGCAGGCGCGGCGCATCGACCCCGCGCGCGTCTCTCCGGCGGCGCCGAGCGGAGAGGTCACGCTGCTCGTGGACGCGCGCGGCAAGGGCGTGCCGAGCTACGACGAGCAGGGCCCGCTTGGCGAGCTCGAAGGCAAGCTGCACGTGGGCCCCGCGCACCTCAAGGGCGTGGGCGAGCTGAAGCTCGACCTGGACGCGAGGCTCGCCGGCAGAAAGGGCCTCGTGCGCGCGTTCACCGCCGCGGGCATCGGCCTGAAGCTGGCCGCGCACGGGAAGGCCGCGCGGGACGCGGTCGATCTCGCCGTCCTGGTGGACGCGGCCGATCTGACCACGGTGGCGCGCGCCATCGCGGTGCTCACCAAGAAGCCGGCCAGCGCGCTCGAGGGCTCTCTGCACCTCGAGGCCCGCGTGCACGGCAAGCCGCTGGCGCCCGACGCGGAGGTGCACTTGAAGGTGCCGCGGCTGGTCAGCGGCGAGTCGCTCGACGTGCTCTCGCTGGCCATCGACGGCAAGGTGCACGGCGATCTGCGCAAGCCGGAGGAGGTCAGGCCCACCGGCGAGCTCGTGGTCGCGGCGCAGAACGTGCGCATCGGCGACATCGAGCTTGGCCACCCGCGCATGCGCACCGACCTGACGTGGCCCGGCGCGAAGATCAACCTCGTCGCCGAGGTCCTGGGCGGCGAGCTGCAGTTCCTCGGGTTTGCCCGGCTCGACGACGACCGCGACGGGCTCATCATTTCCGAGCTGACCGTCGCGTACCCGGGCAACGAGCTGAAGCTGCGGCGCGAGGTGAACGTGCACTTCCGCCCCAAGGCCACCGTCATCGAGCCCTTCTGGCTGGCGGGACAGCACGGCGACCTCGGCCTCTCGGGCACCTTCTACAAGGCAACGCAGAAGAGCGCCGCGGGCTCGCTCGACGCGCTCTTGCAGCTTTCCAGATTTGACCTGAGCAAGCTGCCCGCGTTCGCGCTGCCAGAGGATCTCAACCTGCACGGCCTCGTCAGCGGCCGCGTGGTGGTGGACGGCAAGCTGCCGCGGCCCGCCCTGGACGCGCACCTGGAAGTCGCGGGCGGCGGGATGAAGCGCGTGCAGGGCGTGGACGTGAAGGTCTTCGCGCACGTCTTCAAGGACCGGCTGCAGGCCGAGATCAAGGGGACCGGGCCCGCGGGCGTGCGCCTCTCGCTCAAGGCCGACGCGCCCATCGGCGCGCCCAAGACGCTCAAGCCGACCGCGCCGCTCAAGGGCGAGCTCGAGGTGCGCGAGCTGGACCTGGCCAAGGCCGCCGAGATCGCCGGCAACGAGCAGGCGCTGGAGGCGCAGCTCTCCGGCAAGCTCGATCTGCGCCTGGTGTTCGAGGGCACGCTCGGTCAGCCCAAGGTGACTGCCTCGGTGGACTTGCGCCGCCTGAGCGGCATGCTGCCCAAGAAGGCCGCCGACCAGGCCGCCGAGAAGGTGAAGGAGGCCCCGCCCATCGCCGCCGCCACTCGCGCCGTCACGGCCGCGGGCAACGCGCTCGCGCAGGCGGGCAAGACCTCGGCGCCCAAGCCGCCGCCGGAGGGCGCGATGCGCGTCAAGGACGCCGAGCTGCACTTTGGCCTCTGGATCGAGCGCGGGCTCGCGGCGCTCGACGGCTACGCGTCGCTCGCAGGCGTCAAGTCGGTGGCGCTGGTGGCGCAGACGCAGTTCGACGCCACCCGCGCGCTGCACGAGGCCGGCTACCTGCAGGCGGCGCTCAAGCGCAAGGTCCGCGCGACGGTGACGGTGGCGGCGCTCGACCTGAAGCAGCTCGCCTCGCTTGGCCTCGTGCCGCCTGGGACCGAGGGCAAGGTCAACGCCGCGGTCGAGCTCGCCGGCACGCCGCTCGATCCACGGCTCTCGCTCACGGCCACCGCGCAGGACCTCGCCTCGGGGAAGATTCGCGGCCTCGGCGGCAACCTCCACCTCGGGCTCGACAAGGAGCTGTCGCTGCGCTTGGTGCTCACCGGGGGCGAGGACGTGCTGGCCAGGCTGGAGACGACCCTCGCCATCAGCGCCGCCGAGCTGGCGCAGCTGCGCAGCCTCGCGGACCCCAAGCAGCTCGCGCAGCACATCGCCGACCGCAAGCTGACCGCCTCGCTGGAGGTGCCGGGCATCTTCGTCGGGCGGGCCATCGCGCTCGCGGGCAGGGAAAAGGCGCCGGCCAATGGCCGCCTCGTCGGCAGCGTCAAGGTCACCGGCACGCCCGACAAGCCGCGCATCGTCGGCAAGCTCGCGCTCGAGGAGGTGGTCACGCGGACGCAGCGGCTCGGCCACGCCGAGGTCTACGTCGAGGGCGGCCCCGAGGGCGCCACCGTCCACCTCGGGCTCACTCCCCCCGGCGGCGGCACGCTGCTCGCGCACGCGACCCTCAAGGCCGATCTGACCGCGCACAACCTCCTCGGCAAGGGGATGGCCGGCCTGCGCGAGGGCGAGCTCGACGGCAGCCTGACGGCCAAGAACCTCGACCTGTCGTTCTTGTCGGGCATCAACCTGCTCGTGCGCAAGGCTGGCGGCCGCCTCGACGGCGAGGTCGAGGCCAAGGGCCTGCTCAGCAAGCTGCACACCAGCGGCAAGGCGAGCCTGCGCGGCGGCCTCTTCGACATCGTCGGCCAGGGGATCTTCCACCACGTTGACTTCGACGCGACCTTCTCGCCCAAGGAGGTGGTCCTGGATCGCCTGGTCGGCCAGCTCGGCGCCGGGACCTTCGCGGCCATCCTCGTCGCCACGCAGCGGGCCTTGCCGAACACCGACGACGGCGCCACCCGCCTCGAGTTCACCGGGGAAATCCACCTGGGCGACGACGAGTCGGTGCGCGACCTGAAGGACGACAAGGGCAAGCCAAGGCAGAAGCGGCCGCTGCCCATCCGCCAGGCGGGCGCCGAGCGGGCCGAGGTGGACGGCGAGGTCGATCTGTTCGGCAGCTTCGACGCCGGCGTGCTGATCGCCAACGCCAAGATCCCGGACGCCACCATCCATGTCTTGTCGCTTCCCTCGAAGAAGCTGCAGTCGCTCGGCCCCGACCGCGACGTCCTGCTCATCCACCCCGGCGAGAAGCCGCACCCGCCCGGCATCGAGCCCGAGGAGGCCGAGGCCGAGGAGCAGGCGCGCAAGACCGCGACGCTGCGAGTCCAGGCCTCGCTCGACTTGAAGCACCTGTACGTCAGAGCCGACGACTTCGAGTTCCCGGTCAGGTCGAACCTCAACTTCGAGTACGACGCGCGCCGGCCCGACAAGCCCACGGCGGACGGGACCATCACCGTGCCCAACGGCTCGTTCACCGCGCTCGGCCGGCGCTTCAACATCGAGAACGCGGTCATCACCGAGACCGGCGGCGACATCGACGACCCGGAATTGGAGGTCAAGGCGCGCTACGAAAAAGCCTCGACGGTGGTCTTCATCAACGTCTCGGGCACGGCGCGCGATCCGGTCATCGACCTGCAGTCGAACCCGCCCATGGACCAGGACGCCATCGCCTTCTTCCTCGCCACCGGCCGCGTGCAGGGGCGGGCGACGCAGAACGGCGGCGGCGTCGATCTGTCGGGCGCGGCGACATCGATCGCCGGCAGCCTGCTCTTCGGCAAGGTGCGCGAGAGCCTCGCCGACGTCCTGCCCGTGGATGTCCTCACCATCGAGGCGAGCGGCGCGACCATCTCGCAGGCGAGCGTCGGCAAGTACATCGGCGACAAGGTCTTCGTCGGATATCGGCAAAGGCTGACGCCGGCTCCCAATGAGAACTCAAGCGAGGGTCGCATTGAGTATGAGATCAGCCGCAGCGTCACCGCGGAGGCCACGGTGGGCGATCAGAACAGCGATATCTCGATCTTATGGTCCCACGATTTCTGACCACTCCGCGCGTCACCGATAGCGCACGCGGATCACCCAGAAGAGCTGCAAGAGCCCCTTGAGCACTCTCGGCACCCGCTTCAGGAGCTGAACGCTGGGCGGCCGCTTCTCGTGCAACGTAATCGGGATCTCCTCGACTTGCCGCCCCATGCGGCCGGCGCGGATCACCAGCTCGCTGGCGAAGAGGTCGCGCTCGACCACGCAGGCGCGCGCCACTTGCTCGAGGCGGACGCGGCGGAAGGCCTTGAGTCCATGAGTATCGGTGCCCTTGAAGCCGGTGGCGAGGCGCAGCAGCACCGTGATGGTCCGCGTGGCCACGCGGCGGAGCAGGGGGCGCTTGTCGTCGGCGCCGCGCATGGCCTTCGAGCCGATGACCAGATCGGCGCCGTCGCCGTCGGTCTTTCCCAACAGCGGCAGGGCGCGTTGATAGAAGTCGAGGTCGCAGAGATCGATCTCGTCGCAGATGACGACCTCGCCCTTGGCCTCGAGGATCCCCCGCTTGAGCGCGCGGCCATAGTTCGGCTGCTCTTCGTGCAAGTGGCGAACTCTAGGGTGGCGATTGGACCACTCGCGCAGGACGTCGAGGGTGCCGTCGCTGGAGCCGTTCTCGGCCAGGATCAGCTCGTAGTCCCAGCCGAGCGCGTCCAGCTTGCGGGTCAGCTCTTCCACCGCGGCGCCGACGATGCGCACCTCGTTGTAGACGGGGATGACGATGGAGAGCGCCGGCGCTGCGGCTGGCATGGGGGATCCGGACAGGGTGGTCATCGAGCGGTCGATTGGTCCTGGCCGAGGAGCGCGCGCGCGGCCTCGCGGCCGCCGAGGAGCGCGTCTTCCATCGAGCTGTATTCCCAGCGCCCGTAGCGCCCGGCCACCTGCACGCCGTGCGACGCGAGGTGGGCGAGCACGGTCTTGCGCGCCTCGGTGTAGCTCTGGTCGAAGAGGACGTACGCCGTGGGAATCGTGCGCGACCGAGCCAGGCGCACGCGGGCGCGATCGATCAACCCGATGGCATGAAGATGAGTCAAGGAGGACTCAATCAACTCACTTGAGTTGACCGGCCCGCGGTGGGAGAACTCGAGGGCGAAGCTGCGGCAGCCGGCCGGCGCCAGCGCCTTGTGCACCTCGCTCGGCGAGCCGATCCGATAGAAGGGATATTGCCGCTCGGGGAAATACGCCCAGTGAAATCTCTCTCCGCCGGTGTCGTCGGCGCCGATCTCGACGACGGTGACGCTGACGGCGCGCAGGAGCGAGAGCGCGCGCTGCACCTCGGCCGGCGGATCGGCCAGCACCCGCGCCAGGGACGAGAGCGGCAGCGTGAGGACGAGCTGATCGTAGGTCAACTCTTCGCCCGACTGCAGCCGCAGCCGCTTCCGCGCGAGGTCAAGCCCCTCGAGCCGCGCCGAGGTCCGCAGCTGGCCGGGCAGGGCGCGGACGTCCGCGATCAGGCCGCGCACCAATGATTCAATTCCGCCCTCTTTCGGATACCAGAACGTGGCGTTGTATCCGGCCCCTCCGGCCTGGATCCCGAGCGCGCCGCGCACCACCTCCTCGAGCGATGGGCGGGGGATGAAGCGGCCTCCCCACTCAGGCGAGAGCTCCGCCACCGGGATGGTAAAGAGCTTCTCGTTATATGGATTGAGGAAATGGCGGGCAAAGCCCTTGCCCAGGTGGCGCTCGATGAACTCTCCCGCGTGGCGGAGCGCGCGCTCGCGCAGGGGGCGGCCTTCCTCGCCCTCGGTTGCCTTGACGAACTCGACCAGGCACTCGGCGATGGTGGCGGCGGGAAGGCCGTGGGTGTGGATTTGATAAGGAAAGCGCGTCCAGGTGCCCTGGCTATAGATGAGCGCGCGCCGCTCGACCGTGAGCAGGTTGCCGGCCAGCCAGCGCCCTTCGATCAAGGCGCGCATCTCGGGGTCGCGCGCGTGCAGCCAGTGGCCGGTCCAGTCGAAGGAGAAGCCAGCGACGAGGTCCGTCCGGCAGAGGCCGCCCAGGCGCTCCTCGGCCTCGAGCAGCGTGAAGCGCTCGCCCAGCTCGTGCGCGCACGAGAGGCCGGCGAGGCCGCCGCCGACGATGACGGTGTTCGTCCGCACCGGCAAACCTTAACCCAATCCGAGGGAGTTGCAGGCCATTCCCTCTGTTTCACCGGCCGTCGCACGTGCTAGCGTCATCCCCGGTGTCCACCGCGCAGCCAAGCCTCGAGCACCTGGTCCGCCGCCACACCGCGGGCACGATCCTCTTTCAAGAGGGCGATCGGGGCGCGCAGATGTACGTCATCCGCACCGGCAAGGTGAACATCTGGAAGCGCATCGGCGACACCGACCTGACGCTGGCGGTCCTCGGCGCCGGCGAGTTCTTCGGCGAGATGGCGCTGCTCGAATCGCTCCCGCGCAGCGCGGGCGCCACCGTCATCGAGGAAGCGACTTTGATCGAGGTGGACCAGCAGTCGTTCGAGACGCTGATCCGCAAGAACTCCGAGGTCGCGCTGCGTCTCTTGCGCCGCCTCTCGGCGCGGCTGCGCGCGGCAGACAAGCAGATCCAGGCGCTGATGAGCCGCTCGGGCGCCGCGCGCGCGCTCAGCCTCTTGAAGACGCTGGCCGAGCCGCCCGATTCGCAGGGGCGCCGCTACCTGCCGCGCGACTTCTCCCCCGAGCAGCTGGTGGCCCGCGTCGGCCTCTCGGCCCAGGAGCAGGAGAAGGTGCGCGGCGTCTTCGAGCGCCACGGCCTGCTCGTGCGCGAGGAGGACCGGCTGCGCCTGGGCCCCGAGAAGCTGGTCATCGACTACCTCTTGTACCTGGAGCTGCGCGAGCAATACGACCCGCTGACCGCCGCCGAGCTGGCGGAGCTGGTGGGCGTGCCGGAAGCGGAGGCCCACCGCATCGCGCGGCGGGTGCTCCAAGCGCGGCTGCACGGGCAGCGCAAAGGGCAGCCGCAGCTGGTCGACACCTACAGCACCTATCTGGCACTCAAGGAGCGGTTCGAATACGCGGAGGAGTAGCGCGGTTCGCTTCTTGATCTAACTCACGAGCGCCTCGACATGAAGATCAGCTGCCCGAAGTGCCCCGCCGTCTACGAGCTCGATGAGAGCCGCATCCCTGCGGCGGGCTTGTCCATCAAGTGCCCGAAGTGCCAGACGCCGTTCACCGTGGCCAAGCCCAAGCCGGGCGAGGCGCTGCCGCCGGTGCCGCTGCCGTCCTCGCGGCCCAATCCAGCTCCCGCGGCGAGTAAGCCCGCGCCGGCGCTGGTGCCGAGCGCGCCGCCGCCCGGGAGGCCACCGGGCGCGCAGGGTGCCGTGCCGCTGCCCGGGTCCTCGTCGCCGAACATTCCGCGGGCCGCCTCCGCGCCCATCGCGACGCCTCCGCCAGCGCCTGCGCAGCCCGGCGCCGAGGCGCGCGTGCCGCTGCCGGGCCAGGCCCAGGGCGCGCGGCCGCCGCCTGCTCCAGGCGCGAGCCAGGCCATCGCCACGCCGCCTCCGCCCTCGGCGGTGCCGCTTCCGGCCGGCGCGCGCGCCGCCACCAATCCGCGGATGGCCCCGGCCAAGAAGCCGCCGCCCTCGGCAGATCCCTTCGCCGACCTCGATCTCAACGACACGAACCTGGACAACGGGCCGCCCCTCGCGCCGCCTCCGGCGCAGGCAAAGCCACCTCCAGCGGCGCCGGCCGACGATCCGTTCGGGCTCGATCTGCCGCCGTCGCTCGCAAAGCCGCCGCCCCCGCAGCAGCGCGGCACTCCCGCGGGTGGCAGCCCCGCGCTCCTGCCCGACGACGGCGGGTTGTCGTTCGACTTCATCGACGATCCGAAGAAGGCCGGAGCGGGCTCCACGCCTCCCAAGCTCTCGCCCGCGCCCCCGCCCGCCTCCGCCGCGGGAAACGAGCTGCTCGACTTCGTCGATGAACCGGCAGCGGGCGCCTCCCTGCCGCCGCCGCCGGGCAAGGGTTCGCCGCCGGTGATGGGGCGCGGTCCCGCCGCTTCGCGCCCGCCGCCGGTGATGTCGTCGGGTGCAACCGCAGGCGCGGCCTCTCCAAGCGCGCCGCCCGAGCGCGTGCTCGAGAAGCCCGCCGAGCCGCCTCCCGCGTCGCGCGAGCGCAAGCCGAGGCCTGCACGCGAGCCGCTCGGGCCGAAGGTGAAGGACGCGCTTGGCCCCGCCGCCGAGAAGCTGGCCGCGGCAGGTCAGTGGCTCGCGCAGAACCGCAAGGTGGCCGCCCTGGCCGCGGGCGGCCTGGTGTTGGTCGTGGTCCTCGGCCTCGGGGTGCGCGCCGCCTCCAGCGAGTCCGGCCTCTTCTGGATGAACAAGCTCCTGCCCCGTGCGCTGGTGACCGCGTCGGGCCGGCGCGCCATCGAGCAGGCGCAGGAGAAGCTGGGAGAGGGCAACTTCCTCGCCACCCGCTCGGCGCTGGGCACGGCCGCGGAGGTCCTGCAGGTCTCGCCCAAGGACGAGGACGTGCGCGCCTTCTACGTCCTCTGCGCGAGCGAGCTGAAGCTCATGTACAACCAGGCCGGCGTGGACTGGGACGTCACCCAGCACACCATCGACAAGCTCGCCACCGAGAAGCCGCGCACCATCCGCGCCCGGGCCGCCTTCGCGCTGGCCACCGGCGACGCGGCCCGCGCCAAGGCGCTGTTGCAGCCGCTCATCGATCGCGGCGCCGCCGAGGCCGAGGGCATCTTCCTCTATAGCCAGGCCCTGCTCCGGCTCAAGGACTACAAGGGCGCGGCGGCAGCGCTCGACAACGCGCTCAAGATCGGGCGCGACCCGCCCGGCAAGCTGCTCCTGGCGCGGGCGCAGGTGTCCAAGCAGATCGGCGAATTGGCCGAGGCAGCGGGCTTCCTCCAGCGCACCCTCGAGCGGCAGCCGACCAACGGCCGCGCGATGATCGAGCTGGCCGACGTCAAGCGCGCCCAGGACGACTGGCCGGGCGCGATGGCGCTGCTCGACAAGGCGCTCTCGCCCGAGCAGAAGAAGTCGCTCGACGCCAGCGAGGAGGCGCGCGCGCTGCTGTTCAAGGGCCAGATCCTGGCGGCGCAGCGGCAGAACCCGGCGGCCGAGTCGGCCTTCGAGCGCGCCGTCGAGCTCGACCCGCAGTCGCCCGACGTGCGCGGCATCTACGGCACCTGGCGCGCCGGCCGGCATGAGTACGATCGCGCGCTCAAGCACCTGGAAGTGGCGCTGAACAAGGACCCGACCAATCCAAAGCTGATCGACCCGGCGGTGCGCTCGCTCATCGGCGTGGGCCGGCCGCTCGACGCCTCCAAGCGGGTCGCCGAGGGGCTGAAGAAGTCGCCCGAAGACCCCGGCTTGCACTTCTTGCAAGGCAAGGTGGACGAGCAGTTCGCCAAGCCCGACGACGCCTTCAAGGACTACGAGCTGGCGCTCAAGAAGCGGCCCGACCACGCCGAGTCGCTGGTCGCGTCGGGCTTCTACCTGCTCAACGTCAAGAGCGACCGCGAGGGCGCAGCCAGGCGGCTCGCGCTCGCCGCCGCCTCGCCCGATGGAGCCAAGAGCGCGGTGGTGCAGCTCGCCATCGGCGATCTGACGCTCGCGCTCGGCGACGCGCCCCGGGCCAAGGAGCACTACGCCAAGGCGCTGGCCATCGACCCCGACGACGCGCAGGCGCACGCCAGCATGGGCCGCGCGCTCGCCCGGATGGACGACCTCAAGGGTGCGCGCGCCGAGCTCGAGATCGCGCTCAAGACGCTCGAGAACGACCCTCCCTTGCTCTATGAGTACGGCTCGCTCCTGCGCCGCGAGGGCGATCGGGCCGGCGCCCTGGCCCCGCTGCAGAAGGCGGTCAAGCTCGGCGGCAACGACTTCCGCTTCCACGCGAGGCTCGGCGCGCTCCTCTTCGAGCAGGGCAAGCTCAACGAGGCCGAGGCCGAGCTCAAGCAGGCGGCGCTGCTCGGCGACCGCTGGAGCGAGACCTTCTTCTTCCTCGGCCGCACGCTGGCCGCCAAGAAGCAGCTCCCCGAGGCCATCGAGCAGCACCGGCGCGCGCTCGAGATCGATCCCGACAACGCCGAGTTCCACTACTGGCTGGGCATCGCCTTCGAATCCACGTCGCAGATCGGCGACGCCATCCGGGAGTTCGCCACCGCGGCGGAGAAGAACCCCAAGATGGCGCTCGCCTACGAGCACGTGGGCAAGAACTACCTGGTGCAGAACGTCTATGACGACGCGATCAAGAACTTCAAGATGGCGGCGCAGCTCTCGCCCGACCGGCCCGATCTGCTGGCGATGCAAGCCGATGCCGAGCAGCAGGCCGGCCGCAACGACCCGGCCATCGCCCACTATCGCGAGGCGCTGGCCAAGAACCCGAAGCTGCCCGGCGTCTGGAGCAAGCTCGGCGTCGCGCTCAAGGACAAGGCCTGCGCCCAGTGCCGCGGGCAGGCGGTCCAGGCCTTCCAGCGCGCCGAGACGGTGGACCCGCACGACCCCTCGGCGAGGCGCGAGCTTGGCTACGTCTACAAAGAAGACGGCAAGCGCAACGAGGCCATCGCCGAGTTCAAGAAGTACATCGAGCTCAAGCCCGACGCGGCCGATCTCGACCAGGTGAAGGACGACATCTACTACCTGAGCGAGGAGAAGAAGCGCTCGCCGTGATCTTCTCCGTCTCGGTCGATCTCGACGGCCTCGGTTGCTACGCGGCCATCCACGGGCTCGACCCGCGCGCGCTCGACCAATCCGCCTCGCGCGCGGTGCCGCTGGTGGCGCTCGGCAGGCTCTGCGAGCTGTTTGCGGAGTTGAAGATTCCAGCGACGCTCTTTGCCATCGGACGCGAGCTGGATGAAGTGCCGGGCGCCGCGGGGGCGCTCGGGGCCGCGGCCGGCGCGGGCCACGAGATCGGCTCGCACTCGTACGATCACGACTATGCGTTGTCGAGGCGGCCCGAATCACAAATTATCGAAGATTTGCAAAAGTGTGACGCGGCCATCGCGCGGGCCACCGGCGGCCTGCCGCCCCGCGGGTTTCGCGCGCCGGGCTATACGCTCTCACCCGCGCTGGTGGCGGCTTTGCGCGCGCGCGGGTACAGCTACGACAGCTCGCTCCTTCCCGCGCCCGCCTACTATGCGGCCAAGGCCGTGGCGATGGGCCTCTATGGGCTGCGGGGCAGAAAGAGCCACTCGATCCTGGGCGCACCCGGGCAGCTCTTTGGTGCCCGCGGGCCGCACTGGCGGCAAGGGCTGCGCGAGCTTCCCATCGCCACGCTGCCGCTCCTGCGCGCGCCCATCATCGGCACGCTGGTGGTCGCTGCGCCCGAGGCCATCTCTGCCAGGCTCCTCCAGGCCTCTGCCGCCGCGGGGCACGTCAACCTCGAGCTGCACGGCATCGACGTGCTCGACAAGAGCGACGTGCCGATCGAGATCGCCCGCGCCCAGCCTGGACTCGCCGCGCCGGCCGCGAAGAAGCTGGCCCGCCTGCGCGCAGTGCTCACCGCCTTGCGCGCGCGCGGCGAGGCGGCCACGCTGGAGCAGGCCGCTTTGCGCCTTCTGCCGCATTGACCGTGGGGCTACGCCGATCTACGGAGGGGCCCGCATGGGTTTCTTCCAATCCTCACCGCAGCCCGCCGCCAACGCCCTGGTCCGCTACGAGCCCGAGCGGCCGCGCGGACTCTTCGGCCGCCTCCGCGGCGCGATGGAGAAGTGGACGACCTCGCTCGGCGGCGCCGATCTAGAGGCGCGCCTCTCGCGCCTGGTGGCCCCGCAGAACGAGTACGGGGTGGACCCGTTCGGCCTCGATCTCGACTTCGCCCGCGCCGCCGTCGCGCCCGCGCTGTGGCTCTACAAATATTACTTCCGGGTGCAGACCCACGGCATCGAGCGGGTCCCGCCGGGGCCCGTGCTGCTCATCGCCAACCACTCGGGGCAGCTGCCCATCGACGGCGCCATGCTCGGCGTCGCGCTCCTGGTCGAGGCCGAGCCGCCGCGCATCTGCCGCACGATGGTCGAGAAGTGGGCGCCGACGCTGCCCTTCGTGGCGCCGTTCTTCGCCCGCATCGGCCAGGTCGTCGGCACCCCGGAGAATTGCCGCCGCCTGCTGGCCGCGGGCGAGACCATCAGCGTCTTCCCCGAGGGCGTGCGCGGCCTCAACAAGCTCTACGACAAGCGCTACCAACTTCAAGAGTTCGGCCTGGGCTTCATGCGGCTCGCGCTCGAGACCAAGACGCCCATCATCCCGGTGGCGGTGGTCGGCGCCGAGGAGCAATCGGTGGCGCTCTTCGACTTCAAGGCGGGCGCCAAGCTCCTTGGCTTCCCCTCCTTGCCGGTGACGCTGACCGGCGTGCCGTTGCCGCTGCCGGTGAAATATCACCTCCACTTCGGCGAGCCCTTGCAGTTCAGCGGCAACCCGGGCGACGAAGATCAAGAGCTCGAGCGCAAGGTGCGCGAAGTGAAGTCCCGCATCCAGGCGATGATCAACAAAGGTCTGGAAGAGCGCCGCAGCGTGTTCTTCTAATACTCAAGGTCAACTCATGGCGCGCGACGCAGTGCTCGTGACAGGCATCAGCGGCAACCTCGGGCGCACGCTCACGCGGCTGCTCCACCGCGACGAGCGGGTGATGGGCATCGACCGGCGGCCGTTCATCGGCAAGCCCAAAGACATCGAGGTCCACCAGCTCGATATCCGCAAGAAGAAGGTCGAGGACATCTTCCGCAAGGGCGAGGTCAAGGCCATCATCCACATGGGCATCATCCACGACCCGCGCCTGCCGCAGGCCGAGCACCACTCGTTCAACGTGCTCGGCACCCGCGCGGTGCTCGACTTCGCGGCCCGCTACGGCGTGAAGAAGGTCGTCGTCCTCAGCTCGACCAACGTCTACGGCCCGAGCCCCGACAACGACAACTTCCTCACCGAGGACGCGCCGCTCCTCGGCAGCTCGCGCTTCCCGGAGATCCGCGATCTGGTCGAGATCGACATGTACGCGCAGCAGTACATGTGGAAGCACCCGGAGGTGGAGACGGTGATCCTCCGGCCCGTGCACATCGTCGGACCGGGCATCAAGAACGCGCCCTCGAACTACCTGCGCCTGCAGCGGCCGATGACGCTCGCCGGCTTTGACCCGATGGTGCAGCTGCTCCACGAAGAGGACGCTTGCCGCGCGATGATGTTGGCGCTCAAGCCCGGCGTGCGCGGGGTCTACAACGTCGTCGGCCCGGGCGAGGTGCCGCTCTCGCTGGTCCTCAAGGAGCTCGGGCGCACGCCGCTGCCGGTGCCCCACTTCCTCGCCCGGCCGCTGCTCGACAAGCTCTTCCAGTGGCGCATGGCCAGCTTTCCCTCGGCCGAGCTCGACCACATCCAGTTCCTCTGCACCGTGGACGGATCGCGCGCCGAGCGCGAGCTTCTCTTCCGCCCGAGCTATTCGCTGCGCGAGACCATGCGCAGCGTCCTCGGCGAGGTGCCGACCCGGATCCACAAGAAGCCCGAGCAGGGCGTCGCCTGACGCGAGCGGCGACCCGATCGCGCAATCGTGAGCAGGCCGGTTATGCTGCCGCCATGGCTGACTCGCTGCTCGTCTTCACCGCGCCCTCCGCCGGGGTGAGGCTCATCGTGGCCTCCGTGCCGCTGCTCGCGCGCGACGCGGCCAGGCGGCACGGGCTCGCGGCCGGGAGCAGCGCAGCGCTCGGGCAGGCGCTGGTCGGCACGCTGCTCTTGGTCGCCGCCGAGGAGGGCGAGGCGGCGCGAGTGGACCTCCAGATCGACTGCGAGGGTCCGCTGCGCGGGCTCTTGGTCGACGCCGACGCCTCTGGCGCGGTGCGCGGCATGGCCCGGGTCAACGAGATCGGCGAGGGCGAGCTGGCCGCGCTCCTGGGCAACGGGACGCTCTCGGTCTTGCGCGGCGGCCGCGGACAGGCTGGCGAGGCGCATTCCGCCATCGTTCCCTTTGCCCGCGGAGACCTTGCCGAGGGCCTGTCAGACTTCCTCGAGCGCGATCGGGAGCTGTCGGGCCGCGTCGCCCTGCAGGGCGCGAACGGCGTGCTGGTGGCGCCGCTCTCGCTCTCCGATCGCGACGCGGCGTACGCGATCGGCCAGGCCCTGCGCGGGCGCGGCCTTGCGCGCTTGCTCGAGGAAGCCGGTGACGCGCGCGCGCTCGGTCAGCGCATCGCCGAGGAGCATGGGCTCGGCGAGCTGCAAGTGCAGTCGGAGGTGCGCCCGCGCTTCTCCTGCAAGTGCTCGCGCGAGCGGGTGGTGGCGGCGCTGGTGACGCTCGGCGCTCCGGAGCTCCTCGACATGGCCGACAAGGACGGCGGCGCGGAGGCCACTTGCGACTTCTGCGCCGAGAGCTACGTGGTGTCCAAGGAAGAGCTGGTGGCGCTCGCGACGCAGGGCGAGCGCGTCTAGAGCCCGCGGCGCCTCCATGACCGAGACCCTGGCAGAAGAGCTGGAGAGCATCCAGCGCGGCCGCAACCAATCGTGGCGTGCGCTGGCGGTGCGGGCCGAGCGCGCGCAGGCAGAGGTGAACCGCTCGGCGTGCGAGGACCTGCAGCGGCTCGTGCCGGCCTCGCAAGCGGCGCTGCTCGAGGTCGGGGGCGGCGTCGCCGTCTTCGCGGGCCTCGGCCATCCGCTGACCCAGGCGCTCTGCATGGGGCTGGACCGGCCGCTCACCGACGCCGAGCTGGACGCGGTCGAGTCGCACCTCGGACGCGGCGGCGGGGCCGTTCAGTACGAGCTGTGCGCGATGGCCGCGCCCGAGCTCTTCGCCGCGCTCGCCGCCCGGGGATATGTCATCAAGGAGTTCCAGTTCGTCTGGCAGCGGCCGCTGGCCGGCGCGATCGAGGCGCAGCTCCCCGCCCACCTTGAAGTGCGCCGCCTGGGCTTGCACGAGGCCGCCGCTTGCCAGCGCGTGATCATGGCCGGCTTCATGGACGTCGAGCCCGAGGCCGTCCCGGACGAGGCCCTCAAGGCCATGCCCGCCCTGCAGCCCTCGGAGCGCCTGCAGCTCTACGGGGCCCTCTCCGCGGGCGCGCTGATCGGCGCCGGATTTCTCTACCTCGGCGACGAGACTGCAACGCTGGCCGGAACCTCGGTGCTTCCGCGCCACCGCGGGCAGGGTGCGCAGGGCGCGCTCATCCGCGCGCGGCTCGCCGAGGCAGGGCGGCGCGGCTGCACGCTGGGGGTCTCGAGCACGGCGCCGGGCAGCGCCAGCCAGCGCAACATGGAGCGCCATGGCTTCCGCGTCGCCTACCCGAAGGTGGTGCTGACCAAAGACGCACGGCCGACATGAGCCCTCCGCGCAGGCGGCTCGTCGCCGTGGCGATCCTCACCGCCGCGGCCCTGGTGCGCGTCTCGGTCAACGACGTCAGCAAGTTCTCCCGCGCCGACGAGACGCACTACCTCCTGCTCGCGCAGCGCTTCGCGCTCGGTCCGCTGATCGAGTATCCGCACGCGGCGCGAGCCTTCATCGCCGACCGCGCCCACTGGGCGTATCCGGGCTTGCACCGCTTTGGGTACTACCTGACGGCGGCGGCGGCCTGCCGGGTGTCCGCGGCCTGCGACTGGCGAACGCTCACCTGGCTCTCGACTCTCGGCGGCATCGCGGCGGTGCTCTTGACCTGGCTGGTCGGGCGCCGGCTGGTGGGCGAGGAGGCGGCGCTGCTCGGGATGGCGCTGGTGGCCTTCTCGCCGCTGCAGCTTGCGCTCGGCCGGCGCGCGCTGACCGACGAGCTGGTCTGCGCCGCCGTGCTGGCCGCGCTCTGGGCCGTGCTGCGCCTGCTCGATGCGCCGCGCGAGGAGCCGCGGGGCGCGCTGGCCCTGGTCGCGGTGCTCCTGGTCGCCCTCGCGCTCTCGTTCAAGGAGACCTTCGGCCTCTACGCGCCCGGCCTGCTCGCGCTCTGGCTCTGGCGCTGGCGGAGGCGCGGCGGCTTCTTGCGCACCGATCTCTGGCTGCTGCTGGCGCCGGTCCTCTGCTACCTCGGCTACTGCGCGCTGACCGGGACGCTTGCCCAATACTTCGAGATGCTGCGGATCTCGCTTCTGGCGCTCGACACCGACTACCCGCGGCAGTTCCAATCGGGGCCGCTCCATCGCTATCTGATCGATCTGCTCGCCCTCTCGCCGCTGCCGGTCCTGCTGGCCATCGGCGCGGCCGGCGCGCTGGCGGTGCTGCGCGACGAGGACACTGAAAAGCCCGCGCAGCTGGCCGCGCTGATCGGGCTCTCGCTGCTCTCGTTCGCGCTGGTGTCGATGTCTCTTCGTTTCGTCCCGGCCGTCGACTCGCTCATCTGCCTGCTCGCGGCCTGGTATCTGCTGCGCGTCACGCGCGGGCTGAAGCTGCGCAACGCGGTGCTGGCCGTCTCGCTCTGCGCGGTGGTGGCGAGCGACTGGTGGATCTTCCGCCGCGTCTTCCTGCAGCGCGAGGTCTACGACCCCACCACCGACGAGGTCTTCAAGGCGCTCGACGCCATCCCGCCTGCCCGCGGCCTATCGGAATAAGAAATCCAGTGAGTCAGCTTGAGTCCTCAAGCGCGACCACCTGACGTCTCCTTCACCCCCCTCCCAATGTCAGGCAGATAAACAGGCCGCCGGCAGGCAGAGGCCCGTCGCGAGGATCAAGGGCTCCCGCGGCAAGAAATCCGATCGCTGCGAGCGCAGCGAGCCACAGAACGCGGGTGGGCGCCCGTGCCGCGCGGCGGGCCTCTGCCTGCCGGCGGCCGGTACCCTACCGGTGCTGATTTGCCTGCCCATTGGCATTCCCCCTACCGGTGCACGCTCTTCATGCCCTGCGCGTGGTAGCGGTCGCCCGCGGCGACGCCCTTGGGCGCGATGGCGTCGATGCGCGCGAGGTCCGCCGCCGTGAGCGCAACCGAGAGCGCGCCCGCGTTCTCCTCGAGCAGCTTGACGTGCTTGGTGCCGGGGATGGGCACGATGTCCTTGCCGCGCGAGAGCACCCAGGCCAGCGCCAGCTGCGAGGCCGTGCAGCCCTTCTCCTTGGCCAGCGCCTGCACGTGCTCGACGAGGCGCAGGTTCTTGCCGAAGTTCTCGCCCTGGAAGCGGGGCGAGTTGCGGCGATAGTCGTCCGCGGGGATGTCCTCGGGCTTCTGGAAGCGCCCGGTGAGGAAGCCGCGGCCGAGCGGGCTGTAGGCGACAAAGCCGATGCCGAGCTCGCGCACGGTGGGCAGCACCTCGTCCTCGACCTCGCGGCTCCAGAGCGAGTACTCGGTCTGCAAGGCGGAGATGGGGGCGACCGCGTGGGCGCGGCGGATGGTCGCGGGCGCGGCCTCCGAGAGGCCGAGGTGGCGCACCTTGCCGGCCTTTTGCAGTTCGGCCATGGCGCCGACGGTGTCCTCGATGGGCACGTTCGGGTCCACGCGGTGCTGGTAGTAGAGATCGATGTGGTCGGTGCGCAGCCGCTTGAGCGAGGCGTCGCAGCAGGCGCGCACGTACTCGGGCCGGCCGCTGATGCCCTTCCACGACCCGTCCTCGCCGCGCACGTTGCCGAACTTGGTGGCGAGGATGACGCGGTCGCGCTTTCCCTCGAGCGCCCGGCCGAGGAGCTCCTCGTTCTTGAAGGGCCCGTAGGCGTCTGCCGTGTCGAGGAAGGTGATGCCAAGGCCCAGCGCCCGGTCGAGGGTCGCGAGCGCCTCGGTCTCGCTGGTGGCGCCGTAGAACTCGCTCATGCCCATGCAGCCAAGGCCGAGCGCCGGCACCACCAGTCCCTGCTTGCCAAGCTTGCGCATCTCCATTCCTGCCTCCTGTGAGCGTTCCGGGCTCTGATGCCACGAGCCTCCGACGGTTGCCCGTCCGCCGTTGATCGGGTTGCGTCAACCGCGCTCTGTAGCGGACGATCACCCCAATGCGCTCTCTTCTGACCGCCTTGTCGCTCGCCTGCACCGCGGCCCTCCTCGGCTGCGGCGGCGGCCGCTCGGCCGACTGCAGCGCCAACAAAGACTGCCCGAGCACGCAGGAGTGCGTCGCGGGTCACTGCGTCAGCCCGGGCTGCGGCTTCGGCTCGCAGAGCTGCGGCGTGGACACGGACTGCGGCCTCTCGCAGCGCTGCGCGAGCGGGTGCTGCGTGACGGGACAGGCCGCCGCCTGCAAGGCCGACCTGGACTGCTCGGCCAGGCCCTCGACGCCGTTCTGCAACACCGCCTCGGGCGCGTGCGTCCAGTGCCTGCAAGTCCACGATTGCGGCCAGGCGCGGCTCTGCCAGAGAGGCGTCTGCGTCAGTCAACCCTCGTGCAGCCAGAACGCCGACTGCAAGGACCCCTCGCTGCCAGTCTGCGACGGCACGCTCCGCGTCTGCGTCCAGTGCCTGTCGGGCGGCGACTGCACCAATCCGGCCACGCCGGTGTGCAACACCCAGCACCAGTGCACCGCGCCGCCCCGCTGCCAGGCCAAAACCGACTGCGCCGCGCCCACGCCCGTCTGCGACACCAAGAGCGGCAACTGCGTCGTCTGCCTGGCCGACACGGACTGCAAGCCCGGCCTCATCTGCTCGCCGCAGCGAGCCTGCGTGCCGAAGACCAGCAACAGCTGCACCGGCGACACCGATTGCAACGGCGCGCTGCCGCACTGCAAGGTCGGAACGGGCGGCGCCGCGGGCATGTGCGTGGCCTGCGTGGACTCGACCCAATGCCCGGCCGGGAACCTCTGCGCCGCCGACAACACCTGCCAGGCCAAAGGGTGCGGCGCCAACACCGACTGCACCAATCCGCAGGCTTCGATCTGCGATCTGAACGACACGCCGCACGTCTGCGTGGCCTGCCTCGCCACGCCCGACTGCCCGACCGGGAGCGTCTGCCAGACCGATCACACCTGCCAGTTCAAGGGTCCGTGCCAGATCGACGCCGACTGCGCCGCGTCGGACTTGACCCATCCGCACTGCAAGGTGCAGGCGGCCGGCAACGTCTGTGTCGCCTGTCTGGTCGACAAGGACTGCGGCGACCCGCTCACCCAGCAGTGCACGGCCAAGAACGTCTGCCAGGCGCGCTGCACCAAGGACGCCGACTGCAGCGGGACCACGCCCAAGTGCCTGGCCAACGGGACGACGCCGAACACCTGCGTCGCCTGCCTCGCCGCCGGCGACTGCATGCCCGGCCAGAAGTGCACGGCGGCCAATGCCTGCGCGCCCACCTGCACCGTGGCCACCCAGGGCACCGACTGCGCGGCGCCGACACCGGTGTGCCGGGAGAGCGGCGCGACCACGGCCTGCGTCGCCTGCGTCAAGAACGCCGACTGCAACGACGCCAGCAAGATCTGCTCGAGCAGCAACACCTGCATCGCCAAGCCGCCCGCCTGCGACGTCCTTCCGGCCTGCACCGCCAACAACAACTGCTGCCCCACCGGAACGGTCTGCAACACCGGGACGACGCCGCGCGCGTGCGTGCAGTGCGTGGTGAACGGCGACTGCCAGAACGGGCTGATCTGCGACACGCCCACGCACACGTGCAAGCCTCCGCCAGTCGGCGCTGAGGGGCAGCCGTGCGCCTCCGACGGCTCGTGCAACAGCGGCCTGATCTGCATCGGCGAGGCCGCGGGCAACGTCTGCCGCACGGTCTGCGACCCCTACGCGGCGGGCAATCCGTGCACGGCCGTGGCCGCCGGAAAGGTCTGCGAGTGGATCGACTTCGACGCGACGAAGAAGCTCTTCGGCTTCTGCGCCCCGGCCAACGCCCACGGCGCGATCGGCGCCGCGTGTGACCCGACCAAGGTGGACTCGTGCGAGTGGAGCTTGATCTGCGCGCCGACCAGCGCGGCCACCGGCGTCTGCGCCGCGCTCTGCGATCCGGCCAAGACCTCGACCTGTGCGAGCGGCGCCTGCAACGCCTTGGTGGGCGCGCTCGACGCCTCGGCGGCACCGGAGCTGATGGGCTACTGCGGGCCCGCGTCCAAGTGGGGCAAGACCTGCGCGACCGACAAGGGGTCGAGCGGCCTCGGCGACTGCGGGTCCACGCTCGGCAATCGGACCAGCGCGAGCCTGTACTGCGCGCCCTCGGTCCTGCCGGCGGAGAACCCCGCGCAGAACATCCTCGAGGTCTGCCAGTTCACGCCCACCGCTGCTTCCGCCGAGGGCGGCGCCGGGACCGACTGCACCCAGGACGGCAACGACGACTGCAGGAGCGGCCTCTGCCTCGTGGACGGCCCCTCGACCTGCTTCGCCGCCTGCACGACCACCGCGGACTGCACGCGCAACCAGGACGATCCGGCCACCTGCCCGAGCGGCGGATGCTCGGCGGCCAACCCGAGCTTCTGCTTCGACATGACGTTCAGCGCCAATGCCGCGCTGGGCCGGGCGTCCTCGTGCGCCACCGGCTGCCGCAACTTGAACGACTGCGCCAACGTGGGCAGCGCCGGGTTCGCGCGCACCTGCGTGGCCCAGCCGACGCACGCGGGCTCGAGCTGGCAGACCTACTGCGCCCCCGCCACCGCGGGCGTCGGGCGCGCGGGCAACAAGTGCGCCTCGAGCGGCGAGTGCGCGAGCGGCGTCTGCCTCACCGCGGACAAGCTGCAGTCGTTCGAGCTGGGCATCGGCCTCACCGGCTTTGCGCCGACCGACGGCTTCTGCCTTGGCTCGTGCAACCCGCCGAACGTGGACATCTGCGGCACCGCCGCCGCCGGTGCCGCCTGCACGCTCAGCGACACCACGGCCGGCGTCTGCGGCAGCGGCATCTGCAAGAAGGCCTGCGTGGCCGCGGGCGACTGCGCCATCGGCGACCGGTGCAGCGGCGGCTTCTGCGAGATGAACGAGTGCGGCTCGCTCGCCGGCATGCGCTGCGACGACGTCGCGGGACTGCCGCTCTCGCCGACGGCCACCGGCCACAAGGGCGTGATGGGCTACCCGCGCTACGGAGCCTGCTTCGGCGGCGGCTGCGTGCACGACGCCGACTGCGCGGGCTTCTCGAAGGACCCGGCCACGCCGCGGGTCTGCGCTCCGTACAAGCGCGCGTACACATTCTCGTCGGACCAGAACGCCAGCTGCACCCTCGACTCGCAGTGCCCGACCACCTCGGGCGGCGCGGCCACCGGCTACACCGGCGTCTGCAACACGGCCGCGAACAACCCGAACCCGGGCGGCGTCTACGGCGCCAGCGCGGGCATGTTCGGGCCCACCGGAAAGTGCCGCAGCTTCAGCTTCGCGCTGCAGTGCGCGCCCTCGCTCGGCGCGGGCAAGAAGTCGGGCGGGGCGGTCTGCGCCGCCTCTGCCGAGTGCAAGACCGGCGAGTGCATGGTGGCCGCCGAGGGCGTCCCGGTCGAGGCCTCGACGACAGCCACCTCCGGCGTCTGCTACCAGGCGTGCCTCTCGACCGCCGACTGCGCTGCAGGCACCTGCCAGAGCACGACCTATCTGGGGATTGCGGCCAAGACCTGCCGACCATAGCGGGTTGCTGCGCGGGCTTTGGCCTCCGGCCAGGCTTTGGCCTCCGGCCAGGGCCGCTGCGCGGGGCGTGAGAGTGGCGCGACCGCCCGTCGGCGGGACGATGGGTCGTGCGCGCACCGGGCCCCGCGCCTGCCCTTTTGGCGAGGTCGACGGCTCGTGCCGGCGGCACCCAAAAGCGCGCCCGGCCCATCGTCCCGCCGCCGTTCTATTTGCGATTCTCGATGGGGGGTTTTTCGAACTCAAATTGTTCCATCTTCAGCACGCAGCCGCCACCCAGCGGGCTGCACCTGGAGGAGTCGCCTCGGACACTCCACGCAGCCGGGGGGCGTTGCGGGGTACTCCCCGCAAGAGCGGAGGCGCTCCAGCGCCGGAGCGCCCCAAGGATTGATCCTCTTTGAAACCTGGTCGCCGTTGTTCTAGGGCGTGTCCGCAAACTCCGGACCGAGCCCGAGGGATGAGGACCAAGCAGCGCAAGGCACGAGGAGGGAGCCGTACTTTCTGTACGGCGACGACGAGCAACGCGGCGATGCGCCGGTCGTCGGCCCTCTGGCGACGGGAGGAGTTTGCGGACACGCCCTAGGACCCGGCGGCCATGAGCGTCTTCAGCTTCTGGACCGCGTGATGGAAGTTCACCTTGGCGTTGACCTCGGTGATCCCGAGTGTCTGGCCGATCTCGGCGAAGGGCAGGTCGCCGTCGATGCGCAGGAGCAGCACCTCGCGCTGGCGCTTGGGCAATTTTGCGACTGCCTGGCGGAGCGCCTCGCGGTCCTCGGCCTGCTCGAGCTTGTCGTGCGCCTCGGGCGCGGTGGGCTCGGCCTCGGCCTCGCTCGCCTCGTCGCTGCGGTCGAAGCGCGAGGTGTCGCGCACGTGGTTCTTGGCCAGGTTGACGACGATGCGGAAGAGCCACGACTTGAACGAGCCGCCGCGCCAGCCGCCCGCGCGCTCGGCGGCGTTGATGAAGGCGCGCTGGGCCAGGTCCTCGGCCTCGTCAGAGTCGGCGGCGAAGCGGCGCGCGATGGCCAGCACGGGCCGCTGGTAGCGGCGCACCAGCACCTCGAAGGCCTTCTGGTCGCCGCCCCTGAACGCCTCGAGGAGGTCGGCGTCGCTCTTGTCCGGGACGTCTGGCATGAACGGCCGGCGAGCCTATGCGATTGACCTGCGCGTTGGCGAGCAATACTACCGGCGCGGACATCTGCTCCCGGAGGATGCTTTGCTCGATTTGAAGTGGGTCGCCGCCAATCTCGATGAGGCCAAGGCGCGCCTCGTAAGGCGTAGCCAGGCCGCCGCCGATGCCCTCGCCCCCATCGAAGCGCTGGCCGCCGAGCGCAAGTCGCTCATCACCAATAGTGAACAGCAGCGGGCCGAGCAGAAGAAGGCCAGTGAGCAGATGCGCACGCTGAAGGGCGACGAGCAGGCCGCGCTGCGCGCGCAACTCAAGACGCTCTCGGAGGAAGTGAAGAGCAAGGAGCACGCGCTCAAGGAGATCGAGACCGCCATCGAGACGGCGCTGCTCTCGGTGCCGAACTTCCCGCGCGCCGAGGTGCCCGACGGCCACTCGATGGAAGAGAACGTCGTCGCGCGCACCTGGGGCGACAAGCCCGCCTTCGCCTTCGCGCCCAAGCAGCACGACGCGCTCGGCGAGGCGCTCGGCCTGCTCGACTTCGAGCGCGCCGGAAAGGTCAGCGGCGCGCGCTTCGCGTTCTACCTCGGCGATCTGGCGCGGCTCGAGCGGGCGCTGGTCACCTTCTTCCTCGATGTGCACAGAGAGCGCGGCTACGTCGAGATGATCCCGCCGTACCTCGTCAACGCCGACTCGATGCGCGGCACGGGGCAGCTGCCCAAGTTCGAGGCCGATCTCTTCAAGACCACCAGCGACCCCGCGCTCTATCTGATCCCCACCGCGGAGGTGCCGGTGACCAACTACCACCGCGACGAGATCCTCGACGGCGCCGAGCTGCCGAAGAAGTACGCCGCCTACTCGCCGTGCTTCCGCAGCGAGGCGGGCAGCTACGGCAAGGACACCAAGGGCCTGGTCCGGCAGCACCAGTTCCACAAGGTCGAGCTGGTGCGCTTCGAGAAGCCCGAGGCCAGCCAGGCCGCGCTCGCACAGCTGGTCGAGGACGCACAGGAGCCTCTCAAGCGCCTGGGCCTGCACCACCGCGTGGTGCTGCTCTGCGCCGGCGACATGGGCGCGAACGCCGCCCAGTGCTACGACCTCGAAGTGTGGCTGCCCGGCCAGGACGCGTTTCGCGAGATCTCGAGCTGCTCGACCTTTGACGACTTCCAGGCGCGGCGGGCGCAGATTCGCTTCCGGCCGGCGGCGGGAGACAAGCCGCAGCTCGTGCACACGCTCAACGGCAGCGGCCTCGCGGTGGGCCGCACCGTGGTCGCTATTCTCGAGAACGGCCAGCAGGAGGACGGCAGCGTGGTGCTGCCCGCTGCTATCCGTCCTTATATGGGCGGTCTCGAGAAGCTGACGCCACTCAAGTAAGTCTTACTCAAGCGGATAGTCGATATATCCCGTGGGCCCGGGCGTATAGAACGTCGCCTGGTCGGGAGGCGCGAGCGGCTTGCCCTCGCGCAGCCTGGTCACGAGCCTTGGGTTCGAGATGAACGATTTGGCGAAGGCGAATAGATCACCGCGCCCTTCGATCAGGTCGGCCTCGGCGCGTCCGCGATCGTAGCCGCCCGAGAGGATGACGGTGCCGGCGAACGCCTCGCGTAGCCTGCGCTTGACGCTCGGCTTGACCGGCGGCGCGCCCATCGAGCTGTGATCGACGACGTGCAGGTAGACGAGGCCCAGCGCGGACAAGGCGCGGGCGAGCGACTCGAAGACTTCCTCGACCGCCTCGTCTTCGGACTTCATGCCGTTGAAAGCGCCGTACGGCGAGACGCGGATGCCGACCCGATCGCCGCCGATGCGCGCCGCCGTGCGCCTGGCCACTTCGACCGCGAAGCGGATGCGATTTTCGACCGAGCCGCCCCACCGATCGGTGCGCTGGTTTGCCGCCGTGTTGAGGAACTGGTCGATCAAGTAGCCGTTGGCGCCGTGCAGCTCCACGCCGTCGAAGCCGGCCTCGATGGCGAGCTGCCCCGAGCGCGCATATTGCTCGATGGCCGCCTCGATGTCGGCCTCGGTCATGGCCGCCGGCACCGGCGTCGGCAGCATTCCCTTTCCGTCCACGTACATGCCCTCGCCGCCGAGCGCGACGGCCGACGGCGCCAGCACTCTTCCGCCCGCGGGGAGGTTGTCTGGATGAGTGACGCGCCCGGTGTGCATGAGCTGCACGAAGATGTGGCCGTCCGCCGCGTGCACGGCGCTGGTGGTCTTCTTCCAGCCGCTCACCTGCGCCGCGTTGAAGAGGCCGGGAATGCGCGGGTAGCCGAGGCCGTCGGGAGAGGGCGAAGTCCCCTCGGTGACGATCAGCCCCGCCTCGACCCGCTGCGCATAGTAAGTGGCCGACAGCTCGCCGGGCACGTTGCCGATCGCGCGGCTGCGCGTCATCGGCGCCATGACGACGCGGTTCTTCAGCTCGATGCGGCCGAGCTTGTAGGGGGAGAACAATTTGGAGTCGGCCATCGGGTCCCTTCGCTGCGTGTGCAGCTAGGGAGCCAGATGCGCGCGCCCCGTTCGCGGTGCGCCCTTTGCTGGCCTCCAGGGGATGATCGGGCCACTCTCGAGGAAGAATCCCCCGCCAATCGACGAGAGGCCGAGCTCCGTCACTGGGGACATGCCCTTAGTGGGGGCCCGATGGAATCAGGCTCTTCGAGCCTTTCTCGAGCTGGCCCTGGATGAACCCCGGAGCGACCCGCGACATGAAGCGCAGCTGGTTCGCCTGGCCCGGCAGGATCTCCGAGGTGCCCTTGGCGAGCGCCTTGAGGGTCGCCTCGACGAGCTCGTCGGTCGAGATGATCTTGAAGCTGGCGTCGTCGGGATAGGCGGCCAGCTCGGTCTTGACGGCCGGCGGCATCAGCTCGATGACCTCGACGCCCTGCGCGGCAAGCTGCTGCCGGAGCGTGATCGTGTACGAGTGGAGGGCCGCCTTGGTCGCCGAGTAGATCGGCGCTGCCGTCAGCGGCACCCACGCGAGCCCCGAAGAGACGTTGATGATGGTGCCCTTGTTGGCCTTGAGTTGCTCGACGAGCGCCGACACCATTCGAATCGGGCCCGAGAGGTTGATCTCAATCTCCGAGGTGAGGGCGGCGAGGTCGTCCTCGGGGATCCCCAGGTTTCGATAGACCATCACGCCGGCGTTGTTCACCAGCACGTTCAGCGCGGGATACTTCTGCTTGAGTTCGCGTCCCAGCTCCGCGATCGCGCGCGGGTCGGCCGCGTCGCTCTGCATCGCCTTGAGCTTGGGCTGCTCCTTGACCGCCGCGTCGAGCTTGTCCTGCCGACGCCCGGTAATGATGACCTCATTGCCGAGCTCGACGAACTTCTTCGCCAGCGCCAGGCCGATTCCGACGCTGCCGCCCGTGATGAGAATCGTGTTTCCCGAGAGTTTCATTTGGTGTCCCCTGACCGCGCCATGGCGGGCTGCGCGGGGACCTTAGCGCGAATCGCCAAGCCGAGAGCGGATCAGTGGCGACGTCGAGCGCGACCTGGTGGTTGCGCTCGCCGTGCGTAAGCTTGCGGAGTTCCGGGTCGCTACTTCAAGCGAGCCACATAGATGTCGCGGACCGAGCCGGCCGCGCCGATGCGCGTGGCGTGCAGCACGTCGCTGCCGGTCTCCTTGATTTCCCACTTGGTGGGACCCAGGCCCTCGGCGCCGTTCTCGCTGGCCGACTCGACGACGTTGAATTGACCGCCGCCCAGGTTCTTCTCGATGAGCGTGATGTGAGCGCCGTTCTTCCACACCATCACGTCGCCGCGCTGGATCTCGGCGATCTTCTTGATTCGCCGGGCCGGCGGCGCATAGGCGCTGATGCTGGTGCGAGGCGACTGGCCCGTGCCCGCCGCGGTGGCGAAGTTGCCGACGAAGCCATTGCAGTTGAGTCCGATGGCGCGGTGATAGAAGTCCTGCAGCGACTCCTTCAGGCTGCCCTTGTCCTGCCAGTGGCTGCCGAGCTTGTCCTTGAAATGCGCCGCGATCTTCAGCACCGCCTGGATCTGCGCGGGCGACCCTTCGCCGGTAAAGACATAAAGGATGATTGGATCATTGGTCTTGAGTTTGATTGGCGCGGTGAGCGCGTCGAGGCCGGCCTTGTCCTTCTTTAGCTCGGCGTTGACCAGCATCAGCATCGTGTCCTTGAGCGGCTTGGCCTCGCTCATCAGCTTGTTGTAGTGCGGGTTCTGGTATTCGACGTGGGGCATCGAGAGGTGGATGGTCTCGCCTTCGGCCTTGAACTTCATCGACAGGTATTGCTTCCGGTATGCGTCGGGATCGAGCGCGACCGACGACCCCTTCCCCTTGGCGTCCTTTCCTTTCTTGTCTTTCTTTCCCTTGGGCGAGTCAGACCCGGCCGACTCGTCCGGCGACGACTTCGGCTTCTTTTTCGCCTCCGCGGCGGTGGCAAAGGCGAGCGCGAGCGCCAGGACAAACGAGAGGGCAAACTTCGGCATGGGTGGTCTCGAGGGTAGGGGAGAGCCCAAGACAATTGCAAAGAAGCCGGCCGCGTACAATCGGTCATGACAACGACGCCGACACATGCCGAGATTCGGCCAGGCATTCGCCAGCGCCGCACGACCAGACTCAACCGCTTCCATTTTCGCGCCTGGACCATGGGAACCCTGCGCACGCCGATCTTGAAGCTGGCGTCGCGCAGCGGTCGCAAGCGAGCACGTCCTCGCGGAAGACCTGGAGTAGACCAGGGCAATCGCGAACGAGCGCGCGCTCGGGTCCCGCTCTCCGACGTGGGAGGCGGTAGTCGGTCCGGCGGTGGCGGCACCTCCGGCCGTGCGGGTTCACACAGCCCAGGGCGAATTCGGTCCGGTTTGCAGACGGTTCGAATATTGATATGGAAGATCATCCCCACCCCTGGAGGAAGCATGAACCTGCCGCGTTCTTTGATAGGCGCCTTGTTGGCGCTTGGAGCGATCCTCGCTGTGAGTTCGCAAGCGCGCGCCACCTGCAGCCCTGCTTGTACGCACGGGAAAGTGTGCCGTAACAACCGATGTGCATGCCCGGCGGGCCGCAACTGGCATGAGGCCACGCAGAGCTGCGAGACCGGCCCCGCGACGGGGCACTCGACGACAGGCCATTCAACGACTGGCCACTCGACGACGGGCCATTCGACGACGGGCCACTCGACTACGGGCCACTCGACGACGGGCCACTCGACGACGGGCCACTCGACGACGGGCCACTCGACTACGGGCCACTCGACTACGGGCCACTCGACTACGGGCCACTCGACTACGGGCCATTCGACTACGGGCCATTCGACTACGGGCCATTCGACTACGGGCCATTCGACTACGGGCCATTCGACTACGGGCCATTCGACGACTACCCACGGCACCGCCGCGGACCACCACGGCGGCGACGCGAGCAGCGGCGGCGGCGCCACCGCTAGCGGGGCGCTGCCTGATTGCTACCTGCAGGTGGTCAGCGCCTTCGAAGGCGGACACGCCACGGCCGGACATCTCACCAGCGGGAGGGATCACGACGGCATAGGTCACGACGAAAACGCCTTCGGTGCGCGCAACCCCATCCCTGCCGCGATCCATTTTCTCAGCTCGGGCAGCACGCACGGCGGAAGAACTTTCCGTGCGCCTCCGAACCCGCCCGCGCAAGATGCACCTACCGCTGACAGACTGGCATACCAACGGCAGGGCACGCATACGGCGGGCGCGCACAATGACGACCGCTACAACGCCAACGCGCCACCGGACTACGGCCTCGACGGCGCTACGACACCGAACACACTCCTCCTCAATGGCGGTACACGCACGGGTTTGGCGTAGGGCAGACCACGTTCGGCGGCGACTCCTGGTGCGATGACCACGGTCAACATAGGACCACTTCGGCGAGCGGCTTCCGTCGAGGGCTGGTGCGGAGTGGGCGCTGCTTCGGGGTCCCGGAGCTCATGAGCGCGTCTGGCGGTGCTGCGGCCGCGAGCGGCCAGTTGACCAGCAACTACCACGCAGCTTTGCCGCACGGCGTGGCGAACACGTCCGAGAACCGAGCGATCAATACCTTCCTCAGGTACGGCGGCCATCGCTGGCCGGAAAATCAAGGAGCGCTGCCTTGCAGCACCTGCGCCCGGGTCGCGCAATTCCTGGTTTGCTCGCAGAACCGCGGGACGTTGACGAACCACGAGGCATCTGCCGAGCACCGGGTCAGCCTCTCCACCACGCAGTGCCGCTCCTGCACCGGGGGACACTGAAGTAGATCGCGTCCCTTGATTTCAACTCCGGTGCGGCGGGCGGCTCGTCCCGCCGCACCGGAGGGCACACTCCAACGGAAGCGCCTACCAAGCTGCGGACCAGATCCGCCGGGCGCGCGGCCGTGCTACGAAACCGCGCGTGACCACTCCGCAACCATGAGCCGCCTCCGCCGCGGCCCCGTGCTGGTCGTACCGGACCACCACGCCCGGCGGCTGACGCAGGGCCCGGCGGTGCGCGATTGGTACATCGTTCGCTGTACCCCGCACGCTTGCCGTCATAAGATCTCGCGCTAACTCCTGCGGAGGAGTGGCCGAGTGGCTGAAGGCGGTGGTCTTGAAAACCACTGGCCCGCGAGGGCTCACAGGTTCGAATCCTGTCTCCTCCGCCAACTACGCTGAGGGGTACGAGCCGGCGGAGGCGGCTCCGCGCGGGCGTGCCGGCAGTGGAGGCGCGCCGCGCCCTGATCCCCGTTCCCGAACGCGACCGGAGCGGCGAGGCGCGCGGCTGGCTCGCGGGGTCGGAGAAGCGCGCGCTGCGCCCGCGGGCGCAGCGATAGCCCGGCGGCGATCAACTTTCTGAAGATGCCGTCGCACTTGTCGCGCTGTCACTCGGCGTTTGGCTCGCGCCTATCAGCAGCGCGACCAGGCTCACCGGTGCCCAGCGCGGTTCGAGTCCCCTTCCGTCTCAGGGGGGTCGGCGCTGGCGGGACCGCGCGAATAGACGTAGTGCCCCGGCAGGGTTGTCGCGCATCCGGGCACGTGGGTAATCGGGTCCCTGTCGCTGAGACAGCTCACGATCATCCAGCGCGGGGTGAAGGACAGATCGGCCCCGACGGCAGCGGGGATATTCGGGAAAGTGAAGGTTCCCGGGGAGTGATCGATGCCCCTCCCGATGCAGTATTCGCCGCCGCCGGGACGGGTCCAGCACGCCTTCTTCTCGTCAGAGCCGTCGGGGCTCATGCAGTGTCCGGACTGGGGCTCCGGCACCGCCGCGCAGTCGGCGTCGGTGTGGCAGGGTGTGCCCGGGCCGAGATCGGCGAAGAAGCACGCGCCGCCGACGCGCTGGGCGGGGCTGGACGGGTCGATGCGCTCCAGGGTGAACGAACCGGTGATGGTCCCGGGCGCGGATCCGTGCAGCACGCGGCCCGAGGTCACCCGCCAGCCGCCAAACTCCGAACTGCAGAGGTCGTCTTCCCCGCAGTCTGCATGCCCGTCGTCGGATTTGAGCGCGGCCGGCCGGCTCGTTCGTGACGCCGGGTTCGTGCCCGTGTTGCAGGCGAGAAGCGCAAAGAACGCCGCGGTGGCGAGAGCGTGTGAACGGTGCATGTGGATTACCCTCCAAGGATTGACAGTGCAGCTGCAACCTGGCCGGTGGCGCAGGACCCGAGACCCGCTGGCCCTCCGTGACATTTGATGTTAGCACAACTAACATGAAAATCAAGACGCGCAGCTATTCCATGCGGACGCGCGCGAAAGCCACCGCCGAAACCGGGCGGCGCATCCTCGGCGCCATGGAGCGCCTGCTTGCCCTCCGCCCGTACGACCAGATCACGCTGGGCGCGGTGGCCTCTGGTGCGGGGGTGACGCTGCAGACGGTGCTGCGGCGGTTCGGCTCGAAAGAGGCCCTGTTCACCATCGGCGCCGCCGACGCCCGGGCGCGCATCCTCACGCAACGGGGCGCCGCGCCTTCCGGCAATCTCCCCGAGGCGGTGCAGAACCTGTTCGATCATTACGAGGAGTGGGGAGCCATCGTGCTGCGGCTGCTCGAGCAGGAAGAGCAGATTCCGCGCATCGCCAGGCTGGTCCGCGCCGGGCGGGCGACGCACGCGGCGTGGGTGGAGCGGGTCTTCGCTGCCGCGCTCCCCCGAGGGCGGGCGCGCGCGCGGCGCCGTGCCCAGCTCATCGCCGCGACCGACGTCTATGTTTGGAAGCTGTTTCGCCGCGACCTCGGCATGAAGCGCGCCGAGGCGGAGCGGGCCGTTCTGGAAATGGTCCAGGCCATCTCGATGTAACCAATGGGAAAGCTGCTTTGCTACACGTCCCCGGCACGCGGGCATCTCTTTCCCACCGTCCCCGTCTTGCGCGAGTTGCAGGGCCGCGGCCACGAGGTGGCCCTGGTCACGCTCGCAGCCGAGCTGCCGCACATGGCGGCGGCAGGCCTCCGCGCACGGGCCCTCTCGCCGGCTGTCGAGGCCATCCTGCACGACGACTGGGGTAAATCGGTGACCGGCGCGCTCGACAGCGCGGTGAAGGTCTTCGTCGCCCGGGGAGCCCACGAGATCCCCGACCTCGAGGCCGCGATATCCCTGGAGCGTCCCGACGGGCTGCTTGTCGATTTCAACTGCTGGGGCGCCGCGGCCGTGGCCGAGAAGTCGGGGTTGCCGTGGGCGCTGTTCATGCCCTATTTCCTACCGTGGCGATTGCCCGGTCTTCCGCCGTTTGGCCCCGGCCTCGCGCCGCGCGTGGGCTTTGTCGGCCGCCTGCGCGACGCGGTCCTGGGCAAGATCGTCCATGGCGTCGTCAATCGCCATCTGCCGAGGCTCAATTCCGTGCGCGCGCGGGTCGGCCTGGGGCCCATCGCGCATATGGCGGACCAGGGCCGCACCGCGCCCCGCATCCTTTATTACACGGCCGAGCCATTCGAATACGCGTGCGCCGCGCGCCCCGCGAACGTGGTGATGATCGGCCCCGGAACCTGGGAGCCGCCCGGCGGACCGCCCGCCTTTCTCGCCGGCGTCTCGAAGCCGCTGGTCCTTGTCACCTGCTCGACCGAGTTCCAGGACGACGGCCGGCTGATTGAAACCGCGCTCGAGGCGCTCGCCGGCGAGGACGTCTTCGTCGTCGCCACCAGCGCGGCGGTGGACCCGGGCAAGTTCCGCCCGCCGCCGAACGCCCACGTGGAGCGGTTCGTCCCCCACGGCCCGCTCCTCCCGCGCGCCGCGGTCGTCGTCTGCCACGGCGGAATGGGCATTACGCAAAAGGCCCTCGCGGCCGGCGTCCCGGTCTGCGTGATCCCGTTTGGCCGTGACCAACTCGAGGTCGCGCGCCACGTGGAGGTGGCCGCGGCCGGGACGCGCCTGCTGCCCGGTAAGCTCACGCCGGCGCGGCTGCGGGCGGCCGTCGCGAGAGCGCGCGCCTGCCGTCCGGGCGCCGAGCGCGTCGCCGCCGGATTTCGCGCGTCGGGCGGGCCTTCGCGCGGGGCGGAGGCGCTGGAGGCGATGATGTCCGGGACCTGAGATCGGCAGAGCTCTGCGGACGCGCGCCGCACGCTCGCAAGGTCTGACACCTCGCAGACGAACGCGTGCTGGCCTCTGCTCTCGATGGTCTTCTGCACTTCAGCGGCGAGCATCACTGAGTCCAAGTATTTCTTGTCCGCGAGCTGCGAGGCGCGGGTTGGTCCCGAGGGGAGCGACGCTTCTTCTTCCAAGACTCATTTGGTGGAGACTGTTCAAGCTCAAGTGTCATGCGTCGATGCTAAAGTCGCTCCATGAGGCGGATAGGCGTCGCCCCAACTCTCGGACTAGTACTGCTGCTCCGAAGTTCGTACCGGCTCCAGCCGCCAGGGGCGGCCCGGCCGGGAGTCCGGCCGCAGCAGGGAGGGGCCCAGACGAACTTGTTCGGCGGGGAGGGGCGCAGCCCCTTCTAATGGGGCGACGTACAT
>JBBRMA010000038.1:0-58589 GCA_038231075.1 Myxococcales bacterium | reverse complement strand
GACCGAGCCCGAGGGATGAGGACCAAGCAGCGCAAGGCGCGAGGAGGGAGCCGTACTTTCTGTACGGCGACGACGAGCAACGCAGCGATGCGCCGGTCATCGGCCCTCTGGCGACGGGAGGAATTTGCGGACACGCCCTAGGCTCGACTCTCGAAATGACCGAAGTCAGAAGGCGACGCCGCCCTTGGGCGCCGGGACCCTGGCCGAGAGCCTCGGCGTCTTGCCGCCCGCGAGCAGCCGGTAGGCGCTCCAGGCGCCGATGACGCTCTTCACGTAGAGGCGGGTCTCGCGGTAGGGGATCTCTTCCACCCACTCGTCTAGCGCGCGCCCGGCGCCGTCCTTGGCCCACTTGCCGGCGGCGCGCGGTCCGGCGTTGTACGCGGCGGCGGCGATGGCGGGGTCGCCGAAGACTCCGTACAGCTCGCTGAGGTACCAGGCGCCAAGGTCGAGCGCCACGGCTGGATCGGCGAGCGCGGCCGCGTCCGGCGCGGGGCGGCCGAGCACGGCGCCGATGCGCGCAGCGGTCTTGGGCAGCAGCTGGACGAGGCCCACCGCGCCCGCGCCGCTCTGTGCGTCGGGGCGGAAGAGGCTCTCGCGCCGCGCCACCGAGAGGAGAAGGTAGGGGTCAAGGCGCGTCCGGCGCGCGGCCCGCTCGACCAGATCGGCGTAGGCGGCGGGATAGGCCGCGCGCAGGAGCAGGGGGCGGTCCCGGGCCAGAGCGCCGCCAAGCAGCGACTGCGCCAGCGTGAGCGAGCGATCAAATCGTCGGCAGCGCTCGAAGAGGGCGAGCGTGGGGAGCGCCGCCGCGGTGCCCCCGCGCAGGTGCAGATGGGCGTCGAGCTCGGCGGTCGCCTCGGCGCAGAGGCCGAGCGCGGCCAGCTCGCGGCCGAGGACGAGGCGCTGGTCCTCGACCTGCCCGGCGGCGGCCAGGGCCGGCGCTCCGCCCTCGAGCGCGGACAACGGCGGCGGCGGAAAGGCTGGGAGCTCAGCGTCGGCGTCGCCGGAAGCGGCCAGCGCGAGGGCCCCGTAGTAGCCGATGGGGTCGAGGTCCTTGACCTGGGCGAGCAGCGCCCGCCCGTCCTTGGCTCCCGCGCGCGCGGCCCAGTAGAGCCCGCGCGCGCGCTCCGTCGCATCGGCGGCCTCTTGCGCGTAGGCGCGGAAGCGCTCCGGGGCATCCTCGTCTGCTTCGCGAAACGCGCCCCACGCCAGCGCCCAGCGCGCATCGGCGGCCCTCGGGCCTCGCGCCTTGGCGAGCGATTCGAGCCGCTTCTGTCCACCCTCCGCGTCGCCGTGCTCCTCGAGGAGCCTGGCTGCGAGCAGCCGCGCCTCGGCCGCCTCCGCCGCTTGCGGGTACTTGCGCACCAGCTCATCGAGCAGCCTGACCGCGCCTTGCCACTGGCCGCGCCGGGCGCGATCGCGAGCGAGCAGCATCCCCGCAGGCGGCGCATAGCGGCGACCGCCGCGGGCCCACGCGATCTGGAGATGGGGCGCGGCTTGTGCGCGATCACCGGCGGCCGCGAGCGCGCGCGCCAGGAAGTAGTTGCCCTCCGCGGCGTCGGTCTTCGACAAGGCGCGCACGGCTTCGCGCGCAGCGTCGACAGCCGCCGCCGGCTGGCCGGCTGAGAGCAGCCTCGAGGCGCGCGCCAGCCGCTGCCGGCCGGTCGGCGCAGGGATCCCGCCCGGGATGCGCCTCGCGAAAGACTCCTCCTCGGCCCTGGCCCGCTCGGCCGCTGGATGCGCCGGAAAGCCAAGCCACAGCTCGCGGCACGCGATCGCAGCCGCGCGCTGGGCCCCTGCCGGCGCGGGCTTGCGCTCGGCGATCTGCTCGAGAGCGACCATGCGCGTGAACGCCAGACCGGCTCTTTGCTCCGAGGAGAGCCCGCCGCCGGCGAGCGCGGCCGCCGCCGCCGAGACCGCCTCTTCCGGATGCCCGGCGGCGAGCAGCGAGTCGCCGAGGAGCGCCGCGGCGCGGAGTCCCGCGGGCCCGCGCGGATCGAGGAGGGACGCGCGCCGCAAGGGAGCGATCGCGCCTGCCGCGTCGCCTGCGAGCAGGAGTGCTTCGCCGAGCAACACCGTCGCGTGCGGCTCGAGCGCGCCGAGCTTTGCGACGTGTGGCCCGAGCCTTGCCGCGGCCTCCGCGGGCCTCTGCAGCGCCAGGAGTGCGCGCGCCAGGACGAGCGCGCAGCGGGCGTCGCTCGGGGCGCAGTCGCCGGCAGCGCTCGCAGCCTCGTCCGCGTGGCCCGCAGCAAGCGAAGCGCCCGCCCGCTCGGCGCGCGACAAAGGTGGCGAGGGGGTGTCCTGTGCGTTGGCCGCCCTGCAGCCAAGGGTGCAGAAAAGCAGCGCTGCTGGCCAGACCGCAAAACGTCCACTTTTCCTCTCGGACGATAGACCGACGGCGGTCTGCTGGCGCTGCTTGACGCGATTTGTTATAGCAGCCGCCGTTTCGAAATCTGCGCCCTTGTGGGGAATTTGCTCACAGAAGGAGCTTAGAGAATGGCAACAGTTTTGGCGAAGCCCTTTCCGACCGAGCTGACGACTCCCATCAACCTCGAGGGGAGCCGCAAGCTTTCGGTCGAGGCGCACAGGAACCTGTTCTGCACCGCTTACGACGAGTGTCTGGACGACGCCGTCAAGCGCGGCTGGAACAGCTTCACCTGCGTGCGCTGCCCGAACTTCGCCACCACGACGGTCTCTCCCGATCACTCCATCGAGGCCTTCGCCACGCAGCGCCGCTCGGCCTAGGTTCTTCACTAACGGGCCAGCACCAGCATCACCCAGAGCCGGCCGGGGCCGAGCGTGGGCGAGCTTGCGTAGAGCGCGCCCACGCCGATCCGGGTCCAGTCCGGTGAGCGCAGGTTCTTGCCGCCCATGGCGTCCTCGGGCGTCGAGCCGATCGATAGATCGACGCTCGCGCCGCTCAAGCCAGGCGCTGCGGCCAGCACACGCCTGGCGACGCCTTGGTCGGCGCGCACCGCTCCCGAGATCGCCGCCGCACGTATCTCGTGCTCGGCCACTTTGTCGAGCCGGCCGTCTCGCTCGAGCGGCTCGAGGCCCAGTCGCCGGCGCTCCCGCTCGGCGAGCTTGAACACCGCGCCCGCCGGATCCGCGAGGCCGACGATGGGCGCGGCCAGCACCTCGGTCAAGTAGACGGCCTGTGTTCCCTCGGGAGAGAGGCCCTGCACGGCGCCAAGGCCCAGCCTGCGGAAGCGCGGATCGAGCAGGTTGGCAAAGTGAGCGGGCGAGAGCGCGATCACCTCGTGCGCGCGCGCGGCCGATTCCGCGAGCCCGATGTTTTCACCTGCGAAGCGGTGTCCATAGCCTGCCTTGGCGAGCCGGTCCGCCAGGGCGCCATCGACGCCGGGCAGGACGTGCGCAAAGGTTCGCGCTCGAGCCATCGCAGCGCTGTGCCCCTCGGCGACGGCGTCGAGCGCCGCATCGTGCGCGAGCGCAGGCAGCCCATGATCGCGGCGCAGCGCCGCAATGGCCAGGGCCACTGCCGCGGCGCCTTGCTCGCCCGCGGGAGCGGACACCTCGGGCGGCGGCGACGAGGGCGGATCGATGCCGACGAACACCCGCTTGAGCGCCACCACTTGGGGCCCGCCCTCGCCGTCGGCGAGCAGCTCGACCGAATGTTCCCCGCGCGCGGCGAAGGCGATGCGCGCCGAGAACGCGGGCCCGGCGCCGAGCTCGCGCGTCTCTACTGTGCCGCCGGGCTTGAGCACGTAAAGGCGCGGCGACTTGAGCCCGGCTGCCAGCCGTCCCTCGAGCTGGACGCGCTGGCCAGGCTCGGCTCGCCTGGGCAGGTCCGAGAACGTGCCGCGACCCTGGGCGGAGAGCACGGCCACCACCGCGCCCTTGCCGTAGCGCCCGGCCGCGACGCCGGCGCGATCGAAGTGGCAGGCTCTGGGCAGCAGATCGGGGACTGCGCGATCGGCCAGCGATGCGGGCTCGGCGGTGGCCACGCCCGCGGTGGGCCTCGGCTCCGCCGACTCTAGCGAGGCGTAGAAGAGCAGGGCAGCGTTCGAGGGGGCGGCGCGGCCTTCCTCGACGGCGCGAGCGAAGGCGGCGGCAGCCAGCGAGAGCGAGGCGTCGATCGCGTAGCGCGCGGAGGGGCAGGCAGCGCGCGTGGCTTCGGCCAGCGCGGACTCGAGGGCTGCTTGGGATGGCACCGCGCCATCGGTCGTTTGCCCGAGGGCAGCGCTCGCGCACGTGGCGGCCGCTCCGGCGATGATGGCGCGCAGCAAAGTCACCTCGAAAGCCTAACGCAGCGCCCGACGGAGGCGCGACAATTCGGTGGCCGAGGATCCGGCGGTGGGGTCCTCCGGACCAGGGGAAAACCGCCGTGGCAGCCCGGCAAATTTTGTGCGATGCGTCTTGACGGTCGGCCAAGCCTCGCTCACCCTGCCGCACCTCGCCGACCGGCGCACGCTACTTCTTTGAAGGGGACTTCATGACCAAGCTGAACACGCTCGCCGTCGCGTTGTGTTGTGGCTCGCTCGCCCTGACCGCCTGTTCGAAGGGCTCCTCCAGCGGGACACCCGACGCAGGCTCAGGTGCCTGCGCGAGCGTCTCGGATTGCTCGGCACCCTTTCACGATCCAGACGGCGGCACGCGCCCGCAGGTCTGCGTCAACAAGGTCTGCGTCCCGACCTGCAGCTCGTCGGCCCAGTGCACCGCCGGCAACGTCTGCGAGAACAGCATCTGCACAGTGCCGGCCTGCGGCAGCTCGAGCGACTGCTCGAACGGACAGATCTGCTCAGGCGGCTCGTGCGTCAACGCGCCCACGGCCTCGAACGTGTCCGGCTGCGACGTGACCCCGAACCCCGCCGTGGTCGATTCGGGCAAGACCGTCAAGCTCGCCGTCGTCGCCAAGGACTCAACGGGCAAGGCAGTGGCCTTCAACAGCTTCACCTGGACCGTCACCGGCGGACCCGGCACCATCGACCAGACCGGCCTCGTGACCGCGACCGCCGCCGGAACCGTCACGGTCGGCGCCTCCGCGAGCAACTCCGCGACCTGCACCGGCACCGTCAACGTCTACGCCGCGAGCAGCGTCTCCGGCACCGTCCGCGTCGTCGCCATCAGCCAGTTCAGCAAGCAGCCGGTGGTGGGCGCGACGGTGGCGCTGGTGCAGGGGCCCGCCACGACCAAGAAGGTCACCGGGGCCGACGGCGCCGCCAGCTTCGCGCTGGTCACCGCGGCCAGCTACGACGTGCACGTGATGTCGGCCGGCTACGACTACTTCTCGCTCCTCGGCACGAGCAACACGGACATCCTGGTGCCGCTGGTTCCGAGCGTGTCCGCCACTTCGCGCAGCGGCTTCAAGGGCACGCTGCTCGCGCACTGCCCGAGCACCAACGCGACCTGCACGGACCCTACCTTCACCAGCCTGAACGTGCCTGGCGAGGCCGTGCACCTCGCCTTCTTCGGCAGCGCCATCCCGGGCAGCCCCATCGACATCAGCGTGCAGACGCTGGTCGGCCAGCTGCGCCCGGTGACGGTGAACGTGCTGAACCAGACCTTGAACGTGAAGCTGCCGTCGGGCCTCGTGGTCGGCATCAACGGGTCGGCCACCCCCCCCTCGACCGATGACCTCTTTGGCACCGGCACGTACACGGTGAACGCGGAGGGCGGCAAGCGCATCCTCTGGGGCATCGGCGGAAACCTCAGCCTCACCGACGTGGCCCCGGTGCTCACTCCGCTGGCCAGCGGCACCGCGAACGTCGACATCGGCGCGCTCGTCACCCAGCTGCTCCCGCTCTTCAACAAGCTGCAGGCCGGGCAGATCGTCGACGCGGAGGCGCCGCCGAACGGCCCCAATCCGACGTTTACCAACGTGAACCTGCAGCTCAACACGCTCCTGCGCCTGCACGCGCAGCTCAAGCTGCCGCTGCTGCCCACCCAGGACGGCAAGTTCCTCGGCGCCGCGGTCGCGCTCGGCGGCTCGCTCGACTACCCGCTCGGCTTCGTGCCGCTCGGCCTGACCGCGGGCCTCTCCGACAAGGACTCCGCCGGCAACTTCAACGGCAAGGTCATCGACCCGACCTGCGACAAGAGCAATGGCACCGCCGTGTGCGCGACGCAGACGCTGCCCATCCAGGTGGCGCCCGCGAACAACGGGCTCGAGGGGAGCAAGTGGGGTTTCATCGTGCTGTCGGCAAACCTCGCCGGCATCAAGCTCAGCGGCACTGGCGCGAGCGCCTCGACCTTCTCGCTCAGCGGCCTCGTCAAGCCTCTGGACGAGCTGAAGTCCACGGGCGCGCCCGCGGGCGGCCAGGTCGTCGACTTCACCACTCGCGGCTTCATGAGCGTGCCGAACGCGAACAGCGCGGTGCTCACCGTCAACACCCGCCAGGTCGCGCTGCCCGCCGCGCTGGACGCGACGGCGAAGTTCATCCGCGTCGGCGTCCAGGGAACGGGCGGCTTGAACTGGAATCTGTGGATGCCGGCCAGCCTCGCCGGCACGACCATCACGCTTCCGGACCCCGCCGCGATCGTGGGCGCCGGCACGGCAGATCCGGTCACTGACTCGCCCTCGTCGCTCTTCCTGGCGGCGTCCTTGACCAACAGCCTCGCGCTCGCCGACATCAGTGGCTTCGGCAACGTGACGCTCGATCAGCTCGGCACGACCATCGACGCCTTCACGCTGATCACGGGCAAGGTCCAGTAGCCAGGGCCGGATCGAGCAAGAGCGTCTCCTGCGGCGGGATCCTCGGGATCCCGCCGCATTCGCTTCGGCCTCGTGTTATCCTGCAGCACTGACTCGTGTTTGACCGGGCGCAGCGCGCATCGGGACAGCACCTCGGAGGCGTACATGCGGCTCGGCATCGGCGAGATCGTCATCATCCTGGCAATCGCGCTCCTCTTCTTCGGCCCCTCGAAGCTGCCCCAGCTCGGCTCGAGCATCGGCGAGGCGATCAGAGGCTTCAAGAAGGGCATGCACGGCGTCGACGAGGAGAAGCCCGGCACCAAGCTGCCTCCCGCGCAGAGCTAGTCGCCGGCGTTCGCGGTGTCGCTGCGCCTCCAGATCGTCGCGCTCTTCACGGCGGTCCTCGCGGCGACGCTGCTGGTGGCCTCGGGCCTGGGCCTGCGCATCGCCCAGCGCTCGATCGAGTCCGAGATCAAGGAGCGCACCGTCGCACTGGCCCAGGCGACCGCCCGGCAGCTCGGCCGCACCGCCAGCGACGACGACGCCATCACCAATGAGATCGCCGCCATCATGCGCACGCACCGCGGAGTGCTGCGCGCGGAGGTGGCGCGCTTCGCGGCGCTCGGCATCGACTCCGATTTCGTCGAGGCTCGCTTCGCCCCGGACGGCGGCTTCAACTTCGCGCGCTGGCGTGGGCCCGCCACCGGTCTGCGCGCGTCCACCTCGACCACTCTGCAAAACGCCGACGTCGGCCACGCCATCAAAGTGGCCTGGCCCTATCTCGACGGGAGAGGTCTCCGCGCGCGGCTGACGCTGGTGGCGTCGCTGGCCGAGAGCGATCGCCTCGCCGCCGCCGAGCGCATCCCGCTGCTCCAGGTCGCGCTCGCGGCCAGCGCTTTTCTCGTCGTCGCCTTCTGGATCCTGCTCGGCCGCCTCTTGGTGCGTCGCGTGGGATCGCTCGCCGACACCATGCGCGCCGTCGAGCAGGGGCACCTCGAAGTCCAGGCGCCCGGGCCGAGCGAAGGCGGCGACGAGCTCGCGTACCTGGCGCGCGGCTTCAACCGCATGCTCCTGCAGATCCGCGGCTTCAACGCCGAGCTCACCCACAAGGTCGACGCCGCCACCGCCGAGCTGCGCCGCAAGAACGACGCGCTCGCCGAGCTCAACGAGCTGCTGGTGGCCGCGCGGCGCGACCTGACCGCCAAGGAACGCCTGGCTGCGCTCGGCCAGCTCGCCGGCACCATCGCGCACGAGCTCGGCAACCCGCTCAACGCCATCTCGGGCCACACCCAGCTCTTGATGCTCAAGCCCGAGCTGGAAGAGAAAGTCCGCGCCCAGGTGAAGATCGTCAATGGCGAGGTGCAGCGGATGGCGCAGATCATCCGCCGCTTCCTCGACCAGACGCGCGGCTTCACGCCGGCGACCGAAGCGGTGCGGCTCGACACGCTGGTCGATGAGGCGCTCGACCTGACCCTCGGCACCGAGACACGCGCGCGGGTGCAGATCTCGCGCGAGGTCCAGCCCGCGGCCTCGCATGTGCGGACAGACCCGGGCCTGGTGCGCCATTTGTTAACGAATCTGGTCACCAACGCCGTCGACGCGATGCCCGCCGGCGGCAAGCTCGACGTGCAGGCGCGGCGCGACGGCAAGGACGTGATCCTGCGCGTGGCCGACACGGGCACCGGCATGTCCCCCGAGGTGAAGCGGCACATCTTCGAGCCGTTCTACACCACCAAGCCGAGCGGCAAAGGCACCGGGCTCGGATTATCGATTTGCAAAGAGATCGCGCGGGCGCTCAAGGGGCGCATCGACGTCGAGAGCGAGCAGGGGCGCGGCTCGACCTTCACGGTGCGCTTCCCGGCCGAGGCGCTGGAAGCCTCGCCGCAAACCCTCGCGCCCACCGCTCCCTGAGCAAGGATCCACCATTCATGGCGCACTCGCCCGCACGCATCCTCGTCGTCGACGATGACACCGCCTCCCGCGGCCTGATGGAGCACATCCTCAGCGAAGAAGGCCACCTCGTGACCGCCGCGGGCGACGGCGCCGATGCCATCGTCCTGCTCAAGGACGAGCTCAAGCGCGGCGGCGACGGCTACGACGCGGTGGTGAGCGACGTGCGGATGATCGAGGCCGACGGCCTGGAAGTGCTCGACTGGGTGCGCGAGCACGCGGTGGAGACGCCGGTCCTTCTGGTCACGGCTTTCGGTAATGTCGATGGCGCGGTGGACGCCATCCGCCGCGGGGCCTACGACTACATCGCCAAGCCGTACGACGTCACCGGCATCAAGCTGGTGGTCGATCGCGCCCTGCGCCACCGCCGCCTCGCCGCGGAGAACCGGCGCCTCAAGCGCGAGATCCGCGAGAAGTATTCTTTGCAAAACATCGTCGGCCGCTCGGAGGCGATGTTCCAGGTCTATAAAACCGCCGCGCGCGTCGCGCTGACCGACGCCACGGTCCTGGTCGTCGGCGAGAGCGGGACCGGCAAGGAGCTGGTCGCCCGCGCCATCCACACGGCGTCGAACCGCGCCGGCGGACCCTTCATCGCCGTGGACTGCGGCGCCATCGCCGAGGGCGTCCTCGAGAGCGAGCTGTTCGGCCACGCCCGCGGCTCCTTCACCGGCGCCACCGGCGCGCGCCGCGGCCTCTTCGAGGAGGCCGCGGGCGGCACGCTCTTCCTCGACGAGATCGGCGACATCGGCACCCGCATCCAGAGCCAGCTCTTGCGCGTCCTGCAGGAGGGCGAGATCCGCCGCGTGGGCGAATCGCAGCCCGTGCGGATCGACACGCGGGTGGTGGCAGCGACAAACAAGGACCTGGCCGAGCAGTCGCGTTTAGGTAAGTTCCGCGAGGATTTGTTTTATCGATTGAACGTCGTCAGCATCCGGCTGCCGCCGCTGCGCGACCGGCGCGAGGACATCCCGCTGCTCGCCGAGCACTTTGCCGGCAAGCACGCGGGGGCGCGGGGAGCGACGCTGACCACCCAGGCGCGCGAGGCGCTGACCACCTATCACTGGCCCGGCAACGTGCGTGAGCTGGAGAACGCGGTGGCGCGCGCGCTGGCGCTGAACCCGAGCGGGACCATCCTCATCGACGACCTCCCCGAGCAGGTGCGCGCGGCGGCCCAGACCCGCGGTACGGCGCCGGCGCCTACCACGACTGTCGGCGGAGAAGCGGCGCCGATGGACCCGATCCTGGCCGACCGGCCCTCGCTCGACGAGCTCACGCGGCGCTACGCGGAGCGCATCCTGCGCGAGCTCTCTGGCAACAAGACGCGCGCGGCCGAGGCGCTCGGCATCGACCGGAAGACGCTCTCCCGCCTGCTCGGGCGCACGGAAGAGTAAAGAGCTTCCTCTCGTGGGAACGCGCGTTCCGCCGCGGCGAAATTGACGCCCGGCGCGACAAGGAACTGACAGAAAGTCGGCGCTCGGTCAGCCCGGACGGAGGACCGCGCAGGCGCCCCCTTGGTGGGCGAGCAAATTGTCGCTGGCCGACCTCGTGCAAGGAGAGTGAGCCGTACCGGTGCAGACCGGCCAAGCGTGGAGAAACCGATGCAGACCAAGGTCAAGGGTTCCGGGCAGGCAAAGCTTCAGCGGCTCCAGTTGGTCGCGCGCGTCCAGGTGGCTTACGAGGGGCTCAAGGACACCATGCAGCGCTACCACGACGACTCGCCTCGGGCCCGCGCGGCCGTGGCGTCGGCGAAGCGCCGGCTGCAGGTCCTCAACCGCGCGCTGGCGATGATGGCGCTGCAGTCTTACCAGGCGGCGTAGTCCGCCCCTTCGGATCTTCGACCGTTGCCCGGCCCTTCTGGGCTGTGGCAAGTTGAAACGCTCGGGCGAGCGCCATGTTGGCCCCTCTCGAGCCCTATGAAAGATCGACGACTCGCCGCATGCGCGGCGGCCTTCAGCGCTCTGATGGCCCTGTCCGCTGCTGCGGATCAGGGGGCGCAGCCTGCGCTCCCGGCGCTGCCGGAGCCTGTTGTCGTCGACCCTGCGTCCAATGCGCCCCCGCTGCCCGAGGTCCCCGCGGCGAGGCCGGCGGCGCCTGCGCGCGATCCAATTGTCGCGAAAGCCGACGCTGCTCCCGCGGCCAGCGAGCCCGCTGGGCCGCCATCGGCTTCTCCCGCGTGGCCGGGCTGGCTCTTCACCACCGGAGGCGCGCAAGGCGGCCTCGCGCTTCCCACGCTCGCGATGCCGGGCGAAGGCAAGCTCGGCCTGGCGGCGTCTTTCGACTATCACCGCGGCGGCGATTTCCTCTTTCCGCAATCGACCAGCCAGCGCTCTGGTGCGGCCCTCTCCGCCTCGTATGGCGCGGCCTCGTGGCTGGAGGCGTACGGCGCGCTCGCCTTCCACTCGACCAACTTGTTCGAGCCGGCCATGCGCCGCACTCTCGGGTCGTACGGCGACTTCGACGCGGGCGTGAAGCTGGCACTGCCGCGCCGGGGGCCTCTCTCGGGCGGCGCGCTGGTTGAGCTCGACGTCCCTTCCGGCGTCGGCGGCTTTTCGCTCAAAGGGGTCGGCGGCCGCGCTGCGCTGATCGCGGGCTTCACGGCGATGCCGCTCGGGCTGCCCCTGGCCGCCACCGTCCTGGCCGGTTATCGAATCGATAATTCCGGCCAGCTGACCTCGGCGTCGCTCGGCACCTTCGCCAGCTATGCGCTCTCCGTCTCGCGCTACGACCGTGCGTATGGCGGCCTCGCGCTGGCCATGCCCTTCCGGCAGATCACGCCGAGCGCCGAGCTGGAGCTGGACGCACCGGTGGGGCGCCAGACCGCGCTTCCCGCGGGAGGGACCACCCTCTTGTCCCGCTTGACGCTGGGGGCGCAGGTGCTGACGCCGGCCGCGGGCCTCGCGTTGCAAGGGGGCGTGCGTTTGTCGCTTTCGCACGGCGGCCGCCTCTCGGATCTCTCCCTGCCCGTGCAGGGGTTCGCGCCCGACCCGCCTTGGCAGGTCTTTGCCGGCCTCGCCTGGTCATTCGAGCCGCAGATGCCGCGTTGGTCGCGCGACCAGAAGCCGCCGGTCGAGCGGCTCGAGCCCGCGCCGGCCGCCCCCACCCCGCGCGCGGTGGTGACCAAAGCGCACGTCAACGTCGTCGCGCTCGATGCGCGAACCCGCTTGCCCGTCGCGGGCGCGTGGGTCGCGTGGGCCGAAGGCGGCGAGCCCGGCGTCGTCACCTCGCTGGACGGCAAGGCGCGCCTTGAGCACGAGGCAGGCCTTGCCACCGTCGCGGTCGCGCACGAGAAATACGAGCTGTTCACCGACTCCTTGACGCTCGCGCCGGGCGAGGAGCGGCAGCTCTCACTGGCCCTGGTGCCGAACGAGGCCGACTCGACCTTGCGCGGCCGCATCGCCGGCGAGGACGCGGTGCCCCTGCGCGCCTCCCTGCAGCCGATCGCAGCGGCCGCGGGCAAGCCTCTGGAGCCGCGCTGGTTCGAGGGCAGCTACTCGTTCGCGGTGCCGCATGGCCAGTACACGCTGCAGATCGCGTCGCCGGGCTTTCGCGCCGACTCGCTCAAGCTCGAGGTGCGCCCCGGCGAGACCGTGACGCAGGATGTCCTGCTCCGCCGCATCGCGGGCGAGCCGACCGCGCGCCTCGGCCCGCAGGGCGTCGAGCTCTCGCGGCCGGTGCCGTTCGTTCCCACCCGCAGCGCGCTCTTTCCGGTGGCCTTTCCGGTTCTGAACGAGCTCGCGGCGCTCTTGCAGAAAGACGGCCGCGCCTTCGTCATCGAGGTGCGCGTCGAGGGTGACGACCTGGCACCCGGCGGCGATCTCGAGACCGAGGGCCAGGCGCTCTCGGCCGATCGCGCGCGCGCCGTCGCCGACTATCTGCAGGGAAGGGGCGTCCCCAAGGGCAAGCTCAGGCCCCGCGGGGGCGGCCTCGCGAGGGCCGGGCAGCTGCTCTTCGAGGCCATCCCGGAAGACGAGAAACCCGAGCGCACGCAGGCCGCGCCGGCCGACGACATCATCGAGAGACTCGCAGCGCTGGGAGGCCGTCCGTGACCCGCTTCAATCGCCTGTTGTTCGCCGGGGCGCTCGCGCTCTCTGCTTGTGCCAAGACCACGCCCGCGCCCGGGGGCCTCGGCGATGTCTGCATCGGAAACGGAGACTGCGCCGCGGGATTCCTCTGCGCGGCGGGCAAGTGCGTCCTGCCCGCGAACCTGGGCGGCTGCGAGCCAAACCGCCTGCGCTGCAACGGCGCCGACGTGGAGAAGTGCGAGGCCACGGGCCTGGGCTGGGGCCTCGTCAGCACCTGCGCGACCGGCTGCTCGGCCGGCGCCTGCCGCCCGCAAGCGTGCACCCCCGGCACGCGCCGCTGCGAGGGCGACGCCGCGGAAGCGTGCACTCCGGCCGGCGACGCGTGGGCACTCGTCCAGTCCTGCCCGAGCCACTGCGACCTGGCCACCGGCCTCTGCCTTGCCCCGGTCTGCGCGCCCTTCTCGGTGCGCTGCGACCCCGCGGGCGCGAGCTCGGTGCAGACGTGCGACTCGTTCGGAGCGGCTTGGGTCGGCAGCGCCTGCGCGAACGGCACCATCTGCGACAGCGGCCGCTGCCAGCCCTCGATCTGCACTGCGGGCGCCACCCGGTGCAGCACGAGCGGCAGCGGCATCGAGACCTGCAGCGCGCTCGGCGACTCGTGGGTTGCGACCTCGTCCTGCTCGTTCGGGTGCAGCGGGAGCGCCAGCGGGGCCTCGTGCACCGCCGCCGCTTGCCAGCCCGGCGGCACCCGCTGCGACGGCGCCGCGCTCGAGCAGTGCCGCCCCGACCAGACCGGCTTCGCGCTCGTCTCCTTCTGCGCCACCGGCTGCACTCCGCCGGTCGGAGTCACGCCCGCGCAGTGCGCTCTGCCCGTCTGCGCCCCGAGCGCGCGCCGCTGCGCCAGCGACGGCATCGGCGTCGAGGTCTGCGCCTCCGACGGCACCGGCTGGACCCGCGTCGACACTTGCCCGGTCGCTTGCGGGGCAGGCCAGTGCACGACGACCAGCGCCAACTGCCAGCCCGCCGACCTGCGCTGCAACGGGCCCGACGCGCAGGCGTGCGTGGCCATCTCGTCGGGCGTCACGGCGTGGCACACGCAGGCCACTTGCCTCGACGGCTGCTCGTCTGGTGCGTGCGCCCCTGGCGGCTCTTGCGTCTCGCTGGCGTTGAACGTCGCGGCGAGTCCCGTGCCCATCGACGGCCTCGTCAGCGACCCGACCAAGGCGAGCAGCGTGCTCGTCTACAGCGATGTGGTCAGGGGCGCAGACGGCTCGACCCTTCCTGACGGCACCGAGTTCACCGTGCAGGTCTCTGCCCCCGCCACGCTTGCCACCGCCGACGCCGATGCGGCCTTGCCCGGGACGCAGGTCCGGTCGCTCAACGGGCGCGTGCACTTCAGCGTGCGCGCGCCGGTCGTCGGAACCGCAGACTTCACCGCCACCGCGACCGCCACGCTGACGCGAGGAACAAGCTGCACGGGCTCGGCCCAGGTCGCCTTCAGCGGCGCGCTCGCCGGCCAGGTCCCAGCGACCGTTCTCGTCGCCGAGGACTTCTCGACCCAGAAGCTGCGCAACGTCGCCTCCACCACCGCCGACTGGAACACCGGCCGCGGCGCGCTGGTGGCCAACTGGCCTTCGTCGGTGGGCGGCGGCCAGGACGGCCCGCTCTGCGTCTACCCGAACGGCGGCACTCCCGACGCCTCCTGCGCCAGCTGGGTGCAGGGGCCCGTGAACCTCTCGAGTTCGTATGCCGCCTCCTACGCGGTGCTCGGCCTCGCGGGCCAGAGCGCGACGCTCGATCGCCCCGCGCCCGCCCTCTCTGGCGGCGACGAGGTCCTGCTCTGGGACGCGCAAGGATCTTCTGCCGGCATTGCCAATGCCGGCGGCTTCGAGCTTTTGCACGTGCTGAGCCTCAGCGGCTCGACCGTGACCTTCGTCGAGCCCATCCGCGGCACCTACGGCGCGATCGCCGACCAAGACGTGGCCACCCAGCGCGTCGTCCTGCAGCGCGTTCCCCACTTCAGCGCTCTGGTCGTCCAGCCCGGCGCCACCGTCACGGCCGACGCCTGGGACGGCCTCCGCGGCGGACTCTTGCCAATGCGGGTCAAGGGCGCCGCGGTGATCAACGGCGACCTCGGGCTGGACGCTGCGGGCTTCCGAGGCGGAGCGGCCGGCGCGAGCGGCTTCGGCGAAGATCAGACCGGCGCGATCTCGCTGGCCGCGACCCAGCAAGTGGCAGGCGCAGGCGCAGGCTACGCCAACAGCGGCGCCGGCCATGGCACCTCGGCCACGTCGGCCAATCTCTTCAATGGCTACGCGACGGGCCTGAGCTACGGGTTGCCGCTGCTCGGCAAGCTCTTCCTCGGCGCAGGGGGCGGCGGGACCGCGGGCAGCGCCGGAGGACGCGGCGGCGGCGCGATCTTCGTCTCCGCGCAGTCGCTCACGCTCGCGAACAGCGGCGGGACCTCGGTGGGCCGCGTCCACGCTGACGCCGCCGCTTCCTCGGCCGGAGGCGGCGCAGGCGGCTCGATCTGGTTGTCCGCACCGGCGCTCTTGCTCGGTACCGGCGGCCCTGCCGCTCTCGCGATCACCGCGCGCGGAGGAACCAGCGGCAGCGGCCGTGGCGGCGACGGGCGCATCCGCCTCGATTTCCAGTCGAGCGACGCCGGGCCTTCCGCGCCCTGCGCACGCCTGTCGGCCACCACCTGCAACTCCGGAGTCTCGGCACCGCTGCAGGCGCAGTCGCTCGAGGCGTATCGTTCGCCGGCGGCCACCATTCGCCAGGCCACGCTGCTTCTGGCCCTGGACGCTCCCGCGGGCGCGATCTTCCAGGCCTCCGCAAGCCTGACTGATCCGCCTGACGTGGGTACGGTCGGCAGCGGCGCCAACGGCTGTCCCGCGGCCAGCGTCTGCTTCAGCAACAGCACCTCGCCAATCCTCGGACCGAGCTTCCGCTGGAAGGCGCTGCTCTCGCCGACCCCCGATGCCGAACAGCTCGTCCAAGGCCTGCAGTGGTCTCTCAAGGTGCAGTGATGACCTCTCCGCGCGCCGCCCTCCTTCTTTGCGCCGCCGCCGGCCTCGCGCTGGCGCTGGGCAGCTGCGCCAAGGGCGCGCGAGGGAGCGCCGGCGTCGGCGAGGCGTGCGCAGCCCAGCTCGACTGCGCCAATCCGCTCGTCTGCGCGCTGGGGAAGTGTTCGCTGCCGACGAATCTGTCGGCCTGTGCGGCCGGCGCCCGCCGCTGCGAGGGTGCGGATCTGCTGCAATGCGACGCCCTCGGCCTGCACGAGACGCTGGCCCAGGCGTGCGACCTCGGCTGCGAAGACGGCGCCTGCGTCGAGCCTGCTTGCAACGTAGGCGCGCGCCGCTGCGTCGCCAAAGGGATCCAACTCTGCGGCGCTGGCGCAGGAGGCGCCCCGACCTGGCTTTTGTCGGAGCCTTGTCCGAACGGCTGCGACGACGCGACGGTCGCTTGCAAGGTGCTCGCCTGCCGGCCGCTGGAAGTGCGCTGCAGCGCCACAACGCCCGGCGTGATCCAGATCTGCGCCGCGGATGGCTCCGGCTTCGTGGACCAGGCCTGCGCTGCGGGCGCCCGGTGCTTCGACGGCGCGTGTGTGGCCCAGCGCTGCGCCCCCTCCGCGAGCACCTGCAACGGCAGCGTCGCCGTGCACTGCAAGGCCGACGGCTCGGGCTACGACAGCCAGACCTCGTGCCCCTCCGGGTGCGCCGGCGGCGCCTGCTTGCCGAGCGTCTGCACGGCGGGTGAGAGCCGCTGCAGCGGAACGGCGGTGGAGCAATGCCGGCCCGACGGGAGCGGCTTCTCGCTTCTCTTGCAGTGCGGTGCCGCTGGCTGTCTCGTGTCCGGACAGGGCAGGGCAGGCTGCGCCGCTGCCGCCTGCCAGCCCCTGGCGCGACGCTGCAACGCGCAGGGCACGGGCCTCGAAGTGTGCGCCGGCGACGGCTCCGGTTGGCTCGCCGGGGCGGCCTGCACCGACGGCTGCGCGGGCAGCTCCTGTCTGCCCCCGCCCGCCGGTTGCGTTGCTGGCTCCCTGCGCTGTGACGGGGCTTTGGTCCAGAGCTGCGACGGGACCAGCTGGAACACCATCGCGCAATGCCTGGGCACCTGCGGCACCGGAGGCGTCTGCTCGGGCGGGTCGTGCGCGCCGGGCTTTCCCTTGGCGGTGCCGATCGCGACCTCCTGCGCCGGCGCCGATTGCACCCCGCCCGCGGACGGCGCCTCGACCTTGCTGCTCACCCTGGGGCCGATCGTCGATGCGAACGGCAACACGGTTCCCGATGGCACGCTCGTCACCGTGAGCGCCACGGGCGGCGCCACGATTCTCGCTGGAGATGGCTCCAGCGCAGCGCAGATCCGCACCCACTCCGGCCTCGCCGACGTTGCCTTCCGCGCTCCGCCGCCGGGGGTCTCCTCGGCCACGCTCACCGCCGCGATCCAAGGCGCACCGGCGTGCAGCGCGTCGCTCACCGTTCCGTTCGCGGCCAACGCCTCGCTCGCGTACCTGGCGGAGGATTTCCGTCGCTTGGCCGATCGCGACCCCTTGGCCACCACCGTCGACTGGCGCACCGACCTGGGCGACGTCGAGGCCCTGCAGAGCGAGTTTGGCGATGGGCTCGATGGCACTCTGTCGGTCGGCGCGGGCCAGACCTGGAACCTCGCGACCACGCCGCGGCCCTGCTCGCCGACTGGAAGCTGCGCCCCCTTTGCAGCATCTGTCCGAGTGGTGGGCCTCGAGCCGGCCGCGGCCCGTGTCGAGGGTTCGGTCGCCGGATTCGCCCCGGGCGACGAGGCGCTGCTCATCGAACCGCAAGGTGCCTCGGCCATCGCCAGCAGCGCCGCGGGTGCCTGGGAGCTCTTGACGGTGTCGTCCGTCGGCGAAGGTCTCGTCTCTTTCACGACGCGCATCGCCGGGACGTATGGAGCTAGTCCATCGGCGCCCCTTGGCGGCGAGCGTGTACTGCTCCAGCGGGTGCCGCACTTCACCGACGTGGTTGTCGATACCGGCGCGACGCTGACGACCTCGGCCTGGGCGGGCCAGTTGGGCGGTGTGCTCGCGATTCGCGCCAGCGGCACCGTCACGGTCCGCGGCGCCATCAATGCCGACGGGCTCGGCTACCGCGGCGGCGTCTCTCCCGATGCGGCCCATGGCCAGGGCGGCGAGTCTTTCGGGGGCGTCGCGCCCGTGCTCGCGAGCGCCGCGCGCAACCTGGGCGGCGGCAGCGGCGGTTATCTCTGCGGCGACCCGCTCCATTTGAATCAGCTCGATACCTGGTACGGATCGGGCGGAAGCTACGCGACGGCCGGCGCCTCTACCTGCGTCGCGCAAGGGACGTCGTATGGCACCCCCTCGCTGGCGCGCCTGCTCTTCGGCAGCGGCAGCGGCTCGGCCGAGCAGAACACTCACGGCGCCTGCAGCACCAGCACCTGCCCCGCTGAGTCCGCGCTCGGCCACGTGGCGGCCTCGCGCGCCAACGGAGTCGGCTGCACGGGTCCGGCCTGCAACGATACGTTTACTTTCTGCGGCGCCGAGGATGCCAGCTTCGCCATGGCCAGCGCCGCCAACGGGGTCGGCTGCACGACTCAGTCCTGTCTCAACACGTTCGGTTCGTGCTCGGCGTACTCGGTCGGCCACGGCGCCACCAGCAAGCCGAACAACGGCGGCTGCGCCGACGGAACCTGCACCGACACCTTGAGTGCCTGCTCTGCCTATACAGGCAATCACGGGGCCGCCGCGCTGCCCTGCGACGGCACCAACAATCCGGCTTGCCAGGACTCGTTCAACAGTTGTGGGAACTACAACGTCGGGCACTCGGATAGTCCCTATCCCGGCAATGACTGCGCCACCGCTTGCCCCCGCCTGGTAGTAGCTAATACCTATAGTTGCTTCTATTGCGGCTGCCCCAAGTCGAATCCGCGGCTGTGCAATTTCCCAACGTGCAACTCTGTCTTTAGTTGCGACGCCAACAGCAGCGGCATCTTGTTCTGCTATGCGCAGGGATGCGGAGACGCCGGCAACAGGACGACCGTCTTCAATCGGTGTCACAGCGGTGGGGATTCTTGCTCGAACTCCAATGACAACTGCAACACAGATACTGTCAAGGGCGTTACCTATGTCAGCCAGTATTGCGATCCTAACGACTGTACGGCAGGCGTGAATTGCGAGTGTCACTACAAGTGCGCGCAGTGTTGGGACGGACCCGTGGGCGCTGGCCCCGGAAGCTCCGCGTGCAACGGGCCCGACGGAGCGACCTGCAATTCCTGCAGCGTCTGCACGGGCTGCACGACCAATCCCGGCTGTCAGACCAATCCTGGCTGCGCGACCAATCCGGGCTGTCAGACCAATCCGGGCTGCAATACTTGTGGGGGTCGCCTCTCCTCGGGCGCCGATGGCAGCGCGTGCGACTACACGACTCCGGGAAACACCTGCCGCTGCCCGTTGCCCTGGCAGCGCGCGACGCCCGGCGCGCCTGGCGGCGGTATCGTCTTCATCGCGGCAGCGACGCTCGATCTGAGCGCGGTCGCGCGAGTGTCGGCTCGCGGGCTGTCCGCGATCGACCCGCAGGGCGGAGCCGCGACGACCGGCGGCGGCGCCGGCGGCTCGCTCTGGCTGCGCATCGGCAATCTCAAGATGGTCGCCGGCGCGGTCTTGTCCGCCTCGGGCGGCGCCGGCGGTGGCGACGGTCGCGTGCGGCTCGAGCGCGCCGGTGGCGTGGACCCGGTGGCGAGCGGCCAGATCGCGCCCGCGCCTTACGTCGTGGGGTTCGCTCTGCCCACGATGCAGACGGTGCCGTTGTTGCCCGCGGCGCTCGTGAGCAAGCGTGTGGTCAGCGCAGCGTTGGTCGCCGCCATTGATTCCTCCCCCCAGTCCTACGCGGTCAGCGCGAACGGAGGAGCCACGTGGCTGCCGATCGGACCGGGCGGTAGCGCAGCGGCTTTCGCCGCTACCGGCGACGTGCGGTTTCGGGCGCTGCTCATGCCTCAAGGCGGAGCTGCAGCGCGAATCCATGGCCTCGTCTGGGTGTTGCAGCTTCAGTAGAGCGTCGTCAGGGTATTCCGCCGAAGTGGACGCCCACCGAGAGCGACACTTCGGCGAGCACCTGGCCGGAAGGCGAGATGCGCGCAACGGCGGCTGCGAGCGCGCCCGTGAACAGCCCGACCGCGCCGTCGAGCTTGAGCTGGGCGTGGGCGTTGAGGGCGCCGTCCGCCGGCGGGGCGCCGAGGCCCGCGCTGAGCGCGGCGCCAATGGGGCCGAACTTTCCTTGGGCCAAGGCGGTGGCATCCCAGCGCTCCGGCCAGTCCAGCGTCGAGGCGCCGAAGCGATCCCAAGGTCCAGGGTGAAATTCGCGCGCTGTCTTGCGCGAGCGTGACGTCGCGGGCGCCCGCGTTGGCTCGCGCAGCTCGAGGTTGAAGGCGCTCGCGCGCAGGCCAGCCTTGAACGCCTGCGGGAGCGCGACTTCGGTCTCCGCGGTCGCGCCGAGTGCCCGCAGTTCTTGCACACCGCACGCCGTGCACTGGGACCAAGACGAGTGATGAAGGGCAACGCCCAGACTGGCAGAGACGCATTCGTTGAAGCTGCGCCTGGCGGTCAGCTCGGCCGACAGGCCATCGGCACCTGCTTGCGGCGGAGCCAGGCGTGCCTCGCCCTCCGCTTCCCAGCCGTCAACCTCGACGCCCGCCCCGGCGATGGCCGCGTGCCGCAGCGGTGCGTGTTGACCGGTCGCGCTCTCGCCGCCTCCGTGGAGGGTCACCGCGCCGAGCAGCGCTTGGGCGATCAGCCGCCCCGTCTGCTCGCCCTGGATCGTTGCGCGAGCTTCTATGGTGGCGGCGCCACCCAGAGCATCTTCAGCCGACGCCGGCCCGCCATTCCAGATCGCGACCAGTAGCAAAATCGGACCGCCCCGGTTCCAAGATGAGCCCGACCGGTTCCAAATCCGGACCACCTCGCCAGCCATTCCCCTCGCTGCGGTTCGCATGAGCAGCGCAAGAGCAGCTTGCGTGCCACCTTCTTAAGACGCTTGTTGAAACGCAGCGACTGCGTCGGCCGCGCCCTCGAGCGTCGTGAACGGCGTGTGCGCGATTCCCTCTGCGACGCAGTGGCGGTGCAGGAAGCTGCCCTCGCGCGCGAAGACCTGATCGGCGAACTGCGCCAGGCAGCGATCGGCGAAGCCATCGCCGATTCCGATGATGTGGCGAACTCCGGCCGCGCGCAGATCAGAAACGGCAACGCGTTTGCAAGAGCCGCAGACCGCACAACCCAGACGGCGAGATTCTTCGTCGCCCGGGAAGCTCACCTTCAAGAAGGGAGACGCGAAGATGGCCTCGTTTGCTCTGATGGACACATGCGCGCGCGTGGCGGGGGACAGGTGCGCCGCGAGGACAGGCTCGATGTATTGGCGCAGCCCGCCCGAGGCGAGGATGAACGGAGCACCGCGCGACCGGCACGCATCAATCAAGGAGGCGAACCCAGGTCTCAGCCGCGCGGCCGATACCGCATAGGCCTGGACCTCGCCCTCGGTTGCCACCACCCTCTGGTAGATCGCCTCAATGATTTCGCGCGTCGTCAGCTCGCCGCGGCGAAACGCGGCGCTGCGCTCTTCCCAATAGGCGATGCCGCCGAAATGGCGGCTCACTTCATCGCCGATGTCGAGGAGAGTTGCGGTGCCGTCGAAATCGCAGACGACTCCGATGGGCGAGGGCGCGAGGATCTTTGAGCTCACCGCGGCTTGATAACCGCCACCGGTGGTCTGGGGCAAGAGGGCCTTCCTGCGCGGAGCTGCGTGGTAATCTTCGGAGGTGGAGTCAATGCGACACAGTCTGCGGATCTTGTCCCTCGCGACGATCGGGGCTCTGCTCTCTTGTCGGGCATCGTTGCCGCCGGCCAACGCGCCGGGGGCCTCGGACGCGTATCGAGCCGAGCTGGCGCGCAGCAACAAAGGCGAGCGGGCGACGGCTGCCCGGCAAGGGCTCGAGAAGGCAGAGGTGGACGCGGCAAAGAGGCAGCACACCGTCCTGGCCTATCGACATTTCCTCTCCGAGTTTCCAACCAGCCAGTACAGCGATGAGGTGAGGTCGCGGCTCGAAGCGCTGCGGTTCGCAGAGGCCGATCAGGCGGGCACCGAGCTGGCGCTGACCGGGTTTCTCGCCGACGAGCCCAACGGACCTCATGCGGCCGAGGCCTGGGAGAAGCTGGCCCGCGTGAAGCTCGCAGCCGCCTTGGCCTCGGGCAGCGAGGACAGCTTGCGTGCCTGGCTGGCCGGTTTCCCTCGGGCTGCCGGGCGAGACACGGCGCTCGCCGCGCTCGATGAGGCGCAGTTCGCAGGCGCAGTCTCTAACGCAGAGGATCCGGGGGAGGCGCTGCGGCACTACCTGGCGCAGCGGCCAGATGGGCGGCATCGGACTGAGGCGCAGGCGCTCTTGATCCAGCACGACGTCGACGAGGCGGCGCTACTCGAGGACGATGGCAGGCTCTCGCTGCTTGCGCGGCAAGGAGCGGAGGTGGCGGTGACGCGAGCAGCCGAGAAGCTCGAGCTGCGGCGGGCCGCCGCCCGGCTTGATCGCGACGCGGTTGCGCGCCTGGCACACGCAGGAGGAGCGACGGCGGCGGATGCGACGGCGCTCTTACCGGTTCTCGACAACAGCGCTGCGCTAAAGGCCGCGGCGAGCGACCTGTTCTTGCCCCAGCCGTCCGACGATGAGCTGCCAGCCGACGCCGCCGAGCGGGCGGCGCAGCTTCGCGCCTGGGCCGTGGCTCTGGATGGGCGGCGGCTCTCGGCGCTGACGGCCGAGATCCGCTCGAAGCGGGCATTCGTCGCCTTTGAAGCGCTCGGCGCCAGCGAGGAGCTGATTGCCCGGCTCCCGATCCGCGAAGTGCGGGCGAGGGCCGCGATCCTGGCCGATGTCCTGCGACCCAAGGCGCAGGCCGCGGCGCTTTTGGTGCAGCTCTCGGTGCTCGAGGAGGCCGCTGGCAAGCCGGCGGCGGCGCTGGCCGACGCGCGCGCAGCCGTCGGTCGCGACGCCACGCCGGCTGCTGCGCTTCGGGCCGCCCGGCTCGAGGCGACGCTTGGCGAACCGGCGGTCGCGATGCTGGCGGCGCGTGCCCTCGCGGCGCGGGCCGAGGCCATGTCCGAGCTGCACCTTGATTCCGCGCGCGGGTCGGCCGAGCGGCCTCCTGACGCCGCGGGTTTGCTGGAGCTGTGCGCGTCGTTTCGCGCGGCCCGAGAAGCTGAACGCTTGCTGCAAAGTAAAGAGCTCGCGGCTGAGCCCGGCGGCAAGGAAGCACGGGAGCAGGCGCAACGCGTGCTCGGTCGCGTCGCCGGCCGTCTGGATGAGGCCGAGCGGGTCGCGTTCTCGAGCCGCCGCTGGACCTCGTGCGCCAAGAGAGAGGAGTTGGTCGTCGAGGCGGGCAGGGCGGCGGTCGCCCGGCGCGTCGAGGCCGCGAGAAAGCTCGCGCGAGCTCCCTCCGGGGCGGCCGCACTCGAGCGCGCCCGCCAGAGGGATCCGGCGGTGGAGGTGCAGCAAGCGATCGCCGCGCAAGCGGCTCCCGAGGCCGCGCGCGCCGAGGCCCGGGCCGTGCGTTAGAGTGACGACGTGAGCGACAAGACGCAAAGCGCTGGAGCGGCCATCGTGCTGGCGGCCGGGCAGTCATCGCGGATGGGCAGCGTGAAGGCGCTGCTCGACGCCGGAGGCGGCCGTGTCCTCGTCCAGGCTGCCTGCGAATCGCTGGCGGCGGTGGGGCTCGCGCCAGTGCTGGTGGTCGTCGGCCATCACGCGGCGGCGGTGCGTGGCGCCGTCGGAACGCTTGGACTGCCCGTGGAGAATCCGCATCCAGACCTCGGCCAGGTGAGCTCGATGGCGGTGGGCCTCGCGGCCGCAGCGGCGAGGGGTTTTAGCTGGGCGCTGGTGGCGCTGGTCGATCAGCCTCCGGTCCTTGCTGGGACGCTGGCGCTGCTCGCTGCCGCCGCGCGCGCCGAGCCGATGGCCGTGCACGTACCCACCTGGCGAGGTCGGCGCGGGCACCCATCGGTGCTGCCGACCTCGCTCGCGCCCGCGCTGGGCGCGGCCGGACGCGACGAGGGCGCCCGCGACGTCATCGCGAGGCTTGGGCTGCCGGTGCGCGAGCACGCAGTCGAAGATGCCTCGGTGCTGGTGGATCTCGACACGCCGGAGGACGTCGCCCGCTGGAGGGCCGGGGCCGAGGGTCCGCATCCAAGCCCCGTCCCGCGCGGGTCAGCGCCGGCAGCGCCGCAGAGCGACGCAGAGTTTCTCGCCGAGGCGGCGCGCAGGTCGGCCGCGCGCGAGCCCTTCGCGCTCTGCACCGTCGTTTCGACGGATCGCTCGGTGCCGCGAGAAGCGGGCGCCAAGATGCTGGTCGCGCCCGACGGCTCCATCACCGGTACGGTCGGCGGCGGTCCCCTCGAGGCGAGCGTCATCTTCGAGGCCACGCGGCTGCTCCGCGATCAGGGCAGCTCGACTCTGCTGCAGTTCGCGCTCTCCGCCGCGGGCGACCGTGCGGCCCTGCTTCCCTCCCTTCGCAGTCCCGACGCGCTCGACGAAGCCGCGCTCGCCCTCGGCATGAAGTGCGGCGGCGCGGTGGCGGTCTTCCTCGATCTCGTGCGCCCTCCGGCCCGACTGTTGATCTACGGCGCGGGCCACGTCGGCGAACGGGTCGCAGCCATCGCCGCCGAGGCAGGCTGGCACACGGTCGTCATCGACGACCGGGCGGCCTTCGTGACGCGCGACCGCCTCCCGCGCGCCTCCGAGCTCCGCTGCGCCGATCTGGGGACCGAGCCGCTCGGCGGCGTCAGCCCGGCGAGCGAAGACTTCATCGTCATCGTCACCCGCTGCCACGAGCTGGACGAAGGCGTCCTTGAGGCGGCGCTCGGCTCCCGCGCGCGCTACGTCGGGCTCATCGGCAGCCGCCGCAAGGTGGCGCTGATCCTCAACTCGATCGAGCGGCGCACCGGACGCGACGGACGGCGCGACCCGCGGTTGCACGCGCCCATCGGTCTGCTGCTCGGCGACAAGACGCCCGGCGAGATCGCCTTGTCGATCCTTGCGGAGGTGCTGCTCGTCAGGAGCCAAGGACAGCTCGCGCATCGCCGCTTGCCCCCTCGCGCCGACGCGGACGCCAAGAAGGACAAACGCGCGATTCGCGCGATTGGCGATTGACCGCTGAACAGTCGTTCACTACTGTAATCGACGTGCCCCTTGCCGACCTCACCGCGCCCACGGCCCGCCGCTACGCGCTCCATTCGACCGGGCCGGCGGCGCGCGGGCCGCTCGTCGATTACGACGGCGCGCTCAACGACGAGCAGCGAGCGGTCGCCCTCTGCGCCGAGGGGCCGACGCTGGTCGTCGCGGGCGCGGGCACCGGTAAAACGCGGGCGTTGACTTATCGTGTCGCCCGTCTGCTCGAGACCGGCACACCGCCCGAGCGCGTGCTCCTCCTGACCTTCACCAACAAGAGCGCGCGCGAGATGCTTTCGCGCGTCGAGCAGCTCTGCAAGGTGGACGTGCGCCGGCTGGCGGGCGGCACCTTCCACCACGTCGCGCACCAGCTCCTGCGCGAGCACGCCCCGCGGCTGGGATACGACGACGGCTTCGCGCTGCTCGACCGCGAGGACGCCAAAGAGCTGATGGCTTCGGCCATCGCCGACATCGTCGATCTCAAGCCCGGCGCGGGCCAGCGTCGCTTTCCGCGCGCCGACGTCCTCGCCGAGGTGTTCTCGGCGGCGGTGAACACGCAGCGGCCCATCGCCGAGATCGTCGCACAGACGTACCCGCAGTTCGGCGCGCTCGAGGAAGACGTCGTGCGCGCCTGCCGCCGCTATGCCGAGCGCAAGGCGGCCATGAACGCGATGGACTTCGATGATCTGCTGCTGAGCTGGCATCGCCTCCTGCTCGAGGCGCCCTCTGCCGCCGAGGCGCTGCAGGGGCGCTTCTCGGCCATTCTGGTCGATGAATACCAGGATACCAATCGATTACAGGGAGATATCATCGACCGGATGGCGGCAGCCCACCGGAACGTGCTGGTGGTGGGCGACGACGCACAGAGCATCTACGGCTTTCGCGGCGCGCACTTCGAGAACATCCTCACGTTTCCGGAGCGATATCCAGGCTGTCGTCAATTGCAATTGACGGTGAATTACCGATCGACGCCGCCCATTCTCGCGCTGGCCAACGCCAGCATCGCGCGCAATCAGCAGCAGTTTCCCAAAGTGCTGACGGCGCACCGGAAGGGCTCGCTCTTGCCGGCGGTGGTTCCGCTGCGCGACGTGCACCAGCAGGCGGAGTTCGTGGCGCAGCGCGTGCTCGAGCTGCGCGAGGAAGGCATCCCGCTCCGCGATCAGGCCGTGCTCTACCGCGCGCACCACCACTCGATGGAGCTGCAGCTCGAGCTCTTGCGCCGGGGCATCCCTTTCCTGGTCCGCTCGGGCCTGCGCTTCTTCGAGCAGGCGCACATCAAGGACGTGCTCGCCCATCTTCGCTTCCTGCAAAATCCGCTCGACGAGATCGCCTTCAAGCGCGTCGCCAAGCTGTGCTCCGGCATCGGACCGGCCAGCGCCGACGCGCTCTGGGCCCACCTTCACGCGGGCGCCGTACAAGGCAAGGACGCGCGCCTCGAGCTGGTCCGGGCGCCGCTCGACGAGCTGGTCCCCGCCAAGGCGAGGCCGAGCCTGCGCCGCTTGCGCCAGCTGGTGACGGCCCTCGGCGCGCCCTCGATGCACAGCTCGCCGAGCGAGATGATCCGGTTCGTGCTCGACGACGGCGGCTATCGCGAGGTGCTCCAGCAGCGCTTTGCCAATCCCGACGCGCGCGCCGACGACGTGCGCCAACTGGCCGACTACGCGTTGCAAGCAGACTCGCTGCAGGCGCTCCTGGCCGACGTTGGTCTGCTCGATTCCCTCGCGGCCGAGGATGTCGTGGAGGGCAGCGAAGCCGACGAGAAGCTCACGCTGTCCAGCGTCCACCAGGCCAAGGGCCTCGAGTGGCGCGCAGTCTTTCTCGTCTGGCTGGCCGACGGGCGCTTCCCGAGCGCGCCCTCATTGCGCGACCCCGGTGGCGAGGAGGAGGAGCGCCGACTGTTCTACGTCGCGGCCACGCGCGCGCGCGACGAGCTGTACCTCTGCTATCCGATCCTCCACGAGGAGAAGGACCGCGCCCGGGTGCTGATGAAGCCCAGCCGGTTCCTCGAAGAGCTGCCCGCTGAACCGCCGCGGCGCTATGAAAAATGGGCCATCGACTCGGGCGCCGCGCCTGCCGAGCTAGCCCCCTGAGGCCCTCCGCGGCTGCTCGTGCGGCGAAGTGTTTCTTGCTGCTCCTCGCGAGCGGGGGCTAGCATGGCGCTGCAATGGCGGACAAGCCAATCGTCCTGGGAATCGATCTCGGCACCACCAACACGTGCGTCGCGTACGTGCGCGGCAAGATCGCGCGCGTGGTGCCAAGCGACAAAGGCGCGCTCATCCTGCCAAGCGTCGTCGCGCTCTCGGAAAAAGGAGACCTGCTGGTCGGCAACGTGGCCAAGGATCAGATGGTCACCAATCCGCGCAACACCATCTACGGCGCCAAGCGGCTGATCGGACGCAAGTACAACTCCAAGGTCGTGCAGGACATCAAGCACTACTTCAGCTACGAGATCGTCGAGGGCTCCGAGGGCGAGGCCGCCGTCTCGCTCGGAGGCCGCGTCTACTCGCTGCCCCAGATCAGCGCCTTCGTGCTGCAGCACTGCAAGCGCGTCGCCGAGGCCACGCTCGCGCAGGAGATCCACGACGCCATCATCTCGGTCCCCGCGTTCTACAACGACAACCAACGTCAGGCCGTCAAGACGGCGGGCAAGCTCGCGGGCTTCAACGTGCGGCGCATCGTCAACGAGCCCACCGCCGCCGCGCTCGCCTACGGCCTCAATCGCGGGTTCGACCACAAGGTCATGGTCTACGATCTGGGCGGCGGGACCTTCGACGTCTCCATCTTGCAGCTCCACGGCAACGTCATGGAGGTGCTGGCAACGGGCGGCGACACCTTCCTCGGCGGCGTCGATTTCGACAACCGGATTATCGATCATGTCCTCGAGGAGTTCCGCAACGAGACCAAGATCGATCTCACGCAGAGCCCCATCGCCATGCAGCGGCTGAAGAACGCCGCCGAGTCCGCCAAGATCGACCTGTCGCTCCTCTCGAACGTGGTCATCGAGCTGCCTTACATCTACGAGCGCAAGGGCAAGCCGGTGGACCTGCGCCTGCCCCTCTCGCGCGAGCGGCTCAACCTGCTGGTGATGGACCTCGTCGAGAAGACCTTCGACCTTTGCGACCGGGTGCTTCGCGAGGCAAATCTACAGCCCACCGACATCGCCGAGATCCTGCTCGTCGGCGGCCAGACGCGCATGCCGCTCGTGCAAGGCAAGACGCACCAGCACTTCGGTCGCGCGCCCCGCAAGGGAGTCCACCCGGACGAATCGGTGGCCCTGGGCGCGGCCCTGCTGGCGGAGTCGATGTCGGAGATCGACAGCGTGACGTTGGTGGACGCGCTGTCGATGCCGATCGGCTTCGCGACCCCCAATGGCCGCTTTCGAAAAGTGATCGAGAAGAACACCCAGATACCCGCCCAGCGGAGCTTTCGCTTGCCGATGCCGCGCGAGCCGGGGGCGCCGCTCGAGCTCGATGTCTTTCAGGGCGAGAGCGAGCGGATCCTCGACAACGAGTACCTCGGCACCGTGCGCTTTCCGCCCGACGCGGCGGGGCAGCGGGTGCACTTCAACCTCGACGAGGAGTGCCTCTTGCGCGTCAGCGTCGAGACCGTGGCGGGCGAGCCCAAGCAGGTGATGCTCGCGACCATGGACACGCCGCAGACCTTGAAGACCGCGTGGGCCGAGGAGAACGATCGGCGCCGCTCCGAAGAGGCGCGCCGGCAGCAGGCGCAGGAGGCGCCGCGCGGGCTCTTTGCGACGCTTCGTGACGCCTTCCGGAGCAAGGACTGATGGCGGGAGAGCTATTGTTTCCCTCGGCGGAGTGGTTTCGCGCGGCGGCGAAGCTGCTGCACGCTGACGCCTCGGTGCAGGCGGCCGCGCGCGAGTTCGGCGCCGTGACCGTGGGCTTGATTATCGAAAAAGGCGACGGCCTGCGCGAAGACTTTTGCGCATTTACCAAATTGGCCCCAGACCGCGAGCCCGCGCTCGAGTTCCCTGACGACGACGACGAGCTCGACGAGCTCGAGCCCGACTACCTGGTGCGCGCCGCTCACGCGGTGGCGCGACGGTTGGTCGAGGCCGCCATGCGCGGCGAGCGCAACGATCCGCTCGCGCCCATCCTCAGCCGCGAGGTCAAGCTCAGGGGCGATCTCGCCCGCCTGGTGCGCTTCGCGGGCCAGCACAAGGGCGCGGGCGCAGGCGCGTTGCCCACCTTGCCGACGCGCACCTTGCGCTGAAATGCTAGAAGCGGATTCTACCCGGGAGGAAGCAGTGGCGAAGACGGTCCGCGAGCGCGCCGCAGAGCTCGGCATGAAGGCGATGGGCAAGGTGTTCGAGGACCCCAAGCGCGCGGAGGCCATCGCCTCGGCCATCGGCAAGCTGCAGCAGGGCAAGGCGGCCATCGACCAGGCGCAGGAGAAGGCGCTGCGCGCGGCGGGCCTGGTCACCCGAGAGGACTTCAAGTCGGTCGGCAAGCGGCTCTCGGCGCTCAAGCGGCTCGGGCGCGACATCGACGCCCAGCTCGACGAGCTCATCGCCAAGAAGGGCAGCGGCGGCGCTTGACAGGGGTGGCACCTTCCGCTAATTCGAGCGGCCCGCCGAGGAGACCACGCGGCGGGGCGGTCGAGCAGGGCGCATAGCTCAGCGGTAGAGCACTGCCTTCACACGGCAGGGGTCGCAGGTTCGAAACCTGCTGCGCCCACCACAATACAGAGTGATTCCGGTAGATTCCGCCTCTGCGGCTGGGCTCCCTCTGCCTGACGTGCGGTTCGCACGTCGGCCGCACGTCAAGCGAGGCCCGCCAATCGATCTAGAGGGGGCACAGCCTTGGCTGCCCATGCCCCTTGGTCTTTCCGGGTCCACTGCTTCCGGCAGAGCCGCCGGCAACACCACGCCTTTGCTCCAACCGGCGGTCGATCACGAGTGTGGACCCTGCAAGGTGTGTCGCCCTCAATTGTCTAAGCCGTGCGCCGCGCCGGCTTCTTTGCGGGCCCAAAACGGACCTCGAGCCTGCGGCCCGCAGCGACCGCGATCTTCTGGAGCAGCTCCAGCCTCGGAACGACGCGGCCACTCTCGAGCCGGGCGATCCCGGGCTGCTTGGTGCCGACGCGCTCGGCGAGCTCGGCTTGGCTCAGCCCGAGCTGCGCGCGCAAATCGCGGACCGTCGCCGCGAGCGCCTGTCGGTCAACGAGAGCATCCACCGCGGCGATGAAGCCGGGCTCCCTCTCCTCTTCCTCCTTGAACCAATCGTTCACCGAGGATCCGTGGTGCTTGTTCTTCGCTCGCGCGATCGTCTTTTCCTTTTTCATCCGAGCACCTCAGCCATGCGTCCGGCAGCCGTCGTGATCTCGCGCTTCGGTGCGCGCTGCGAGCCCTTCCGATAAGCGTGCAAGAGCCAGACGATCGGCCCCGCAGCGACGCAGTAGAAGATCCGATCGTCGCTGGTGCGAATCTCCCACAGCTTGCCGTGTATCTGTCGCGTGCTCACCCCCGGCGCGTCGAGCCCGTGGCGCTGAATCGCGCGAATGGCAGCGCCGGCGGCCTGTCGCTCGGCTTTGGGCAGGCCGCGCAAGTAGTCGCGCACCGGCTCCGCGCCGGCCTCCGTTCGGTAGAAGCGAACATCCATCCGTCATTCTCTCATCATAACGCCACGGTTATGGGCTCGCAAGCCCTGGCTACTTTGCCGCGTTGGCCATCCCAAGGGCCGCCGCGTGCACTAGAGAAAAGTGTGTCGCCAACAGCCCGGCTTTTCGAGTGCGCAAAGACCTTCTCGCCCGTTCTCTAGATACTCTTCAAAGCCACCCAGGAGAATCCCCGCGCCGTCATGACGAGCGTGTCGATTGGTCCTCCCACCGGAGCGACGTCCGGTCCGAATCCCGTCTGGTCGATCACGGTGCGGATCTGGTGCCGCGAATAGACGATCGCTTCCTGCAGTGTCATTCGATCGAGGACCGGCGGACACGCGTCGCGCAACTCTAAGAGCATCCGCTGCTCGACCAGCTCACGGCCACCCATGAAGCTCGCCCAACATTCTGAAGCATTGGTCCCATCGTTTGTGATGCGCTCAAGGTGACCGGTTGTAGTGTTTCCACTAAACACGCGCGGTGACCCATCTTCGTATCTTGCTATCCACATCTGTCCTGGGACCTTGCCTTCTCTCTGGTGGAAATCAAAGATGGTGCGAGCCGCATCGGCGATGCGATTGGGACAGGAAATGGACTCCTCAAACCGCCTGAGCAGTGTTGCGAGGGTACGGCGTCCTTGTGGCCCGGGCCGCAGATAGCAACCGCGATCTTGCCCCACAAAACGTGAATCTTGTGAGTGCCGTCCCAAAGCACCGCCGCACCGGTGAGCCCTGGACCGCCCCCGAGAATGAGCGTCCTGCTGTCGGCCGAAATGGCCATGCCTTCCTGAACGCAGACGATGGTGGCGAGGGACATGGGGCGATCTTTTCAGGAGACGCACCGAATCGCTAGACCGCGAATACAGATTGGCTGCTGGCTCGGACAGGCCCCAAACGCCCCGGCCATCTCGATCCTCGCCGTTGGAGGTGCAGGGGCATCGCACTGCGCGACGCGCTTCCATGGCGGAAGAAGCTCGTGCCCGGACTGGGTCAGCGGACGAACTGCCCGCTGTACAGATAGGTTCGTCCCGCGACCGCGATCGCCAATCCGGCGTTCCCCCACCGGATGGCGCGGAGGACGGTGGAGTGGTCGTCGCTCAAGAGCACGATGGCGGCGATTTGCTGCTGCGTTTGCAGATCGAAGGAGCGGACGGTCAACCCGGAGTCGAACTGTGCGCAGGCGAAGAAGGCCTTTCCCAGAGCGCTGTCGACGGCGATCTGGCACTGGTCGCTGGAAGCGATCGCAAACGGCCGCGGGTCGCCTCCCTGCTCGTCGAAGTTTTCACCGCCGCCAGCGTAGATGCGGCGCCGCACCCGGTCGAAAGCGAGGCTGTTGCGGATCGGAAACCTGGACGATCCGAGACGCCCACCGGCGGTCACGCCCGAGGCGTCGGCCGCATAGGTCTGGACGCCGTCAAAGTCCGGCGAGATTCCGTACAACTTCGACGCATCCGCCCCCCAGACGATCGATTCTTCGAAGGAGGACTGCGCCGCGTTGGGCAGCACCGTCGAGCCGTCGACGATGCGCAGAAATCCGACGTCGGAGAAGGCAGCGGTCTGCGGCGCGCCAGGAGCGGCGGCGACGCGTCCTGCGTTCAAGTTGGGAAAGACGACCGCATCCGTCAGCGCCGGCAACGAGTAGCGCTTGGCCGAGAAGGAGCTCGCCAGGAAAATGTATTGGTCGCCGTCGGAGACCGACAGGTCGGCGGAGCCTTGGACCTCCACGCCCGCTCCGACGACGCCGGTGCGCGGGTCGATGGTGACCAGTCCAAAGCCCGACCTGGGGTTCTGGAGGATCGCAAAAAGCAGCGAGTGCGTCCCATCCCAAGCCAAGGCGCTGGCCTCTGAGGGAACCACGACCTTGCTCGCGCTCCCGACGGTGCAGATGGTTCTCGCCAGGTCGGACACGCATGGGTTGGTTCTGCAGGTCCGCCGGCGGATCTCGACGATGGCGTCGCCTGCGACGCTGAGAAGCGGGCCGGGAACGAACGCGGAGACGCTGGTGCTGGAGACGAACGCGGTTGCCAGAGCGCTGCCATTCCAGAACACTTGCGAGCTCGGAGTAAATCCGGCTCCGGTCAGGACGATGGTCGTCGCGGGGGCGCCGAGGGCGAACTGCCCAGGAGCGACGTCGGTCAGCGCCAAGGGCGCGTCGGAGACAACCACCCTGAGTGGCGCAGACCTCAGGGTATCGCTGCCCATCGCCGTCAGGAGGAAAGCGCCGGCGATCCTCGTCGCGTCTGCGTCCACATCGACCTGCAGCGCCGGACCGCCTGCGGCAGGATCCAACGCTGACAGCGGAGGGCTGGCGAGGTAAGTCGTCCGCTGGAGACGCCCGTCCTTGTAGACGGCGGTGTCCGGGAAAAGGAAGCGGCCAAAGACAAAGATCCTGGTGGTGCCAGTAGGCACGAGCGGAGATCCCGAACCATATTCGGTGCCCGACGTGACATTGGTCAGGACCGGAGTGTACGAAGAAGAGTTGAAGCACCCGGCAAGGCTCGCGGCCAGTGGCAACCAGAAGAGCGATCGCGGTCTCGGAGGGTTCATCGCGTTCTCCCCTGGCTGGGAGTCCATGGAAGCTCGGCGCCGAGGACGAGTACAAGAGAAGTGTTCGCGGCTGGCATCGTGCGCCCGAAGTCTCCCATATCGACAGTGCTGAACAAGTACGCCCGCGCCTCGAGCCCGGCAAAAAACCGCGCGCCGCTCCTGAAGGGAAGAAAGGTCGTCGAGAGAGAAGCAAAGATCGAGGGTGACAGCTTCGAAGACGATTCGCTTGTTTGCCGCCCTCCATCGGCATCAACCCCGCCGCTGCCGAAGAGCAAGTGGATGCCCGGGCCGATGCGCAGCTCGAGCGCGGGGCTGATGCGGAAAGACGCGCCTACCTCGACGCCGAAATCATTGATGTGCAGGTTTGCGGAGAAAAGGACGCTCCCGAGGCTGTTCGGAGCCACGGCTTGAAACGACGAGGTAAAGGTCGAGTACATCGCCTGCAAGACGAACCGCCCTGACGACGCGCCGACGCGAAGCGAAGGACTGAACACGACGTCGCCGTCCCCTCCGCCCTGCACCAGACCCGCGCCCGCCGCGAAGAAGACCAGCGTTTTGCCGCGCCCGGGGATGCTCACTGACGCAGGGGGCGCGATCTTGTTGCGGACCAGCCAGTCTCGGACCGCAGCCGAGCGCGCGTAGCTGACCTCGAAGGCACGAGCGGCCTCCTCGGCCGCGACTGCTGCCGCTCCTTGAGACGCCGTCTGCGCGAACACCGGCGCGCTGCCGCCCGAGGTGATCTCATCGAGCACTTTCCCGTCGGGCGCCACCACGCGCACCCGCGTCCGCACGGTGAGCTGCGTTCCTCCGAGGACATTCTCGAAGAGATCGGCGTCGGTGACCGTAAGCGCCAGCTCCAGGTTCGCCGAAGCGCCGGAGGTGAACATGCGCGCGACCGCTGCCGAGAATGCAAGGTGCACCTGCTCGACGACCGTGCAGTCGCTGCCCTCCGCGCCTGCGACTTTGAGGCAACGCTGTTCCCCGCTCGGCGCCAGCGTGAGACGCGCGCTGACGGGATAGGCGGCTTCGGCAAGAGCGGGTCGCGCGGCCAACAGCAGGAGAAGGGCCTGCGCGAATCGGACGTGGGGCTTGATGGTGGGAGACCTTGTTTGAGTACCCGTGCGTCTTAACACGCCCTTCAGTCGCCGATCCCGAACAGGTTTTTGCAGACCGGGCGAGAGCCGAGAAGAGAGGGCTCGCGGGCGTGAGCATCGCAACGCGGGATGCTTACCTTCACGCGGTGCCGCCGTTCTGCACAGCCTTGCTTGCGCTCGCCTCCCTGGCTGCGACCCCTGCCGGCCCGCGCGTCTGGGTCGCGCCGGCAGCGCAGAAGATCCGGCCGCAGGTCGCGCCGCCGGCGTCGGCTGCTGCGAGCGCGGCGCTGTTCGCGGCGCGCAATGAGTTCGAGTCGTTCCACGTCGTCGTCACCGGCGCGGCGAGCGCGGCCTCGATGTCGCTCGCGGCGCTCGACGACGGGCGCGGGCATCGGATCGCCGGGCGCGACCTCGTGCTCTATCGCGAGGTCCTCTTCAACGTCGCGGTCGCGAGCGACGCGCAGGGCGGCACGGGGCGCTGGCCCGACGCGCTCATCCCCGACGTGGACCCGATCGTGGGCGAGAAGCGCAACGCCTTTCCTTTCGACGTCCCTGCCGGCGAGAGCCGCGCGGTGCTCGTCGACGTGCACGTGCCCGCCGATGCGCCGGCCGGGGTCTATCGCGGGACGCTCCAGGTCTCGGGCGGCGCCGTCGCCAGCGTGCCCGTGCAAGTGACGGTCTGGGACATCGCGCTGCCCTCGACGCCTGGCCTCCGCACCGCCTTCGGCATGGCCTTCATCGGCCCCTGGCTGCACGGCAATACCGCGCGCGTGGTCACCGATTTGAACGTGCGCGACCGATATCTCCAGGCCGCGCTCGACAATCGCATCTCGATCGACACTCCGGCGCGTGACGTGCCCGTCCAAGCGGACGGCGGCGCCGATTGGTCTGAGTACGATCTCCATATCGCGCCCTTCCTCGAGGGGACGGCGCCGACGAGGTTGATTGGAGCGCGCTTGACGACCGCGCGGATCGAGTCGCCGCTTGCCTACGCGAACACGCCGATCGCGGCCGCCTGGTCGCAGCATTTCCGCGCCCGCGGCTGGTTCGATCGACTCTATGACTATGTCTGCGACGAGCCGCCGGCGACCTGCGCTTTCAGCGACATCGACCCGCGCATCGCCCAGGCGCACGCCGGCGATCCGGACTTGCCGGTGCTGGTGACCACCTCGGCCCAGGCGGCGAAGGCGCACGGCGTCACCGGCATCACCGTCTTCTCGCCGGTGATCGATGCAATGGACGGAAAGCCTGGAATGACCTATGCGGGCTCGCAGCGGGCGCTGTATGGCGCCAATCTCTTTTGGTATCAGAGCTGCGATAGCTGGGGATGCGGCGCGCATGATCAAACAGGGTGGCCGTCCTATGCCATCGACACCGATGGCACGCGCAATCGCTCGATGGAGTGGCTCTCGTTCTCCTACGGCATCCCGGCCGAGCTCTACTTCGATACTACGCATGCGTATGATCTGGGGCCGTGGACCAACCAGCTCACCTCGGGCGCCGAGGGCGATGGGACGCTCTTCTATCCGGGCACGCCGGCGCTGATCGGCGGCGCCACCGAGATCCCCATCGAGTCGCTGCGCATGAAGGGCATCCGCGATGGCATCGAGGACCACGAGCTCTTGCAGATGGCGGCCTCGCTCGGGCACGAGGAGGAAGCGCTGGCGATCGCGCGCGCCCTCTTTCCACGCACCTTCCAGGCCGAGACCACGCCGGCAGCGCTGGACCACGCCCGCGCGCAGCTGGCGGCCCTGATCCTGAGCGCCGGCACCTCGTCCCCGGATGCCGGCGTGGATGGCGGCCCGGCCGACGCCGGCGGCTTGCCACCGAGCGGCGGCGACGATGCGGGAGCGGCCGATGCAGGGGGTGCGCCTGCGCCGGACGGTGGAGCAGGTGCCGATGCGGGCGCGCCGGGCGTTCCCGACGGCGGTGCCACTGACGCCGATGCGGGCGGCGTTGGAGCTCCCGGACTCGATGGAGGTTTGCCCGGCGCGGTGCCGCTGCCGACCGGCGGTGGCGGTCGCTGCTCGAGCGCCCCGGCAGGAGCGCTCTGGCCGCTCGCGGCGATCTTCGCGGCGCTCGCGCTCAGGCGGCGGCGCCTGCAGACCCGCTAGCGCGAGGGCGGAGGGAGGAGCGCCTTGATCGAGAGGCCGATCCGTCGCCGCTGCAAGTCCACCGCGAGCACCTTGACCCGGACGCGGTCGCCGACCTGCACCACCTCGCCGGGGTCCTTGACGAAGCGCCAGGCCAGCTCGCTGACGTGCACGAGCCCGTCCTGGTGGACCCCCAGATCGACGAAGGCGCCGAACGCGGCCACGTTGGTGACCAGGCCGTTCAACACCATGCCGGGCTGGATGTGGCCAAGCTCGGTGATGGCGGCGTCGAATCCTGCCTCGGCGAACTCGGCGCGCGGGTCGCGGCCCGGCTTCTTCAATTCGGTGAGGATGTCCCGCAGCGTCGGCATCCCCACGCCTGCGTCCATATCTACATATGCAGATATATCGATGCGATCTGCGAGCGCGGCGTCGCCGACCAGCGCGCCGCGCGCCACTCCCAGGTCCTTGCTCATCCTGGCCACGAGCGGGTAGCGCTCGGGGTGCACGGCGCTGGCGTCGAGCGGCTCGTCACCGCCGCGGATGCGCAAGAAGCCCGCGCACTGCTCGAAGGCCTTGGCGCCGAGGCGCGGAACTTCGCGCAGGCCGGCGCGGGTGCGAAACGGGCCGCGCTCGGCGCGCAGGGCGACGATGCCTTTCGCCAGCGCGGGGCCAACGCCGGCGACCGACTGCAAGAGCGTCGCCGAGGCTGTGTTCAAGTCGACGCCGACGCGATTCACCACCGCCTCGACGGTGCGGCCGAGGGCCTCGCCGAGGGCGGCCTGATCGACATCGTGCTGGTACTGCCCGACGCCGATGCTGCGCGGGTCGATCTTCACCAGCTCCGCCAGCGGGTCCTGCAAGCGCCGGCCGATCGACACCGCCCCGCGCACGGAGACATCGAGCGCCGGCAGCTCTTGCCTCGCCAGCTCGGAGGCCGAGTAGACCGACGCGCCCGCCTCGCTGACGCTGACGACCTTGAGCCCCGCGGGCAGCGCGCCGCTCGCCACCAGCTTCTTCACGAACGCCTCGGTCTCGCGGCCCGCCGTGCCATTGCCGATGGCGACCGCGGCGGGCGCATGCTTTTTGGCGAGCGCCGCGAGGTCTCTTGCGGCCTCGCCCTCGCGGCCCGTGTGCGGGTAGATGGTCGCGAACTCGAGCACGTCGCCGCTCTCGTCCAAGGACACCGCCTTGCAGCCGGTACGCAGGCCCGGGTCGATGGCCAGCACCGGCCGCGCGCCCAGCGGCGCCGAGAGGAGCAGCGCTTCCAGGTTCCTCGCGAAGACGCGGATGGCCTCCTCGTCCGCCGCGCGCTTCAGCTCGCGCCGCTGCTCGGCCTCGAGCGAGGGCAAGAGCAGCCGATCGACGGCCTCGTCCAGCGCCAGCGAGAGCTCGCGCAGGATCCACGGCGGCGGGCGGCCGGTCAGCACGCGCCGCTTGACCTCGATGAGCACGGCCTCGCGCGGGAGCTCAATGGAGACGCGCAGCACGCCCTCGGCCTCGCCGCGCTCGGCGGCCAGGACGCGGTGCGAGGGGGCCTTGGCCGCCTTCTCGCGCCGGCCGACGTGGTCCTGGTAGCGGGCCAGCTCGGGCGCGTCCTTCTTGCCGCGCGCGACCTCAATCGTCAGCTCGCCGCGCTCGGCGAACATCCGGCGCACTTCCGCGCGCAGCTCGGCCCGCTCGGCCACCTGCTCGGCGACGATGTCGCGCGCGCCGGCGAACGCGTCCTCGAGGTTGGCCACCTCCTTGGCGGCGTCGACGAAGGGCCGCCCGGCCAGCTCGCGCGGCGCCGCTTGCGCCGGCTGCGACAGGAGGAGCCGGGCCAGCGGCTCGAGCCCCTTCTCGCGCGCCGCCTGCGCCCTGGTGCGCCGCCGGGGCTTGAAGGGCAGATAGAGATCCTCGAGCAGCGCGAGCGTGCCGGCGGCCTTCAGCTGAGCCTCGAGCTCTGGGGTCATCGAGCCCTGCGCGCGCACCGACTCCAAGATGGTGGCCCGCCGCGCCTCGCGCGCATCGACGATGGCCGCGTGGTCGCTCACGCGCTGGATGGCCGCGTCGTCGAGCCCCTGCGTCGCCTCCTTGCGATAGCGGGCGATGAACGGCACGGTCGCGCCGCCGTCGAGGAGCTGCAGCGTCCGGCCCACCGCGTCCTGGGGGAGCGAGAGCTCGCGCGCGACCAGGGCGGCGCGGACGGCATCCTCGAGCTTGGGTGAAGCCATGCCGCGCAGGATAGCTTTCTTGCGGTGCGCGCACGCACCAATCGGCTCGCCGAGTTGGACGGCAGGCGCTCCACTTTCCCGGGGGCCCTCGCGGAGCGCGCGCTGGCCCGGAGCTTGCTCAAAGCGCGCCGATGAACTTGCGCCACCTCGCCGCCTTTGCGCTCCTCGCCGCCGCTTGTGGAACAGGCTCGCCGACCGAAGCGCCGGCGAAGCTCTTCGAACCCCCGAGCATGCCGCTCCGCGGCCAGGCGAAGACCGCGAGCAAGCCCCACCCGCACCTCACCTATCGCGGCGGAGGGCTCGTAGCCTCGGCGCAGTACACCAACATCTATTGGGGACCGTACTGGGCGACCACAGGCGGCATGGTGGACGTCAACCACTTCGACGCCTTCATCAAGACCATGGCGGCCTCGGCGCGCTTCCTCTCGGTCACGCAGGAATATGCGCAGCCATACATGCCGATCGGCCCGGGCTCGTTCCGCACTCGCTTGCTGATCGACACGGCCCCCGCGGCGCAGATCAAGGACTCGGATGTCCGCGCGCTCATCCACCAGAAGCTGGACGCAGGCGCGATCCCTGCCGCCGACACGAACCAGATCTACGTGGTCTACCTTCCGCCGGACGTGGTCATCGACAACGGCGTGGGCGAGCTCTCGTGCAGCAAGTTCTGCGGCTACCACTCGGTGTTCATGACCAGCAGCTCTACCCAGGTGCAGTACATCGTCATGCCCCACCCGGACTGCTGGGGATGCCGCTTCGCGCTGCTCCACGACGGCATCGACATGGACGATCTGAACCGCGACAGCACCACCATCGTCCTTTCGCACGAGATGATCGAGACCATCACAGACCCCTGGCCAGGCTCTGGCTGGTACGACGACGCCAACGGCGAGATCAGCGACATCTGCGGCGGCAGCGACGGCTACTTCGACCAAGGCTTGTTGCTCGGGTTTCGTGTCCAGAAGCACTGGAGCAACGCCGACGACAAGTGCCAGCTCGAGCGCGACATCCCGGTGCCCTCGACCGGCGGCTGCCCCGCGGACACGCACCAGCAAGGCAGCATCTGCGCGCCCGACTTTCCCGCGACCTGCTCGAGCGCTGGCCCCGTTCCGCCGCTCGCGGTGCTCTTGGCCGCGCTGGCGCTGCTCCGCCGCCGCCGCATGAACTAGCCCTGAATCCGCGCGACGGTGCCGCGGGATCAGGACAGTTCGCGTCGGCCAATGCGCCGACGGCCTTCTAGCGGCCGGATTCTGGCAGTGTGTCGCGCGTGCCGGCGCGAGCGTTCCCGTCCATCCGCGGCCTGCCCCGCGCCTTCTGGTTCCTCTGGCTCGGCACGCTCATCAATCGCCTGGGCGGCTTCGTCGTGCCCTTCCTCGCGCTCTACCTGACGCAGGAGCGCGGCTTCACCGTCGAGCGCGCCGGCTTCACCGCGGCCCTCTTCGGCGCCGGCTCGCTGGTGTCGGCGCCGGTCGGCGGCGTGCTCGCCGACCGCATCGGCCGTCGCGCCACCATGGCGCTCGGGCTGACGCTCGGGGCCGCGGCCATGCTGCACCTCGGGCTTGCCCGCTCTCCCGACCACATCGCGGTGGCGGCGCTCCTGGTCGGTTTCTTCGGCGAGCTGTACCGCCCGGCGGTCTGGGCGGCGGTCGCCGATCTGGTGCCTCCCGCGGACCGCGAGCGTGCCTTCGGCCTCGTCTACTGGGCGATCAACCTCGGCTTCTCCTTCGCCGCCATCCTCGCCGGGTCGCTCGCCGCGCGGGGCTACTGGCTGCTCTTCGCGGGCGACGCCATCACCAGCGCCGGCATGGCCGCGGTCATCTTCTTCTTCGTGCCCGAGACGCGCCCCGCTGCAGCCGCGGCCCGGCGCGGGTCTCGCCTGCTCGACGTCACGGCGCCCTTCCGCGATGGCGCGTTCCTCGTCTTCGCGGGTCTGTCGCTTCTGACCGCGCTCCTCTTCATGCAGCACATGGTGGCGCTGCCTCTCGACATGCGGGCGAGCGGCCTGTCGGGCCGTGCTTTTGGCTTGCTCATCGCCGTCAACGGCCTGCTCATCATCACCTTGCAGCCGTCCGTCGGGCGCCTGATCGCGAACCGCCCGCGCAGCCGGGTGCTCGCGCTCGCCACGCTGCTGGTGGGCACGGGATTTGGGATGACGGCGCTGGCGCGATCGGCCGGCGGCTATGCGGCCTCGATCGCGGTCTGGACGTTCGGCGAGATGATGCTCCTGCCCATCACTCCCGGCATCGTCGCCGACCTCGCGCCCGCGGAGCTGCGGGGCACCTATCAAGGCGTGTATCAAATGTCGTGGGGCGCGGCGTTCTGCCTGGCGCCCGCCATCGGCGCACTGGTCCTCGGCGCCTTCGGCTCGCGCACGCTCTGGCTCGGCTGCCTGGTGCTGGGAGCCTTGGTCGCCGTCGGGCAGCTCGCCATCGCGGGGCAGCGTCGCCGCAGGCTCAACCTTGATTGATTGAGGATTGCCTTAAGTTGACTTGGCCAACCAGCAGCGGTGCACCAACGCGCGCAGCTCGGCGAGGCGCCAGGTGCCGCGATCCTCGAGCCGCTCGAGGAGCTTCTGCGGCAAGCCGGCAAGCCCCACGCGCGCGCCCGAGATCGCACAGGCCATGGCCGCGGTCGTATCGACGTCGCCGCCGACGCCGATGGCCGTGCACGCGACCTCCCAATAGTCGTCGGGCGAGCGCAGGAAGCTGTAGAGCGACCAGAGCACGCTCGGCACCACGAAGGGCGAGATGCCGCGCCAGCCGTCGGGCGTCGCCCCGAGCAGCCGCGCGGACTCGAGGATGCGGGGCAGCGCCTCGGCCGGCGTCGCTGCGTCCGCCCAGGCGCCGAGAGCGTCGATCTGCGCCGCGAAGGGCGCGTGCGAGTGGCTCGCGCGGGCGGCCACCTCGGCGCAGAAGCTCTTCGGCTCGACCGGCCCTTCGCGCAGCGCGAGCGCCACGGCGGCCGCGATGGCGATGGCCCCGGCGGCGCAGCGCGGATCCTGGTGCGTGATCTGGCCCTGCAGTTTTGCATCCCGACAAAGCGCGGCCAGGTCGTCGAAATCCCAGAGGCCGATGGGCCCGGCGCGCATGGCGCTGCCATTCCCCGCCGAGGGAGCGGGCGCTCCGGCCTTGGCCCACGGCACGCCCGCTGCCAGCCGCTGCGCTGCCTCTTCGGTCGCGCGCCCTCGGCCGACGATGCGCCCCTCGACAAAGATGGCCGCCACGCGTCGCCCGTAGTCGCTCGGGTCCAGCCCGCCGCGCTCGACCAGCGACTGCAAGAGCTCGCGGGCGAGCTGCGAATCGTCGGTGTACTGGCCGAACGGGAAGGGCGCGCGGCCGAGGTCGCCCGCATGCCCTCCGCGCAAGAAGCCATCGACGTAGGACGAGCACTCCTCGGGTCCGTAGCCTTCGACGACGAAGCCGAGCGCGTCGCCAAGGCACTGCCCGACGAGCGAGCCGGCGAACCGGTCCTCCGCTGGCACCCTGCGCGCGGCCATGTTCCACGCTACAACGGCTGGCATGGAACCGACCAGGATCACCCTCGAAGGCAAGGTCGCGATCATCACCGGCGCGAGCCGTGGCATCGGCGAGGCCATCGCCCGCACCTTCGCCGCTCACGGGGCCAAGGTGCTGCTGGTGGCGCGCAAGATCGACGCGCTGCAAGCGGTGGCAGATTCGATCGGCGCCGCGGCGAAGGCGCTTGCGGGCCACACCGGCAAGGAGGCCGACTGCAAGCGGATGGTGGCCGAGGCCATCGCCGCCTTCGGCAAGGTGGACGTGCTCGTCAACAACGCCGCCACCAATCCCTACTTCGGGCCGATGCTCGACGTCGAAGAGGCCGCCTGGGACAAGACCTTCGAGGTGAACCTCAAGGGCTACTTCTGGCTCTCGCGCGAGGTGGCGCGCCACCTGGTCGCCCGCGACGCGCCGGGGTCCGTCGTCAACCTGTCGAGCGTCAACGGCGTCGAGGCGGCGCCGATGCAGGGCGTCTACGGCATGACCAAGGCGGCGGTGATCTCGATGACCAGGACGCTGGCGCTCGAGCTTGCCGCCGCGAACATCCGGGTCAACGCCATCGCGCCGGGGCTGATCGAGACACGGCTCGCGGCGGCCATCACCAGCGACGAGCTGTTGAGCGGCGAGTGGAAGCGCAAGACGCCGCTGGCGCGCCACGGGCAGCCCGGCGAGATCGCGGGCGCGGCGCTCTTCCTGGCTTCCGACGCGGCCTCGTACATGACGGGCCAGACCATGGTCATCGACGGAGGCATGACCATCACTTGAGCCGCCGGCGGCTGCACCCGATCGGCGATGGGCCCCTCTTTGCCCGGTGCGCGCCGGTGCTGGCTTTCTTCGCCGAGCGGCTGGGCGAGGTTTGCCTCTGGCTCGACGAGGGGCTGGCCGATCACGGCGTCGCGACCGAGGAGGGCGTCACGCTCGGCAAGAGCGCGCACGGGACGGACCGCGAGGCCAGCGTCCTGGCCCACGAGCTCTTCCACCTCTGGGCGCGCGCTGCGGTCCCAGCCGCCGAGTGGCGCGAGCTGTCCTGCCTGCGCCCCCGCTTTGCGCCGCCGGCCGCGAGCATCGAAGAGCTGGCCACCGATCTGCTCGCCCGCGGCCTCTGCGAGAACGCTTCGCTGCCCTTCTTGCCGAGCTATCCGGTGGCGCCGCCGGCCGATCTGCTCGAGCGACGCCTGCGCGCGGCCAGCGTGGCCGTGCGCGCGGCGCTCTTGTCGCCGCTCGACCCGGAGCGTTTGTCGACTGCGCGCGAGGCGCTGTCGCGGCTGTGCGGACACGAGCTGGCCTCGCTCCGGCTTCTCGAGGCAGACCCTGCGCGGGCGGCCGGCGGCGTCCGCTGGCCTCCGCAGCTGCTCACCGCGCTCGCGCCCCTGCACCGCGACGCGAGCCTGGCCCTGGGCGCGCTGGCGGCCCCGCAATTGCTCCGCACCCTGTGCCGCTTTCTCGCGGCGCGCCGCTGGAACGATCGGCGCCGCGGGCCGCTCTGGGACGGGGACTCGCCGCTGGAGCTGCCGGGCCGCCTCTTGCTCCAGCGCGCGCGGGCCGGAGACGACGGGCTGCGCGCTCTCGTCGTGCCCTACCTAAAGGCGATGGCCGAGCGGCTGCGGTTCTTGAGTCCTTGAGTATTGAGTTAACTCAAGGAACGCAGGCGGAGGCGGCACCGGCGCGCTGGCAGGTGGTCGCCGTCGAGGTGCCGCATGCGTCCTGCACGTCGCAGCTGCGCAGGCAGCGCCCGGCGACGCAGGTTGCGCCGAGGCCGTGCTCGGTGGGGCAGGAAGAAGTGCAGCCCTGCGTGCAGAGCCCGGGTCCTCTGCCCTTGCGCTCGCAGGTGCGGCCCGCCGCGCAGTCGCTGCTCGAGAGGCACGGGTCGCCGACGAAGCCGCTCGAGCCGGGCGCGCAGACATCCACTTGCGATGGCCGGCCAAAGCGCGTGGTCTGCGGGGCGTACCGGAAGCTCTCGTCGGAGCGGCAGAAGTTGTTGAGAAGGCTGGCCTGGCGCACGCACATGCCGGCGCCCTTGCCGTCGGGGATGCACGCCGTCGCGATCTCGCCGGTCCGGTCGGCGCAGCTTCCGGTGCAGGCCACGGTGCAGAACGAGTGGCCATAGGCGTTGGCCTGGCAGAGCGCCCCGGCGAAGCCGCAGTCGGCCGCGCTGTCGCATTCGCTGCCGATGAAGCGCGGCGACAGGTCCACGCTCTTGCCGGCCGGGTCGCGCTCGACGGCGCGCTGGATGGTCACCGGCACGTGGCCGTGGCCGTGCAAGAGCACGTAGAGCTCGACGATGTCCTCGGCGCGGGTGCGGATGCAGCCATGCGAGACGTACGCGCGCCGGAGCGCTCCGCCGTTGGCGGCCCCGAAGGAGTCCACCGGCCCGTGGATGGCGTAGGCGAGTCCCGGGACAGTGAGGCGGATGAGCGGCAAGCCGCCGTACACGGGCGTGATCTGCTTGGTGACCGGATCGGTCCACCAGATCTTGCAGCGGTACCACCATGACCAGGGGGAGGAGCCGACCTTGGTGCCGTCATCCTGCGCGCCCGCCGTCGCGTCTGCGGGACCCGTCGTGTAGTGGCCGACCGGCGTGAGCGAGACGCCATTTTCGATGGCGCCGGGGCCGATGGGGTAGACCTTGTCGAAGGTGCCCTGTCGATCCCAGAGATGCAGCGTGAGGCCGTCGAGCGAGATGACGAGCATCGGGCTCTTGAGCGCCGGCAGGCCTGTCGGCAGCGCCTTGCAGGTCGTGGCCGCGCCCCAGTTGCCCGAGCCGGCCACGCTGCCGACGCCGGTGAGGCCATCCTCGCTGCCTCCAGAGTTTGCGGTCTCTGGCGCGCCCTGGCCGCAAGCGAAGGTGGAGAGGACGAGCGCGGCGGCGAGGGCAGGGCGGAGCATGGCGGCGACTTCTGCCCGAGGCTTCACGAGGCGAAAATCGGTCGTTTGCCGTTGCGCGTCAAAGGCTGGCGCAGGTGAGTGAACCGCCCGCGCTGCGCGTGCTCTACCGCGACGACCTGGTGCTGGCGGTGAACAAGCCGGCGGGCGCGCTCTCGGTGCCGGGCCGGACTGCGCAAGAGCCGTCGATGGCCGGGCTGGCCAAGGCGCTCGCGAAAGAGGCGCTGCCGGTGCACCGGCTCGATCGAGGCACCAGCGGCGTGCTCCTCTTCGCGCTTGGCGCCGCGTCGCACCGCGCGCTCAATGTCTCGTTCGAGTCGCGCAAGGCCGACAAGGTCTACCTGTGCCTCGTGCGCGGCGCTCTCGCGGCGCCGGTCCGCTGCGAGGCGGCCCTGTCGGAGGCGCGCAAGGGAGGCATGCGCGTTGACCCCGCGGGCAAGCCGGCGCGCACCGACTTCACGCCGCTCGAGCGCTTCGCCGGGTTCACCTGGGTCGAGGCCCGGCCGCACACGGGGCGGATGCACCAGATCCGCGTCCACCTGCTGGCGCTCGGCCACGCGCTCGCTTTCGATGAGCGCTACGGCGAGCCAGGCGACACTGCGGGCCTCTTGCGCACGCCGCTCCACGCCGCGTCGATCCGCGTGCCGCACCCGAGCGGGCGCGGCTGGCTGGCGGTGGAGGCGCCGCTGCCCGACGATCTGCGCGACTGCCTGGCTCGGCTGCGCGCAGAGCGGCGCGGTGCTTAGTTCTTCCCGTGCACGAGCGTCTTCACGTCGGCCTTGAAGGCCACCGCGATCTTGTCGCCGCGCACTTCCTGGACGAGCCCGATGCCGAACGTCGGATGGTCCACCACGTCGCCGCCGGCGAACCGCTCCTTCGACGAGTAGCGGCGGGCGCGCGAGATGTCCTTGGACCCCATCAGCGCTTCCCAGGAGGTGACGGTGGGCTTGCGCTCGCGCGCCTCGCGCTCGGAGTTGGACTCCCACTTCTTGCGGGGAGCGGCGCCCGCGGCAGCGCGGAAGTTGTGCTCACCCTGGCACGTATTGCAGCGCACGCGCTTGGGCTTGGTGCCGACCATCGCGAGGATGGTGTGGCCGAGGAGCATCTTGCACTTCGTGCACATCGCGTCGACGTCGCCACCGACGCGGAGAGCTTGAGCCATGGTTGGGATCTCGAGGGTAAGCGGTCATTGTACAATCAATACTGAACGTTCGCAGGAAAATCGCTCCCAGGTCGCTTCGCCGCCACGCTGGCCCGAGCGGTGCACATGTCAGCCCCAGGGACTTTCAGGAGGAGAGTAGTGGAATTCACGGGCGGGAGGAACGAGGAGCGGGTGAGGCCGACCGAGGCACGGATCGAGCTCTCGGCGCTGGGAAACAACCTGCGCGAGGCGCGGCGGCTCGCCCCGAGCGCGCGCGTGCTGGCGGTCGTCAAAGCGGACGCCTATGGGCATGGCGCCGTGGCGTGCGCCCGCGCGTTCGTCGAGGCCGGGGCTGATTGGCTGGGCGTGGCGCTGGTCGAGGAGGGCCTGGAGCTGCGCAAGGCGGGCCTCACCGCGCCAATTCTCGTCCTCGGCGGCCAGTACACCGATCATCGAACGCTTCTACAGAATCGGCTGGTGCCGGTGGTGTATCGGCCCGATCAGCTCGACGCCCACGCCGCCGCCGCGCGCGAGCTTGGCTTGCCGGGCGAGGCACACTTGAAGCTCGACACCGGCATGGGCCGCATCGGCGTGCTGCCCGGGGACCTGGGCGCGCTGCTCGAGCACGCGAAGACCCGGCCCGAGGTGCGGCTCACCGGCCTCTGCTCGCACTTTGCCAACGCCGACCTGCGCGACCCTGCCGCAACGGGGGCCGCGCTCGAGCTCTTCGCCGCAGGCCGGCGCGCGCTGATCGCCGCGGGGCAGCCGCTGCAGCTCTGTCACCTGGCAAACAGCGCGGCCGTGATGAGCCTGCCCGCCTCGCACTACGACCTGGTCCGGCCCGGCCTGATGCTCTACGGCGCGGCGCCGGGGCCGGGCTTCGAGGGCGTCGCCTCGCTTCAGCCCGCGCTGGCGCTGGTCACGGCCATCTCCCATTTGAAGAAGGTGCCGGCCGGCACGCCCATCTCCTACGGCCACCGCTGGACGGCGCAGCGCGAGAGCGTCATCGCCACGCTCCCGGTGGGCTACGCCGACGGCTATCGACGCGCGCTCACCAACCGCGGGCAGGTGCTGGTGGGCGGCCGCCGCGCCCCCATCTGCGGCACGGTCTGCATGGACATGATGATGGTCGATGTGACCGACGTCCCAGAGGCGCGGATCGGCGGCGAGGTCGTGCTCATCGGCCGCCAGGGCGATGAAACCATCACCGCGACGGAGCTGGCCGGCCTGTCGGGCACCATCCCCTGGGAAATCTTTTGCGCCATCGGCCTGCGGGTGCCGCGCGTGATTTGCCAGGCGCCGGGGCCGCGCTTCGGCTAAGAATGCGCCTCGATGGCAGAGGCGCAGCCTTCCCAGGAGCCGTCGCAGGTCGCCGCCTTCGGGGCCTGGCTGGCCACGCCCATCATCGCCATCGGCGAGCTGGCGCTCTTCTTCTTCCAGTCGATCGCGGCCATCTTCCGGCCTCCGTATCGCGTGGGCTCGCTCTTCGCGCAGCTCGACTTCATGGCCTTCGGGTCGCTCTTCGTGGTCGGGCTGACCGGGCTCTTCACCGGCATGGTGCTGGCGCTGCAGACCATCTACGCGTTCGGCCTCTTCAACGCGCAGAGCCTGGTCGGCGCCACGGTGGAGCTCTCGCTCGCGCGTGAGCTGGCCCCGATCTTCACCAGCATCGTGGTGGTCGCGCGCGTCGGCTCGGCCGTGGCCACCGAGCTCGGCACCATGCGGGTCACCGAGCAGATCGACGCGCTCGAGACCATGGCCGTCGATCCCTACAACTATCTGGTCGTCCCGCGCGTGGTCGCCGCGGCCGTCGCCACCCCGCTCCTCACCATGCTCTTCAACGCGGTGGGCCTCTTCGGCGCCTATTGCGTCTCGGTCTTCCTCCGCGACATGGCGCCGGGCACCTTCCTGAACCGCCTCAGCGCGCTGGTCGAGATGAAGGACCTGACCGACGGCCTCGGCAAGTCGGCGGTCATCGGCTTTGTCGTCATCATGATCTCCGCCTATCGCGGCTACAAGGCCTCGGGCGGCGCGCGCGGCGTCGGCATCGCGACGACCCAAGCCGTGGTCGGCGGCCTGATCGCCATCTTCGCCATCGACTACGTCTACACGGCCATCACTCTCTCGAGCACCGCCTCGCGCGGCGGAGGGCTCGGCGGATGAGCACCCTCGCGGCCCAGGCCAAGGTCGACGCCGACCGCCCGATGATCGACGTGAAGGACCTCTACAAGAGCTTTGGCGGGACGCCGGTGCTCAAGGGCGTGTCGCTCCGCATCATGCCCGGCACCACCTGCGTCATCCTCGGCGGCTCGGGCAGCGGCAAGACCGTCTTGATGAAGCACATCATCGGCCTGCTCAAGCCAGACAAGGGCGAGGTCTGGGTGGACGGCGTCGAGATCACGAGGCTCCGCGGCCGCGAGCTGCAGGACGAGCGGCAGAAGATGGGCATGGTGTTCCAGAACGCCGCGCTCTTCGACTCGATGACCGTCGGCGACAACGTGGCCTTCCCGCTCCGCGAGCACTCTCCTTTCTCCGAGCAGGAGATCGCCGAGAAGGTGAAGGACAAGCTCGGGGTGGTCTCGCTCTTCGACGTCGAGAAGAAGTTCCCGGCCGAGCTGTCGGGCGGCATGCGCAAGCGCGTGGGCCTCGCGCGCGCCATCATCCGCGACCCCAAGATCGTCCTCTACGACGAGCCCACCACCGGCCTCGACCCGCTCACCACCGAGAGCGTGGACGAGATGATCATCACCGCGCGCGCGAAGCTCGGGGTGACGAGCGTCGTCATCAGCCACGACATCGGCTCGGCCTTTCACATCGCCGACTACATCGCGGTCCTCCACTTCGGGCGCATCGTCGAGGAGGGGCCGCCCGCCAAGGTCCGCAAGAGTGAAGAGCCGCACACCAAGCAGTTCCTCTCCACCTGGTTCGGACGAACGTGATCCGGGTTTCGGCTAGGATGACGCGCCTGTGAGCTCCTTCGCAACGCCGCTTCGAGTCGGCCTCGTGGTGCTCGCCGCAGCGGGCGCGTTTGCCATCGGCTTGTCGTTCATCGGCGGCTCTCGCATCGGCAAGGACTCGAGCTACCGGATCTTCGCCATGTTCGACGACGCGACCGGCCTCGGCGTGCGCTCGCGCGTGCAGATCGCCGGCATCCCCATCGGCACGGTGGACAAGATCGAGCTCGACCAGGCGCGGTCGCAAGCGCGGGTCTGGATCCGCATCAAGAACGACATCAAGCTGCACGCCGACGCCAGCGTCACCAAGCGCTCCGAGAGCATCCTCGGCGACTTCCTGCTCGACATGACGCCGGGCTCGCCCGACCAGCCCTTGATGAAGGACGGCGACGAGCTGCGCAACGTGGTCCGCGCGCCGGGCATGAACGAGGTCTTCGGCCAGCTCTCGAAGATCGCCGGCGACATCCAGGCCATCACCCACAGCTTGCGCGGCGTGCTCGCCAGCGAAGAAGGCGAGGCGTCGCTCAAGGCCCTGGTGGCCAACTTGAAGATCATCAGCGAGTCGCTCAAGCACACCATCGAAGGCTCAGGCTCCAAGCTGGACGCGGTGCTCACCAACTTCCAGGGCTTCTCGGCCGATCTGCGCCGCCTGACGTCAGGAGAGAAAGAGGACGTCGTCGCCATCTTGAAGAACACGCGCGACGCCACCTCAGAGGCACGCAACATCCTGCGCACGGTCAGCGAGTTCGTCGGCTCGGCCAAGGAAGGCGAGCTCAAGGAGAGCATCACCGGCATCCGCGGCACCCTCGACAAGCTGCAGAAGACGGTCGATCACGTCGAGAGCGTCACCCGCAAGATCGACGACGGCCAGGGCACGGTGGGCCGCCTCGTCAACGACGACGCGCTGATCAAGAACCTCGAAAACGCCTCGCGCGACATCTCCAACCTGGTGGGCCGCGCCGACCAGCTCAAGATCGACATCACCGAGCGCAGCGAGTTCCTCTTCGGCAAGCCGGGCAACCACAGCAACCTGCCCGACGCGAACAACGCGTACAACCCGTGGACCAAGAACTACTTCGCCATCCGCATCGCCCCCAAGCCCGACAAGTGGTACGGCGTCGAGCTGGTCGATGACCCGCGCGGCCTGACCAAGCAGGTCGACACCCAGAACACCACCGTCACGCCGCCGTCCACGTTCTTCCCCGCGCACGTCGTCACCGTGACCACCGAGCGGCAGCTCAAGTTCTCGGGCTACATCGCCAAGCGGTTCGGCCCCATCAGCGGCCGCTTTGGAATCTTGGAGAACACGGGCGGCTTCGGCATCAAGGGCCACCTCTTCCAGGACGATCTCACGCTCTCGGCCGACTTCTTCGAGTTCGCAAATCCGCTCAAGTCGCATCCGCGCGTCAAGCTCTATGCGGACTATCGATTCCTCGGGCACATCCTGGTGACCGGCGGCGTGGACGACCTCGTCAACACGCCCATGTACGACGATGCCCAGCCGACCCGCATCATCAGCGGCCGCGACTTCTTCGTCGGCGCGGGCTTCTACTTCACCGACGAGGACCTCAAGCTGGTGGTCTCCGCGCTCGGGCTCAAGTTCTGATCGAAGTACTGCTCGAGCCGCTCGTCGGCCCGGTCGCCAAAGAGGATGCGGCAGGCCTCGCGCAGGCCGGGCGCGGCCCGCAGGGCTTCCTCGCGGACCACTAGCGAGATCTTCGAGCGGCGGCGCAGGAAGTCCTCGAGTCGCACCACCATCTCGCAGCGCGCGGCCTCTTCGATCTCGGCGCGCAGGTACTCGGCGTTCTCGATCAGCACCTCGGCGTTGCGCCGATCGCGGCGGATGGCCTCGAGCATGGGCAGGGCGCGCGCGCCGTAGCGCCTCCAGAGGCGCGTCGACAACTTCTCCGACGAGCGCGGCGAGGTGAGCGCGTCCAGATCCATCAGCGCCGCCTGGTGGAAATATTCGTCGCGCACGGCGGCGGGCGGCTCGCCGTACCAGAGCTGGCCGGCGAAGGGCAGGGCGATGCCGAGCCCCTGCAGAGCCTCGCAGACCTCCTCGCCGACGTTGAGGCAGTCGGTGAGCTTGCCGCCGAAGATGGTCAGGTTCGCCTTGGCCGCGTCGATCTCCACCACGTGCTTGCGCGAGAGCTGCATCCAGTCCTTGCCACCGGCTGCCTGCGCGCCCACGGCCAGCGGGCGCACGCCGCAGCGCTCGGCGACGATGTCGGCCTCGGTCAGGGGCGCCGCCAGCGCCAGCCGCTTGTTGATGTTGTCGAGGACGAACTTGCGATCCTCCGGGGTGACCGAGACCTCGGCCCTCTCGACGCGGGTGTCGGTGGTGCCGATGCAGGTCTTCGGACCCATGGGGATGACGAAGAAGAGGCGGCCATCGTCGGCGAAGAAGGTGAGGACGCGGCGGCTCTGCGTGAGCCGGTTGACGATGATGTGGATGCCCTTCGAGAGCACGTGGCGGTGCGCGGTGGCGACGCCCGCGCGCCCGTTGTGCTCGTCTGCATAGGGGCCCGAGGCGTTGACCAGGGCCCGCGCGCGGATGGTGAATGCGCCGCCGCTCGCGCCTTGCTCGACGTCGCGGGCCTGCACGGTCCAGATCCCCTCGGTGCGCGAGGCCTGCAGCGACTCGACGTAGTTGGCCGCCACGCAGCCGCGGTCGAGCGCCGAGCGCACGAAGCCCCAGACGAAGCGCGCGTCGTTGTCGTGCAGGTAGGCGTCGGAGTATTCGAACCCGCCGTCGAGGCCGTCGCGCCGCACGATCGGCTCCTCGCGCGCGATGTCGGCCAGCGAGAGTCGCCGCGGCGTGCGCGTGAAGCAGCGGCCGATGAGCCAATAGAGCCAGCTGCCGGCGAGCAGCTTCCAGAGGCCGTGGCGAAAGCCTTGCGCGTGCGAGGTGAAGAAGCGGATCTCCTGCACCGTGCTCGGGTAGGAGCGCAGCAAGAGATTTCGCGCCTTGCAGAGCTTGGCGACCAGCCCGAACTCGTACGATTCGAGGTACTTGATGCCGCCCCAGGCCAGGTTCGAGGAGGACTGGCTGGTGACGCCGGCGAAGTCGCCCCGATCGATCAAGGCGACTTTGGCGCCCTTGGCCGAGAGGGCGGCGGCCGAGACGGCGCCGTTGATCCCGCCGCCGATCACGAGGACATCGAAGGTGCGGCCGGCGAGGAGCGAGAGGTTGGTCGCGCGCAAAGTCATGCAGCGTGCAGTCTACCTGGACTTTTGTCCCAGCGGACCCGGGGCGGATCGCCCCACTCCGAGGCGTCTCGCTCCAGGTTCGATCCTCTCCGCACTCTGCCGAACACTTGGCCGCAAACGTGCAATGGGGTTGGTCACCTTCTCCAACCCAATCCCCAAAAGAGGCATCTCATGAAGAACCTCCTCATCGCTTCCGTCGCCGCCCTCGGCCTGCTCGCCTCCTCGAACGCGTTCGCCAAGGAAGTGAAGACCAAGTCGGGCCACATGTCGAAGGCGCACACCTGCGTCGGCGCCGATGGCTCCACCGTGGTCGCCACCAAGGAAGGCAAGACCATCAAGCGCGCCAAGACCTGCAAGAAGAACGGCGGCACCTGGAAGCCGGTCAACGCCGACGCCGCCGCCGCCACTCCGGCCGTCGCCAAGTAAGACCGCTCCAACACGCGCGGCAGCATCTGCTTGAGCTTGAGGACCGGCTCGAAGAGGTCGCCGCGCCAGCGCACCCGCTTCACCACCTCGCCCGCCTCGAATGTGAGGAGGGCGAGGTTTCTCTTTTTCGGGCCCCGTAGCACTTCGGTCCACTGGGCTGCCCGCGTTCGCTTCCGGTCTCTTTGGGAACCATTCTCCTTCGCACGAGCGGTGTCACGTGCGCATGCTCTCTAGCAGGAGGGAGCGGTGCCGCCTCGCGAGCGAGAAGCAGCTGACTTGTCCGGTGAGCAGCAGCTCCGCGTCCGCACGCTCGGGCACCTCTCCGATCTGCACCTGGGCAGCGGGCGAGCCGCCGACGACGCCGCGCTGGCCTTGGCGCGCGCGCTCGAGGCGGGACAGCTCGACCAGGTGGTCCTCACCGGCGATGTGACCCACCGGGGCCGGAGGTCGGAGCTGGCGCGCTTTCGCGAGGTGTTCGGCAAGCTGCTCGCGGGAGGGTCGCTCGCGGTCATCCCGGGCAACCACGATCGCATGACCGACGACGTGGGGCGGCTGTTGATGCCGGGCGAGCGCGTGCAGCGGCGCTCGCTGCCGGGCCTGTGGCTCGTGCTGCTCGACTCGACGGCGACCTACAACCGGCGCCTCCACCTCGGCCACGGCGAGCTGTCGCAGGGCGATCTGGACGCGCTCGATCGGGCGCTTGGAGATGCGCCTGCCGGCGTCTTGCGCGCGGTGGCGCTCCACCACCATCCGCTGCCGCTGCCCAGCGAGGACCTCGGCGAGGTGCTGACCTCTTGGCTGCGCTTGCCCTGGTGCGCCGAGCTGCGGGCGGGCCTTCTGCTGCTGGAGGTGCTGCGCGGCCGCTGCGACCTCTTGCTCCACGGACACCGCCATGTGCCGAGCGAGCAGAGCGCCTTCGAGCGAGAGGCCGTCCCGCTGCGCATCTTCAACGCCGGCAGCTCGTCGCGCGAGGGGCGCTTCCGCGTCTTCCGCCACCGCGCGGGCGCGCTCACGGAAGCGCCGGCGTGGGCTCAGTCCTCGCCAGGCCCCGCGGCGGGCGCTCCTTTGGCGTACTCCTCCAGCTTGCGATAGAGCGTCTTGCGCCCGACGCCGAGCGCCCGCGCGGCCAGCGTCTTGTTGCCGGAGAACAGCTCCAGCGCGGAGAGGATGTAGCGCTTCTCGATCTCGGCCAGAGGCAGCACGGCGGAGGCGTCGCTGCCGGCGATGACGACCTGCGAGGCCTTGTGGTCGCGCACCTTGGCCGGCAGGTCCTCGAGCGTGATCTGGTCGTAGCGCGCCAGCGCCACCGCGCGCTCCATGCAATTTTGCAGCTCGCGCGCGTTGCCCGGCCAGGGATAGGCGAGGAGCTTCTCGGCCGCCTCGGGCGCGATGGAGCGCACCGGCCGGCCCGCTCGCGCGGCAAAGCCGTCGAGGAAGTGCTGCGCCAGGATCAAGACATCGCCGCCGCGGGCGCGCAGGGGCGGCAGCTCGAGGTGGATGACGTCGAGCCGATAGAGCAGATCGAGGCGGAAGCTGCCGGCCTCGACGGCGCTCTCGAGATCGCGCGCGGTGGCCGCGACGATGCGCGCGTCGAACTTGACCTCGTGCGTGCCGCCGACCGGCCGCACCGAGCGCTCTTGGAGGCCGCGCAAGAGCTTGGCCTGCATCGGCAGCGGCATCTCGCCGACCTCGTCGAGAAACAGCGTCCCGCCGGTGGCCTGCACCAGGAGCCCGTCGCGCGAGGCGCCAGCGCCCGTGAAGGCCCCCTTCTCGTAGCCGAACAGCTCGCTCTCGAGGAGCTGCTCGGGCAGGGCCGCGCAGTTGATGGCGATGAAGGGCCCCGTCGCGCGCTTGCCTCGCTCGTGGAGCGCTCGCGCGACCAGCTCCTTGCCGGTGCCGCTCTCGCCGGTGACCAGCACCGAGGCATCGGAGGAGGCCACCTGATCGACCAGGGCCTGCACTCTCTGCAGGGCGGCGCTGGCGCCGATCAGCCCGCCCCGGCCGCGGTTCTCTTCGAGCGTGCCGCGCAGCCGCTTCACCTCGCTGCGCAGCGACTTCACTTGCAGCGCGCGCTGCAGCCGATGAGCCAGCGCCTCGGCCTGGATGGGCTTGACGAGGAAGTCCTGGGCCCCGGCGCGCAGCGCGGCCACGGCGCTCTCGAGGCTTTTGTGCGCGGTCATCACCAGCACCGGCACGTCGGGCCAGCCGGCGACGATCTTGGTGCAGAGCTCGTCGCCGCCGCCTCCGGGCATCTCCAGATCCGTCACCACCACATCGGGCCGCTCGGTCTCCATCGCCGCGAGCGCGTCGGCCGCCGAGGTCCGATAGATGGCGCAGTACCCGAGCGCCTCGAGCTGCAGCTGGAGCAGCTTGCAGAGCTCGACCACGTCGTCGACCAGCAGCACCTTGCCGGCGGCGGGGGAGTTTTGCGTTCGTTCCTCCATCGCCTGCACTATGCCAAAGGCCGAAGGCCAGTCACCAGATCACGACGCTGCGATGATCTTTTTCAATGCGCAGACGGAAAGTGCGCAGGTCGAGCACGACGTCCTTGATGAAGAACCCGAAGACGCAGATGCCGGCAAAGAGCAGCGCGAGCTGGCCGCGCGAGGGCGAGAAGCTGCCGCCGGAGCCAGAGAAGAGCAGGGCGGCGCCAGCGACGATCCCGGCGATGCCGAGCCCCGACTCGGCGCAGAAGGCCGCCCTGGAGCAGCTGGACTTTGCCGGCGCCTGGGGACCGAGCTTGATCGACAGATCGCGCAGCAGGCCCTGGCCAAGCAGGAGCGCGGCCGCCGCGAGGACCAGCGTGCCGATCGCCACCGGAAGTGAAACCAGCGGAGCGGCGGCCAGCGCGCCGACCGAGGCGACGGCGATCAAGGAAAGCTCGACGCGCTCGCGGGTTCGCATGGCCGGAGTCTAGCTTGCGGCCGGTGCGCGCGCTCAGGCGGGCGTCGCATACTGCGCGATGCCGTTGCCGAACGACCAGTTCTCCTTGGCCACCTCGACGAGGTTGATGAAGACGTCCTCAGGACGCACGCCCGGCGCGGAGGCGAGCTTGCCGACGATGGCGGCGTAGAGCGCCTTCTTGAGCTCGAGCGAGCGGCCTGCGCTCAGCACGATCTGGACGAACACGACGCCGTCGGTTCGATTGATTCCCAAATATTCCGGGTCGTAGATCAGCCCGGCTTCATCGTGCTCGGTGATGACCTGGAAACGATCCTTCTCCGGCACTGAGATGGTCTCGACCAGGGCGCGGTGGATGGAGTCGCCGAGAGCGCGACGAAAGTCCTGCGACTTGCCGCTGCGGAGCGAAACGCGGACGAGGGGCATGTGCCTTCCGATGGTCGGGCGCCCACGCGGATTCGCGGCGCCGGGCCCTCGATCCCGTCTGGTCAGGTCGCGACCACTCCGAGCAGCTTGCCGATCAGCGCGGTGATGCCCATCGCGAAAGCGCCGCCCAGCGCCACGCGCAGCGCGCCGCGCCAGCGCGGGGCCCCGCCAAGCCGCGCGCCCACCGCGCCGAGCGCCGCCAGGCTCACCAGCGCAGTGAGGGCGATGACGGGCACGCGCATCCCGGCGGGCGCGGCGAGGAGTGCTCCGAGAGGCAGCACTGCCAGCGACGCGAAGCTGGCTGCCGAGACCATCGCCGCTTGGACCGGCCGCGCGAGCCGCTCCTCGTGCAAGCCAAGTTCGTCGCGCAGGTGCGCCGCCAGCCGGTCGTGCGCGCTGAGCTGCTCGGCGACCTGCAGGGCCAGCGCCGCATCCAGGCCGCGCCGTCGATAGATCCCCGCCAGCTCTTTCAGCTCGCCCTTCGGGTCTTCGACAAGCTCGGCCTTCTCGCGGGCGATGTCCGCTTGCTCGGCGTCGCGCTGCGAGCTGACCGAGACGTATTCCCCCGCGGCCATCGAGAGCGCGCCTGCCGCCAGCCCCGCCACGCCGGCCACCAGCACCGCGCTCCGGGGCGCGGCCGAGGCCGCCACGCCGATCATCAAGCTCGCGACCGAGACGACGCCATCGTCGGCGCCGAGCACCGCCGCGCGCAGCCATCCTTCGCGGCCGCGCTTGTGCTCTTCTCGCGGGCCGCTCGGCTTCTGGACCATGTGCTTTTCCGCCCTCGCAGGAGTTGCAGCCGACGTACTTAGCACCAGCCTCGGGTGGAACTCCTTCCAGCGAGCGCCCGGACACGGCACACTGCGGCGGCATGCGCGTCTGCGAGCAGTGCGGGGCCAGCCACCAGCTCGAGACGCCGCTCTGCGAGCGCTGCAGTGGAGTTACGCACTCCCCGATCGATCCTCCGGCCAGGGCGCCGGCGACCACGGCCAACACGCTGCACTCGACGCCCAAGGTCGCCGACGACGCCGGGGGCGGTGGAGAGCCGGCGGGCGAGCTGATCGGCAAGACGCTGCTCGGCCAGTTCGAGGTGCTGAGAAAGCTCGGGCAGGGCGGCTTTGGCGCCGTCTATCTCGCCGAGCAGCGCGGCGTCGAGCGGCGGGCCGTCATCAAGGTCCTGCACCGGCGGCTGGCCAGGGATCCGGCCGCGGTGAAGCGCTTCCAGCGCGAGGCCAAGGCGCTGGCGCGGCTCGACCACCACCACCTGGTCAAGCTCTACAACTTCGGCGAGCTGGAAGACGGCGCGCTCTTCCTGGCCATGGAGTACGGCGGAGACCAGACGCTCGCCGACGTCATCCGCGACCGGGGCGCGCTGCCCGCCGAGCGCGTCTGCCGGCTGGGCGAGCAGATCTGCGAAGCGCTGGCCGAGGCGCACGCGCGCGGCGTGGTGCACCGCGATCTGAAGCCCGCCAACGTGCTGGTGGCGGACAAGCACGGCGCCGACTGGGTCAAGGTGGTGGACGTGGGCATCGCCAAGCTCGTGCAGACCGACGACGCCGTGGGCGATCTGTCGACCCTGACGCGCGAGGGCGCCATCGTCGGCACGCCGGCCTACTTCTCGCCCGAGCAGTCCGACGGGCAGCGGGAGCTGGACGGCAGGAGCGACCTGTACTCGCTCGGGGTGGTCCTGTACGAGGCGATCTCGGGGAAGCAGCCGTTCCAAGGCTCGAGCCTGCTCGACTTCGTGCGCGCCCATGCGCTCGACAAGCCGCCCTCGCTGCGGGGGCACGGGATCGAGGCCGCCGCGCTCGAGGCGGTGATCTTCCGGGCGCTGGAGAAGGATCCGGAGCGGCGCTTCAAGACCGCGCTCGAGATGGGAAACGCGCTGCGGCTGGCGGCGCGAGCCCGTCCGGCGCGGCGGCGCGCGCTTGTGGCCCTGCTCGGTCTTGCCCTGCTCGGCGCGGGGGTCGCCTTGTACTTTCGCCCGAGCCCGCGCCCGAGCCCTGCGCCGGACTTGGAGCGCGCCTTCAAGGCGCCGCCGGCGCCGGCCATCCCCAATTCGAGCGAGCCGGACGGCGCGAGCCAGGCCGCGGACGCGTGACCCAGGGCGATCGACGGCGGCACGGCGGCGGCGCCGGTCGCGAAGGATCCCCCGGAGCGGACGGCTGCGCCTCAGCGCCGGGCCGCGCGCGCGCCGCGGCCGGCCGGTGAACCCAAGGCAACCAGCGCAGCGGCACCAGCCGCGCCGCGCGCCGTCGTCGAGCGCGCCTGGGCGCACCTCACCGTGAAGGCCCCGCGCACGGCGATGAATCCCTCCGGTGCGGCGTGGCGGCCTCGCCCCGACGGCGGCGACTTGCAGCTGCATGGCTCGTCGGGCTCCTCGTCGCTCGCGAGCGCGGACGGCGCCTGGACCATCCGGCTGGTCTGGGCCAGGCGCGAGGGGGGCAAGCTTGGCCTGCTCTTCGAGACCGAGCCGGCCTCGCTGGTGTGGCGCGACGACGAGCCGCTCGGCAAGGGAGAGCTGGTCGTCGAGCCGGGCTCGCCGGCGAGGATCTCCTTCAGGAGCCCAAGCGCCCAAAGAGAGCTGGCGTTGCTCGTCAGGCTAGGGCGTGTCCGCAAATTCCTCCCGTCGCCAGAGGGCCGATGACCGGCGCATCGCTGCGTTGCTCGTCGTCGCCGTACAGAAAGTACGGCTCCCTCCTCGCGCCTTGCGCTGCTTGGTCCTCATCCCTCGGGCTCGGTC
>JBBRMA010000037.1:0-58741 GCA_038231075.1 Myxococcales bacterium | reverse complement strand
GCCAAGCTCGGCCTTCCGAGCCTGGTCACTTGACCTCAACCTCTCGAACCGCCGGATGCGGACCCGCATGTCCGGTGGTGTGGCAGGGGGCTGGCGGCGAACGCCGACCCCTATGCCAATTCGGGTGGGCGCCCGTTCCGAGCGACGGGTTCCCGCTTGCCCGCGGCCGGTACCGCATGTCAGGGCCGGGCCGGCGAGACGGTGCGGGCCCTCTCCACCAGGCCGCGGACGGGCTCGTCGCTGGCGGCCGCCGCGTCGCAGAGCGCATCGCGGGCGGGGCTTCCGGCGCGGGCGGCCAGGGCGCACTTCACCAGCAGTGAATAGGGGTCGCCGGGCGCCGTGAGGTCATAGCGGGCCACCTCGTCGGCGAACGCCTGCAGATCGGCCCGCTCCGTGCGCTCGACGGCGCCGACGATGCTGCCGTAGGGCCGGAAGCGGCGATATTCGGCCCGCGCGATCAGGCCGGCGAAGCGGGGCACGTCGCGGCGCAGCCAGATCTCGCTGGCCTGGTCCCAGTAGACCAGCGCCCAGCTGGGGGAGTCGAAGAGGCGAAAGCCGCCCAGCACTTCGCGGACGCGCGTGGCGATGGCCCACTCGACGTCGAGCAGGCGGAGCCAGCTGCGGAAAGCCGGGCCGCTCCGCTCGGCGGCTTGGAACGCTCTCCAGAACGAGGCGGGAAAGGCCTGGATGCGCCCGTCGGCGAACGAGGGTTGGCCGGGCAGCGCGTGCTCGAGATATCCGCCGTCTCGAAGGGCGTTGAAGCGGCGGTCACCCAGGTGCTCGCGGGCGGCGAAGCGGGCCGCACGCACGGCGAGCCGCTCTTCATTGAAGCCCTGGACGAGCCGCGCGCTCAGCACCCACTGGCTGTAGTCCTGCACGGCGGCGCAGCCGGCGGTGCACAAGACCGCCGAGAGGATGGCGACGCGAGAAGAGCTCCGTTCGCGCAGCACGCCGAGGCCCACCGCGAGCAAGGGCAGCGCCACCAGGAAGGAGTCGTAGGCGACCCGATTGGCGCGCAGGCCGAAGAGCGCCAGCGCGGCGAACGAGAGGGTCAGCGCGAGGCCGATCTGCTTTCTCCGCCAGATCCCCGCCGCCAGCGCCAGCGGGAGCGCCGCGAAGAAGAGCGGCTCGCGCGCGGGCGACGCCGGGAGGAACTCCTTCAGCTCGACCACCGACTGCACGTGCAGGTGCGCGAGCAGGTAGTGGGCGTTGTAGAGCGCGCCCGGGTTGGCCAGCACGGCCAGGCCGCACAGCGCCAGCGCGAGCAGCTCTTCGCGGCGCCGGGTGCGGGCAAGCTCCTCGAGGCAGAAGAGCCCAGCGACCCCGGCGGCGAAGGCCGCGCCCGCGTGCAAATTACCGAAAATTGCGATCACGGCGGCGCAGCCGAATCGATAACGCGTGCCCTTGCCGCGGCCCGCGAGGCAGAACACGAGAACCAGCGCCAGCGCGGCCCAGGTGGCGAGGTGCGGCCGGTGGGTGATGCGCGGCAGCAAGAAGAGCGCGCCCGCGGGCAGCAGCCAGGGGCCGAGCGGATCGCAGAGGTAGAGCGCGACGGCCCAGGCGAAGAGGGCCACCAAGAGGAGCAGCGCGACCAGGAGCTGCAGGCCGAGCGGGCCGAGCCTTTCGTCGAGCGCGGAGCCCGCCCAATCGAAGAGCCACGAGGTCGCGTACCAAGGCTCGCCGGGCGCGGTCCACGCGAGCGCGTTGGTGCGGGGGATGCCGGTCTGCCGGATCAGCCGCCCGACGGCGAGGTGCCAGCCGGCGTCGGAGTCCCAGATGGGGCGGAAGCAGACCGGGCCGACCAGCGCGAACGCTGCCGCCGTGCTCGCCGCTGCGGCCAGGAGCCCGCGGCGCACCCTTAGTCCGCGCTCTGCCGCAGCAGGGCGCAGATGCCCTGGACGCACGCCGGCACGCGCGCGCCAGCCGAGGGCCGGCAGAGCGGCTGCGGGCACTCCCTGCAAGAGGCCTTTCGCTTCTCCTGCTCGGCGGCGTGGAGCTTGGTGATGGGCCGAGAGGTGCAGAGGCTGGCGCAGCATCCGCCCGGCGGAACGCGCGTCGAGGTGCACTCCTCATTGTCCTGGCAGGGGCCCGCCTCGGAGCCGGCGGTGGGGCGCGCGTCGGTGCTCACCGAGAGGTCCGGCGTCGCGGCGGCGCGGTCGGGCGTCTCCGGCGAGGGGGCGCGGTGGTCGGGTTCCCCATTCGGCCGCCGCATCGCCTCCTCTGCGGCCGAGAGCTTCTCGGCAGCCGCGGCCCTCGAGCCGGGCAGACCGTAGCCGCCGTCGCCCGCTGGCCGGACGTCGCCGAGCGCCGCGGCCGGCTCGACTCCGCGCGCCGCGGTGTCCGAGGTGGACTGGCCGGCGATGGGCGAGGCGTCGCGCCGCACGTCCGACTGGGTCGCGGGTCGGCAGGCGGCGAGGAGGCAGAACAGCAGTGCGAGGCGCATGCAGAGGACCATGCAAAGCGCCGGGGCAGAAGGTCAAGCTGCCTCGTCCCTCACGTCGTGAAACGAGGGGTAATCGATCTCGCGCCGCCCATCGGGCAGGTCGGTGATGATGTCCACGAACCGCTTGCCGAAGAGGATGTCCTCGGGCTCGTACTGCTTGCGCGCGTGCACCGTCTGCGAGAACGTTTCGTCCAGGCCGAGCACGGTGGCAAAGACCATCACGCCCTGCTCCGCGAGCTGCGCCGCCGAGAGGCCGAAGAGCGGGCTCTTCTCGTCGAGCACGTGGATGGCGACCCAGGTGAGCGCAAAGACCGCGCTGCGCTCGCGCACCAGCGACAGGTCGATCTGGCGCCGCAGCGTCACGCCCTCCTTGGTCACCTCCGTCAGGAGCGCCGTGACCCGCAGCTGGGCCTCGACGATGCGGTTGCGCCGCTCGTTGGCCAGCCGGAACTGAAGCGAGGGCTTGCCCTGGTGGTGGGTCACGACCGCGACGTTGCTGAAGAGCACGCGCGCGGTCGGCCTCGCGAACTTGGCGAAGAGGAGGCCCGTGACCATGGCGCTGCCGACCATGCCGGTGAGCGCCTCGAAGGAGACGATGACGTTGGCGACGGTGGAGACCGGCGCCATCTTTCCGTAGCCGATGGTCGCGAGGGTCTGCACGCTGAAGAAGAAGGCGTCGGCGAACGAGCCCGGCCGCACGTTCTCGACGCCTTGGACGGCGAAGTAGAGCACTGCAAAAACCAGGTTGACTGCCGAATAGAGGACGAAGACAGCGCCGAGTGCGGCGCGCCACGGCGCGTCGAGCCACGCGTGATAGACGTCGGAGAGCGGCTTTTTCGGTTGGCCCTTCCAGACGAAACGGTCGCGCTCGCTCCAGCGGGGGGCGGCGCCAGGCAGGCCTCGGGAGGTGTCGCTCATGGGCGCTCGGATGCCTGGCGCAGGCTTTTGGCGCACGAGACAAATGCGCGGGCCCACCCTTGTACACGTGAGCTTCCTGCTCCACACTCGGCACTTGCGGCGCCCCTGCGCCGGACCCGCCCGACGATGAGCGAGCCCACGGCCACCCGGACGACGCGAGTCCTCATCGTCGAGGATGACCTCGAGGTGCGGGCGGCGCTCGAAGAGCTCCTGAAGATGGAGGCGTTCGAGACGGTGGGGGCCTCCGACGGCGCCGAGGCCATCGAGACCCTCCGCAAGGGGACGCTGCCAGACCTCATCCTGCTCGACCTGATGATGCCGGGCATGGACGGCTGGGAGTTTCGCATCCAGCAGCGGCGCGACCCCGCCTGGGCGCGCATCCCGGTGGTGGCGATGTCGGCCGACCCGAGCGCCAAGGCCGCCGCCATCGACGCCGATGCGTACGTGCGCAAGCCTTACTCGTTTCCCGAGCTGCTGGTGGCCATCCAGCGCGTGCTTCGCATGGCGCACACAAGGCGCGTGACCCACGCCGACCGCATGGCCTCGCTCGGCACGCTGGCGGCGGGCATCGCGCACGAGATCAACAACCCGCTCTCGTTCGTGATCGCAAATCTCCAATATTTGGACGAGCGGCTGCCCGGCAAGGACGCGGGCCCGCCGGCCGATCCAGAAGAGCTCCGCGTGGTCATTCGCGAGGCGCTGCAGGGGGCCGAGCGCATCCGGCGCATCGTGCGCGACGTGAAGACGTTCTCGCACGCAGACGAGGAGCGGCGCGTTCCGGTCGAGCTGGCCGAGGTCATCGACACCTGCCTTGGCGTGGTCGCAAGCGAGCTGCGCCACCGCGCGCAAGTGGTGCGCCACTTCCAGCAGGCGCCGGCGGTGCTGGCCACGCACGCGTGGCTCAGCCAGGTCTTCGTCCATCTGCTGCTCAACGCGGCGCACGCCATCCCCGAGGGGAACGTCGCCGGCAACGAGGTCCGCGTCGACGTGCGCTCGGACAAGCAAGGGCGCGCCGTGGTCGAGATCGTCGACACCGGCGACGGCATCCCGCCCGAGGTGCGCGACCGCGTCTTCGACCCCTTCTTCACCACCAAGCCGGTCGGCACCGGCTCCGGGCTCGGGCTCTCGATCGTCCACGGCATCGTCACCGCGCTCGGCGGGCAGATCTCGCTGCAGAGCGAGCTTGGGCGCGGCACCTCGGTGCGGGTGACGCTGCCCGGCGTGCCCGGGGCGCCGACCCGCGTGCGCCCGCTCACGCCCGAGCCGATGCCGGCCATGCCGGGCAAGGCCGAGGGGCGGCGCCGGCTGCTGGTGATCGAGGACGAGCCGACGCTGGCCCGCGCCTTCCAGCGGATGCTGCGCGCGACGCACGATGTGACCATCACGCTCAGCGGCCGCGAGGCCCTGGCCCGCCTCCAGGGCGGCGAGCGGTTCGACGCCATCCTCTGCGACCTGTTGATGCCGGAGATGACCGGCATGGACTTCCACGCCGAGATTCGAAAGACGCTCCCCGGCCTCGAGAAGCGCATCATCTTCATGACCGGCGGCGCCTTCACGCCGCGCGCGCGCGAGTTCCTCAACGAAGTGACCAACCCCTACCTCTCCAAGCCGTTCGATCTGCGGCGGGTGAGCGAGGCGCTCGAGCAGCTCGGCGCTGAGTAAGGTCAGGCAGATGGGCGCCTACCGGCCGCGGGCAGGCGGGAACCCGCCGCTCGGGGCGGGCGCCCACCCGACAGAGGTGGCTCGCTGCGCTCGCATCTTAAGAGTTTGCGTCGGGAGCCCTTGATCCTCGCGACGGGTTCCCGCCTGCCCGCGGCCTATTTGGGAATTGGAAAAGGGAACCCAGTGAGTCAGCTTGAGTCCTCAAGCGCGACCACCTGACGTCTCTTTCCCCCCACTCCCAATGCCGGGCAAATGGGCGCAAAGGCCGCCGGCGGGCCTCTGCCTGCCGGCGGCCGGTACCCTGCGCTGATTTGCCTGGCTTTGCGGCTAGCCCGCGCGCTGCACGATCTGCCGCATCACGTAGGGCAGGATCCCGCCGTGCCGATAATATTCGACCTCGATCGGCGTATCGATGCGCACCGTGACGGGCACCTTCTCCTCGGCGCCGCTGGCGCGCTTCACCAAGAGCGTCGCGTCCGAGAGCGGCTTCAGGTCGTTCTCCACGCCGACCACGTCGAAGGTCTCGGTGCCGTCGAGCTTGAGTGAGAGCGCGTCGGTGCCTTCCTTGAACTGCAGCGCGAGCACGCCCATGCCGATCAAGTTCGAGCGGTGGATGCGTTCGAACGAGCGCGCGACCACCGCCTTGACGCCGAGCAGCCGCGTGCCCTTGGCGGCCCAGTCGCGCGAGCTGCCGGTGCCGTACTCGTGCCCCGCGAGGATGACCAGCGGCGTCTTGCTCTTCTCGTACTCGAGCGAGGCATCGAAGATCGGCATCCGCTTGCCCGAGGGCTGGTGCACGGTGACGCCGCCCTCGACGCCGGGCACCATCAGATTCTTGATGCGCACGTTGGCGAACGTTCCGCGCACCATGACCTCGTGGTTGCCGCGGCGGGCGCCGTACGAGTTGAAGTCCTGGGCCTTGACGCCGAGCGATTGCAGATACAGGCCGGCCGGCGAGCTGGCCTTGATCGAGCCCGCCGGGCTGATGTGGTCGGTCGTCACCGAGTCGCCGAAGATGGCGAGCGCGCGCGCGCCGTGCAGGTCAGACACCGTGCCCGGCTCGGTGCTGAAGGGGATGAAGTAGGGCGGCTCTTGAATGTAGGTCGAGGCGCGGTCCCAGTCGTAGACGCGGCCCTTGGGCGCCGGCACGGCCTGCCAGAGCTCGCTCTTGGCCGCCGCGTCGCCGCCGTAGACCTCGCGATAGAGCGCCGGGTCATTGGCTGCCGCAAGCAGCTGGTCCACCTCGTCAAGACTTGGCCAGATGTCGCGCAAGAAGACGTCCTGGCCCGCCTTGCCCTTGCCGATCGGCTCCTTGTCGAGGTCGATGTCGACCCGGCCGGCGATGGCAAAGGCGACCACCAAGGGCGGGCTCATCAGGAAGTTGGCCTTGATGTTCTGGTGGACGCGCGCCTCGAAGTTGCGATTTCCCGAGAGCACGCTCGCGGCCACGATGTCGTGCTGGGTGACCAGCGTCTCGACGCGCGGGTCGAGCGGGCCCGAGTTGCCGATGCAGGTGGTGCACCCGTAGCCCACGGTGTTGAAGCCGAGCTTGTCGAGGTACGGCGCGAGGCCGGTCCGCTCGAGGTACTGGGTGACCACGCGCGAGCCGGGCGCGAGCGAGGTCTTCACCATCGGCCCGACGAAGAGCCCCTGCTCGACGGCCTTCTTCGCGAGCAGGCCGGCCGCCAGCATCACGCCCGGGTTCGAGGTGTTGGTGCAGCTGGTGATGGCGGCGATGAGCACGTCGCCGTGCCCCAGGTCGAGCTTCATGCCGGCGAGCCCGCCCTCGGGCATCAGCTCGTGCACGCGGTCAGGCGTGGGGCGGTTGTTCACCATCTCCTGCTCGGTGGTGGCGTTGGTGTTCTGCTGCCGCGCCTTCACCGAGGTCGGCTGGTCGCTGTCCTGCTTGCCTCCGCCGGGCATCGGCGTCGCGCCGGCCGGCATCTCGGCGTGGTAGCGCGCGCCGAGCTCGTTGCCGTGCTTGCCGTAGCCCGCGGCGCTGTTGTCCTGCAGCAGCGCCGCCCACTTGTCCTTGAGCGCCGTCAGCTCGATGCGATCCTGCGGGCGCTTGGGCCCCGACACGCTCGGGCGGACGGTGCCGAGATCGAGCTCGAGGGTGGTGGTGTAATCGCACTGCCCCTTGGCCGGGATGCCGAACAGCCCCTGCGCCTTGAAGTAGGCGCGCACCGCGTCCACCAGCTCCGGCTTGCGGCCGGTGGCGAGCATGTACCGGCAGGTCAATTCGTCGACCGGGAAGTAGCCCATGGTGGCGCCGTACTCGGGCGCCATGTTGGCGATGGTGGCGCGCTCGGGCACCGGGAGGCTGCTCGCGCCCTCGCCGTGGAACTCGACGAACTTACCGACGACCTTTGCTTTCCGTAACATTTCGGTAATTGTCAAAACGACGTCGGTCGCGGTGCAGCCCTCGCGCAGCTTGCCGGAGAGGTTGACGCCCACCACGTCGGGCGTGAGGAAATAGACGGGCTGGCCGAGCATGGCCGCCTCGGCCTCGATGCCGCCGACGCCCCAGCCGACGATGCCAAGGCCGTTGATCATCGTCGTGTGCGAGTCGGTGCCGACCAGCGAGTCGGGATAGGCGACGCCGCCCTTCTGGTGGATGCCGGTGGCCAGCGACTCCAGGTTCACCTGGTGGCAGATGCCCATGCCGGGCGGGACGATCTTGAAGGTGTCGAAGGCCTGCATGCCCCACTTGAGGAACTCGTAGCGGGCGCGATTGCGGGTGAACTCCATGCCCATGTTGAGCTGGAGCGCGTCGGAGGTGCGGGCGAAGTCCACCTGCACCGAGTGGTCGACGACCAGATCGACCGGGACCAGCGGCTCGACCTTGAGCGGATCCTTCGCCAGGCGCGAGACCGCGGAGCGCATGGCGGCCAGATCGACGAGCAGCGGCACGCCGGTGAAGTCTTGCAGGAGCACGCGCGAGACCACGAAGGGGATCTCGGCGGTGCGGGCCGCGCGGGGCTGCCAAGAGGCCAGCGCGCGCACGTCGGCCTCTTGCACGCGCTTGCCGTCGAGGTTGCGCAAGAGCGACTCGAGCACGATGCGCAGGCACGCCGGCAGCCTCCCGACGTTGACGCCTTCGCTCTTGGCCAAGGCCGGAAGCGAGAAGAAGCTGGTGGTGGTGCCGTTGCCGAGGTCGAGCTGCTGCCTGGTGTCGAGGCCGCTTGCCATGAGTGCCGATCCTTTCGCGAGGGATGCGTTTACCGGGCCCTCGGAGGGCGCGGAGCATATCGCCTGATCGGCGGACGCGCACGAAGAGCTGCCGAGCGAGCGCGCCCTCGCCGCACGTTGCGCCCCCACTGCGTATCTTCCCGCCAACCCTTGGGAGGTCTCCGATGCTGAAGCTCGTCCGCAATGTCGCCTTGCTCCGCGCCGTCCAGCTGGCCGCGCGGCGCCGCTCCGCCGTGGTCAAGGCCCACAGGAACGCCCGCGCGGTGCGCATCGCCGCCGTCCTTGCCGGCACCGGCCTGGGCGTCTTCATCGCCGTCAAGAAGCTCCTCGCCGCGCGCTCGGTCCGGCACGCGCACCTGCACGGCGTGCTGCCGCTCGCGCCGCTGCCGCCGTCCCGCAAGAAGGTGCTCCGCGATGCCCGCCGCGAGGCCGCCGAGCGCCGCGCGGCCGAGCTCGGCACCGTCGTCGCCGAGGTGCACGTCGAGATGAACGAGCCCGAGGTGCTGGCCGTCCCGCTGCGCGAGGTGCTCAAGTCCTAAGACGCAAAAAAGGCCCCGCGGCCAGGTGGCGCCGCGGGGCCTCTCTGCGAGCTTGCGACTTACTTCGCCTGGCCAGCCTTGCTGGTGACGTCGAGCCGCAGCGCGGTCATCTTGCCGTCCACGTTCTTGTAGGACGCGCGCACTTCGCTGCCCTGGCTGATCTGCGCCGCGCGGCCGGTCTGGCCGTCGATGCGCACCGAGGTCTGCGCGTCGATCGCGAGCTTGAGATCGCGGTCGTCGCTCGACTTCAGATCGACCTGCGAGTCGCTGGCGCTGGCCACCTGGCCGACGATGGTCTGCGTCTGGGTCGCCGAGGTCTCGCCCGCGGCGCTCTTGGGAACGGCCAGCGAGTCGTTCTTGGCCTGGCCGTACTGCGCCTTCTCGTCCTGCTGGGCCTGCACCGGATTGCCGAGCTTGTCGTCGCGCTGGACGCGCAGGGCCTGCTTGTCGGCTGGCTCGGTCTTCACGGTCGCGCGCGAGTCCGCCCCCAGCACGGCGTCGCGCTGTCCATCGACGGGGGTTTGCGGCATCCGGCTCGCCGTCTTGTCGCTGTCAGGCCGCAGATTGTTCGCGGTGGTGTCCGAGGAGTTCAGCTTGGGCGCCTCGTCCTTGCAGGCCGTCCCGATCAGGGCCAGGGCAGAGAGTGCGGGCAGCCAGAGTGTCTTGCGCATGGAGTTGCTCCTTGATGAGGTGGTCCCCCTTCCATCCGTTCGAGGGGAACATGCGCATCGTCACCCGCAGCGGCGCCGGATGAATTCGAGCCGCGCGCCCAGGTCGTGGAGCGCTTGCTCGGGCGCATCGTGGGGGAGCACCTCGATTGCCCGCTGCTCCGCCTGCAGCGCCTCCTTGCAGCGGTCGACGCCGAGGAGCGCGCCCGCGATCAGATCGAGGATGAACGGATCGCCCGGGTGGAGCAGGTCGGCCTTCTGCGCGACCGCCAGCGCCTCGGCCGGCCGCTTGTGGCGCAGGTGCGAGCGGGCCAGCGCCTGCAAGACGCTCGGGTTGCCTGGCGCCAGCGCGGCCGCCCGCGCGATCAGCTCGTCGCGCTCCGGCTGGCCCTCGGGCATCTTTCCCACTGTGCGCGCGAGCAGCGTCAAGGCGCGCCAGTCGTCGGCGTGCGCCTCGGCCGCGGCCCGCTCGCGCTCGAGCTGGTCTGGCGGCGGACGCTGGGTGGTGCTCTGCGCCCACAGCGCCGTCACGTTGGTCGGGTCGAGCCGCAGCGCCTCGCGCAGCTCGGGCAAGGCGCGCTGCTCGCGCTCTGGCGCAGCTTCCGGCCCAGGCGAGATCAAGAGCAGCGTGGCCCAGAGCGCGTGCACCTCGGCGGCCCCGAGCGGCGCCGACTGCGACGGGGCCGCCGCGGGCGCGAGCGGCAGCGAAAAGGTCGGGAAGGTCTTGGACTCGAGCCGTGTCTGCAGGTGCTCGCGCAGCCCCTCGTCGAGCAGGTCGGTGGTCAGTCCGGGGAAAGCGCGGGCAAAGGCGTCCGCGGGGTCCTCGGCCCGCATCAGCCGCCGCTGGTAGTCGCCAAACTGCGCCGTCTTCTCGAAGAGCAGGTAGTGCACGAGCAGCCAGCTTGTGGCGTAGAGGTCGGCATTCTCGGCGCCAAAGCTCATCTTCTGCCAGGCGAAGAGCTGCGCGGACGAGAGCACCCCGCGCCGGGCGAGGTGGTGCAGCGGCCCCTGCGGCGGCACGCCGAGCGTCGCCAGCTTTCGCGCCTCGTCGATGCGGATGGTCTGGAGAAACCCGGCCAGCCCCTCGGCGAGCCAGCGCGGCTGGCGCAGGAGGAAGGCGTGGGCGAGCACGTGGGCCAGCTCGTGCGCGAGCGTGGCCTGGCCGGCGAGCCCGCCCTCGGCCTGCAGCACCATCAGCCGGCCTCCGAGCAGATCCGAGGCGACGAAGCCGCCGAAGCTCTCCGGCGCCAGCAGGGCCAGCTCGGCGCGATTGCGCAGCACGATCACCGCGAGGCGCCCCGGCGGCGCAGCGGCGTTGCGCCAGGCGGCGGCGAGCAGGCCCGCGCGCACCTTCTCGAGCTCGGCGGCCAGCTGGGCTCCCTCGTCAGCTCCGACGTCGGTGCGGACCGCGAAGTGCTCGGAGGTCACCTCGAACCAGCGCTCGGGAGCGCTTTGCGGCGGCACGGTCGCACAGGCCGCGAGCAGGCAGACCGCGGCTTTTGCAAGGGCGCGCATGGAAGCTTGATGCTACCAGGACGTCGGAGGCTTGATGCTCGCGCTCATCCCCGCACTGCTCTTGCTCCCCGCACTGCTCTTGCTCGCCGCGGCGCCGCCCGAGCCGCGGCACACCGACGACGGTGCGCCGGCCGTGGTGCACGTGCTCGCGCCGGGGCTTCCCGGCGGGCCGACCTGCTACCTGGTGGAGGGCGAGGAGGTGGTGGTCGCCATCGACGCGCCCGAGAGCCGGGCCGACGCGCAGGCCGCGCGCGAGAAGCTGGCCGCGCTGAAGAAGCCGCTCTTTGCCGTGCTCTTGACCGGCGCCGCGCGGGCGGGCGGCGTGCAAGAGCTGCTGCGCGACCAGCTCGAGCCGGTGCCGGTGTTCCTCACCGAGGGGGCGCGCGGATCGCTCCCGGCCGCTCTGGGGGCGCTCGCCAGCGATCGGACCGCGGCCGATCGGCAGACGCTGACGTTTGGCGGCCTGCGCTTCACGGTGCACGATCTGGGCAAGGGACAGGCCGGCGCCAACGCGGCGTTCGTGCTGCTCGGCAAGAAGCCGGCGGCGTTCGTCGGCGATCTGCTGGTCCTCGGCAGCGCCCCCGATCTGTCGGCGGGGCAGAGCGCCGCCTGGCTCGAGCAGCTCGACCGCGCCCGGCGCCTCTTCTATGGCCTGCGCACCTTCTATCCAGGCCACGGCGCAGCGGCGGGCTTCTCCGCCCTCGAGGAGGAGAAGCGCTACCTGCTCGCCTTGCGCGAGCTGATCGCGGCGGTGGCCAAGGGCCGGCCGGAGCTCGACCAAGAGGCGCGGCAGAGCTTGATTCCGCGGCTCTCGGCGCTTCGTCCGGGCGAGCCGCTCGGCACGCTGGCGGGCGCCGGCGCCGACGCGCTGGCCAAGGAGCTCTCGCGCGAGCGCGCGCGCTGATCGGCGCGCCGGCGGTATGCTGCCAGTGAAATGCGCATCCTCTGCATCGACGACGACCCGTCCATCCTCGAGCTGCTCGAGGCGGTGCTCTCGTCGGAGGGCCATGAGCTCATCCTGGCCGCGAGCGGCGCGGAGGCCCTGCAGCTGCTCGTCTCGCGCGACTTCGATCTGGTGATCACCGACATGAAGCTGCCCGAGCTTGGCGGCGCCGAGATCATCCGCGCCACCAAGGCGATGGCGCCGGGCCTGCCCACGCTCGGCATCAGCGGCGCAGCCGACCCCTCCGTCGAGGCCGAGGCCCTCGACGCCGGCGTCGGCCGCTTCCTGCGCAAGCCGTTCCTGGTCGCCGATCTGCTCTCCGAAGTCCGCCTGGTGGACAGCCTGCGCGGCCGCCTGCGCCTCTTGCTCGCGGGCCGCCTGGGCGCGGAGCGCACGCTCCTGAACCAGCTGCGGCAAGAGGGCTTCGTCGTCACCTGCGCCGCGACCGCGGACGAGGCGCGGGCCGCGCTGCAGAGCCAGCCCATCGACGTGGTGGTGGCGCCCGCCTTCGAGGAGCCCTCCGCCGGCGCTTTCTTGGAGTGGAAGAGGGCGGACCCGGCCTTCGCCAGGCTCTCGGTCATCGCCGTCACTGCCGCCGGGCAGGAGCAGGACGCGCTCCTGCGCAAGGGCGCCGCGCTCTGCCTGCCGCTGCCGGTCGAGGCGCGCACGCTCGCGGCGCTGCTGCACTTCATGGACGAGAAGGCCTGAAGAAAAGCCATCGGCTGCGGATCAGTGGACGACCAGCACCGGCTTTTTCGACAAGTGGATCACCCGATGAGAGACGCCGCCGAGGAGCGCGCTCGCGATCAGGTTCCGGCCGCGGCTGCCGACGACCAGAAGGTCAAAGCCGCCGGCGTCGGCGCGCTCGGCGATCAGCTCGGCGGCCGGACCTGCCAGGATCTGCGAGGTCGAGGTGAGGCCGGGCCGCGCGCAGAGGTCTCTGGCGCGATCGAGCAGCTGCCGCGCCGACTCGTACTGGGCGCGCTCGAGCTCGGCGACGTTGATGATCACCGCGGGCTCGGAGAACACCGGCGGCGGGGGCATGACGTGAAGCAGCTCGAGCTCGGCCGTGAACTTCTCGGCGATGTCGGCGGCGAGCTTGACGGCGCGCTGCGAGGTCTCCGAGCCATCGACCGCGACGAGGATGCGCTTCATCGGTCGAGCATGGACCCGCGCGGCGCGCCGGTAAAGCTCAGCAGCGGGGCGCCTCGGGGAGGTGCAGGCCTTGGAGGGCCGCGCGCACGCCGACGCCTGTCACCGGCCCGCGAAAGCGACCGGCGATGGTCCCGTCGGGCGCCACCAGGACCGAGTGCGGCAGCGTGATGACCTTGTAGGCGCGGCCGGCGCTGCCGTCGTCGAGCAGCAGCGGATAGTCGAGCTGGTTCTCCTTGGCGAACGCGCCCACCTCGCGGGCGCCGCCCGAGTCGAGCGTCACGCCCAGCACCGCCAGGCACGAGGGCTTGTCGCGCGCGAGCTGCTCGAGCGCCGGCAGCTCGGCGCGGCAGGGCGGGCACCAGGTGGCCCAGAAGTTCACCAGCACGGGCCGGCCGCGCAGCGACGCGAGCGAAACGCGCGTGCCCTGGAGATCTGGCAGGGAGATGGTCGGAGCCGACTCGCCCGCCACCCGCGGCGGCTCCATCCGCGTCCCTTGGCGCTGCTCGTGGACGAAGAGGCCGAGCAAGCCGGCGAGGGCCGCATACAGGAGGAGGCGTCGCATCTAGCCGAAAGCTAACAGTCGCGCGCCGCAATGCACACTATTGAGCTGCCCGGCTTCTTGTTGAGGAACCGGTTTGCCCCCAGCTAGGCAACGCGCCCGGCAGGTCACACCTTGTCTTACTGTAGAAGTGCAGTGACAGGGCGGTTTGGGGGCGGGCGGTCATGACACGGGTCTCTGGCAAGGTGGCGGCGGGGCTGTCGTCGAAGTTAAACTTGGCGACCGATCTGCTCGCGCTGGTCGCGGCGCTGATGGTCTCGAAGACCTTCGCCGGCCAGTCGCCAAGCGCCCCTGACGGCGCCGGCACTCTCTGGCTCTTCCTGGCCGCGCTCTGCACCTGGACGCTCACGGGGGCCGCGCTCCACCAGTACGAAGCCAGCTCGTATCACCGCCAGCGCATCGACGATGCCGCCTCTTCGACGGTGCTGGTGCTCGGGGTGGCCACGCTCCTGGCCATGCTCGCCTGGATGCTCCCGAACGTTGCCTCGCTGCCGCGCATCGTGCCCTTCGTGCTGCTCGACCTTCCCGCCACGCTCGCCTTGCGCGCGCTCTTTCGCGCCCTCGCCGTCCGCGAGGAGGATCCGAACGACGAGGTGCTGATCGTCGGCCTCTCGGCCATCGGCCGCCAGACCGCCGACGACCTCGGCCACGGGGGCCGCAAGGTGCTCGGCTTCCTCAAGCTCAAGGGCGATGTCCGCCGCGACGCCGCCCGCGTCCGCCAGTCCCGCGGCGCCCGCGCGCTGCTCGGCGCCGCCAGCCGCCTCGAGGAGGTGCTGCGCAAGATCCCGGTCGGCGAGGTCTTCATCTCCGGCAACGCGCTCACCCAGGGCGAAGAGATGCAGTCCGCGGTCGCCGTCTGCGAGCGCCTGGGCGTCCCCTTCGCGCTGCCGGCGTGGTGCTTCCGCCTCGAGCGCGCGCGCCCCGCCGACACCCGCTCGATCGGCGACGGCTACGTCCACTACCTGTCGATCGAGTCCAAGCCGCGCCAGATGGCCTTGAAGCGCCTCTTCGACATCGCCATGACGGGCCTGGCGCTCTGGGTGCTCCTGCCCTTGTTCGTTGTGGTGGCCGCCGCCATCAAGCTCACCTCGAAAGGGCCGGTCTTCTTCCGCCAGCGCCGCGTCGGCCTCAACGGCCGGCCCTTCTACATGCTCAAGTTCCGCTCCATGGTCGTGGACGCCGAGGCCCTCCGCGCCAGGCTGGAAGCGCAGAACGAGATGAGCGGCCCGGTCTTCAAGATGAAGAACGATCCGCGAATCACCGCTGTGGGTCGCTTCATTAGAAAATACTCAATCGACGAGCTGCCCCAGCTGGTCAACGTGCTGCGCGGGGAGATGAGCGTGGTCGGCCCGCGCCCGCCGCTGCCCAAGGAGGTCGCGAACTATGAGGCGTGGCAGCTGCGGCGGCTCTCGGTGCGGCCGGGGTTGACCTGCATCTGGCAGGTGTCGGGCCGCAACCAGATCAGCTTCGAAGAGTGGATGTACCTCGACCTGCGCTACATCGATCACTGGACGCTGCTCAGCGACTTCACCCTCATCGCCCGCACGCTGCCGGTGGTCTTGACGGGCCGCGGCGCCAGTTAGAAAAGGAGGCTCCCGGCTGTCGGCTTGCCAGCTCTGTTCGCAAGGCGTCACTGCGAAAGTGCGGGGCTCGCAGCGTAGGAGAAGCGTCCACACTTTGATCGCTTTCACCCCTTCCGGCGCGGACTTCGCAGCCTCGCCTTTGGTGCCGCGCGCAATGGAGATTGGCAAGGGCACGGTCCTGCTGGTCGAAGACGACCCGCTCTTTCGCGCGCTCATCCGCGACCACTTGTGCGATCTTGGCCTGACCGTGGTCGAGGCGGGCGAGGGCCGGACCGCCATCTTCCAGCTGCAGCGCCTCGCGCCCGTGCTGGTGTGCCTCGACTTGATGCTGCCGGCGGTCTCGGGCCTGCAAATTTGCGAAACCATCAGAGCCACGCCGTCCACCCGCCAGGTGCCGATCTTGATGATGAGCGCGCGCTCGAGCCCGCAGGACCGCGCCCACGCCGAGGAGGCGGGCGCCAGCGGCTACCTCGTCAAGCCCTTCACGCGCGACGACCTCATCGGCGAGATCAAGCGCCTGCTCGCTCCCAAGCAGCGCCGGGCGAGGCGCTGACCGTGGTGGCCGCATGCTGAGGGTGCTCGACGTCCTGCTCTTCCTGCTCGTGCAGCCGCTCTTCGCCGCGTGCAACTACCTGCTCATCCTCTCGGTCGCCTCGCGCAAGAAGGCCCCGCCCGCGCTGGTCGCGCGCACGCTGAAGTTCGAGATCGTGGTCCCGGCGCACAACGAAGAAGCCGGCATCGCCAGCACCGTGCAGAGCCTGGCCGCGCTCGAGTGGCCGAGGGACCTGTTCCGCGTCACCGTGGTCGCCGACAACTGCACCGACGCCACCGCCGATCGCGCGCGAGCAGCAGGGGCGCGGGTGATCGTGCGCGACGAGGCCGACAAGCGCGGCAAGGGGTACGCGCTCGCCAAGGCCTTCGACACCCTGCTCGCGGAAGGCTTTGCCGACGCCGCCGTGGTGGTCGATGCCGACACGGTGGTCTCGCCGAACCTGCTGGCCGCCTTCGCCGCCCGGCTGGAGGCCGGCTCGCAAGTGGCGCAGGCCGACTACACGGTGCACAACGTCGACGCCTCGTGGCGCACGCGGCTGATGGCCGTCGCGTTCGGGATGTTCCACACGCTGCGCTCGCTCGGCCGTGAGCGCCTCGGCATGTCCTGCGGCCTGCGCGGCAACGGCATGTGCTTCACCGCGCGCGTGCTGCGCGAGGTGCCGCACGAGGCGGTCTCGCTGGTCGAGGACGTCGAGCACGGCCTGCGCCTGGGCGAGGCCGGCCACCGCATCGCCTACGTCCACGAGGCCCACGTCTTCGGCGAGATGGTCAGCTCCGGCGAGGCCTCGCGCTCGCAGCGGCTGCGCTGGGAAGAGGGGCGCAAGGCCCTCGCGCGCACCCGCGGCCAGTCGCTCCTCATCAAGGCCGCGCTGCAGAAGAGCCCCATGCTCTTCGACCTGGCGCTCGACCTCTTCGTCCCGCCGCTCTCGAAGCTGGCCCTCGCCACCTTCGTCGGCCTCTTGCTGGCCGCTCCGCTGGCGTACGGCCTGGGCGGCTTCTCGTTCGCGCTCTACGCGCTCAGCGCTTCGGCGCTCTGCCTCGTCGTCTACGTCTTCCGCGGCTGGATGCTCTCGGGCACCGGCGTGCGCGGCCTGCTCGCGCTCGCCTGCGCGCCCTTCTTCATCCTCTGGAAGCTGACCGTCCGGAGAAAGCGCGCCCAGCCGGCCGACGAGTGGGTCCGCACCGCCCGCGGCGGATAGCTGCATTCACCGCTCTTCGCGCTGAGTCCTCTCTTCCGCGCGCTCAGGCGGCGGCGGTGCGCGCGGCGTCGGTGGCGGCGGCGGCGGGGAGCCAGACGCGGAAGGTCGAGCCCTTGCCGGGTGTGCTCTCGACCTCGATGGAGCCGCCCATCGAGGTGACGAGGCCGTGGCAGATCGAGAGCCCAAGGCCTGTGCCGACGCCGATCGGCTTGGTGGTGAAGAAGGGCTCGAAGATGTGCGGCAGCGCCTCGCGCGAGATGCCGCAGCCGGTGTCTGCGACCTCGATGCGGACGCGGCCGGCTTGGGCGGAGAAGGCCACCGTGAGGCGGTTCTTGCCCAGGTCGCCCTCGGGCATCGACTGGGCCGCGTTGACCAGCAGGTTCAAGAAGATCTGGCCGAGGCGCGCCTCGCTCGCGCGCACGCGGGGCACCTCGTGAAAGTCCTCGACCAGCTGTGCGCGGTGGCGGATCTCGTTCCACGCCATGTTGATCGCGGAGCGCATCACCTTGCCGACCTCGACCGGCCCGCGCTGCTCGTCGTCGGGCCGCGAGAACGACTTCAGATCGCGGATGATCACCTTCATCCGCTCGGCGCCCTCGCGGGCCTCGGCGATGATCTTGGCCGTCTCGGCGCGGCTCTCGACCACCTGGCCGAGCCGCTCGGCCTCGACCTGCTCTGCCAGGTACGAGAGATTTGCGATCACGTAGGCGAGCGGGTTGTTGAGCTCGTGGGCGACGCCGGCCGCGAGCGTGCCGACCGAGGCGAGCCTGTCCGAGGACATCAGCCGCGCCTGCAGCTGGCTGCGCTCGGTGACGTCGCGGCAGTTGAGGACGATGCCGCCCACGGCGGGCTCGTGCAGAAGGTTGTTGCCGATGGCCTCGAGCACCCGGTAGCTGCCGTCGCGGTGGCGGAAGCGCAGCTCGATCGGCCGCAGGTCGCCCGGCACCGCGATCTTCTGCTGCAGCCGCGCCATCACCCGCCCGCGGTCGTCGGGGTGCAGATAGCCGGCCGAGTGGTGGCCGAGGATCTCCTCGGGGCTCCAGCCCAGCGCGCGGCGGATGGCGGGGCTGCAGTAGCGGAAGCGCCCCTCGCCGTCGATGATGACGGTGATGTCCTGCGCGTTCTCGATCAGCGAGCGGAAGTGCGCCTCGCGGGTCTGCATCTCGGCCTCGGCGCGCTGCTGCTCGCGCAGCGCGTTGCGCAGCTCGTCGGCGCGCCGCTCGGCGAGGCGGCGAGCGTTGCCCTCGGAGCGCAAGAGGGCAAAGAGGATCAGCGAGAGGAAGGCGCCGAACGCGAGCCGCGCGACCGTCCAGGTGGAGAGCAGAGGCGCGCCCCAGGTCGAGTGGTGCTCGAGCGTCCAGGTGCGTCCACAGAGGTTGAGCGTGCCCACCGAGCTCAGCGCCCGCGCGGGGTCGGCCGCGAGCCTGCCGTCGTAGAGCAGAGGAGAGGTGAGCGCGGGGCCGTCGTGGATGGCGAAGGGCGCAGGCGGCGCTTGGGCGAAGACGCCGCGCACGAAGGCGTCGATGCGGAAGGCCGCGAGCAGGTAGCCCTGGATGTCGCGCCGCCGCTCGGCGACGTCTCCCGGCGGCAGCGCGCCGCGATAGACCGGCAGGTAGATGATCAGGCCGTGGTCGGACTTGTCGTCTTTGTCGGAGGTCAAGGTCAGGACCGCGGTGAGCGCGGGCTGCCCGCTGTCGCGCGCCCGCTCGAGGGCGGCTCTGCGCCGCGGTTCGGTCAGCACGTCGAAGCCGAGCGCCACCCGCCCCGACGGATCCTCCGGCGCGAGCATCGTCACCGGCGCGTACTCGTCGCGCGCTCCGTCGGGATGGACGCGAAAGTCGCGGGCGCCTTGCTGCCGCCGCTCGGCGACCGCGGCCGGCAGCTCAGCGGCTTTCAGAGAAGGGATGTAGCCAAGCGTTCGCACGCCCGGATAGAGCCGCTCGTGGTCGAGCCGCTGGACGAATCGCTTGAACTCGTCGGCGGTGGGCTGCCCGCGGGCGGCGAAGAGGCTGGAGGCCGAGCGCAGGAGCGCGACATAGGTGTCGATGCGGTGCGAGAGGTGGCTCTCGCTCGAGCGGGCGGCGGACTCGAACGCGAGGCGCTCTCTGTCCCTGGCCCAGGACTCGACGAACCAGGCGCCGGCCGCGGTGGCAGCGAGCCCTGCGACGAGCGCGACGAGTGGCAGGACCTGGCGGCGGATGCGGATCATCGAAGGGGAGCCCCGGCTCGTACCAGGAAATCGGCGCACGGCGGCGACTCTTGAGCGGTTGCCGCCATCGGCTCCCGCGGGCAGGATGCGCGCATGGCTGGGACCAACGGCGCCGGCGCGGCGCAACGGCAGATGGCGCTGCGGGCGGCGCGCGAGGCGCTGAGCGAGCTGCACCGGACGCTCATCGAGGCGGCGCGGATTGAGCACGAGCGAAAGAATGGCCCCGTGGGCGGCCCGGGCGAGCTCTTGCGCCTGTTGACCCAGGACCCGGGATTCGCCTGGCTGCAGCCGGTCTCCGAGCTGCTCGCCGATCTCGACGCGCTCCACGCCGAGCCGCCCACAGAGGATCTCGCCCAGGCGGCCAGGCGCGCGGGCGAGTCGCTCTTGCTGGCGCCTTCGTCAGGCGAGCCGACCGGGTTCCGCCGCCGCTACGCGGAGCTGCTCCAGTCGAACCCTTCGGTGACCGTGGCCCACGGGCGGCTGCGGCAGGTGCTCTCTGCCCTGCCCGCGGCCGCGGCCACCGAGTCGGAGACGCTGCACGAGCGGCACCAGAAGCTGCTCGAGCGCAAGCGGCGCAAGTAGTCAGCGCGCGTCGGCGATCTGCTGCAGCACGGTCTGCGCCAGGTCGAACCAGCTCTTGATCTCGGGCTGCGCGCCCACGTCGGTCGGGAGCACCAGCAGCTTTGCGCCAGCCTTTTCCGCCACCAGCGCGGCCACCGAGCGGCTGTAGAAGCTCTCCATCAAGAGCAGCCCCGCGCCCTCCTTCTTCATGTGCCCGATGAGCTGCGCGAGGTGCCGGGGGTCGGGCGGGATCCCAGGCTTCGGCTCGATGTAGCCGACCTCGGTCAGGCCGAGCCACAGGGACAGGTAGCTCCAGCTCTTGTGGTAGGTCGCGATCTTGGCGCCGCGCGCCTTCTCGATGAGCGGCGCCCACTCCTTCACCTTGGCGTCCACGCGGGCGTTGAAATCGGCGAGGTGCTTCTCGTAGTCGGCGCGCCCGTCGGGATCCAGCTGCGCCAGCCGCGCCTCGATGAGCGCCGCGAGCCGCTTGGCGTTGTCGGGCGGCAGCCAGTAGTGCGGATTTCCGCCGGGGTGGATGTCGCCCTGCGAGCGCTCCACCTTGGTCGTCGGAACGTCGAGCACCGGGATGGAGGTCGAGCAGTCGAGGTTGCCGGGCTCGCCGCTCTGGATGTTCGGGTTGCGCGAGCCGAGGACCAGCGGCGGCAGCCAGCCGATCTCGAGCTCGAGGCCGACGTGCAGCAAGAGGTCGGCGCGGTTCAGCGTCAGCATCAGGCTCGGCTTGGCCTCGACGAAGTGCGGATCCTGGCTGCCCTTGCCGAGGGCCTGGACGGAGATGCGGTCGCCGCCCACCTCCTTGGCGAGCGAGGCGAGCGTGGGGATGCTGGCGACCACTTTCAGCTCGGCGTGAGCGGAGGTCGAGGCAGCGAGCGCGATCAGTGCGGCAGCGGCGGCGAGTGCGGTGCGGGTCATGAGGTCGCTCCTAAAAAGGGTGGGCGCCGTGCGCGCCGATGGAGAATTCGAGCTGGAGATAGGTCGCGAACGACGTCGCCGGGTCCGCCTGGCTGACCGCCGCCGGAAGGGGGCGCGGACCGCCGGGCGCTTGCACGTTCTCCACCTCGCCGTAGAGGCGCACGCGCGCGAACTCGCTCGCCTGGAAGGTGATGCTGGCCGAGCCGCGGAGCACGCGGGCCATCACGCTCGACACCGGCAGGCCCAAGGCGTCTCCTCGGACGCCGAGCACCCAGCGCCTCGCCACCTGGACCACCAGCTGCGAGTAGAGGCCACCGTCCCACTCGTCGGCCAGGCCGTTGCCGGCGAGCAGGTGGCGGAAGATGGCCTCGGTCTGCCAGGCGACCGAGAGGTACGTCTGCGAGACATTCAGTGGCTTCCATTTGACATACAGGTCGCCGCCGAACAGCTCGCTGCGCCGGTTGGCGCCGATGCCGGCCAGTGGATCGAGCGGATCGGCTGGCTGGAAGCCCGGTGAGATCCCGGTGGCTGCGCTCAGGCCGGCGTAGATCGAGACCTCGTCCGACGCAGGCACGAAGAGCTTGGCGTGGCCGAGGTAGGCGAGATCGGTGGCGCTCCCGCCGCCGAACGACGCCACGGGGCCGCCCGCGTCGGCTGTGGGCAGCGAGAAGGCTTCAGCGTAGAGCACCAGATAGAAGGGCAGCGGCGCGAGCCAGCTCACTTGCGCGCCCGGCCCGCGCAGGCCGTCGGCCCCGAGGAACGCCGCGTTGGTGAGCGGCCGCCGGGTGAAGTCCTGGACGTGCAGGTGCTGCCCGTTCTGCCGGCCGAAGGCGCTGCGAAAGCTGCCCGCCTTGATCTGGAAGTTGCCGGGCAGGCTGGTCGTGGTCGCGAAGGCTTCCTCCACCTCGAGCCCGTGCAGGTTCGGGATGGTCAGGTAGATCTCGCCCTTGAAGTACGGATCGACGATGGCCGAGAGCGCCAGCTCGACCTCCTGGGCGGTAAAGCCTGCGGCCTTGGTGTTCGGCCCGCCCTTCAAGTCCGGGTCGTCGCCGTTTCGATAAGCGACTCCGCGCCGCTCGTAGCCCGCGTTGGCGTCGAGGATGCCGCTGATGTCCGGGTTGAGCGACTGGGTCCCGCGGGCGGGCGTGGGCGCGGCCGGCGCGGCGTCGCTCGGCGCGCTGGTGGCGGCGGCCGGCGCTTGTCTGGCCTTGCCCTTGGTCTCGGTGGAGTCTTTTTGCAGCGCCCCCTCGAGCTCTTTTTGCAGGGCGGCGTCGTCGGTGGCGGGCGGTGGGGACTCGGCGGTTGCAGCGGCTGTGATGAGCAGAGACAGCAAGGCAGGGGCGAGCGAGCGCATGAGAGGAAGACCTCGAAATAGGGTGGGCGCGCGCCAAGAGGCGCGCTGCAGCGGAGCAGAGCTTCGGTGGGGCAGATCAGCCGCGAGCGGGCGGCGAGCTCTTCGGCGCCAGGCGGATGAGCGCGATGGCGGGCGCGTGCGCCGCGCAGGACAGGCGCGGTGGGGCAGCTTGCGGTGACCCGACGACGGAGGCGGCTTGCGCAGCAACTCCGGGCAGCGCGCGTTCGCGAGCCAGCGAGAGCAGCGCGCAGTGCACGTGGGCGTGCTCGGCCGCCGTGGGCGCGGCCTGCAGCGAGGTGGCGCTCTCCGCACCTGGCTCGACATTGACCGCGGGAGCGTCAGCCTCGAGGAGCTCGCCGTGCTCGGCGCAGGCAACATGGGCCGCTTGCGCCGCGTGCTGCGCAGACCAGAGCGGCAGCGCGAGCTGGGCGCACGCGAGCAGCGCAGCGGAGCCGCGAAAAGTCGTGCCTGCCCTGCGCGAGTGTTGCTTCATCTCCGGACACCATAGTGGGGGCGCGCCCCCCGTCAAGCGAGCGAAGGCGCGCACCGCCTGCTCACTGCACGGCTGCCGGCGGGGCGGAGTCGGCGTAGTCGAGCGTCCAGGTCACCGTCTTGGTGGCCGCGCCCGCCAGCTCGACGTAGGGGTAGACGAAGTAGTTGAGCGGCTCGCCCTTCATGCCGGGCAGCACCAGATCGCGGCCGATGGAGAGCTGGACCCGATCGGGCGGCTGGCCGCCAAAGAGCAGGGCGCGCTGCTCGGGGTGCTTCTGCGCCTCCGAGGCGTCCACGGGCACCCAGCCGCGGCCGGGCAGGTAGAACTCGACCCAGCAGTGGTAGCCCGAGACCTTGCCGGCCGGCTTGTCCGAGGGGATGGGAAAGCCCATCTCGAACTTGGAGGGGATGCCGTGCCGCCGCGCCAGCGAGAGGAAGAGCGCGTGGAAGTCGGTGCAGTTGCCGTACTTCGCGCTGCAGGCCCAGAAGGTGTCGCCGTTGCCCCAGCCGGTGCCGACCTTCTTGTACTCCATGTGATCGACGACGTAGTCGTAGATGGCGCGCGCGACCAGCGCCTGGTCCTTGGCCTTCTCGGGGCCGAGCTTTTCGATAATTTCGTTATCGATTGCCTCGATGGGCGCGCCCTTGAGGGGCACCAGCCGGTCGGGGCCGAGGAACTTTGCAAATTTGGAATCTTCGTCGGCGCTGTAGCTCTGCGGACCGGCCTGGTCGATCGGCCCGTGCAGCGCCCGGCGGCGGACGGTGGCCAAAACCGTCACCTCGATGGGCTTGCCGTCGGAGACCTTGGCGTGCCCGTGCCAGAAGGTGTTGCCAAAGCGCGTCTCCGTCTCCTGCGCGCCGGCGAGCCCGCTCTTCACCTCCAGCGAAAGCACGTCCTGCCCGTCGGACTTCTCGGGCAGCGGCACGAAGACGTCTACCGGTCCCTGGCCGGCCGGCAGCGGGCCGACGGTGGCGGTGTAGCGGATGGTGAAGACGCGCTCAGTGGAGGCTGCGCTGGTTGCGGCCGAGGCGGCGAGCGGAAGGACGGCGAGCGCGGAGAGGAAGGCGGCGGCTTTTTGCACGGGGCTCCTGGGATCAGCTCGACAGCGCGGGCGTGGGGCTGACGCCGCCCGAGGGCGGAAAGGCGTCGGCGAAGACCTTGACGGTCTCGATCTCATCGTAGCGGTGGTCGAACGCCGTCGCTTTGCGGAACGCCGCGCCGTCGACGACGATTGGGAACTTGATGTGCGCGAGGGCGCCCCGCGACAGCCGCGGCAGCCCGGCGCGGCCGAGGAGCAGGGCGAGCAGCACCTCAGGCAAAGGGAGCGTCTTCCTGCCTGCCTCGCGCGCGATGACCGACAAGGGCAAGGGCTGCGGGCCGGCGACGTTGTAGATGCCGCGCGGCCGTTTCTGGACCGCGGCCACGATCGCCTCCGCGGCGTCCTCCTCGTGGAGGAACTGGAAGAGGGGGTCAAAGCCGAGCACCATCGGCACCCGGCGGCCCTTCAAGAAGCCGGCGAGCGTGCCGGTGCCCGAGGCGCCGAGCGTGTAGCAGAGCCGCAAGACGGTGGTGACGAGCTGGGGCGAGCGCCAGATCTGCGTCGCGGCGTAGAGATCGGCGGCGACCAGATCGGCCAGCTCGGGATAGGCGCCGAGGTCCGAGGGCGGCTCGTCTTCGACGTGGTAGAGCGGCGCGTCCGGCCCGGCGCCGTAATAGGTGTGGCGCCCGACGAAGACCGCGTGCTCGACGCCGTAGGTTCGACAATGGTCGAAGACCGCGCGGGTGCCGCCGAGGTTGATTCGATAACGCTCTTCGCCCGAGACGGCGAGCGAGGTGACGGTGGCCATGTGCACCACGCACTGCGGCTTCTTGCGCCGGAAGACGTCCTCGGCGCCGCGCTTGCGCATGTCCACTTTGTGAATCTCGAGCTCGCGGGGCGCGCCGGGCCAGGGCCGCACGTCGATGCCCATCACTTCGTGGCCCTCTTCCAGGAGCCGGATGGCGACCTTGCGCGCCACGCCGCCGGAGACGCCGGGGATGAGCACCCTCACGGCTGCGCCTCCGCGTGTTCCTTTTGCAATTGCCCGCGGCGCGAGGCGCGGCCCGTCTCGATCAGGCCGGCGATGCTCGACTTCACCTGCTCGACGTAGCCCTCGATGACGTGGTCCTCCTCGGAGCCATCGCCTTGGAACGTCAGCGGGGCTCCATAGTGCACCTCCAGCCGCACCGGGCGGGGGATGGGCGCGAGCCACGGCGTGATCGGCAAGTAAGGGACGCCGACCAGCTTCCCCAATTTGTAAAGATTGGCGATGGTCGGGATGGCGTCGCCGCCGCCGATGAAGCCAAAGGGCACGATCGGGGACTTCGTCTTCAGCGCCAGCCGCATGAAGCCGGTGCCGAACTCCACCAACGACCAGCGGTCCTTGTAGAGCTTGGCGGTGCCGCGCGCGCCCTCGGGGAAGACCATCAGGAGGCGGTCGTCCTCGAGCAGGCGGGTGGCCATCTCGGGCAGGCCGGTGAAGTGGCCGCAGCGGCTCGCCCAGATCGACGCCATCGGGATGCGGTTGATGAAGCGCTCGGCCATCCCTTGCGCCAGGCGCGGCGGGTTCATCTCGAAGAACATCGAGGCGACCACCATCGCGCCGTCGAGCGCCACGCCGCCCGAGTGGTTGCCGACCAGCATCGCGCGCCCGCGGGGCGGGACATTCTCAATCCCGTGGCACTTCACCTGGAAGTAATTTCGATAAAGGTACTGGACCACGCGATTGGACATTCGCAAATGCCATTTGGAAATTCCCCAGGGGTCAACGCCCGCGCTGTCGAAGGGCAGCTCCAGGCGGTCCACCCGGTCCGCGATCTCGTCGGCCATGGCGGGCACTGTAGTACGGTCGCGGGGCCATGGCGCCCCTTCCTGAACTGCTCGCGTCCTTGAAGCGTCTGCTCGCCGACGGGGGCGCGCTCGCCTCGGTCCGCTTTCCGGCTGCGCTCTTCGAGAACCTGGTCGTGGAGAAGGAGCTGGCCGCGATCCACCAGACCGACGCCGCCCCGCAAGCCTCGGCGCTCTATCGGGTCTGCATCGAAGGCCTCGCGACGAGAGAGGCGCGCGAAGAGCTCGCCTGGCTTGCCGCCGCGGCGCGCGCGGACGGCAAGGACGCCGCCGCGGTGGAGCTGCTCACCGAGCTGCTCCGAAGCTCGCTGGGCGCGCTCGACAACCCGATCTTGAAGCTCATCTTCGCGGCCCAGTACGCCGGGCTTGTGGAGCGGCGTCACTCCTCGCCGTCGTAGTACCCGAGCGACTCGCCGAGACGGTGCAGCTGCAGCGGGGTGCGCTTTCCGTCGGGCCCGGTGTTGCCGAGCACGCCGAGCTTGGTCGAGTCGGGATAGATGGCGACCTCCGGCTCCTGCATCGTGGACATCGCGAGGAAGCGCAGCGGCGCCTGCGAGTTGTTGAGCACCTGGTGCGCGTGCGCCGCTCCGACGGGCAGCGCCACGTAGTCGCCCGGGCGCAGGGGAACCTCCTGGCCGCCGAGGCGGATCACCCCCTCGCCCTGCAGCACGTAGACGGCCTCCTCGTTGGCCAGGTGGTAGTGGTACGGAAAGCCGGCCTTGCCGGGCGGCAGCTCGAGCAGGCTGCACCCGAGCCGCTTGCCGCCGGCCGCCGCTCCCAGCCGCTTGCGCCGCAGCTCGAAGCGCTTGCCGTTGCCCTCGGTGGGCGCGTCCATCTCGCTCTCGTTGACCAGGTTCGGATGTCGGTCGCTCATGGGAGAAAGCTTCGCTCAACACACGGGCCGCGGGAAGCTCGCGGGCGGCCTTGCGATGCGGTATCTGCAGCGCATGGCCAAGACCTCGATCGCCGATGAGACGCTGCGCGCGCTGACCGCGCGGCTCAAGACCACCCAGGACGCGTTTGCCGGGCACTACCCCGGTGAGCTCGGCGTGCGCCAGCCGGTGCACACCGTGTATGGCGGCGCCCAGCTCTTCAAGAGCGACACCACGCGGAAGCTCGGCGAGCTGTCGGTCAAGGCGCTGCAGACCTACGCGCCCGATGCCGCCGCCTTTGCCGAGGCGCTCGGGATCGAGCCAGCGCTCGCCGGCACCGTCCATGCGCGCGTGCTCGAGAAGCTGACGCGCGAGGCGGTCGAGGACTTCCGCATCGACTTCGAGGACGGCTATGGCATCCGGCCCGACGCCGAGGAGGACGCGCACGCCGAGCAGGCCGGGCAGGAGTGCGCCAAGGGGCTCGCCGAGGGGACGCTGCCGCCCTTCATCGGCATCCGCATCAAGACCTTCTCGGCCGAGCTCGGCGGGCGCGCGCTGCGCACGCTCGACATCTTCATCACCTCGCTCTGCGAGAAGAGCGGCGGCAAGCTGCCCGCCAACTTCGTCGTCACGCTGCCCAAGGTCACGAGCCCCGACCACGTCACGGTGCTCTGCGACGCGCTCGACGCGCTCGAGCCCAAGCTCGGCCTCGCCAAGGGCGCGCTCAAGCTCGAGCACATGATCGAGACCACCCAGTCGATCATCGGCCCCGACGGCACTTCCATGCTGCCCAAGCTCCTCACCGCCGCGCGCGGCCGCTGCGTCGCGGCGCACTTCGGGACCTACGATTACACCGCGAGCTGCAACATCACCGCGATCTACCAGGCGATGCGCCACCCGGCCTGCGACTTCGCCAAGCACATGATGAAGATCGCCTACGCCTCCACTGGCATCTGGCTCTCGGACGGCGCGACCACCATCATGCCGGTCGCGCCCCACCGGGCCGGCAAGGGCGAGACGCTGACGGCCGAGCAGCAGCGCGCCAACGCCGCCGCCGTCCACGCCGCCTGGCGGCTCCACGCCGAGGACGTGCGCCACTCGTTGGTGAACGGCTTCTACCAGGGCTGGGACCTGCACCCGGCGCAGCTCCCGAGCCGCTATGGGTCGGTCTACGGCTTCTTCTTGAAGGGCCTGCCCGCGGCCACGGACCGGCTGAAGAACTTCATCGGCAAGGCAGCGCAGGCGACGCTCATCGGCGACGTCTTCGACGACGCAGCCACCGGCCAGGGCTTGCTCAACTTCTTCCTCCGCGGCGTCAACTGCGGCGCGCTCACCGAGGAGGAGGCGCTGGTCACCGGCGTCACCCTCGAGGAGCTGCGCGGCCGCAGCTTCGTCAAGATTCTCGAGAACCGCAGAAGAGGCGCCAAGGCCTGAGCGACGAGCACGGGCCGGGGGAGTTGACGACCGGCCGCCGGCAGGCAGAGGCCCGCCGCTCGGAACGGGCGCCCACCCGCGATCTGTGGCTCGCTGCGCTCGCATCGATCGGATTTCTGCCGCGGGAGCCCTAAATCCTCGCAACGGGCCTCTGCCTGCCGGCGGCCTATTTGCCGATCTGCCTGACATTGGGAGGGGGGATAAAAGGAGACGTCAGGTGGTTGCGTTTGAGTACTCAAGCTGACTCACTAGATGTCTATTTGCCCCCCCATACTCAAAGTCTGGCAGATAGGCAGCGGGCAGGCGGGAACCCGTCGGGAGGATCAAGGGCTCCCGACGCAAACTCTCAAGATGCGAGCGCAGCGAGCCACCGCGGTCGGGTGGGCGCCCGTTCCGAGCGGCGGGTTTCCGCCTGCCCGCGGCCGGTACCCCCGGCGCCGATCTGCCTGGCGTTGAGTTCAACTCCCCCGGTAGGTGGAATACCCGAAGGGCGAGAGCAGGAGCGGGACGTGATGGTGGCCGCCCGCCTCGCGCACTTCAAAAGTAATCTCGACCAGCGGATAGAACCCTTGAGTTGCCTGCGCGGTGAAATAGGCCTTGGTATCGAACTTGAGTCGATAGACGCCGGGCTCGAGCACCGCATCGGCGGGCAAGAGCGTGCGCAGGCGGCCGTCGGAATCAGTCTTACCCGCGCCCAGCGCGGCAAAGCCGCTGCCGCGCAGCACCGATAGCTCCACGGGAACGCCGCCGGCAGGCTTGCCGAGTGATAGGTCGAGGATATGCGTGGTAATCGCGCTCATCTCGCGCTCCGGCCTTCGGCGAGCAGCTTGCGCAGCCGCAGTTGAGTGATCTTGGCCTGCTCTTCGGCCGCGGTGCGCAGCTCGGACTGTTGCGTGCCCGAGAGCCGCCGCTCGAGGATGGACAGCATCTGGTCGGCGCTCTTTCCGCTGGCGCAGACGATGTACGTGAAGCCAAACTTGTCCTCGTAGGCGCGGTTCTGCTCGGCCAGGCGCGCCAGGACTTGCTGGTCGGCGCCGCTCGCGCCGCCCTGCTCCTTCAGCGACCACTCGGCGTGCCGCGCCGGCTGGCCCGCCGCGGCCGGTCGCTCGCCGATGCGCGGGTGCGCGGCGAAAGCCTGCCGCCAATCGTCGCCGTCGCAAGACCACCAGGCGCGCTCGGCGGCGCGGAAGAGCGAGGCGGGCTCCTCGAACGGACGCCGCCGAAGCACCGCCTGGGCCCACTTGCCAGAAGCGCAGCACGAGAGCAGTTGCCCTGTGGCCTCGTCGGCCGGGAGCCGATTGAAAGCGTCCAGGCCCGCCTGGCCCGGCGCGGCCTCTTCGGGCTCGCCGATGCAGCGCAGCCGCGCGATGCCCCCATCGGGGAAGACGTTGAGCCGCACATGCGTCACCGGCCCCACCACGCGCAGCTCGTCTTCGAAGCGGTGCAGCGTGTGCGGCTGCAGCGGCGTCTCGGGCAGCAACACGCGCCAGTCGACGCCGTGCGCTTGCAGCGAGGCCGCGTCCGGGGCGCCCGCGACGTCGCACGCCTCGATCGAGCAGCGGGCCGGCGCATTTCCCTTGAAGTGCATGGTGTCGATTTCGGCGTGCAGGATGCGGCCGCGCGCGGCCAGCGCGACCAGGTTCCAGTCGTGGCCAGGCCCGCGACGACGCCGCGTCTCCCAGCCCCCGCCCATCGTCAGCGGCTTGCCCGGCAGGATCAGGTGGTGCCGCGAGCCGAAGAACATGTCGCTGCAGGCGAGCGACCGCGCCCCGTTCTCCAGCGCCGCCAGATCGAGGGCGCCCGATCGCTGCCGCCCTTGCCAGGCGCCGGCCGGCTCGCCGTGCACCCGCAGCCGCGCCACCCCACCGTCGGGAAAGATGGTCAGCCGCACGTGAGTCAACGGCCGTTCACACGCGATGGCGGCGAGCTGGTTCTTGCTGTCTCCCGCGAGCTTGCTGCGCTCGACCAGCGTCACCCACTGCGTGCTCTCGTCGGCGATGGCGCGCAGGTCTGCGTGGGTCTCGATGCTCGCCCCTTCCAGCATGCACTCGGCGGGAAAGTTGCCGCGAAAGAACGCGGTGTCCACGACAAAGCCGCGGATCCTGCCCGGCAGGCCGAGCCGCACCACGCAGACGTCGCGGTCGCCCTCTCCCCGGCGTCGGCGCGTCTCCCAGCCGTCCATCCACTTGCCGCGGTCGGTGTACGCGTGCTCGCGCCACTCCGCCGCGTGCGCCTTCAATAGATTTTCCTTCTCGGCGAAGAACTCGTCGTTGGCCCACATCGCCCAGCCGCCGAGCGACTCCGCGGCCAGGTCAGGCAGGTCGATATAGGAATGTTCGTTCATTCAGGCTCCCCGCTCGACGGTGCGGCCCGCGGGCCGGCCAACCAATCCCTGGTCGCCAAAGACGCGCTGGCCGCGCACGAAGGTCGCCTCGATCACCCCGCGCAGCCGCCGGCCCGCATAGGGAGTCACCTTGTGCTTGTGGTGCAGCCGCGCGCCGGCCACTTCGAACTCTTCCTCGGGCCGCCAGACGACCAGGTCGGCGTCGAACCCGGCCGCGAGCGCGCCCTTCTTGCCCCAGAGCCCGGCGAGGCGCGCGGGGCCTTCACACATCCAGCGCGCGAGGTGCAAGAGCGTGTAGCCGCGGCGCGAGGCCTCAGTCCAGGTCACCGGCAGCGCGAGCTGCAGGCCCGAGACGCCGCCCCAGGCCAGGGCGAAATCGCCCTGCTCGAGCTTCTTCAAGGCGGGCGAGCAGGGCGAGTGATCGCTCGCGACCAGATCGAGCAGACCCTCGCCCAGCGCGGCCCAGAGCTGCTCGCGGTTCTCCCGCTCGCGGATGGGCGGTGCGCACTTGAACTCGGTGCGCCCGTCGGGGATCTCTTCGGCCGCGAAGTGCAGGTAGTGGGGGCAGGTCTCGGCGGAGAGCGGCAGCCCCTCCTTGCGCGCCGCGCGCAAGAGCGGCAGCGCGTCGGCCGAGCTGTGGTGGACGATGTGCGCGCGCGCGGACGTCTGGCGCACGAGGCGCACGATCAGCTCGATCGCCTGGTCCTCGGCAGCGCGCGGGCGCGAGGCCAGATAGGTCGCGTAGCGGCGCGGGTCGAGCCCCTCGGCCGCGATTCGCCTGGCGGCTGCGTCGATGGGCCCGGCGACCTCTGCGTGCACGAGCAGGGGGACGCCAACGCGCGCCAGCTCGTCCATCGACGGACCCAGCTCCTCCTCGTTGATCCATTGGAATTCAGCGACGCCGGACTCGATCAGGAAGCACTTGAACCCGAGCGCGCCCGCGCCGGCCATGGGCGCGAGCTCGGCGCGGTTGCCCGGCACCACGCCGCCCCAGAAGCCGACGTCAACGCGAAGCTGCCCGCGCGCGGCGGCCCGCTTTTCCTGCAAGGCGGCCACGCTGGTCGTCGCGGGGACGCTGTTGAGCGGCATGTCCACCAGGGTGGTCGTGCCGCCGGCCGCGGCCGCGTCGGTCGCCGAGGCAAAGCCCTCCCACTCGGTGCGCCCCGGCTCATTGATGTGGACGTGCGTGTCCACGACTCCGGGCATGATCAGTGCTTGTCCGAAATCGTGGGATGTGACGCCGGAAGGACAAGCCTCGAAATCCGCCAGCGCGGCGATGCGGCCGCCTTCGATGTGGACGCTGGCCGCGCGGATCCCCTCTTGGGTCAAGACGCGGCGGCTGCGCACGACGAGCTCGATGGCCACGGCTCAGTGCTCCCTCATGATCTTCGCGGCGCCCCAGCCGAGCAGCACCAGCACGCCGAGGATGGCCCAGGCATGGTCGCTGCCGTAGGTGCTCGGGAAGTGGTTGCTGATCATGATGAAGACCACCGGCACGATCATGAACGTGTTGTGCTTGGAGCGCTGCTTGGCTCGCTCGCCCAGGGTCAGGTCGGGCTCCTTGCCGGCGTTGAGCGCGGCCACCAGCGCGCGCTGCGCCGGGAGGATGCGGACCCAGACGTTCCCGGCCATCAGCGTGCCCATCATCGCGCCGACGTGGATATACGCGGCGCGGCCGCTGTAGAGGTGGGTCAGGCCATAGGTGATGGCCACCAAGAGCAGATAGCAAAAGACGGCGCCGGCCAGATCGTGCTTGCCGAGCGGCGAGAGCCAGAGCGCGTCGTAGGCAAACCAGGCGGAGACGAGCAGCGCGAGGCCGAGCGCGATCCCCTGCCCGACGCTGATCTTGGAGATGGTGTCGTCGACCAGCGCGCCGCCGCCCAGGTAATAGACGACGGCCAAGAGGAGAAATCCGCTCACCCAGGTGGCGAGCGCCTCGTATTTGAACCAGTGCAGCTTCGAGGGCATGAGCTTTGGAATCTTCTGCTTCTCAACCAGGTAGAAGCCGCCGCTGTGCACCATCCAGACCAGGCCCGGCTCGCCGGGCTTGGCGGTCGCGGCGGCGAGGTTGAGCTGCCGGTCGAGCCAGGCGAAGTGATAGGTCGCGCCAATCCAGAGGATGCCGGCGAAGACATGGATCCAGCGGATGAAGAGATTGAGCCACTCGGAGACGGTCGAGTCCATGCGCGGGAGCCTCGGGAAAGGAGGCTCCGCGTAGCCGTTCGGGCGGCCCCCCGTCAAGGCGCGGGTTACGACGCGCGCGGCTTCTGGCCCGCTTCGATGGCCAGCGTGATCAAGCTGGCGGCGGTGCAGAAGGCGGTGCTGGTGATGCAGTGGTCGCCGCGCCAGGTGCCGTCCTCGCGCTGGATCGAGGCGAGCCGCGCTCGCATGCCCTTCTTGAACTCGGCGAACTCGTCGCCCCCGACGGCGGCCTTCGCTTCGGCGGTGAGCATGTACGAGACGTGCTCCTCGCCGCCGTAGGTCCCAAAGCCGCGCAGCACGCTTTCATTGGCGAGCTGTCCCGAGGCGGCCTTGCGCGCCGCGTGGGCCTGCTCGCGCCGGGCCTCGCCGCCGGCGCCCATGCTGGCCGGCGCTTCTGCCTCGACTTGCGCGGAGGCGATGGCGCTCGCCGCCACCGAATAGAGTTGCACGTCCGCGGCGTCGCTGGTGCTGAACGACTTGCTCTTGTCGTCATACTTGCCCATCAGATTGTTCTGCCCCTTGGCGAGCGTGTCCTTGGAGACCACGGCCCCCGCGCGGCGCGCGGCATACAAGCCGTTGTTCGCGAAGGCCGACGCGAGCAGTGGGGCCCAGCCATCCTTGGAGTAGCTGCCGTCGGCGCTCTGGGCCATCTCGATGCGGTGCACGGCCGAGGCCAGGGCTGTCTCGGCCCGCGCCTGGAGCCGTCCGCGCAGCGTCGGCAGCACCTCGGCGAGGAATTGCGCGGCAATAAACGTATCGATATTGCGCCCGAGCTTGCGCTGCGCCAGCGTCCCGGGAGCATTGATGGCGACTTGATCGGCGGGCGTCTTTTCAATGGCCGCGACCACATATCCAACCGCCCGCCGCGTGCTCTCCTGGTGCTGGCCGCGCGACCCGCTGTGGCCCATCCTCAAGAGTGCCAGGCCGGAGAGCGCGGTGGTCGCCACATCCGGACTCTGGGATCGGGTCGCCTCCCCCCAGCTCCCGTCCTGGTTCTGCGCCGCCACCAGCCACGCCAGGGGCCGCGCAATCTCCGGCTCGGTCCTCTCGGGATGCACCTCGCCGCCGCCTTGCTGCATCGGCCGCGCGCGCTCGGAAGCGACCGAGGTCGCGAGCGTTTGAGTTGAACCAACTGCAATCAAGCTTGCCAGACCAACCAGGAAACCAGGACGCATGAGGCACCTCGACATCGTGAAGGGTGCTCTCCTCAACGCTCCCGCCGGCCAGACGATCTATCGGAGCGGTCGGCCACTCTCTCGACCGGCGCGATAGGGCCGCTTTGCTGCTACCTTGCGACGATGGACGAGACGCGCGATCCGAACGTGGTGACTGATTTTCGCAACCGGATGAACTATGCGGGCTACCTGCAGCTCGACAAGCTGCTCCAAGCGCAGGCGCCCCTCTCGAATCCGCCGCACCACGACGAGATGCTCTTCATCATCCAGCACCAGACCAGCGAGCTCTGGTTCAAGCTGGTCCTGCACGAGCTGCGCGCGGCCATCGCCTTCATCCAGCGCGACGCCCTCGAGCCCTGCTTCAAGATCCTGGCGCGCATCAAGCACATCCAGGCGCAGCTCGTCAGCCAGTGGAGCGTGCTGGCCACGCTGACGCCGACCGAATATGGCGAGTTCCGCCACGTGCTCGGCCCGGCGAGCGGCTTTCAATCACCGCAGCACCGATTGATTGAGTTCATCCTCGGCAACAAAGACGCCGCCAAGATGGAGGTGCACAGGCAGGCGCCGGCCACCTATGCGGCGCTCGACGCAGCCCTGCATTCGCCCAGCCTCTATGACGAGTTCCTCCGCTATCTGGCGCGGCGCGGAATGGCCATTCCCCGCGAGATCCTCGAGCGCGACGTGACGCTGCCGCACGAGAGCAACGCTGGCGTGCGCGCGGTGATCAAGCAGATCTACGAGCAGCCCGAGGGCAATTGGGACGCCTATGAAATGTCGGAGAAGCTCATCGATGTAGACGAGCAATTCGCCATCTGGCGCTTCCGCCACGTCAAGGTAGTCCAGCGGATCATCGGCTTCAAGCGCGGCACCGGCGGCACCAGCGGCGTCGGATATCTCTCCAAGGGGATCGACGTGATGTTGTTTCCCGATCTGTGGGACGTGAGGACGGAGCTCAAGGGCTAGCCGCTACCGGCCGCCGGCAGGCAGAGACCCCCGGCGCGGCGCGGGCGCCACCCGACTGAGGTGGCTCGCTGCGCTCGCGGCGATCGGATTTTGTGTCGGGAGCCCTAGAGCCGCGCCGGGGGTCTCTGCCTGCCGGCGGCCTATCTATCTGCCAGACCTTGATTCTTGAATTTGAGGAGGAGCGTTGAGATTGATTGTCGATTGGCATCGATGACGCTGCCTGAGCAGAGGGCTTCGCGCGGAAGGAGCTAGAGTTCGCGCGTCAATGGGTCTAACTCATCGGCGATGAATTGCCCGACGAGGCTATAGTCGACGTCCTCGGCGCGTGATTTGCCGGCGGTCAGCGCGCGCAGCATTCGCGCCTGCCGCTTTCCGGCTTCGAGCGCCAGGTGATAGGGCAGGCGGCTGAAGGTAACGAGCTGATATCGGCTCAAGTAGCGGCCTGGGTAGCGCTTGTTGATCTCCGCCTCGACCGCCTTCCAGAGGAGGAACTCAGGGTCGGCGACCTTGTCGCGCATCTCGACGAAGTTCTCGACCGCGAGGTCTGCAATGGCGTCGGTGTCGACTTTGCGAGCCTGCGAGAAGCGGGCGAAGAGCTCGGCCCAGTCTGGGGTTGATTGATCGCCGAGCAATTGATCGAGCAGCGCGCAATCCTCGAAGCCGGCGTTCATTCCCTGGCCAAAGAAGGGGACGATGGCGTGCGCCGCATCCCCAAGCAGCAGCGTCGGCCCAAGCGACCAGCGGGAGGCCTTCACGGTCACCATCTGCCCGAGCGGTGCGGCGAGGAACTGCTCCTCGAGGCCCGGAATGCGCGGGACGGCGTCGGCAAAGTGCTCGGCGAAGAACGGACTCACTTGAGTTGACTCAACCAGCCGCGCGAAGCAGGGCGCGGGCTGATTTGCTTCAAAGGGCAAGAACAGGGTGCAGGTAAAGCTGCCGTCGAGGTTGGGCAGCGCGATGAGCATGAAGCGGCCGCGCGGCCAGATGTGGAGCGCGTTCTTCTCCAGCGCAAAGCCGCCGCCCGCAGCAGGCGGCATGGTCAATTCCTTGTAGCCGGCGTCGAGCACGTCGCTGGTGATAGAGACATCACCGGCGCTGGAGGCCATCGACGTGCGGAGGACGGACGCGCTTCCGTCGCTGCCGATCAGCACCTCGGCGGCCGCACGGCGCGTCTGGCTGCTCGCTTCATCGCGCAGCTCGGCTTGCCGGGTCGCAAAGTCATAGCTCAGCAGGCGGTGCTGGAAATGGAAGCGCACGCGGCCCGTCTCTTCGGCGCGAGTGACCAGCAGCTTGTTCAACTCACCCCGCGACATTGAGTTGATGAACTCACTCTCGTCGCGGCCATAGCGGAGGAAGCTCAGCTCGCCGGCGGGCGAGTGCATCATGCGGCCGAACATCGGCACCGCCTGGCGCAGCACCTCCTCGGCGAGGCCGACCTGGCCAAGCGCATGCAGCCCTCGCGTCGAGACGGCGAGGTTGATGGAGCGGCCGGCGCTGACTTGCTGTTTGCGCATGTCGGGCCGCCGCTCGAAGACATTCACTTGATGGCCGCGGCGGGCGAGCATCAGCGCCAGGAGCGACCCGACCGGGCCGGCGCCGATCACGGTGACTTCGTCATCACCGGCGCTCATGGCCGAACTTCCGCGCTCAAGAGCTGCCCGAGCGCCTGCACGTCGGCAAAGCTGGTGTAGAGCGGCGCCGGCGTGATCCGAATGGTGTCCGGGTTGCGGTAGTCGCAGAGGGCGCCGCGCGCGCGGAGCCTGTCGACCAGCTCGCGGGCCCCGCGGACGCGCACCGTCAGCATCGAGCCGCGGCGGGCCGCGTCGTCCGGGGTGAGCAGCTCGATGGTCCCTTCCGGCAGTGAGTCGAGCAGCCAGGACAGATATCCGGTCAATCGATCGCCGCGCGCGCGCAGGGCCTCGATGCCCGCCTCGTCGAACAGCTCCATCGAGGCGCGCAAGGCGGCGAGCTGCAAGATGGGCGGATTGGAGAGCTGCCAGCCCTCGGCGCCGTCGATGGGCACGAATTGCTTTCCCATTTGGAAGCGGATTGCCTTGTCGTGGCCCCACCAGCCGGCAAGGCGCGGCAGCTCGGGCCTCTTGCCGTGCCGCTCATGGACGAAGGCGCCGCCCAGGCCGCCCGGGCCGGCGTTGAGATACTTGTAGTTGCACCAGACGGCGAAATCGACGCCCCAGTCGTGCAACCGCAGCTGCAGATTTCCCGCGCCGTGCGCGCAGTCGAGACCAACCTCACACCCGTGCTTGCGCGCCAGCCGAACGATCGACGGCACGTCGTACGCCTCGCCCGTCAGGTAGTTCGGCTGCCCGATCAGGACCAGCGCGATCGATTGGCCGTGCTCATCGAGCGTGCGGAGGAGCTCCGCGCCCGTCGCCTCGAGGATGGCATGGGCGGGATCAAAGCCGTGGAACCGCGCCTGGGACGCGACTGCATATTGATCGGAAGGAAACGCGCCCGCCTCGATGAGGATGCGTGGCCGCGCAGGCGTTGGCCGATAGAACGACGCCAGGAGCAGGTGAAGGTTGACCGTCAGCGTGTTCATCACCACCACTTCGGAGGGCAGCGCCGAGACCAGCCGCGCCGTCGAGGCGGTGAGGAGCTCGTGGTACGGCATCCACGGGTGCGCGCCCTCGAAGTGGCCCTCGACGCCCAGGCGCGCCCAGGCGTCCAGCTCCTCGTTCACGTATTGCCGCGCCTTGCGGGGCTGCGCGCCCAGAGAGTGGCCGACGAAATACAAACAGTCCTGCTTGTTTGTTTGTTGGGGAAGGACGAACCCGGCGCGGAAGCGCGAGAGCGGATCGGCCGCGTCCGCCGCCTGCGCGAAGGCCGCGCTGTTCTCGAAGTGCGCGATCACAGCGCAAGCCCTGCCGCAGTGCGGCCAAGCCACGCAAGCGCCGTCCCCACAAACAGTCGGGACTGGATGTTTGCTGGCAAGCCCATCGACTCGACGAGCCTGCCGGGCTCCTGCTCGCCGAGCGGGAAGGGATAGTCGGAGCCGAGGGCGATGCGGTCGGCGCCAATCACTTCGAGGAGCAAGCGCAGCGCGCGCGGGTCGTGCACCAGCGAGTCCACGTAGATGCGCTTCGCGTAGCCTTCCGGAGAATGCGGATTGTCCACGGCACAGAGATCGGGGCGCGCCTCGAAGCCGTGCTGGAGGCGGCCGAGCGTGGCGGCAAACGAGCCGCCGCCGTGGGCGAAGCAGAGGCGCAGCGAGGGCAGCTTCTCGAGCACGCCGGAGAAGATGAGCGAGGCGATGGCGAGCGCGCCTTCGGTGGGCATTCCGACCAGCCAGGGGAGCCAGTACTTCTTCATCCGCTCAGGCGCCAGCATGTCCCAGGGGTGGACGAAGATGGCCGCCGAGAGCTCGGCGGCGCGGGCGAAGAAGGGGAAGAGCTCAGGGGCATCCAGGTTCCAGTGGCCGACGTGGGTGCCGATCTGCACCCCGGGAAAGCCGAGCTCGCGCACGCAGCGCTCCAGCTCGACGATGGCCAGCTCCGGGTCTTGCAAGGGCACGCTGCCGAGCGCGAGGAAGCGCGCCGGATTCGCGGAGCACAGCGAATGGAGATGGTCGTTCAGGAAGCGCGCGACCTCGAGCGCGTCCTTTGCCTTGGCGCCGTAGCTGAACATCACCGGCACGGTCGAGAGCACCTGCACGGCCACCTGCGCGGCGTCGCACTCGCGCAGCCGAACCGTGGGATCCCATGCATTGCTCTTGATCTCGCGGAAGAAGACCCCGTCGTCGCGGAGCATGCGCGCGCTGCAGGGGCCGGACGGCTCGAGCTGGATGAAGCCGCCGTAGCCGAACTTGTCCGCCCAGCGCGGCAGCTTCTCGGGCAGGACGTGGGTGTGGATGTCGATCCGCTTCATGCGGGCCTGCTGGGCTTCTGGTGCTTCTGCCCGCAGCTCTTGCAAGTGGTGTTCGCCTCGCTGCCCCAATAGCGCGCGAACACCGGCGGGAGCTGCGCGACGATATCGGTCAAATGAAATGACTCGCGGTACAGCTCCTTGCCGCAGCCATCGCAGACCCAGAGAAAGGTATCTTCCTCGGTGCCGTGGCGGCGCCGCTCGAGCACCAGGCCGACGGTGTTCGCGGGCCGCTGCGGCGAGTGGGGGACGTCGGGCGGCAAGAGGAAGATCTCGCCCTCGGCGATGGGCAGATCGACGGGCCTGCCCTCCTCGAGGATGCGGAGCACGATGTCGCCTTCGACTTGATAGAAGAACTCTTCGCCGTGATTGACGTGATAGTCGCTGCGCGCGTTCGGCCCGCCGACGACGGTCACCATGAAGTCGCGGTCGCCTTCCCAGATCTGCGCGTTGCCGACCGGCGGCCTCAGGAGGTGGCGATGCTCGTCGATCCACTTCTTGAAGTTGAGAGGTCTTGAGTTAGCCATGGGTTCGTTCCTGGCCCAGGTTCAATCCAACCCGGCGATGCATTTCAGCTCGATGGCGATGGGAGTTGGCAGCGCGCCGACCTCCACGGTGGTCCTGCAGGGGCGCGTCTCTTCGTTGGGAAAGTGCTCCGCCCAGAGGCGATTGTAGGTGGCGAAGTCGGCTTTCATGTTGGTCAGATAGACGGTGACGTCGAGCAGCTTGTCCCAGCCGGAGCCCGCGTCCTCGAGCACGGCGCGCACGTTGGCAAAGACCGAGCGGCACTGCGCCTCGATGTCGTAGGAGGCGATGGTGCCGTCGGGGGCGAGGGTGACGCCGGGGATCTCCTTGCTGCCGCGCACGCGCGGGCCGATGCCGCTCAAGAAGAGCAGGCCGCCGGCGCGGCGCGCGTGCGGGTAGAGGCCGACCGGCTCCGGCGCGCGGCGCGACTCAAAGCTTGATGCAGACATTCTTTGCCTCGGTGAAGAAGCGCAGCGCATCGGCGCCGCCCTCGCGCCCGACGCCGCTCTGCTTGACGCCGCCAAACGGGGTGCGCAGGTCGCGCAGCATCCAGCAGTTGATCCAGACGATGCCGGCGTGGAGCGCGGCGGCCACGCGGTGCGCGCGCGAGAGATCGCGCGTCCAGAGCGTGGCCGCGAGCCCATAGGTTGAAGCATTGGCCAACTCAACCGCGTCGGCCTCGCGGTCGAAGGGTTGCAACGTCGCCACCGGGCCGAAGATCTCGTCTTGGTTCGTCCGGCACGCTGGGCCGAGGCCCTCGATCAACGTCGGTTCGAGGAACCAACCTTCGGCGCAGCGCCCGGGCACGCGCGCGCGGCCGCCGCCGCACAAGACGCGCCCGCCCTCGCTCCGCGCCGTCTCGATGCAGCCGAGCACCTTGTCGAAGTGCGCCCGCGAGACGACCGCGCCTTGGTCGGTGCCTGCCAGGAGCGGGTCGCCGACGCGCAGCGCCCGCACGCGCTCGACGAGGCGGTCGCGGAAGCCCTGGTAGATGCTCCGCTCGACCAGGATGCGCGAGCCGCAGAGGCAGATCTGCCCCTGGTTGGAGAAGGCCGCGCGCAGCGCCTGCGGAATCGCCTCGTCGAGATCGGCGTCGGCGAAGATCACGTTCGGGTTCTTGCCGCCCATCTCGAGCGACACCTTGGTGAAGGTCTGTGCGGCCACGCGCGCGATCTCCGCGCCGACGCGGGTCGAGCCGGTGAACGAGATGGCGCGCACCAGCGGGTGCGCCACCAGCGGTGCACCCGCGCGCGGGCCGGTCCCCTGCACGAGGTTGAGCACGCCGCGCGGCAGCCCCGCCTCGGCGCAGAGCTTGCCGAGCAGGTGCGCGGTGAGCGGCGTCAGCTCCGAGGGCTTGGCCACCACGGTGTTCCCGGCGGCGAGCGCGGGTGCAATCTTCCAGGTCAATAAGTAGAGCGGCAGGTTCCAGGGCGAGATGCAGGCGACCGGCCCGAGCGGCTGGCGCAGCGTGTAGTTCAGCGCCGACTGGTCGGTCGCGTGCAGCTCGCTCGACCACTGGGTGATGGCGTCAGCGAAGAACTCGAAGTTCGCGGCCGCGCGCGGGATATCGACGCTCGCGGCCAGCGCCAAGGGCTTTCCCGAGTCGAGCGATTCGGCGCGGGCGAGGGCGTCTTTGTCCCGCTCGATCAGCCGGGCGATGGCCCGCAAGAGCCGCGAACGCTCGAGCGCCGGCGTCGCCGCCCAGGCGGGGAAAGCGCGCCGGGCCGCGTCCAGCGCGCGCTGCACGTCGCGCTCGTCGGAGCTCGCGACCTTGCCGTGCGGCTGGCCGGTGGCGGGCTCGAAGTTGTCCAGCCACTCGCCGCCCGCCGCGGCCGCGTGCTCGCCGTCGATGAAGTTCAGGGCATCCATGGCGACTCCTCGGCGTGCACGTTAACGTGAGCGGCATGAAGGCGCACTCGCTCCCCGAGGCCGATGTTCGCAAGCTCGCGCAGGCACTCGACGCGGCCCGCCTGGAGAAACGCGAGCTGGCGCCGCTCACCAAGACCTTCGGGCCCTTCGGGCTGCCGGAAGCCTACGCCATCCAGCACGCCGGCCTGGCGCTGCGCCTGGCCCGCGGCGAGCGCGTGGTCGGGTACAAGATGGGCCTCACCTCGCAGGCCAAGCGCGAGCAGATGAACCTCGGCGAGCCGATCTACGGCGCGCTCACCGACGTCATGCGCTTGCCGGACGCGGGTGATATTTCTATCGCCAGCGGCATCCACCCCAAGGGCGAGCCCGAGATCGCCTTCGTCACCGCCCGCGAGCTGCGCGGCTCCGTCTCGCGCGAGGAGGCGCTGGCGGCGTGCAGCGGGGTGGCCGCGGCCATCGAGATCCTCGACTCGCGGTTCGTCGGCTTCAAGTACTTCTCGCTGCCCGACGTGGTGGCGGACTTCTGCTCCTCCTGGCGCTTCGTGCTCGGGCAATTGCACGCGCCGCGCGAGGTGGGCGATCTGCCGATGCGCTTCTACAAGGACGGCAAGCTCGCGCAGGAGGCCAGCTCGAAGGCGATCAGCGGCCACCCGGCGGACTCGCTGGTGCAGCTCGTCGCCATGCTGGCGGCGCACGGCGCGTCGCTGCCGGCCGGCTCGATCGTGCTCGCGGGCGCTGCCACCGCGGCCGAGCCGCTCACCGCCGGCCTCGAGCTCAGGCTTGAGGTCGAGGGTCTCGGGGTGGCGTCGGTGCGCGCGACCGCGTGAGCTGATCAGGCAAGGTCAGTCTATCTGCCGAGCCCGTGCTTCTTCATCGCCGCGGGCAGCCTCTCGGGCATCACCTCGCCCACCTTCTTGGCGCTCGCCGCGGCGATCTCGGGAAGCAGCTGCGCCAGCTTCTTCCCGAGCGGCGTCGAGTAGAACTTCTTCATCTCGCCGATCTCTTCCAAGGTGAAGCGAGAGGCGTAGATCTCGACGCTCCAGGAGACCATCTCCTCGTAGGGCAGCGCGTCCTGCACCGAGAGCGAGATCTTCTCGGTGAGGTCGCGCGGCAGGGGCGCGTTGTCCTTGGTCTTGATGCTGGCCACGATCTGCTGCGTCATCTGGCCGACCATGCGCTCGTAGATGCTCTTCGGCATCACCAGCTCCACCAGCTCATGGACGGCTTTGCGCTCTGGCTCGCCGGCGCGGGCGGGGAGTGCGGCGGCGAGCGAGACGGCGGCGAGGAGGGCGAACAGAGAGGAGCTCATGCGCGCATTCTAGCGCCGGGCCTGCCTCCTGTCCGCGTTTCAAGATGAGCTCAGGGAGGCGGGGACGCGGGCCGCGCGCGGGTGTTCAGGCGGTGCAGCGCGTAGAGCACCATCCCGCCGGCCAGCATGTAGAGCGAGAAGAGGACGTCGTCGGTCTTGGTTCCGTAGAGAAAGAGCATGCAGCCAAGCGAGCCGAGGATGGGGATGGTCGGACCGAGCGGCAGGCGGAACGAGCGCGGCACATCGGGCCTCTTCACCCGCAGCCAGAGCACGGCCAAGCAGGTCGGCACGTACTGGCAGAAGAGCGCCACGTTCGAGATGTCGCTCAGCCGGTCGAAGTCGAGCACGCAGGCGAGCCCGGCGGTGAGGGCGCAGACCAGCAAGATGGAGACGACGGGTGTCAGGTGGCGCTTGTGGCGCAGGCCGAGGATCGCGGGCGCGGCGCGCTCGTCGGCGAAGGCGGCCAGATAGCGCGGGGCGATGAGCGCGTTGCCGGCGCAGAAGCCGAACGAGGAGATGACCGAGCCGACCGTGACGAGCCGGCCGAACCAGGCGCCCGCGAACGAGGCGGCCGATTCGGCGAGCGGCTTGTCAGCGTGGAGCAGGTCGGGGTGCGTGCCCATCACCACGACTTGCACGAGCGCATAGAGCAGCGTCGCCCCGAGCAGCGAGCCGAGCAGGGCGAGCGGTACGGCGCGCTGCGGGTTCTTGGTCTCGCCGGCGGGCACTGGGACGTACTCGAAGCCCGTGCAGGCGAAGAGTCCCGCGAGGCCGCCGAGCTGCAGCGCCTTGAGCGTGCCGGCGCCGGCGGGCGAAGGCGCCGACATCCGCGACCAATCGACGAAGAAGAGCCCGAGCCCGACGAAGAACAAGAGGGGCACGAGCTTGGCCACGCTGAAGACGTTCGAGACCATGGCGCCGGGCTTGACGCCGTACCAGTTGAGCAGCGCGAGCGCGGCGATGACAGAGACCGCCAGCGCCGCTTGCGCGAAGGCTCCGCCGAAGACGGGCACGATGAAGGAGAGGTTGCGGCCGAGCGCGCGCGAGACCGCCGCGTAGGCCAAGAGCGTCGAGGCCAGCGCCATCCAGCCGACGGCGAACCCGGCCGTCTCGCCGAAGGCGTCGCGCGCATATTGGTACGGGCCGCCCGAGCGCGAGGTCATCGAGGCCACCTCGCCGAAGCAGAGGCCGACCAAGAGGCACACGCCGCCCACCGCGAACCAGGCCGCCCACGACAGGCCCCCGGCCTGGGCGTAGACGCGAGCGGGCAGGAGGAAGATGCCGCTGCCGATGATGCCGTTGACGCCGATGCCGACGCAGTCGACGAGCGTCAGCCTCCGCTCCATGCCGATGGGCCCTTCGCTGCCGTCGATCGCTGCGGTGGTGGCCATGTGCCGGCGATTGTCGATCATCGGGCAACTTGACAGCATGACAGTATCAAGTTAAAACACTGTCACGATGCAGCCTGCCGCCGCCAGCTACTCGCTCGACGAGCTCTCCCTCGAGGTGCTGCGGCTGCTCGCCGAGCGCGGCCTGCTCGGGGCCCAGGGCGACCCGCGGGTCTCGGCGGCGCCCGACGCGCGCACGGTGCGCTACTACACGACGCTCGGCCTGCTCGAGCGGCCCGCCATCGTCTCTCGCCAGGCGCGCTACTCGGGCCGCCACGTCTTGCAGCTGCTCGCGGTCAAGGCGCTGCAGGCCGCAGGGCTTCCGCTCGCCCAGATCCAGGAGCGACTCTTTGGCCGCAGCGAGGCCGAGCTGCGCGCGGTGATCGATTCGCTCGCCTCGGCGGACGGCTCGCCGCGGCCGCAGATCCGACGCGCGCCTGCGGCGTTGAAGCTGCGAGAGATCGCCATCGCGCCCGGGCTGCGCCTGGTGGCGGAAGAGGGCTTCGCGGCGGAGGACGTGGAGGGGCTGCTCGGCAAGCTGCGGGCGGCGCTAGAAACAATCAGTACGGACTGAATGTTTTTGCAGAGCGGCAGCGGAGAGAAAGAAACAAGCAGGACGTACTGTTTGTTTGTTCGCGCCCGTTGGGCGCAGAAGGGATCAAGTCATGAGCGGCGCGAGCGCACGAGGCACGACCCAGGTTCCGATGGTGGAGGTCCCCGCCGCGCGGCAGCGGGGCTTTGGCGAGCTGCGCTGCACCTCTCCCGAGGGGCGGCGGACGCTGCCCCTGGCCGGAGTGACCCTGCGGGCCAAGGTGGCCGACCGCGTCGCCGAGGTGACGGTCGAGCAGCGCTTCCAGAACCCCTTCGCCCAGGCGCTCGAGGCGACCTACATCTTCCCGCTCGCCGGCGGCAGCGCGGTCAGCCGCTTCGAGCTGCAGGTCGGCGCGCGCATCTTGAAGGGCAAGGTCGATGAGCGCGGCCAGGCGCGAGAGCAGTACCAGCGCGCGCTCGCGCAGGGGAAGCGGGCGGCGCTGCTCGAGCAGGAGCGCGACGATGTCTTCACCGTGCAGGTCGGCAACCTGCCGCCGGGCGAGGAGGTCATCGTGCGCCTCGCCTACGCCGAGAAGCTGCCTTTCTTCGAGGACGGCACCACCGAGCTGCGCTTGCCGCTGGTGGTCGCGCCCCGCTACATCGCCGGAGCCGCCATCGACACGCCCGAGAACGCCGGCCGGGGCACCGAGGACGACACCGATCGGGTCCAGGACGCCTCGCGGATCACGCCGCCGCGGCTCGCGCCCGGGTTCGATCCCAAGGTGGCGCTGCAGCTCTCGGTCGAGCTGCTGCACGGCGCCGGCGCGGGGGCGATGGGGCTCGCCGAGCTCTCCTGCTCGCAGCACGCGACGCGGCTCGCCTCGGGGCCCGAGACGGCCCTGGTCTCGCTGGCGCGCGAGCAGGAGCCGCTCGACCGCGACTTCGTCCTCCGCTGGCGCGTGGCGGGCGAGAAGGTCGTCTCTACGCTGCTGGTGCATCGAGGGGCCGAAGGGGAGGGCTACGGCCTGTTGTCGATCGTGCCGCCGCGGCAGCGCGCGCTGGCGGCGCCGCGCGATGTCGTCTTCGTCGTCGATCGCTCGGGCTCGATGGACGGCGAGAAGATGGCCTCGGCGGCCCGCGCCTGCTCGACGCTGCTGGAGACGCTGGGACCGCGCGATCGGTTCGCGCTGCAGGCCTTCGACAACGACATCGAGTGGTTCGAGCTTGCGCCGACTCCCCGCGGCGGGCCGGTGCTTGTCGCGGCCGACCAGGCCAGCGTGGAGAAGGGCAAGAAGTGGCTCCGCGGCATCGAGGCGCGCGGCGGCACCGAGGTGACCCAGGCGCTTGGCGCCGCGCTGCAGCTGGCGGCGGGCAAGAGCGCGGAGCAGCGCACTGCGGTGGTCGTGCTGCTCACCGACGGCGAAGTGGGCGATGAGTCGACCGCGCTCAAGCAGGTGCAAGAGAGCCTGGGCGGAGCGCGCGTCTTCACCGTCGGCATCGACACCGCGGTCAACGACGGGTTCCTGAAGCGGCTGGCGGCGCTCGGCCGCGGGACGGCCAGCTTCGTCGAGCCCGGCGCGCAGCTTGAGCAGGCGCTGGTCGCCATCGCCCGCGAGATCGGCGCGCCGGTGGCCGTCGATCTGCAGATCGAGGCCGACGAAGGCGCCGGGGGCGTCGAGCTCGCGAGCCTCGCGCCCGCGCGGCTTCCAGACCTCTTCGCCGGGCGCGCCGCCACCTGCTCGCTGCGCCTGCCCGCGGCCAGGAACGGAAGGGCGAGGTCGAAAAAGGCCGCAGAGCCGATCTCGGTGCGCGTCACCGGGCGCTACGCCGACGGGAGCAAGCTCTCGCTGACGGTCGAGGTGCGCGAGGCGGGCCTGCCAGCGCTGGCGCAGCTCTGGGCCCGGGCGCGCGTGGCCGATCTGGAGGACCGCTTTCGCATCGCCCCCGGACCCGAGAGGGAAGTGCTCAAGGACGAGATCGTCGCGCTCGCCATCCGCCACACGCTCCTCACCCGCTTCACTGCGTTCGTGGTGGTGGACGAGAGCGAAGTGGTGAACCCGTCCGGCCTGCAGCAGCAGGTCACCCAGCCGGTGCAGATGCCCGCGGGCTGGGCGGCCAACACGCAGATGGCACCACCGGCATCGCCGACGCGCGCCTTGTCTGCGTCGAGCGGCAGCCCGATGGCCCAGGCGCCGGCGGTGGAAGCGCGGAGGAAGAGCCCATCGCCCCAGCAGAGATTCACTCCCAGTCAACCAGCCAAGGAGGAGCTGTCTGCGCCGGAAGACGCTCTCGCGGAGGCCGCGTTCGACTTTGACGGCGCGGTCCACATCGGCGGCGCCTTCTCCGCCGGGGGAGCTGGCGCGGCCAAGGGCCTGGCGCAGGGTGCGGCGTCTCCTCCGGTGCCTGTTCCGGCGCTCACCGCCGAGGACGCCAAGGCGCTCGCGGCGCTGCTCGCTCAGCTCTCGGCCGCGCTGGCTGCGGCCCGCAGCGAGCTCGCGGCCGGGCGGGTGCCGTCAGCCGATGCCCTCGAGGCGGCGCGCTCGGCGCTGCTCAGGCTGCCCGCGCTGGGGATGTTCGGCGCGCTCGGCCGCTTCGTGCGCGCCTCGCTCTACGCGCTGATCGCCGCGCTGCGCATGCCCGGGGCCAAGGCGCGCGAGCTCGGTGCGCTCGCGGCGCTGCACGGCGCCGAGCTGCAGCGCGCGTCGGCGGAGATCGCGCCCGCCGCCGGCAGCGAGGGCGCGCCGGACCGCTTCTGGGAGGGCAGCATCTAGTACGTCGCCCCAGTAGAAGGGGCTGCGCCCCTCCCCGCCGAACAAGTTCGCCGGGGCCCCACCCTGCAGCGGCCGGATTCCTTGCCGGGCCGCCCCTGGCGGCTGGAGGTCGTGACCGCTCAGGCGTCGCCGAGGCCGAGGACCCCGCGCTGCCAGCGCAGCTCGAGGGTCCGGTCGGCGAAGGCGACGGCCTCTGCGTCGGCGCGGCGGGCCAGCGCGCGCAGGGAGGCCTCGTCGTCCGCCTGGTCGACGATGCGCGCCGCCGGCAGCTCGACGCCAAGCTGCTCCGCGTGCGAGAGCGCCTCGGCGAAGGGCTGCTCGCGAAAGACGGTCGCGGTCGATCGCAGCGCGTCCACCCAGTCGGCGGGAAGGTCGACGCCGCGGGGAAGGACGACGCAGAGCCTGCGCATCAGATCCTCGCCGCGGTGGGCGAGCGCGCGGGAGAAATAGGCGGGCGTGGCCGCGGCCAGCCGGGCGCGCAAGGCGTCGATCAGGTCGAGCGGGAAGGGCGCAAGGGGAGCCAGCACGACATCGAGGGTGGCGAAGGGATCGACCGCCAATCGCGCCGCGACCGCCGCCAGCGCGGCTTGCCGGTCGCGCCACAGATCGTGGCCGGTGAGCCAGAGCGCCGCGTGCTGCGCACCAGGAGCGCCGGCCGCCGCGCGGGACCGTGCGGTGGCGTCGTCGAGGTCGAGGGCAAAGACGTCTTGTGCGGCGGCGCCTTTCGCGTGCGCGCAGAGGTGCGGCCGGGGAACTTCATCGACGCGCCGGCCAAGCTTCTCCTCGGCGCCCTGCAGGGCCCTCAGCATCTCCTCGCCGCTCATAGTGGCGGTGCGCTGGACGCGGTAGGGCGGCGCGGGGTGGAAAAGTACACCATCGTCCGCGGCGGTCCGGCGCATCTCCGTGCCGGGCAGGAGCGAGAGCGGGAAGACCTGCGCCTCGTCGCCCAGGCCGTTCTCGAGGAGGAAATCGACTCCGCGCGCGACGTCGTCCGCGGTGTCGCCGGGCAGGCCGATGATCAGATCGACCAGGAGGCCGATGCCTTCGCCATGCAGCATCTGCGCGGCCGCGGCCACCTTCTCGGGGCTGCCGCCGCGCTTGACCCGCTTGAGCGTCTCGCGGTTCACCGACTGCAGCCCGATCTCGAGCTTGGTGAACCCCGCGCGCGCGAGCGCCTTGGCGTGCGCCGGCGTGAGCCCCTCGGCCCGCACCTCGGCAAAGAACGACAGCGCGCGATCGGGATTGACGCGAGCGAGCGCGTCCACCAGCGCCTCGAAGCCCGGGCGGTGATTGAAGGTGGGGTCGAGAAACGTCACCTCGCGCGCCCCCTTCTCGCGCAGCGCCGCGACCAGCTTCGCGCTCTCTGGCACCTCGAGCGTGCGCAGCACGTTGCTCGAGCGCGGATAGCTGCAGAAGGTGCAGTGCGAGCGGCAGCCGCGGGCCGTCTCGACGTAGAGGGCGCGCTGCGGCTCGACGGGCAAGAAGCCCTCGAGATAGGGCGAAGGATAGTCGGCGAGTGGAAAGCTCGCCTGGGGCGCGGGGCCGAACGGCGAGAGCCCGAGCGGCCTTTGCACCGCGACGCCGGGCAGCCCCGCCGGGTCCTCGCCCGCGAGCAGGCGGTTCATCAACTGCGCGAAGGTCGCCTCGGCCTCGCCGGTGACGGCGATGTCGAAGCCGCGCTGGCCAAGGACGAGCGGATTGTCGGAGCTGACCTCGGGTCCGCCGATGAGGACCTTGGTGCGCGGCGAGCGCAGCTTGATCTCGCGGGCGAGGTGCAGGCTGCGCTCGGTGTTCCAGAGGTAGAGCGAGAGTCCGACGAACTCGGGCTCGCCGGCGGCGGCCTGGTCGGCCAGGAGCGTGTCGCCGAGCTGGTCGGTGACCGCGGGCGCGATCACTTCAACCGAGAGCCGATCGGTGAGCCCGTGCACTCGCGCTGCCACGGCCAGGCTGCCCGCGGCCAGAGGGACGTTGCCCGTGGCGGCGAGCGCTGCGGGGGGAGGGACGGGAAGCTGCACCAGCCGAAGCGTCTTCACGGGCGGCTCAGTGGATCGCCCGGCGGGGCGGCTCGCCGGAGAGCGCGGTCTCGGGCGGGCGGCCCAGCTCCACCCGATCGCGGCCCGCGGCCTTGGCCCGATACAGCGCGGCGTCGGCGGAGCGGAACAGATCTTCTGCGGTGGTGCCGTGCTCTGGGTAGACCGAGACGCCGAGCGAGAGCGTGACCGAGCCGAGCGGCATGCCCCGGTGCTCCACGCGCAGCTCCTTGACGCGCTCGCGCAGGTTCTCGGCGCGCTCGCGGGCGATCTCCATCGAAGCCTCGGGGAGCAAGAGGGTGAACTCTTCCCCACCGAAGCGGCAGACGATGTCCTCGCGCCGCACCTGGGCCCGGAAGAAGTCGGCCAGGCCGCGCAGGAGCGCATCGCCCGCCTCGTGTCCGAGGGCGTCGTTGTAGTTCTTGAAGTGATCGACGTCGACGAGGATGACGCCGAGGGTGCGCTGCTTGCGCTCGGCCCGGCGCAGCTCGCGGTCGAGCGTCTCCTCCATGTAGCGCCGGTTGTACAGGCCCGTGAGCGCGTCGCGGATCGACTGGTCGCGCAGCGTCTCGCGCAGCCTGAAGTTGGCGAGCGAGAGCGAGACGTGCTCGCCGACGGTGAGCGCGAGGCGCCGCTTGGCCTCGGTGGCGTGATCGATGGCCGCGGTCCGCTCGACGCTGGCCTCTTGCAAAAAGAGCATGCCGAGCGCCTCGCCCTGCGCCATCAAGGGCACGCACAGCGTCGGCCCCGCCGGCGACGCGGACGCGAGGTGCTTGCAGCGCGGGCCGGCAGGACCCGGGCCGACCGCGTGCACCCGGCCTCGCCTGAGCGCCCAGCAATCTTCGGGGAGCAGCGTGCGCTCGGCGGGGGGCTCTGCGCCCCAGACGCAGACCGCGTCGAGCGAGTTGCGCGGGCGGGCGATGACGAAGAGCGCGCCCGACTCCTCGGGGAAGAGCTGCTGCACGAACTGCGCGACCACCGAGTGCGCCTCCTCGGCGGTGAGGCAGCTCTGCAGCAGATCGCCCATCTCGTTGAGCAGGCTCACCTCGCGGTTGCGCCGCTCGAGCTCGCCCACCCAGCTGGTCAGCTTCTCGTTGGCGTTGCGCAGCGCCTCTTCGGCCTTCTTGCGGTCGGTGATGTCGTGGACGAAGGCGTTGTAGCGCTGGGTGCCGCCGTCGGGCGCGGCCCAGATGGTCATCTCCACCGGAAATTGCCGCCCGTCCGCGCGCAGGGCGGTGAGCTCGATGCGCGTGCCGAGCATCGCGCCTTCGCCGGTGGCGAACAGCGCTTGCAGCGCGTGCGATTCGCGCAGCTGCGGCGAGAAGATCACCTCGACCAGCGGGCGGCCCACGGCGTCGGCGCGCGACCAGCCGAAGGTCTCGGCGGCCTGGCGGTTCCACTCGATGATGCGGCCCGCGGCGTCGAGCCCGATGAAGGCGTCGGTGGCGGTCTCGAGGATCAGGCGGTTGCGCTCTTCGCTCGCGCGGAGCGTGTGCTCGCCGCGCTTGCGCTGCACGACGAGGCCAAGCTGCGCGCCCGCGTTGGCGAGCACGACGATGAGCGGCGGGTCGGGCTCGATGGGCTCCCTCGACAAGAGGACCAGGACCGCCAGCACCTCGCCGCCGGCGGCCACCGGCAGGGCGAAAGCACCGCGCAGGCCGAGCGCGCGCGCGGCCTTGGCCACGGCCCGATCGGGCAGGGACTCCAAATCCGGGATCCACTCTGGCCGGGCGAGCGAGAAGGCGCGCGCGGGCAGCGGCAAGGAGATCGCGAGGCGCGCGAGCTCGTCGGCCTGCTTCTCCGGGACGGCGCCGTTGCCGAGGTGCCAGGCGGCGAGCGAAAGCTCTGCACCGGGACGCGCCCGGACCAGCGCGCAGCCGAGGGGCCAGCGCGCGTAGCCGCACAGCCGCGCCAGCGCGACGTGGATGGCCTCCTCGACCGAGGGCGCCTCGTTGGCCGCGATGGCGATGGTCTGCAAGAGCTGCAGCGCCTCGGCCTGCAGGCGGAGCGTTGCCTCCATCCGCTTGCGCTCGGTGATGTCGCGGGAGATGGCGATGACGCCGATGATGCTGCCGCGGTTGTCGCGGTAAGGCCCCTTGGTCGAGTGGAAGATGATGCTGCGCTCGCCGATGGTGACCGACTCCTCGAGCGTGATGGCCTCGTTCAGGTCGATGACGCGCTTGTCCGCGTCCCGCAAGGACCTGGCGCTCTCGGCGGGGAAGAAGGCAGCGGCGTCCTTGCCGAGCATCGCCTCGGGCTCCTTGCCGAGGTAGCGCGCGGCGGACGCGTTGACGAGCAGGTAGCGGCCCTCCAGATCGTTGACGGTGACGGCGTCGGTCGTCCCTTCGATGATGGCCTGCAGGACGCCGTGGGTCTTGCGGAGCGCGTCCTCGGCCCGCTTGCGCACGCTGATGTCGAAGATCGTGCCGACGACGCCTGTGACCCGGTCGCCCTTGAGCACCGGCCAGGCGGACCACTCGGCGGCGAAGCTCGTGCCGTCCTGGCGAAAGAGCTGCTCGCTGTCGGTGCGCACGCCTGCGCCGCCGCGGGGAGCGCGCAGCACCGGGCACTCGTCGCGCGTGCAGGGCGTGCCGTCGGCGCGGGTGTGGTGGGCGAGCGCGTGGAAGTCCTGCCCGACGAGCTCCGCGCTGGAGGCGCCGAGCATGCGCGCGCCGGCCGGGTTGATGAAGGTGCAGCGGCCAAGCTCGTCGAGGCAATAGACGCCCTCGGAGGTGGACTCGAGCATCAGCCGGACCTGCTCGAGCAGCTCCAGCCCGCGGCGGCGGTGGTCGTGGCGATCCTGCTCGGTCCGCCGCTCCTCGCTCACGTCCTCGAGGATGGCGAGGCCCGAGAGCGCGCGGCCGTCGGCGGCACGGATCATCGAGGCGGACAGGTCCGCCCACAAGTCGCTGCCGTCCTTGCGGCGGAAGCGCTGGCGGCGGCGGAGGACGTCGATCTCGCCGCGCAGGAGGCGCTGCGCGTGCTCGACCTCGGCGAGCGCTTCGTCGGGGTGGATGATGTCGAGGAAGGCGCGGCCGACCAGCTCGTGGCGCTCGTAGCCGAAGAGAGCGCAGAACGCGCCGTTGACGCTGTCGAAGCGGAACTCGCGCGAGAAGAGCGCCATGCCGAAGGCGCCGGTCTCGTAGATGGCGCGGAAGCGCTCTTCGGCGAGCACGAGGTCGCGCGCGGGCGCAGGAGCGGCCTCACGCCCGGTGCCGGCGAGCACCGACCCCTCGCGCGCCGTGCGCCAAGAGACGTGGCGAAAGGCGCCGTCGCGGCAGCGGATGCGGGCGTCGAACGAGACGCTGCCGGCGCTGGAGGCGGCCCAGCGCGTCTCGGCGGCCAGGCGATCGTCCGGGTGCCAGAGCGCGAACAGCGAGGTCGAGACCAGCTCCGCGGGGGGCCAGCCAAGCAGCTTCTCCCAGGAAGCGTTCACCTCGAGCAGCTGTCCGTCGGCGTCGGCCGCGAACAGCAGATCGGGCGCTAGATCGAGCAGGCGCGGGCGGGACAAGGCTTTTTGCTACCGCGCTGCCCGGCCTGGGTCAACGCTCGGGCCAAAGAGGCGAAGCGAGCGCTCGGCGCGCCCGGACTCGTCGAGCCGTCGGCCGTGGGCTGCGAGCAGGTCGCTGCGGGTCAACATGGCGATCGCCTTGGACGGCTCCGCGCGAGAGACGACCGCGAGCCGGCCGACTCCTTCGCGGACCATGTGGTCGGCGGCCTCGCGCAGCGAGGAGTCGGGGAAGACCACCACCGCGGGGCGCCGCAAGAGCCCCCTCAGCCTGGCGCTGCCCGGCCGCTCGGGGTCGAGCAGATCCCGCCGCGTCAAGACGCCGAGCAGGCGCCCGCCCGCTTCCACCACCGGGAAGCCCTGGTGCGAGGTGCCGGGCGCGTGCGAGGCGATGAAGGCCCGCACCGCGTCGAGCGTGTCCTCGGCGCCGAGGGTGACCAGCGAGGGCGAGGCGGCCTCTTGGACGGAGACGAGGGAGAGAAAGTCGGCCGCGTATTCGCTCGGCACGCGGGTGCCGCGGCGGACGATCTTCTCGGTCATGATCGAGTTCCGCAGCAGGAGCGACGAGGAGAGGAACGACGCCGTGCAGCCGCCGATCAAGGGCAGGAGCCCGAGCGGCTGGCGGGTGGTCTCGAAGGCGAAGACCACCGAGGTGAGGAGCGCGCGCGAGGCGCCGGCGAAGATGGCCGCCATGCCGACCAGCGCCGCGACGCGCAGGTCGACGCCGAGCGCGGGCGCGAGCGAGACGCAGAGCGCGCCCAGCGCCGAGCCAAGTCCGGCGCCGATGGTGAAGAGGGGCGCGAGCGTGCCGCCCGAGGTGCCGCTGCCGAGCGCCACGCTCCAGGAGAGGAACTTGAGCGCGCAGAAGATCATCATGCCGGTGCCGACCAGGCTGCCGCCCACGATCTCCTCGATGTTGGTGTAGCCGACGCCGAGCGTGCGCGGCGCGAAGAAGCCGACGAGGCCCACCAGGGCGGCGCCGATCGCAGGCCACCACATCCAGTGCACGGGCAGGTGCTCGAAGAGGTCTTCGACGTAGTAGACCGCGCGGGTCACCCAGGCCGAGGCGACGCCGACCAGCGCGCCGATGGCGACGTAGGTCGCGAGCGCGGCGCCGCTCGGCTGCGCGAGATCGGGGATGAGGAACGCGGGCGCGTCGCCGAGAAACGCATAGCGCACGCCGGTGGCCGTGGCGCAGGCGAGCGCGACCGGCAGGAGCGAGCGCGGGCGGAACTCGAAGAGGAGCAACTCCACCGCGAGCAGGACGGCGGACACCGGGCTGCCGAAGGTCGCCGCCATGCCCGCCGCCGCGCCCGCCGCGAGCAGCGTCTTGCGCTCGTCGGCCGTGGTGTGGAGCAGCTGTCCGAGGAGCGAGCCGAGCGCGCCGCCGGTGGCGATGATCGGCCCCTCGGCGCCGAAGGGCCCGCCGGTGCCGATGGCGATGGCCGCCGAGAGCGGCTTCAGGAGCAGCACGCGGGGAGCGATGCGCGAGCGGTTGAGCAACACCTGCTCCATCGCCTCGGGGATGCCGTGACCGCGGATCGCCTTGGAGCCGTAGCGCGCCATCAGCCCGACGATGAGCCCGCCCGCGATGGGCACGGCGATCACCCAGGCGCCGAGGTGGTTGTCCGCGGGCGAGACGAAGGCGCTCGAGAACCGGCCGTAGAAAGAGAGGTTCGTGATCAGGCCGATCAGCGCCGTCAGCCCGCGCGCGACCAGCCCGGCCGCGAAGGCGATGACGACCGAGTAGCCGCAGAGCACCACCACGCGCGGCGACACGGCGGCTATCTCGCGCGGGGCGTTCACCTCGTCCAGCACCGGCCCGAGCGAGGGCGCCACCGGCAGCCCCTCGGTGGTGGAGGCCCGCCGGGATCGATCGCCGGCGTCAGTCACGGGGGCGCCTCGTGCGCTTGCCGGCCGGCGACCTGGCCGCGGCCGGCTCGTCCTCGAAGAACATCGCGGGGGCCTGATCGCCCGCGGCCATGGCGTCCGCCAGCGCCGCGAGCGCGTGCGCCAGGCTGCGGCGCTCGAGGCCCGGCAGGCCGGCCAGCGCCTCCACCAGCCGCGCCTGGGCCGGCAGGGGCGTCCGGGCCAGCAGCGCCTTGCCGCGGCGCGAGAGCGAAATCTCGCTCTTGCGTGCGTCCTGGTCGCTGCGCTCCTGCTTGACGATGCCCCGGGCGGACAGCCGCGCCACCACGGCCGAGACGCTGCTCGGGTCGGTGAGCGTGCGCTCGGCCAGCTCGGCGAGCGAGCGCGCCGGCCCCTCGGCGAGCTGCTGCAGAACGAAGAGCTGGGCAGAGGTCAGCCCGGCCTTGCGCTCGGCCTCGGCCGCCGAGACCCGCAGCGCCCGGACGATGCGGCGCAGCGAGTCCATCACCCGGCGGGCATCGAGCGGCGGCGCGGCCAGATACAAGCCGGATGGACTGTTTGTATTTCCATGGGATCCCATGGATCGGACCAGTACCCGCGGGCGGCGCCGGACGCAAGCGGGTCGCGAAACCGAGGGCACAAAGCCGGACAGCCGGAGAGTCCCCAACCTGAACCAGGGGATCTCTCCGTCTTGACAGAGGGCGCGCGATCCTCTTTCGTCTGCTCGTGAGCGCCCGCCGCATCTTATTGATCGAAGATGACTTCGATATCGGAGAGGCGCTCGGCGAGCTCCTGCGCGAACTCGGGCACGACGTCGAGCTGGCCAAGAACGGGCAGGTCGCGCTCGAGAGCCTCCGCGCCGGGAGCGGCGACTTCGACCTCATCCTCCTCGACCTGATGATGCCGGTGATGGACGGCTACGAATTCCGCGCGCGCCAGCTCGCCGACCACACCGTCTCGGGCATCCCGGTCGTGGTCATCAGCGCCGACCTCAAGGCGCAGAGCCGCATGGGCGAGCTGAGGCCGGTGGCGCTGCTCGGCAAGCCGGTGGCGCTCGACAAGCTGACCGCGCTCATCGACGGCATCTGCTGAGCCCGACGCGCGCGCCGCCGATGGATCGCCAGGCAGAGATGCTCGCCAATCGCGTGCGCAAGACGTTCCGGCGCTTGCAGCCGCACTTCGAACGGCGCGGCGTCGGCGCCTTTCGACTCTACGATTGGGACATCCCGGAGGTGCGCGCGGTGGTCGATTGGTACGAGGGCCACCTCGTCATCGCCGAGTACGCCCGCGAGCAGACTGCGTCGGTCGAGGGCTTCTTGCAGACCCTCGGCAGCGCGGTCGCCGCGGCGCTCGAGGTCCCCGCGGGCAACGTCCACCTCAAGCGGCGCAACACCCGCCCGAAAGAGGGACCGCGCTACCAGGTCAATGACCGTTCGCAGAAGCCGGGCAGGGTCGAGGTGCGCGAGGCCGGGCTGCGCTTCTTGACCGAGCTCGACGAGCACATCGACACCGGGCTCTTTCCCGACCACCGGCAGACCCGTGGGCTGGTCCGCGCCGCGAGCGCGGGCAAGGCGTTCCTCAACCTCTTCGGGTACACCGGCAGCTTCACCTGCGCGGCCGCGCTCGGGTCCGCGGCCAGCACGGTGACTGTGGACTCGTCGCGCACCTACCTCGCCTGGGCGCGCGAGAACCTCGAGCTCAACGGCCTCGGGAGCGAGCGCCACGAGCTGGTCCGCGCCGACGCGCGCGATTGGTTGCTCGAGGCCGCGCTGCAGAAGAGGCGCTTTGGCCTCTGCGTGCTCGACCCGCCTTCGTTCTCGACCCGCGAAGGCGCCCCGTCCTTCGACCTGCAGCGCGACCACCCGGCGCTGATCGAGCGCACGCTGGCGCTGCTCGAGCCCGGCGGCGTGCTGTATTTTTCCACCAACCACCAGCGCTTCGAGCCGCGCCTCGCTGCGCTGAAGGCGACGCAGGTCCGGGAGATCACCGCCGAGACCGTGCCCATCGACTACCGCAACAAGCAGGTGCACCGCTGCTTCCGGATAGTCGCGTAGCGGTTCAAGGCCAGGCAGAGAGGCGCCGGAGGTACCGGCCGCGGGCAGGCGGGAACCCGCCACTCGGAACGGGCGCCCACCCGACAGAGGTGGCTCGCTGCGCTCGCGTCTTAAGAGTTTGCGTCGGGAGCCCTTGATCCTCGCGACGGGTTCCCGCCTGCCCGCTGCCTATCTGCCAGACATTGAGTAAGAGGGAAAAAGATACCCAATGATTCAGTTCTAAGCTCGAGCCTCAACCGCCATCAATTGGTGTCTCTTTCTTTCCTTCCAAAGTCTGTCGCTACAGCAGGCGCCAGGGAGGGCGACGCCCTCGTCGGCGCTCGTGGGTGCCTCGTTCCTGCTCTTCAGATTGCCCACGTTGCGAGGCGGGTCCCGCTGCGCCGGCGAGGGTGTCGCCCTCCCTGGCGCCGGCCAACGCTGCCGCGACAGGCTTTGGCGCTACCATGCGGCATGGCAAAGCCCGTCACGCGCTGCCCCTGGCCCGGCGAGGACCCGCTCTACCTCGCCTACCACGACGACGAGTGGGGAGTTCCCGAGCGCGACGATCGCGCGCTCTTCGAGAAGCTGCTGCTCGACGGCTTCCAAGCCGGCCTCGCCTGGATCACCATCCTGCGCAAGCGCGAGAACTTCCGCCGCGCCTTCGACGGCTTCGACCCCAAGCGCATCGCGCGCTACTCGCCCGCGAAGGTCGAGAGGCTGATGAGCGACGCCGGCATCGTGCGCAACCGCGCCAAGATCGAGGGCGCCATCGAGAGCGCCAAGGCGATGCTCCTGATCCAGCGCGACGAGGGCGGGCTCGCGCGGCTCTTGTGGTCCTTCGTCGGCGGCGAGACCAGGCGCAATCGCTGGTCTGCGCGCGGCCAGGTCCCGACCGAAACGAGAGAGAGCCAGGCGATGTCGAAGGCGCTGCGCGAGCGCGGCTTCCGCTTCGTCGGGCCGACCATCTGCTACGCCTTCATGCAAGCGACGGGGATGGTCGATGACCACCTCGTCACCTGCTTCCGCCATGGGCTCTAGAGAGCACCGAACGGGTTGAATCCCGTCGGATCACCGGCCGACCTGCTGCGCATTGCTGCGTCTCTCCTCGTCGCCGTACAGAAAGTACGGCTCCTCGTCGTTCCTTGCACTGCTTGCATCTCGGCCGTCCTCCTCGGTCCTTCAACCCGATCGGTGCTCTAGATGAAAACAGTCCTGACTGTTTGTTTGTTGGCCGCCTCCGCCGGAGCCGAGGCAAAGGCCGTCCGCGAGCTCTCATCGCAGGGCGAGGCTGACTGGGCAGCGCTCGTCGCTCGCACGCCGCGCGCAGAGCTCGGCGCGCTCCTGCAGGCCACCAGCGTGGACGATCTGCTCGCGCGCGGCCGGCGCACGCTGCAGGGCTTTGGCGTCTACGGCGCGCGGCTCACCAAGCGCGAGCGCGTGCGGGGCGACCTCCTGCCGGCCCAGGTGCTTGACCTGGTGGTGCGCGATCAGCCGCTGGCGGCCCGGGTCGTCTTCGCCGAGGGGCCGGCCAAGGGGCGCAAGCTGCTCTACAACGCCGAGCTGAGGAAGGACGAGATGCGCGTGCGCGAGGCAGGGCCGCTCGGCCTCTTCGCCATCTGGCTGAGCCTCGACTCGGGCATGGCCCGCCGCGACACCAACAGGAGCGTCACCGATCTCGGGTTCGCGGCGCTGCTCAGGCTCTTGCAGGGCGATCTGGATCGCGCCCGCCCCCACGGCGGTTTTGCGCGCACCGATGAAGGCTTCGACGCGCAGGGGGCGTACTGCCTCCGCTTCGCGGCGCCGGCGGGCGCGACGGGGCTGGCGGGCGACCGCTCGCGCATCTGCATCGACCCTCTGCTCGGCCTGCCGGTCAAGAGCGAGGTGTGGCGCAAGGGCGAGCTGTTCGAGAGCTACGCCTTCGAGCAGATCAGGCCGCGGCTGCAGGTAGACAGTGACTACTTCACGCCGGAGGCCGCCGGGCTGTGACCCGCGGCCAGACTGTCCTGAAGGGGCCGCGAATGCTGGCCCACCCCTGGCAGCGCGGGCCGAAGTCTGGCTAGGCTCTGGCGCAAGCCCCCGGGGGTCCCATGGCCACCATCGAAAGACACATCACCCGCGAGCTGATCGCGCTCGAAGGCGCGGCCAGCTGCCAGGATGCAGCGCGGCTGATGGACGAGCGGCGCATCGGCGCCATCGCAGTCCGCGACGGCGGCCGCGTCGTCGGCATCGTCACCGAGCGGGACCTGGCAACCCGGGTGCTCGGCGCCGGCAAGAGCCCCGACCTGCCGGTGCGCGAGGCGATGCGGCGCGACGTGCCGGCCATCTCGCCGAGCTCGAGCGAGAGCGACTGCTCGAACCTGATGCGCGACCACGCCACCCGCCACCTCATCGTCGAGGAGAAGGGCGAGGTCATCGGCATCATCTCGATGCGCGACGTCATCCGCCTGATGCTCGACGACAAGCAGTTCCTCATCGAGCAGCTGCAGACGTACATCGATGGGCGTTGAATCTAATGCCAGGCAAATCAGCACCTGTAGGGTACCGGCCGCCGGCAGGCAGAGGCCCGCCGCTCGGAACGGGCGCCCACCCGCGTGAGGTGGCTCGCTGCGCTCGCAGCGATCGGATTTCTTGCCGCGGGAGCCCTTGATCCTCGCGACGGGCCTCTGCCTGCCGG
>JBBRMA010000036.1:0-58860 GCA_038231075.1 Myxococcales bacterium | reverse complement strand
TTTGCTCGGGTCGCTGCGACCTGCTTCCCGAAGGACTTTCACCTCCTGACGACGTTCATGCTGGGCACACCAAGGAGGCTCGCTGCGCTCGCATTTTTAAGAGTCTGCGTCGGGAGCCCTTGATCCTCGCGACGGGTTCCCGCCTGCCCGCGGCCTATTGGAATAAGAAATCCAGTGAGTCAGCTTGAGTCCTCAAACGCGACCACCTGACGTCTCCTTCACCCCCTCCCAATGTCAGGCAGATAGATAGGCCGCCGGCAGGCAGAGGCCCGTCGCGAGGATCAAGGGCTCCCGCGGCAAGAAATCCGATCGCTGCGAGCGCACCGAGCCACCGATCGCGGGTGGGCGCCCGTTCCGAGCGGCGGGCCTCTGCCTGCCGGCGGCCGGTACCTACCGGTGCCTATTTGACTGACATGACCGTCGACGCAGCCTTCCCAGCAGCGTCCCGCATGCCCACGTTGAGCTGTGGCAGAGACAACACTTCGGGCCGGCGGGAGGCGTGAGTGGGCAAGTGGACGGCGGCACTGGCGGCATCTCACCACCTCCGGATCAAAGACCGCTCCATCGTCGCGATGGACTACACGGTGCGGCTGGACGACGGCCGCGTCGTCGAGACCACGCGAGGCCGCGCTCCGGTCGAGTACCTGCACGGCGGAGGGCAGCTCTTGCCCGCGCCGGAAAAGGCGCTCGAAGGAATGCTCGAGGGCCAGGAGGCTGAGTTCTCGCTGCGGCCGGAGGACGCCTACGGGACGCACAAAGAAGGCAACCTCGCGACGCTCCCGCGCGACTCGTTCCCAGACGATGTCGAGCTGCGGCCGGGCCTCGCGCTGATGGCGCGCACCACCAGCGGGCAGGGCTTCCCGATGACGGTGCGCGAGGTGAACGGCGACAAGGTGGTCGTGGACATGAACCACCCGCTGGCGGGCGAGCGGCTGCTGTTTCACGTCCAGATCCGCAGCGTGCGCCCCGCCGGCAGCAACGACCTCTTCACCGGCAAGCCGCAGCTGATCGAGAAGGTGTGAGCGGCTTGGGCACTGTTCGGGGCTCTATCGGCTCCCGGTGATCTGCAAGCGCGAGAGCCAGTCCTCCGCCTCTCGCTGCCGCCCCGGTGACGCTCCTTTGCCAAGCCGAGTGAAGGCCGCTCGCGCGGCGGCTGCGTCGCCCAGGTGCCAGGCGGCGAGGCCGCTCATGCGCAGGGCCTCCTCGACAAAGAGCGGCCCGGGCAGCTTGCGCGCGAGCGCTTCGGCGGTCAGGCGGGCGCACTCTTCCCAGTCGCCGTGGTTCTGCAGCTGCTTGCCGAGCAGGTAGCGTGGCAGCCCGGAGTCGGGTCTGGATTGCGCCCAGCGCGCGAGGAGCAGCCAGCTCAGCGGTCCTTGATCGCCGTCGGCGAGCAGCCGGCGCGCGGCGGGCCAGGCGTCGCGATCGGCGAGCGCGGCCACGCGGGCCTGCAGCGCGCGCTCCTGCGCCTCGGGCTGCGGCAGCGCGGCCGCCTCGGCGTAGCGGGCCTGCGCGCTGGCCTGTTCGCCCGCGCGCCAGGCGGCGTCGCCCGCCTCGATGAGCAGCGACGCGCGCTGCGCCGGGCCGAGCTTCGGGTGCGCGAGCAGCCTCTCTTCGACGGCGCGCGCTTCCCCCACGTGGCCCGCGAGCAGCTCCGCGCGGCGAAGCCCGGCGAGCAGGTTCGGGTCGTCCGGCTCCAGCTCCGTGCACGAGCGCCAGAGCGCGGCGGCCTTGGCGGCATCGCTGCCTTGGACGAGCTGCGCCTGGCGCGTCAGATCGGCCACCTCGTGCGGGCAGCGCTTGCGCACGATCGAGGGCGCGCGAAACCGCTGGCCGAGGAGCAGCAGCGCGCGCTTGGAGGCCGCGGTCTGGTCGAGGAACTTGCCGTGCTCCTGCGCCAGCGCGGCGAGGTCGCCGTAGACCTTCTCCAGCGGCTCGCCCGCGTAGGCGCGCGCAAGCGTCGCGGCGCCGCGCGTGCGCCACAGCCAGCGCACGAACGAGCCTGCGTAGGCGTACGCGCGCGCGCCCGACTCGGCATAGAAGAGGCCAGGCTGGAAGAGCGCGGGAAGGCTCGGCAAGAGCGACAGCTCGCGCAGCGCGCGCGCCTCCTCGTCCAGCGTGAACTCGCCGCCCGGCCAATCGGCGGCCACGGCGAGGCCCTCGATGAGCGCCATGTCGGGGAGCAGCCCGCGCAGCCGGCCCGGGACGCGAAAGGGTCCTTTGGCCAGCTCGGCGCCGGCGGCGTGCGCGAGCTCGTGGCGCAGGATGTGGTGCGGCAGCGGCTCGTCGTTGGTGTGGATCTGCGAGAGCCAGGGCTTGGTGAAGCTGGTGTCGGCGGCGCCGAGCAGGCGGCGCTTCTCGTCCGCGCTGCGGTAGAGGAAGACCTCGATGGGCGCGGCGCCGGCCGCGGGCGTCGCGGGCAGCCCGAGAAACAGCCGCACCGTGCGCAGGTCGGCCTCTGCTTGCTGCGCGAGCAAGCTGCGCTCCGCCGCCGGCTTCTCGCGCGGCACGTGGAGCACGAGGTGCGCCGTCTCGATGCGCCCGCCGAGCTCGCCGTCCACCAATGACACGCTCGACTTCCAGTGCAGGCGCTCGGCCTGCAGCGAGAGGCCGAGGGCGCCGGCGCCGAAGAGCGCGGTCATGGCCAGCGCGCCCGCGCGGGGGCCGCGCGCCGACGAAAGCTGCCCGGCTGGCCCGAGCAGCAGCGCGAGGCCGGCGCAGGCGCCCGCGTAGAGCAGGGTGCAGCCGCGAAACCACCAGAGCGCGGCCGTCGCGCGCACCGCCTCGTCGTAGATGGGTCCGGGGAACATGCCTCCCAGGTGATGGAAGGCGAAGACCTGCGGGCCGAAGGCAAGCGGCCAGAGCGCGGCGGTCAGCGTGACGGCGAAGACGGCGCCGGCGAGCGGGCCGGCCAGCCGCTCGGAGAAGAAGCCGCAGGCGACGCCGAGCGCGGAGGCGAGCAGCGCCGAGGGAAGGGGCAGGGCGGCGAAGAGGATCAGCCCCGAGAGCCGGTCGCACGAGGGCCGGCGCGCGCCGTTGAGGAGCGAGATCGCCACCGGGAGGCAGAGCGCGGCCAGCGAGAAACCCAGCGCGGCCAGCAGCGCGACCAGTGCGCTTGCAGGACGTCCTTCGCGCTGGCGGGCCCGCTCGCGGCGCGCGGCGGCGATGCCGGGCGCGGCGCCAAAGAGGCCGGCGTAGAGCGCGACCAGCTCCGCGAGCTCGTAGCCGAGGTGATCGGCCAGCGGCAGAAAGCACGCGGCCACCGAGAGCAGCGCGAGGCCCGCCAGGTAGAGCCTCGGCCCGCGCAGGGCCAACAGTCGCGCGGAGGCCACCGACGTCAGCTGCACCTCGCACTCCTGGCTTGCGAAAAGAGGCGCCCTGCTGACATGCTCGGCGGATGGGAAGCGACACCGCCGGCAAGCCCCCGTCGCCTGCCGACCTCCGCCAGGCCTACCGCGCGCCGATCCGCCTGCGCGTTGACTACGAGCGGATGAATACGTTCTTTGCCGACTACACCAAGAACATCTCCAAGGGCGGGACGTTCATCCGGACGCAGCGGCCGCTGCCCATCGGCTCGCAGCTGGTGTTCTCGATGACGGTGCCCGCGCTCTCCGAGCCAGTGAAGCTGACCGGCGAGGTCACCTGGGTGATGACGCCAGACCAGGTGAAGGACCCGGCCGACGAGGCGGGCATGGGCATCCGCTTCCTCTTCGACAGCGAGGGCACGCGCCAGGAGTTCGAGAGCCTGGTCGAGCGGATGATGGTCGAGAGCCTGGGCAAGGAAGTCACCGACAAGCTCCTGCGCGGGTGAGCGCAGCCTCACTCGGGGACGCCCACGAACACCGCGCGCGCCCCCGGTCCGACGCCGTGCGCCGCGGCCTCGCCGCCGGCCACCTCCAGCACGTAGCGCGAGGGCTTGCCCACCGAGCGGCCGGTGTCGGTGCGCGGCGCGGCCCGCTCGACGATGCCGATCACAGCGCGGTCTTCGCCGAGGAAGAGCAGGTCCAGGGGGATGAGCGTGTTGCGCATCCAGAAGCTCTGCACCTCCGATTGCTCGAAGAGGAAGAGCATGCCGGCGTCGGGCTCGAGCGAGCGGCGGAACATCAGCCCGCGGGCGCGCTCCTCGGCTGTGCGCGCGAGCTCGACGCGCACCACCCAGGTGCCGCGCGGGGTGTCGAAGCGGACGGCGGGAGTTTGCATGAGGGTTGCATCCTGCGCGCTCGCGGCGGCGGCGGCGTCGCGGCGGCAGGAAAAGAGGAGAGCGAGGCAGCAGCAGACGATCAGTGGCGAGCGCATCGCGCCGCAGCCTAGTCGAGGAGGAGCGCGTGGCGTCAAGGCCAGTCGCTGCGGCGCCGGAGTTGCTTCGGCCGGCGCCAGGGAGGGCGACGCCCTCGCCGGCGCAGCGGGACCCGCCTCGCAATCTGGGCCATCTGAAAGGCAAGGACGAGGCACCCACGAGACGCCGTCGAGGGCGTCCCCCTCCCTGGCGCCTGCTGCAGTGGCAGACCTTGAAAGGGGGATGAATGCGACGTCAATGAACCATATCGCTCAACGCTCATTCTCAAATTCAAGAACCAACGTCGGGCAGATCGATAGGCCGCCGGCAGGCAGAGACCCCCGGCGCGGCTCTAGGGCGTGTCCGCAAATTCCTCCCGTCGCCAGAGGGCCGATGACCGGCGCACCGCTGCGTTGCTCGTCGTCGCCGTACAGAAAGTACGGCTCCCTCCTCGCGCCTTGCGCTGCTTGGTCCTCATCCCTCGGGCTCGGTCCGGAGTTTGCGGACACGCCCTAGGGCTCCCGATACAAATCCGATCGCCGCGAGCGCAGCGAGCCACATTCATCGGGTGGGCGCCCGTGCCGCGCCGGGGGTCTCTGCCTGCCGGCGGCCGGTGAGCGCACCCGGCGCTGATCTGCCCTACCGCGGCTTCATGCAGTACGAGGTGCCGCCGAGCTGGGCGAAGAGCGCGTCGAAGCGGGCGGGCGGGAGCCTCGCCTTCAACGTGGCCAGATAGGAGTCGTCGATGGCGAGCGCCGCGCACGTGAGACCGGCGGGACACGAGGAGCCAGAGCAGCTCTGCGAGCAGTAGCCGCCGCCCGACGACGGCGTGGCCAGGCAGGCGAAGCTCGCGCACTCGCTCGAGCCGAGGAAGAGGTACTCGCGGCCGGGCTGCTGGGCGAGCTCGGCGCCGTCGGCCCCGATCAGGTGGCAGGGCGCGCCGACGTCGGTCTTGGCGCACGCGGCGCCGAGCAGGGTGACGGAGGCGAGGGCGAGCAAGAGAGCGTGCTTGCGCATGGCGGACGAAAGCTGGGGCTCGGTGCTGCTCGCGGCAAGGGGCCACCGATCGTTGGCACGAACTTGGCGGGCGGCCTTGTCACCGCTTGCTTGCGTATCCAGATTCGGGGCGCCATGCGGTTGCTCCTGCTCAGCGTCGTCACTTTCTGCACTCTCTCGCCGGCTCTCGAGGCTCGCGCGCAAGAGGTGCCTGCAGCTCCTGACGCGATCGCCCCGGCGGAGGCGGGCGCCCCGCCGGTCACAGCCGACCAGATCCAGGCGGTCCAGCGCCGGCCGCTGCGAGAGGCCGGGCGGCTCGAGCTCTTCCCCTACGCCGCGCTCGGCCTGGGCGATCCTTATCTGCAGCGCGTGGGCGGCGGCCTGCGCGCGCTCTGGCACCTGCGCGAGGGCGCAGCGCTGGGCCTGGACGCGGGCGGCCTCTTCCACTTCGAGACCGAGGAGCTCTCCATCGCCAAGCGCGAGCTGCGGGCGCGCATCATCGAGTCCAGGGAGCGCGCGGCGCTGCGGGCGGTGGGCTCCATCGCGCCGCTCTACGGAAAGGTGGCGCTGCCGGGTGAGGCGCTCCTCCACTTCGAGATCTTCGCCGACGCCGCGCTCGGCGCCGCGTACACCGAGACCGACGCAGGCAGCGGCGTGCGGCCGCTGGTCGGCGCGGGCCTCGGCCAGCGGCTCTTGCTCACGAGCAACATGGCCTTGACCGCGCGGGTCGGCGGCGAGGTCTACGCCGAGCGCGTCTACGTCAACGGCAGCTGGGGCACGCACGCGATGGGCTACTGGAGCGTCGCGCTCGGCCTGTCGTTCTATCTGCCCGGCGCGGGGGATCGGCAATGAACGTGCTCGGCCTCGCCCTCGCTCTTTTGCAAGCCGTCGCCGCGGACCCGCCGCCAGCGCCGCCCGGCGCGCCTGTCGAGGCAGCACAGCCCCAGGCCGCGAAGGCTGCCGACGGGGATCAACCCCAGCGGCTCGCGCTGCCCGGCACGCCCGCGTCGCTGCCGGCGGTGACGGCGCAGATGTACCAGCTCAACGGCCGCTTCGAGGTCTCGCCCATGCTCGCCGTCTCCATCGGCGACGCCTTCTACCGCCTGCTCGCGGCCGGCGTGCGCGCCGAGCTGCACGTCTCCGAGCGCTGGTCGTTCGGCGGCCACGGCCTCTTTGGCACCTCGATCGCGTCGGCGCCGGTGTCCGTCTGTAGCCCCGGACCCTGCGATTCGCCGAGCTCGTCGCAGCTCCGCTCGGCGCCGGGGAACATCGACCTGCTGCTCGGCGCCGAGGCGAGCTGGGTTCCCTTCTACGGCAAGCTCTCGCTGGCTGGCGAGAAGACGATCCACTTCGATCTCTACCTGGCGGCCGGGCCGGAGCTCTTGCGCATGCATATCTCTCCGGACGCGGCGTCAGCTGCGCAGTCCAGCTGGCAGGTCGGCGGCCGGATCTCGCTCGGGCAGCGGTTCTTCCTCAGCGACCGGCTCGCCATCCGCATCGCCGCCAGCGAGCTGGTCTACGGGGCCCACGTGCGCGGTGTCTCGGAGATCGAGCGGCAGCTCTCCGTCGAAGGCGGAGTGTCGTGGATCTTCGGCGGGCACTAGAACAGGCGTGAAAGGCGGGGGACGGTGGCGCGGAAGAACTCTCTGATCGCTCTTGGCCTCGCGCTGTCGCTCTCGGCGCGCGCGCAGGTCGGCCCGGCAGGCGCCGAGGCCCAGGCCGTGCGCGCGTGGGACGCGCTCGCGAACAAGCCTTCCGCCGACGCTTCCGCTCGAGTCGCCGAGCTGGTCGCCGGTCTGCGCGGGGCCGGCCTGTCCGAGCTGGCGACGCTCTCGCTCGGGAGGCTGGCCGATCCCGCGCGCACCAGCGACGCCGAGGTCCGGGCCGCCGCCCGCGAACAGCTCCTGGCCGCAGCCGAGAAGGGCGATTCGCTCTCGAGCACCGAGCTGCTCCAGCTCGACCTCGACCCGCGCGATGTGGCGGCCCACCCGGCGCTGGCGGTGAAGCTCGCGCACGACCACCTTGCAGCGGCGCTGCTCGAAAAGCCGCTCGCCGAGGGCGCGTCGTTCCAAGCGGGCGAGACGGTCGCGCCCGTGCTGCCGGAAGGACCCGTCCAGCCCGCCAAGATGCTTCCGCCCGACGCGCGCTCGGCGCAGGCGGCCAGGGACCTGGGCCGCGCGCGGCAGATCGCTTCTGCCATCCCCACCAGCAGCGCCCAAGGCTTCGAGGCGCGCGAGGTGGCGGGCCTTTCGGCGCTGGCGGCGGGAGACGAGCTCTCGGCGGAGAAGGAGTTTGCAACCCTGGTCGGGACACCCGACGGCAAGGGCAGCGGCCGCTCGCAGAAGGCGCTGCTGCAGCTCGCCCGCCTCGCCTACGCGCGGGGCGACGACGTGCGCGCCGAGCGGCTCTACGGGCGGGTTGGCCGCGGCGCCAGCGAGTGGCTCGACGCGCTCTTCGAGGCCAGCTGGTCCCACTTCCGCCGCGGCGAGGACGAGCGCGTGCTCGGCAACATCCTCACTCTGCAAGCGCCGTTCTTCCAGGGCCGCTTCTTCCCCGAGGCGTTCGTGCTCCAAGCCTTGGTGCTCTACGAGAACTGCCGCTACGCCGATGCGCGCCGCGCGCTGGCCCGGCTCGAGGCCATCTTCCGCCCGCGGCACGACGCGCTCTCGGCGACGCTGGTCGCGCTCGACAAGCTCTCGCAGCCCTCCGACGCGCTCGGCGATGGGCGCGCCCGCCTCGCGCAGCAGCTCCCGCCGCAGGCCCGCGTCGAGTTCGATCGCGCGGCCGGCGCTCAGGACCTGGTCGGCTCGCTGGCCGCCGTTGTCGCCATGACCGCCGAGCTCGACTCATTCGATCACAGGCCCTCCCTGCGCGACACGGCCTTCGCCGCGGCCATGCTGCCCGAGCTGCGCGGCCAGCGGCTCCAGCTCCTGACCAGCGCCGGCGCGACCCTGCGCGCGCGCCTCGCGGCCGATCGCGGCGAGCTGCGCGAGCTGCTCGGCCAGTCGCTGCGCCTCTCGTACGAGATCTCAGGCCGCGAGCGCGATCAAGCGACCGATCCGTCGGCCCGCGCCAGCTCGCGCCCGCCCAGCTCGCCCGACGTCGAGGACGACGAAGTGATGTGGCCCTTCCAGGGCGAATACTGGCGCGACGAGCTCGGCAGCTATCGCTTCTCGCTCGGCACGCGCTGCACGCCGGCTCCGCGCTTCAAGAAGCCGTCCTCGACCAGCGCCAATCTGCAGCCCTGAGCTGGAGACGGGGCGCACTGGGCCCAAACAAGTTCCCAGGTTGAGCAACTCGTTTCCCTATTGCCCACGGCTTTCCACTCCCTCGGCGCCTTGCTCCGTGCAGGCAAGCGGCCCGTTGGCTCGGCCTGAACGTTGCACAACTCCACCACGGACATTCGCGTCGGCATTCTGGCCGGCGCGAGAGGGGGAATCACAGTGCTCTCGATGCTGGCCGCCGCTGCCCTCGCGGCAACTGGAACCGCTTCGCTCAAGGGGCAAGACACGCAGCCGGGCAGGGACCCCGCCTTGCTGCACCGCCATGTCGCCACGCTGACCGCGGACAAGGAGCGCGAGCAGGAGTTCACCCTGCGCCGCCTCTTGGCCCTCGGCGGGCCCGACGACGAGCAGGCCGAGGTGCTCACCCGGCTCGCCAATCTCCTCCGCGCCCGCGCGCTCCAGCTTGGCGTCTCGGCCCAGCTCGCCGAGACCGACGCGCCCGGGCAAGCGGCGTCGCTCCGCGAGCAGCTCAAGTCGGTGCGCGCCGAGTCCATCGCCCGCTACCGCGAGCTGCTCGAGAAGTATCCGAGCTCGCCGCGGCTCGACGAGGCGCTCTTCTTCCTCGCCGACAGCCTTCAAGAAGCGGGCGACGAGCGCGCCGCCGTCGTGGTCGCGCGCGAGCTGATCACGCGCTTCCCCAAGTCCGGCTGGGCGCCCGATTCGCACGTCTTCGTCGGCGAGCACGACTTCGAGACGGCCAAGCTCGACCAGGCGCTGGCCGAGTACCGCGCCGCCGCCGAGGTGACCACCGCCGAGGTCTATCCGTACGCCGTCTACAAGGCGGCCTGGTGCCGCTTCAACCAGCGCGAGTTCGTCGACGGCATGCACCTGCTCCGCAAAGTGGTCGAAGTCAGCGAGTCGCGCGCCGGCCACAAGGACGACGGCCAGGGCAGCAGCTCGAAAGTCCAGCTGGTGCGCGAGGCCGGCCGCGACTACGTCATCTTCTACCTGCGGGCCGGCAAGGCCGAGGGCGCCTTCGCCGAGTTCTCCTCCGCGTTCGGCGAGGCGCCCGCGCGCCGCATGCTCGACAACTACGCGCGCCTGCTCGCCAAGGACGGCCGCGATCCGGAGGCGCAGATCGTCTACGAAAGGCTCCTCGCGCTGCACGGCGAGGGCACCGCGCAGGCGGCTCTCGACCGCGCGCGGCTCCTCGAGATCGAGGCCCGGAGCGCCCGCCGCAAGGAGCTGATGAGCGCGGCCTCGGCCTATCGCGCCAGCATGGAGAAGGCGCAGGCGCACGCGCCGGCCGACGAGGCCTCCAAGGAGGCGCTGGAAGAAGCGCAGAGGCTCGGCGAGGAGCAGCTGCGGATGCTGGCGGTGAACCTCCACGCCCAGGCGCGCAAGACGCAGCAGGAGGAGACCTATGCGTCCGCGCGCACTCTGTATACTCATTATCTGGCGCTCTTTCCCCAGGCCGAGGCGGCCTACGAGCTGCGCTTCTTCGCCGCCGAGCTGCACTACGAGCTGAACGACAAGGCGCTGGCGGCCGCGCTCTACGAGGCGGTGGTCAAGCAGGACCTGGCGGCGATGCAGGCGAAGAAGAAGCCGGGCAAGAGGCTTGTCGATGCGGCCTGGAGCGCGGTGCTCTCGCGCGACGAGGCGATGGGCGGCGCGCAGCCGAACACGGGGCCGAAGGATCAGCACGCGGCGTCGCTCGGCGACTCGGCGCTCAAGCCGCTCGAGCCGGGCGAGAAGCTGCTCGAGGCGGCGTGCTCGCTGTATCTGCAGGCGCTCCCTGCCGGGCCAAAGGCGGTCGAGGTGGCGTATCGGCTCGGCCGGCTCGAGATCAGGAACCAGGAGCTGGACCAGGCGACCTCGCACCTGTCCTCGATCGCGCTGCAGCACCCCGAGCATGAGCTGGCCGAGTTCGCCGCCAACCTGGTGCTGGACGTGCAAAACTTGAAGAAGGATTTCCCGGCGGTGCACGCGTGGGCGGTCAAGCTCTTGGGCCAGAGCAAGCTGCTGGCGAAGCGGCCGTCGCTCAAGGCCACCCTCGAGCGCGTCGAGGAGGAGAGCGCGTACTCGATCGCCGAGGGGCAGAAGGACGACCTCGCGCAGGCCAAGGCGCTGCTCGCCTTCGTTGACGCCCACAAGAGCGGCGCGCTCTTCGACAAGGCGCTCTTTGGAGCCTCGGCCGCGCTCTCCCGGGCGGGTCACATCGACGAGGCGCTGGCCGCGCGGGCGCGCTTGTCGGAGGAGGCGGCCAACTCGCCGCTCTTGCCGCGCGCGCTGCTCGCGTCGGCGGCGGACCACGCGGTGGTCGGCGACTTCGGCGAGGCGGCCCAGCTCTCCGAGCGCTACGCCGCGGGCTTCCGCAAGCAGGAGGACACGCGCAAGTGGCGGCGCGAGCACCCGAGCAAGACCAAGCGGCCCGCGCTCTCGCAGGACTACGACAAGGAGAAGGCGCGCGCGGCCTTGCACGACGCCGCGGTGCTCCGCGAAGCGCGCGGCGAGCTGCGGTTGGCGCTGGCCGACCGGCAGTCCGCGCTCAAGCTCTGGCCCACGGGGCAAGACGCCGATGACGACAACTTCGCCGCCGCGATGCTGAAGGCAAAGCTTGGCGAGCCGAGCAGCGCGGCCAAAGATCTATCAAGCCTGGCCTACGCCGGCGGGCACGGAAAGGCCGGCCTCGCCATCCGCGCCTGGCGCGAATCGGCCAGGCTCTTCGCCCGCGTCCACCAGGCCGACAAGGCGCAGTGGGCGTGGAGCTCGCTCGAGCACGCTTACGCGCGGCTCAATGAGAAGCAGCGCGCCGAGACCGACGGCGCCGCGGAGGCCGCTGCCGAGGCCCACCTCGCGCTCGGGCAGAAGGCCTTCGATGAGTTCGCCCAGCAGCAGATCAAGGCGCCGCTCCAGGCCACGCTCGCTCGCAAGGTCGCGCTCTTGAAGAAGGTGAAGAAGCGCGACGAGGAGACGGTGGCGATGCGCCAGGCCGAGCCTGCCGTCTGCGCGCTGGTGCAGCTGGGCGAGGCGCAGCTCCTCCTCTCCTCGGCCATCGAGCACAGCCCCACGCCGCCCGGCCTCCGCGGCGAGCAGCGCAAGCTGTACCGCGACGCCATCGCCGAGCAGTGGAAGCCGATCCGCGAAGGCGCCGGCGAGACGCTCCGCGAGGCCGAGCAGAAGGCGCGCGAGCTGGGCATCGGCGCGGGCAGCTGCGCAGAGAAGGCGCGTGCTTCACTCGACAAGCTCGGCACGCCTGTCCAACCGGCACGGGAACTGCAGCTCCCAGAAGTGCGGCCGTCGGCTCCAGGGTTCGTGGATGCAGACGGCTCGGCGGTCGGTTCCCCGCACGGCAGCAAGCTAGAGAAGCAGCTCGACGCAGTGCACGAGCAGGCGAGCGGTAAAAGCAACGGCCCGCAAGCTGCACAGATGGAAGCCGCGGACGCTGAATAAGTCGGTTGTCGGGAGAAAAAGTCCGCAGGTGGGAAAAGAAGTTCCGGGCGGGTGCAATTCGGTGGGCGGGTGAGCCGGTCGTGGCCGGCCAGGGCGGGGAGGGGGCGGTGATGAAAGGTTTCGGAGTCATTCCCAGGGGGGCGGCGGGGTTCGCGCTTCTGCTCGGGGCAGCGCAGGCCGACGCGGCGGAGACCAAGCCTCTGCGCCAGGCCACCACGGTGGCGCCGGAGCGGACCGGTGAGCACGCGCGGCGCCTGCTCGACGAGGCGCTGCTCGCTGCCAAGGAGCTCGAGGCCAAGGGCCAGGAGCCTTCCGACGATTTGATCAAGCGCTTCACCGCGGCCGCGCACGCAGGGCCGTCCTCGGTGGCGGCCTGGTTCGACCTGGCCGTCGCGCTCGAGAAGCTTGGGCAGGGCGAAGAAGCCGAGGCCGCGTGGCGCGCGGCTGCCGCAGCCGAGTCGGGCCCGAAGGCGCTGCGCACCGCGGCCGCTGAGCGCGCCACGGCGCTGGCGCTCTGGCGCGGCGACGCCCCCGCGGCTAGGCAGGCCGCCGAGGCCGCCGCCCGGATCGATCCCGAGTCGCCCGCGAGCCTCTCCTTCAAGGCCGAGGTCGAGCTCAAGCTCGGCAACGCCGAGGCCGCCCGCACCTTGGCGCGCACCGCGCTGATGCGGGCTCCCAAGGATGTCCGCGCCCTCTGCGCCGAGGCGCTCGCGCACCTCGCGCTCGGCCAGTCCGGCACTGCCCGGCTGCTGGCGGGACGCGCCGCCTCGCTGCACCCGAACGACGCCCGCCCGCAGCTGGCGCTGGCCGCCATCGCCAAGGCCGGCAACGACACCAACGCCGAGCTGGCCTCCGCCAAGGCCGCCGTCGCCGCCGAGCCGGGCTCGCTCGAGGCCCAGATCCTCCTCGGCCGGCTCTTCCTGGCCCGCGGTGACCTCGCCTCCGCGCAGGCACCGTTTGCCAAGGCCGCCAACCTCGACGACGAGTCGGCCGCGGCGCACCTCGGCCTCGGCGCCTCGCTCGCGGGCCTGGGTCAGACCGCCAAGGCCCTCGAGGAGCTCGACGCCGCGGCGCAGCTCGCACCTGTGGCCGCCGCGCCGCACCTCTTGATGGCGCGCCTCAAGCTCGAAGGTGAAGGCGACCCGGCCGGAGCGATCGAAGAGGCCCGCCTCTACGTCAAGCTGGCGCCGCAGGACGGCCAGGCCGACTCCCTCCTCAAGCGCTGCGAGCGGATGCTCGCCGCCAAGGGACCCCGCACCACTGCTTCCGCGAGCGCAACTGGAGGTGTGAAGTGAGCTACGTCGCTTTTCAGCTGCCTCCGAACGAGCGCACCCTGCGCAAGATGCTCGTCGCCACCGTCCTGACCGCGCTCTTGCTGGTCGCCGGTCGCGCCCACGCCGCCGAGCAGACCGCCCCCGCAGCGGCTCCCGCGCAGGCCGGCGACGCGATGTCCTCGCACGGCGAGGGCGAACACAAGCGCACCGTCCTCCGCTTCGGCGAGGACGACATCCACGGCGACCTCACGCGGCCCGACGGTGAGCTCGTCCAGGCTCCGCGCAAGCCCGCCGCGCCGACCCTCCTTCGCGTCCGTCGCAACTTCCTCGATCGCGCGCTCTCGGGCGTGGCCCGCGGCCAGTAGCCACTTAACAAACTTTCTTCTTCGGAGAGACGACCAGTGCCACTCTCGATCATCCTCAAGGTCTACGACGGCGGGAAGCTCAAGCTGGCCCGCGCCTTCAAGAGCAAGGCGGTGCGCCTCGGCGGCGGCGACGTCGAGCTGCAGCTGAGCGGCGAGAACGTCGCCCCGCAGCATGCGGTCATCGAGGCCACGGAGACCTCGGCCGTCATCCGCGCGCTCAGCGACGCGCCGGTGTTCCTCAACGGCCAGCCGATCCTGGCGGCGCCGCTGCGCACCGGCGACCTCATCACCGTCGGCGCCCTGCGCGTGATGGTTGAGCTGCGCGAGCCGCAGCAGGCGCAGCCGCAAGCGCCGCAGAAGCGCCAGCGCTTCCAGCTCATCGAAGGCGAGCTCGATCAGAACGACGTCCTGCCGCACCTCGTCCCCTCGCTCCAGGTGGTCCGCGAGGACGACGGGGCCGCTGCCGCGCTCTTGCCGCAGCCCGCGGTCATGACCTTCGCCGAGGTGGCCGTCCCGCTGCCGCCGCTCTCGAATCCGCCCCAGGCGGCGCCCGCGGCCCGGCTCGTGGTCGCGCACACGCCGGCCGTCAAGCCGAGCCGTCTTTCGCCCCGGTCGGCGCCGGTCACTGAGGTCCGCCAGCACACGGCGCCGCTCAGCGCCCCTGGCTCGCTCGCGCAGATCGGCTTCGCGCTCGCCGAGCTGCGCTGGGGCGATCAGCTCCTCGGCGTCCACTGCCTGGAGCCGGGCCGCACGCTCACCGCCGGCACCGACTCTGGCTGCGACGTCTTCCTTCCCGGCGTCACCAAGGCCGAGCTCGTCACCAGCGACCTGGCCGGCTGGGTGGTGCGCGCGCCCTCGAGCATGTCGCTCGCCATCGTCAGTCGCGGCGAGACCGCCTCGGGCCGCGAGCTGCTCGCCCGCGGCTGGGGCAAGGTGGAGTCCGACGGCCTCACCGCCAGCCTCCAGTCCGATTCTTGTGGAGTCCTGACGTGTGGCTCGCTCTCGATGCGGGTCCGGGTCGTCCCCGAGGCCGCCAAGGTCGGCGGCGCCCGCGAGGACTGGAAGGGCATCGCCACCACGACCTTCGCGGCGGCCTTCCTGGTCGGCGGCATGTTCGGCTTGCACAAGCTGATGCCCGCGCCAAGGGCGCCGCCGCCCGTCCACGAGCTGCGCCGCGGCCTCATCGTCCGCGCCGCCGCCGCACCGAAACCCGAGCCGCTCAAGGCCGCGCCCACGCCGCAAAAGGCCGCCCAGGCCAGGAATGATCCGGGCAAGGCGTTCGCGCGCCACCGTGGCGTCGAGGGCGAGGCCGGCAGCAAGACCGCGCCGCGCAGGAACCTCCGCGCCGAGAAGGTGCGCAACGACGCCGCCATCGTCGCCGACAGCGGCCTGATGAAGGCGCTCAAGGGCAAGGGCAAGGGCACCGCGGACGTCTTCGGCACCGCGCTCGCCACCGGCACCAAGGACGCGCTCGGCCACCTCGACGGACCCAAGGGCGGCGACGCCCGCGGAGACATGGGCGCCGGCCTGAAGTCGCTCGGCGGCACCGGCGGCGGAGGAGACGGCTCGGGCCTGGGCCTCGCCCGCATCGGCACCAACGGCATCGGCGGCGGCCTGGCGGACTACGGCGAGGGTCGCGGCGCGCTCAAGGGCAAGGCCAACGCGGCCATCGGCCTCTCCAGCGGCAAGCCGCAGATCGTCGGCGAGATCGACCCGGAGCTCATCCGCAAGGTCGTCCACGATCACCGCGCCCAGATCCGCGCCTGCTACGAGCAGGAGCTGAACGGCAAGCCCAAGCTCGCCGGCAAGATCACCACGGCCTGGACCATCGACCCGCAAGGCCTCGTCACCGAGTCGCATGTTGGCGAGAGCACTCTTGGCGACTCCGCGGTTGAACGGTGCGTGACTTCGCGCATCAAGACCTGGCGGTTCCCACTCCCCAAGGGCGGCGGCGAGGTCTACGTCACCTATCCGTTCTTGTTTACTCGCGGAGGATAGCGTGACCGCACTTGCACTGATGGCGGCGCTCCTGGCGGCGGCCGAGGTTGCACCAGCCGCCGCAGCCGAGGCGCCGCTCCCCGCCGGGCCTGGCTTCACCGTCGCCCCGGCGCCGGAGGTGAGGAGCGAGACGGTCCCCGGCGCGCGCAAGCGGCCCGAGCGGGGACCCTGGCTCGAGCTGGACGCCGGCCCGTCCTGGCTGCACCACTCGGGCGTGCGAGGGCTGGAGAGTGGACCACAAGTTCGCTTCTCGCTCGGCACCTCGCTGACGGATCGGGTGGCGGCGGAGCTGTGGCTCGCGGGCTCGCTCCAGTCCTCGGCCAAGGCCCAGCTCGGCGATGAGGGTGCGGCGGGCGGCGGGCTCGGCGCGCGCGTCCTCCTGCACCAGCTCGACGCTGCAGGCCGGCTCCAGCTCTTCGGGCACGCGGGGGCTGGCTACATGGCGGCCACGACTCGGGGCGCGCCGCAGGGGGCCGCCGGGTTCGCAGGCGCACTCCTGCTCTTGCAGCCGCCGGTCAAGCGCTTTGCCTTCGGCCTGGAAGTGGACGCCACCGCGGTCGGGTCGGCCTTCGGCTTCGCGGTGCTGCCGACACTGCGCTGCGGAATCTAGGGAGCGACTTGCAGTAGTATGCGCGGAGCGACGCCGCCGCCCATGCGCTATTCCTGCACCCAGTGCGACGCGAATCTGACGACGGCGGCGGCGCGCGCCGAGAAGCTCCCATGCCCGGCGTGCGGGGGCCAGATGGCCGCCGAGGCCGACGTCTACCACCTGCGCACCGACCGCGACCCCACGCGCCGCTACGATCTCGACGAGCTCAAGGCGCGCCTGCAGGCCGAGAAGGAAGCGGTGGCCGCGCTCGCCCAGGCGCCAGCGGGGCGGACGCCGGACCAGATCTGGTTCGTCGGCGTCCATGGCCGGCAGGTGGGTCCGCTCACCCGCGCGGGGCTCGAGGGGCTGCGCACGCGCGGGCAGCTCTCCGCCGCGACCCTGGTCTGGCGCGAAGGCTTTCCCTCCTGGGTCGCGGCCGAGGCGGTGCCCGAGCTGCGCGGGCTGGTCGGCCTCCGCGAGGTGCTGCCGGCGCTGCCTTTTCCAGAGGAGCGCGCAAGGCCACCGCCTCCGCCTCCCGACGTCACTGCGCCGCCGCTAGCCGCCGCCCAGGCGCCGATCGTCTCTGTAGAAGAGACTTCACTGGCAGTGGAAGAAGACGTCACGCAGGTGGATGAGCCGACGACGCCTGGAGCCGAGGCGCCGCTCGCGGACCCCGACACCACCGCGAGCTGGAGCGCGATCGAGGCTCCGGCCGCGGCTTCGACCGACACGCCGGCCGCGGCGACGCTCTCGAGCGCGAGCGGGCCCGCGAACGACGTGGCGCCTGACGTCGGCGCGCCGGCGGAGCGCGACGCGATCACCAAGGTGGCGCGCAAGCCCGCGACGGTGGCCGAAGAACCGCCTGCCGAAGCGCCTCCGGTTGACCCGACGCCCGCTCCGATGGCTCCCGCCCAGGCCGAGCTGCCGGTCCGATCGACAGAGGTCCCGACCATTCCGCCGGACCCTCCCGCGCGGGTGCCGGACGGCCCCACGCTGCGCGATCCGCCGCTGTCAACAACCGAAGAGGAGCCCGTCGCCGCGCTCGAAGCCGCCGTGCTCCCGGTGCAGACGGCGGAGCCGGCCTTGCCTGCCGCGCCGGCGTCCGAGCGCGAGCAGGAGAGCGCCGCGTTTGGCGAGGCGCCGCAGGTCCCGAGAGCCGATCGCACCTCGCCCGACGCAGTCTTGCCCGCGGCCATGGCCGAGGTGCCGGCCGCTCCGGCTGCTGTGCGGCCTGCGCCCAAGCGGGGCTATCGCGGGCCCGTCGGCCCCCACGGCAAACCCCGAGGTCGCGGGCCGCGCACGCTGCCGCCGCCCTTGCCCCAGCTCCAGGCTCCGGGTGCTCCGCGAGAGCCGCGTGCGCCGGCCGTCGCGCGCCCCACGGCGTCCTTGCCCGCGCCCGCGCACTCGCCGCTTCCGCCGCTCGCGACGCACACCTTTGGCGCGCCCCCGCCTGCACGGAACGTCTCGCGCAAGGTGGCCGCCGCGCTCGCGGTGATCGCGGCCATCGCAGCGGCGGTGCTGCTCTTGCGCCCGGATCCCGCGCCCCCGACCCAGGCCCAGCCGGCCGCGGCGGTCTCCGAGCCCACGTCGCCACCTCCTTTACAAGCTCCCGCGGCGACCCCTCCGCCGCCTGCTCCGGCGCCGACCCCTGCAGCCACTCCGCCGCCCGCTGAGGCGCGCTAATGGCGATCCGGCCGCGCACGGCCACGCCCGACCTCTGGTCGCTCGGCGATCTGGAGAAGCTGCGCCTGGTCTTGCGCGGCGGCTCGGTGATCGACTGGCGCCGCCTGCACTTCAGGAGCCGCGCCGAGGTCGATGACTACCTGCGCCTCTGCCTCTTCGAGCCCGACGACCCCTTCGATCGCGCGCGCCTGCGCCGGCTGATCGACGAGTCGGTGGACTACCTGCGCACGGCCTTCGGCTACAAGGTCGCCCCCGAGGTCGCGAGCCCGCGCGAGATCCACGACCTGTTCCTGCTCGCCTCCGGGGTCCTCGAGCCGCAGCGCCTGCGCCGCATCGCCTGCATCGTCCTGAAGGTCATGCACGTGGTCCACCACGTCGAGGCGCGCGGCCTCTTGCACCGCACCCGGCTGAGCGAGGACGAGGTCTCCCACCTGGTCACTTCCCGCGTCGATCACGCCATCGATCTGCTGCGCAAAGAGGGGCTGCCGATCGTGGACGCGCACGGCAGCATCAAGACGCGCCATTCGGTCATCACCAAGCTGCTCGCCAAGAAGGAGACGCTGGCGGCGGCGGTCTACGATCGCGTGCGCTACCGCGTGACCACCGCCGAGCGCGACGACGTGCTGCCGGTGCTGGTGCGCCTCTGTGACGTGCTCTTGCCCTTCAACTTCATCGTGCCCGGCCAGTCGCAGAACACGCTCTTCCAGTTCCGCCGCCTGGTGCAGGAGGTGCCTCACTTGAAAGCGCTGGCGCCGCAGCTGCAAGCCGACCTGCGCCTCGAGGAAGAGGGCAACGACGGCGAGCACAAGCCCCACGACCCGAACGAGTTCTCGGGCCAGGGCTACCAGACGCTCAACTTCGTCATCGACCTGCCCATCCGGATCCCCGAGAGCCTCCTGGTCGATCCCGCCGACGGCCGCATCGCCTTCTGCATGATGGAGCTGCAGCTGCTCGACCGCGCGACGTCCGTCGCCAACGAGTCGGGCGAGAACGCGCACATCCGCTACAAGCGGCGCCAGCACGTCCGGGTCCTGCGCCGGCTCTCGCGCGGACTGGTCGTCCCGAAGAAGCGCTGAAGCCGCAGGGGCGCCGACGTTCAGGCACCGACAGCTGCGCCAGCGGCCTGCTCGCCAGCCCCTCGCGGACCGCGCATGATCGCAGCAGGGGAGGGGCATGCGGGTCAGCAAGAAGCGCTCGACCGTCCACAAGACGCGGAAGGAGCCTGCGCAGGCCTCGCCGTGCGCGGAGGACCCGCGGCGCGAGCTGGTGGCAGCGAGGCTGGAAGCGCAGGCGGCGCGGCTCTCGGTCGAGCAGGCGGCCCGCGCTCGCGCCGAGCTGGAGAGAGGCTACCAGCGCCTCGAGCGGCTCTACCAGATCGGCAAGCTGCTGGCCGGGTACGACGGCGAGTCGGTGGTGGCCGCCCTCTTCGCCGAGCTGGCGCAGGCGCTGCCGCTGCGGTCGATGGTGCTGGTGCTCGCGCCCCTCGTTGAAGGCGAGCCGCCGCGGCTCTTGTCCTCCTGCGCCAGGGGCCTGCCCGAGTCGTCGCAAGAGCTGGCCGAGGAGCGCGCCCTGGAAGCGCTCGCGGTCAGCGGCGCTGCGCCGCCCCTGGCACCCGCGGCCCGCTTGCGGCTGCCCGCTTTGGACGTGGCCTTCGTGCCCTCGAGCCGCGGCGAGAGCGACAATGAAGGTGCAACCTTCGGGCTGCAGATCGAGCGGGGCCCCGCGCTCGGATTCTTGCACGTCGAGGCGGCCGGCCCCCTCGGCGAGCCCGAGCTGCTCTTCTTGCGCGCGGTGGCCGACCAGCTCGCCTTCGCGCAGGGCCGGCACGCCGCCAGGGTCATCGACGTGCAGCTGCGCGAGCGGGCCGAGGCGCTCGACCGCCGCCAGCGCGATCTGCTCGCCATCGTCTCGCACGACCTGCGCAACCCGCTCGCGGCCGTCCTGCTCGGCGTCTCCACGCTGCTGCGCCGTTCGGACATGCCGGCGAAGTTGCGGCTCGAGCACCTCGAGGTCATGCACCGCGCCGCCTCGCGCGCCAACCGCCTCGTGCACGACCTGCTCGACGCGGGCCGCATCGACGCGGGCCACCTCGTCCTCTGCCCCGAGCCGCTCTCGCTGCCGCAGCTCTTCGACGAGGCGGTGTTGCTCTTGGGCCCGCTCTCCACCGAGCGGGAAGTGCGCTGCGAGGCCACTGTGGGCGAGGCCGTGCCGCCGGTGCTGGCAGACCGCGAGCGCGTCCTGCAAGTGCTCTCCAACCTGGTCGGCAACGCCATCAAGTTCAGCCAGCCGGGGGGCGCGGTCGAGCTCTCCGCCGAGCCCGCCGGCCACGAGGTGCGCTGTGCCGTGCAGGACAGCGGACCCGGCATCGATCCCGCCGACCTGCCCCACCTCTTCGAGCGCTACTGGCAGGGCGCTCACAAGGAAGGCGCGGATCGGGCGGGCGCGGGCCTGGGCCTCGCCATCGCCAAGGGAATCGTCGAGGCCCACGGCGGCCGCATCTGGGTGGAGACCAGCTCCGGGCCAGGCTCGCGCTTTGTCTTCACGCTGCCGGCGGCCGGCTAGGGCACCGATCGGGTTGTTGGTCCGACGGGAGTCAACCTGTTCGGTGCTCTCGGCACTCGACTGCAGCCTTGACGCCGCTGCCCCTCTGCGCTACTTGCGACCGCCCGCGGGGCACCGTCGCCAAGTCGGTAAGGCAAGGGACTGCAAATCCCTCATACGTCGGTTCGATTCCGACCGGTGCCTCCATTGTTTCCCACGACAGATCGGCGGATTGCCAGGGTGGGCGCGGTGCTCTAGGAGCCGACGGCTGCCAAGAAGCGCTGACCCATCGCCAAGCGAAACTCGGCCGATGGCGCGCTCGAACTCGCCGAGGCGTCGCTGCCGTGGTGAAGCACGCCTCGCCGGGTTTTTCGCCCTCGCCGGCCCCGCACCACAGACATGCTTGCTTGATCGAGTCAGGGGAGCGTCTCGGGCTCGCCCCTCTTCGTGATCGTTGGATCGAACAGCCAGTACTCTGAGCCGAGCATCAGGCGCCGGGCTCTCGGAGCGACGGCCCGTCGATCTTCACGGTGTGGCATTGGTGCCCCAGCCTGCTGAGCAGCGCCGTGACCAGCGAGGGTTGCCGAGGAAGTTGCTCCACTCGGCGTAGTCGAGGTTGGTGGTGTGATGTTGGGCCGCTGGCGGGAGCGCTCGTCCATCAGCTTGAAGAAGGTGTTGGTCTGCTTGGGGCGCAGGTTGAGATCGCCCATCTCGTCGATCTATGTGCAGCTCCACATAAATCGAGGAGGACGGCGTTGTCCGACTCGTCTTCCACGATCAGGGCGCGCACCCGCCCATCGCTAGGGCCAGCGCAGCGCTCGCGCGGCGGCATTGCAACATCAGCGTGATCGGTCTGAGCAAGAAGCCGAGCCGCACCGAGAGGGTGGGCGGCGAAGTCGAAGTCGGGCGGGCGGCAGTCACAGGCCTCCGTGAAGGGCTCTCTAGCTCGCTCTGCGTCGCGCGGTTGACAGTCACCCTTCCCGTGCACACCTGAATTGGTGCGAGTTCCGGGCGGTCGCGCAACGCATTGACCGGTCTCTCCGAAGGAAAGATCCAATGTGGAAAATGAGTGCGCTCGCGCTCGCGCCATCGCCTTGCCCTCTGTCCCCTGTCGAGGGGGCAAGAAGCCCGACCATGGAGGAGCTATGACACCGCAGCTCGCGTCGTCGCTTTGGCTGGTGCTCTCGCTTTGTCTGCTGTCGACCGCCGAGGGGTGCAAGAAGCCCGATCCGGGCGCTGCTCCTCGGGCGGTCGCGAGCGGCCGGTCGCCGCCCGCCCGTTCGCGGGCCAGTGAAGCCAAGGAAGCCGCGACTCTGATGCTCACCAAAGAAGAGGTGGGGCGCCATCCTCGGCGAGCCTGTCACTGAGGTCGAAGGTTCGGGCTCCAGCCTCACGTACAAGACCAAAGAGCTGTTCATCGAGACGACGATCGATCTGGAGGAGACCGACGACGCCGTCGAATCGATGGCACTCCAGCACAAGGCCGTCGATGGTCCAGGCGACCCCGCACCGGGCGTGGGCGACGATGCCTTCTTCGGGATCATGTCCACACTCTATGTCCGCAAGGGGAACAACATCTTCTTCCGCATCGTGCCGCCAAATCTACAGTCGCAGGCGCAGGCGAAGGCCGTGGCAAAGATCAACACCGCGGCGGCCGGCAGGATGCAGGCGATGGCCGACTCGGTCGCCCAGGGAAAGGAAGTCCAGCCTCCACCGGACGACCTGGAGCAGGCTTCGATAGAACTTCGTGAGGCCGCGAAGGGCGATCCGATTCAGTCCGCCAACGGGAACAGCGTGCAGGGCGCTCTCGGCTACATCAAGGCGACAAAGCACACGGGGACCGCCTACGAGACAGAGGGGCGGGCGATGGCGGTGGCTCTGGCGAAAAAGCTGCTGGGGAAGCTATGAGACCCGTGGCCCTTGTCGCGCTCGTTGCAGTCTGTTCGAGCGGGGCCGCGAGGGCCGAAGACAAGAACGAAAAGCTGGACATCACCGTGGTGGTCGATCCGGTGGTGGCGATTCTTGCCGCGATGGTGAAGGTGTCCGGCAAGACCACTGCCCTGGGAGAGGGCATCGCCAAGACTCCGAAGTCGCTGGCCGACAATCCGGCCGCCGTCTTCATCGTCAAGGAAGAGACGAAGTTGAGCGCGAGGTTCGCTGCGAGCGCACTGCTTGGGCCCTTCACGCGGAAACGTCCGGGCGGCGGCAACGTCGTCGATTACGTGCTCGCCATCAAAGCCTGCAACCCGGGTTGCAAATGAGCCTCCTCCTATTGATTGCGGTCGCCTCGGTCGCGACCGACGTCCCCTCCTTGACGAGCATTCCCCTGGTGAAAGGCTTGACCACGATCGAAGCTGTCAACGAGTCGCGTGGCGACTACGAGAATTCGATCTCGGTCGACGCCATCGACGCGGACGGGAGCCTTCATTTAGTAATGTCAGGTGACGTACCCGATCCCGCGGGAGGGGAGCCCGGGCACGTCAAGGCGACGCGCACCGTTCGGGCGGCCGACCTCAAGGACGCGCGCGGCCTCAAGATCGTGTACTCCACCGGCGGCGAAGAGGAGTACCCCGGGACCACGACGCTTGGGGTGTCCGCGGCCGTGTTCTCCGACATCCGCTCGAAGGGAGAAGCCGCGGTCGCGCTCGACGGGAAGCTGGGCGGCCTGGAGGGAATGCTCCAAGGCGCCCTTGGCATCGTGCAGAAGGCCGGCGCGAAATCGAAGGGCTCTCCACCAGGACTCGACCTCTCGAAGCTCGAGGATCTCGCGGATGAGAAGCCGACACAGTTGACCGTCTTCAAGCTCGCAGAGCCGGGTCCGGTACCGTTCAGCGTCATCGTGAACAACGCCCTCGTCTCCCTTCCGGCCTGGCACCTCAAGGGGCGCTACGGAGAGGGAGAGCAGGCGGAGGACGCCCACTGGTACGTCCTCACGACCCGAAGAATCCGCTCTCGCTGAAGTCCACCATCGGGAAGGACCGGTTCGAGCTTGTCCGGATCGAGTTCCCGGTCGAGGACTTGGCAAAGGAGCTGGAAGAGACGCTCTCCAAGAAGAAGCGCGCGACCGTCTACGGGATCTACTTCGACTTCAACAGCGCGGTGATCAAGCCCCAGTCGGAAAAGGTGCTGCGCACCATCGTCGAGGTGATGAAGAGGGATCCCGCCTGGGTCCTCACGGTCGAGGGCCACACCGACAACATCGGCGGCAATGCCAGGAACCAGAAGCTCTCGTCCGACCGCGCGGCCGCGGTGAAGGCCGCGCTGGTCGAGCGCGGTGTTCCGGCGGACCACCTCGCCACCTCGGGCCACGGAGCAGGGATGCCGAAGGACACCAACGAGACCCTCCCCGGACGCGCGCGCAACCGGCGCGTGGAGCTGACCCGCCTATGATGGGAGAAAACATGAACCGCAGCTCGGCCCTGCTGCGGCGGTTCCTTCCGGTGATCTCCTGGGTCGGCCTGGGGCTCTCGCTGTTTGCGCTGCTGGCTTCGGCGCCGAAGCTGATCAAGCTGGGCGGCGGCTTCGGCACGGTGGCCGGCAACGTCGCGCAATACGGCTGGACGTTCGTCCTCCTGCTGCTGGTGTTCGCGCGCACCCGCACCGTCGGCGCGCGGGCCCTCACAGGCGCGGCCCTGGCCGGCTTCTTCGGCGTCGGCTCGCTGGCGGTGTTGATCGGGAAGCCCTTCGTCACTCTTTGGGGTCCGCGGAGCTATTTCGTGATGTGCGTGTTTGCGCCCGTCACCGAAGAGCTCTTGAAGCTGATGCCGGTGGCAATCTTCCTGCTGCTGGCGGCGCGCAACCGCCGCTGGCGCCCCTCGGTGGGCGATGCGGTGCTGATGGGCTTCGCCATCGCCTCCGGCTTCACCGTCTACGAGAACATCCTTTACGCCCGCGGCACCGGCGGCGGCTGGTTCGCGAACCTGCCCTTCTCGCTGCTCTTGCCGTTCATCACCTCTGCCCATGGCCCGCTGGTCGGCACCCACGCCGTCTACACCGGGGTCACCTCGCTGGGCCTGGCCGCCGCCGTCATCTATGGACGGCGCTTCCGGCTCGCCCGATGGGCCCTGCCTGCCTCGCTCGCGATCGTCGTCCTCGAGCACGCGGTGGTGAACAGGACCGCGCTGATCGGGATGTTCGGCGCGGTGCCCTGGTGGGTCCGGCTGGCCTCGGTGCTCACGCTGCACGGCTATCTGTCCACGCTGCTGCTCGTCGGCGGCGTGGGCGCGGTCGCAGTCCTCGAGACGCGGATGGTCGGTCGCGGCGGCGCCGCCTTGCCCGCCGCCGTCCATCTTCGCGACCTGATCGCCAGCCTGACCCGGTCTCCACGATTCGCGAGCATCGCGCAGTTGTTCCGGCGGCTAAGTTACGAGTCGCTGCGCCGGTCGGCGATCCTGGCTGTCTCGCAGACGAACACCATCGCGCCGGATATCGATGCCGTCGCAGCGATCAAGCAGCTCCAACAAAAGGCTGGTCTTCCGATCGGAGCGGCAGCGTGAGCGGGTTCATGAGTTCGTTCGATCCCATTTGCATCGCCGATGTCCTGCAATGGTGCGCCACCTGCGCGGGCAGCGCCGGACGCGGAGTCCCCGCTCCGGTCGGCCTCCTTGCCGGTCTTGCATCCCTTGCCGCCTTCATCCTCCCTGGAGCCTGGCAGATGTTAGCGCCCTTGCCTGGGCTCCCCATTGCTCAGGCCGCTGTAGCGGTACCGATCCTCCCCCCTTTGGTCGCTAGTGCGGCCGCCGGCGTGACCGCCGCGTCAGCAGACATAGAGGCGAGTCGCCCCCAAATCACCCACACCGATACCGTCACCGCCAGGGGCTCCGACGGCTCGGTCACAACCGACACCAAAGTAACCCGCCCCGACGGCAGCTCTACCGATACCAGAACCACCACCGGCAAGAATCCCGACGGCTCGGAACATATTACCACCGACCAAATCACCGTTCCGCCGCCCAGGCGATGAGGGCAGCGAACAAGACCCTTGCCGGACGCGCGCAAAGCCGGCGCGTCGAGCTGACCCGCCCGCAACTTCCCGAAGCACAAGCAAACGCCCTTCCCACCCGGAGGAACTCTCATGCGATTCACGACTCTTGTTTTCGCCGCTCTTCTAGGAGCCGCCTGCGCGGCTTCCGCCTCGGACGACCTGACCGTCGTCTACAAGAACACTCAAAACGGCAAGCCGGCTGATTCGACCACCTACTACATGAGCAACGACCACACGCGCATGGACATGGGCGCGGGACACGCAATGATCATGGACGCGAAGACAGGGACGATGACGCGGCTCGATAGCAAGGAAAAGACCTATTACACGACCACCAAAGCGGACCTCGACGCGTACGCGGCCAAGATGGTGGAGAAGATGAACGATCCAGAGGTGAAGAAGGGCATGGCGATGATGTCCGGCATGGCCAAAGCGATGGCGGAATACGATGTGGTGGTGCAGAAGACGGGGCAGACGCGAGAGGTCGCCGGCTTCCCTTGCGAGGAGTGGTTGATCAAGGAGAACGAGTTCACCACCACGAAGGAGTGTGTCACCACCAAGGTGCAATACCCCGCCCACGCTCATGACGCCTTCAAGGGTTACGGCGACAGCATGAGGAAGGCGATGAGCCCCATGGTCGGGTCGGCGACGAAGGGCATGAAGGACCGGGAGGAGAAGATGAAAGTCATCAAGGGATTCCCGGTCGCGACGTCGACGGTGTCTGAAATCATGGGGACCAAGACGACGCATGAGAACGAAGTGACCGAGATCCGGCACAGCTCGATTCCGGCTTCCACCTGGGAGGTGCCGGCCGGCTACGCAAGAGTCGAGAACCCCATGATGAAGGCATTCGAAAACCGCGGCCGCCGCCCTCGTCGCTCCCGCTGATCGGACGCCCTAGTGCAGCGCGACGGGAGGGTTTTTCAGCAGCCTGCTAGGGCTGAGGCTGTTTGCCGACGTCCGGCGCGGCAGGCGCGGCGGTGACCTGGTCGGTCTGCGGCACCGGAGAGGCGAGCGGCAGCAGCACCGGCTCGAGCTCCTCCTGGTGCGGCTTCTTGAACGACTTTCCCGTCAGCGTGCGCAGCCGCGCGAAGAAGCAGCGCAGGTCGCCTTTGCAGGCCGCGAGCACCCGCTGGAAGCCCTCCTCGCCCGAGCTGTACGTCTTGTGCTGCACGAGCGTGGCGTTGGTGAACCGCCGCTTGCTGTGCAGCCGCGCGCGCAGCTGATCGAAGAGGGCGGCCTTCCGCAGCAGCTTCTCCGCGTCGGGTAGAGTTGAAGCATAGAGTACCGCCAGGTCCTGATAGGTGGCGTGGAGGATCTTCGCCCCCTCCGCGCTCCGGCGCTGCAACTCTTCATAGGCGCCAAGCGCGGCAGAGAGCGGGCCGCGCGTGGCCTCGAGATATCGCGGCGTCAGGCGCGAGGCGACGAAGCTTGCGAGGCTCTCGTTGAAGAACGCCTGCCCCTCGAGGTGCAGGGTGGCGTGGACGGACTCGTGCAGCACGACGTCGACCAGCTCGCCCAGCGCCTCGGGGCCTTCCGCGATCATGCTCGAGAGCACCGGGTCATTGAACCAACCAAGGGTTGAGTAGGCCGAGGCGCCGCGCACGTCGACGTCCCAGCCCTCCTTCTCCAACTCAAGCCCATACTCAGACGCGCTCTCTTGATTGAACCAGCCGAGATAGGGAAAATCCCCGGCGATGGGAAACGACCAGGTCTTCGACTTGAACTTCAGCGGCGCGCAGGCGCTGACCACATAGACGACGTAGGGCCTGCGCAGCTGCACATAGGATTGATAGCTCTCGGTCGCTCTCAACCCATTGGCCTCGCCATATCTCTTGACCGGAGCGATCTCCGCCAGCAGCGCCGCGATCCTCCGCGGTGTCCGCCGGTCGCGAATGACCTCGTCGAGGTCGCGCCTGGCCGCCAGCAACTCAGCCTCGCCCTCCGCCGATTGGATCGCGGCGTGCACCGTCAAGCACGCTGAGTTGCAGACCAGTAGAGCTAGGATCAAGAGTCGCAATCGAAGGCTCTTTTTCAAACTCAAAGAAGAGTGACGTGACGCAGGCGAGTCAATAGCCGGGTGACGGCGACAGGTTTGCGGCGGCTTTTGGGTGCGCCCCAGGGATCGAACGGCGCCAATTGCGGGCGCGGGCCCCGTCTGCCGCCGCAAGCCTGTCGCCGTCGACCGGCGATCACTCCTTGGCCTTGGACCAGGGCGGCGTCACCCCACTCATCCGCGCATAGGCGATGGCCTGCCCGAGGTGCTCGTGCAGGTGGTTGGCCATCAAGAAGAGCGCGCTCTGGATGGTCGAGTCATGGCCGAAGAGCTGGATGGCCTTGGGATAGTCAGCCTCGGGCAGCGCCGAGGCGTGCTTGCGCAGATGGTCGAAGCTGGCCTTGACGAACTCGATCACCTTGGCCTTCTCGGTGACCGTCTTCTCGGCCTCGCGCGAGATGCCCTCGGGCGGCTTGACGCCGATGAAGCGCGGCAAGAAGTAGTTCGCGCCGCCGATGTGCATGAAGACCTCGCTCGCCGAGCGCACCCCAGCGGCCGGGCGGAAGCCATACTTGTCCTGCGGCGTGCTCTCGGCCAGGCCGACGATCTTCTTCTCCACGTCGTCGAGCGTGCGGAGGAAGTCCGCGCGCAGGATGCCGGCCGACGAGGCGGCGGGGGCCGGCGCTTCGGCGCGGGCGTTGAGCGGGGCGAGCGCGGACAAGGCGGCCAGCAGGAGGGCGGTTTTCATGCGCGGGTTCTAGCGCGCGAGGCCGCCCTCCGACAACCGCGCGCCCGCTACATCGTCAGCAGGACCTTGCCGATGCCACCCCGCTCGGCGGATCGCTGGGCCTCGCGCGCTTCGGCCAGCGGCAGCCGCCTGGCGATGGGGGGCGCAGTTCGACCTTGTCAACGTCGCCGGGCCGCTTCGCGGTATGCTCGCCGCCGCTTTCCGGAGGCGCAAAATGGCGACCCTACTCGAGCAGCTCAAGCAAGTGACCGTCGTCGTCGCGGACACAGGCGACATCAACTCCATCCGCAAGATCAAGCCGCGCGACGCCACCACCAACCCCTCGCTGATCACGGCGGCGGCGCAGCAGGCAGAGTACCAGCCGCTGGTGAACTCGGCGCTCGACCGCGCCCGGCGCGAGGTGGGGAAGGGCGGCCTGCGCGAGGCGATCGTCAAGCTCGCCATCGATCTATTGGCGGTTGAGTTCGGGCTACAGATACTCAAGGTGGTCCCGGGCCGCGTCTCCACCGAGGTGGACGCGCGGCTCTCCTTCGACACCGCCGCGACCGTCGCCAAGGGGCGCTTCCTCATCGGCTTGTACGAGCAGGCCGGCGTCTCGCGGCAGCGCGTGCTCATCAAGATCGCCTCCACCTGGGAGGGCATCAAGGCGGCCGAGATCCTCGAGAAGGAGGGCATCCACTGCAACCTCACGCTGCTCTTCGGGATGCACCAGGCGGTGGCTTGCGCGGAGGCCGGCGCGACGCTGATCTCGCCTTTCGTGGGACGCATCCTCGATTGGCACCTCAAGGCCACCGGCCGCGAGGAGTGGGCCGCCGAGAGCGACCCCGGCGTGGTCTCGGTGACCGCCATCTACAACCACTACAAGAAGCACGGCTACAAGACCGAGGTGATGGGCGCGAGCTTTCGCAACATCGGCGAGATCGTCGAGCTGGCCGGCTGCGATCTGTTGACCATCTCGCCCAAGCTGCTGGCCGAGCTCGATACCTATGGAGGCGAGCTGCTGCGCAAGCTCGACCCCGCCGCGGCGCAGGGCATGGACCTGCCCAAGATCGCCATGGACGAGGCGACGTTTCGCAAGATGCACGCTGCCGATCAGATGGCCACCGACAAGCTGGCCGAGGGCATCGAGGGCTTTACCAAGGCGCTCATCGCGCTCGAGAAGCAGCTCGCCGAGAAGATGGCGGGCGACAACTCGAACGCCGCGCGCGACCTCTTCCGCCTCTTCGATCTGGACGGCGACGGCTTCATCACCCGCGAGGAGTGGGCCGGCGCGGACACCGTCTTCGACGCGCTCGATTTGAATGGTGATGGACGGATCTCGCCCGAGGAGATGGGGGCGGGGCTAGGCGCCGCCTTCCGCCTCGTTCGATAAGTATTTGTACCGGTGACGTGGCAGGATGCCGGCGCCGGCGCGCGACCGCGTGCCATCGGAGGCCCTGATGGCGAGGAACGTCCTCTCGTTGCTCTGCGTCTCACTGCTGACCCTGGCCGCTTGCAAGCAGGAAAGCGGCGGCGCCGCGACCCCGAGCGGGGCGGCGCCGGCGAAGTCTGCGACCATCAAGATCGGCGTCATCAACTCGGTCACCGGCCCGGAGGCGCCCATCGGCGAGTCGATGGGCAACGGCATCAACCTCGCCGAGGAGGACCTCGCCAAGGCCGGCATCAAGGTCGAGCTGATCCGCGAGGACGACACCGGCAAGCCGCAGATCGCGCTCAGCGGGATGGAGAAGCTGGTCACCCGCGACGAGGTCATCGGCGTGGTCGGCCCCTATACCTCGTCGTCTTCCAATGCGGTGGCCTCGCGGGCGCAGCGCTACAAGGTGCCGCTCCTGGTCCCGGTGGCGTCCAAAGAGGACATCACCAAGCAAGGCTTGACCTATGTCTTCCGCCTCAACGCAACCTCGGAGGCCTATTCGCAGGTGGTGATCGACGAGGCGCTCGAGCAGGGAGAGAACAAGACCCTGGCCATCGTCTACGAGAACACCGACTTCGGCACCTCGGCGGCCAAGGCGGCGCGCGACTATGCCGGCAAGAAAGGACTCAAGATCGTCGCCGACGAAGCCTATTCAAAGGGCTCGCCCGACTATCGATCGACCCTGAGCAAGATCAAGGGAACCAATCCCGATCTGATCTTCATGGTCTCCTATGTCGCCGACGCCATCCTCTTGATGCGCCAGGCGCGCGAGCTCGGCCTCAAGCCTCACGCCTTCCTCGGCGGCGGCGCCGGCTTCACCACCAATCAATTCGCCGGCGAAAAGGATATCTCCGAGAACGTCCTCTCCAGCACGCAATGGACCGACGACGTGAGCTGGCCCGGCGCGAAGGAGTGGGCCGCGCGCTATCGCGAGCGATACAAGAAAGAGCCGACCTATCACGCCGCCTGCGGCTATGAGTCGATGCGCATCATGGGCCTCGCTGCCGCAAAGGCCGGCGGCGACCGCGACAAGCTGCAGGCCGCGCTCAAGAGCGGCTCCTGGAGCGGCATCATGGGCGAGGTGAAGTTCGCCGATTACGACGGCTTCACCAACCAGAACAAGCACCAGATGCTGGTCCTGCAGATCCAGGGCGGCAAGTACATCACCGTCTATCCAAAGCAGTTCGCCGTGGGCAAGGCGGTCTATCCATTCCCTGGTTGGAAATAGGTGTTGGTTCTTATCCAGGCGCTGGTGAGCGGGCTGCTCATCGGCGGAATCTACGCGTTGATCGGCATCGGCCTGACCCTCATCTTCGGCGTCATGCGGGTCATCAACTTCGCCCAGGGCGAGTTGGTCATGCTGGGGATGTACCTGGCCTGGTTCTTCTTTACCCGCTTCGGCCTGGATCCATTCGTCTCCGTCGTGCTCTGCATGCCGCTGCTCTTCCTCTTCGGCGCCCTCTTGCAGCGCACGCTCATCGACCGCGTGCTCGACGCGCTGCCGCAGAACCAGATCCTCTTGACCATCGGCCTTGGCCTCGTCATCAGCAACACCGTCATGCTGCTCTTTACCAGCGATTATCGAATCCTCTCCACGACCTATTCCTCGTCCAGCTTCCACCTCGCGACCGTCTCGCTCTCGACGCCGCTGGCCGTCTCCTTCCTGGTCACGGCCGGGCTCACGGCGCTGCTCTATTGGTTCTTGCTCAAGACCGAGACCGGCGCCGCCATTCGCGCCACCTCGCAAGACAGGGACGCCGCGCAATTGATGGGCATCGACGTGCGCAGCACCTCGCGCATCGCCTTTGGCATCGGCTCGGCGCTGGCGGGGGCGGCCGGCGCGTTGATTGCTCCTACCTATTATATCTACCCTCAAGTAGGCGGCGTCTTCACCCTCAAGGCCTTCGTCGTCGTGGTGCTCGGCGGCATGGGGTCGGTGGTCGGCGCAACTCTAGGCGGACTCATTATCGGCACGGCTGAGTCCCTGGCGGGCGCCTATCTCTCCTCGGGAGTCAAAGACCTGGTCGTCTACGGCCTCTTCTTGCTCGTCCTCCTCTTCAAGCCGGCCGGCCTGCTCGGCAAGTCGAGAGTCTAGCCATGCGCCTCTTCAGATCGCGCCAGGCCTGGCTGGGACTGCTCCTGATCGCGTGCGCGCTCTTGCCGGCGCTGATCAAGAGCCCCTACGCGCTGCACCTGTTCATCCTCGTCTTCCTCACCGTCATGCTCGGCGAGAGCTGGAACATCATCGGCGGCTTCGGCGGCCAATACTCGGTCGGCCACGCGGCCTACTTCGGCATCGGCGCCTATACCTCGATGATCCTCTTGCGCGACCACCAGATCCCGCCTTGGTTCGGGGTCTGGGCGGGAATGGCCATCGCGGTGGCGGTCGCGCTGGTGATCGGCGCCATCTGCTTCCGCCTGCGCGGCCCCTACTTCGTGCTCGCTTCAATCGCCGTGGCCGAGATCATGCGCAACGGCGCGCTGAATTGGAAAGGCCTGACCAACGGCGCCGAAGGGATCCTCGCCGAGGTGCCGCCCTTCGTGCTCGGCCCATTGCACATCGACTTCGTCGGCAAGGTTCCCTACTTCTACCTGGGACTCATCCTGGCGGTGATGTCCATCGTCGCCAACGCGCTCGTCCGGGTGAGCAAGCTTGGGTATTACTTGCAGGCCGTGCGCGAGGATCAAGACGCGGCGCATTCGCTCGGTATCCCGATTGCGTTGACCAAGAACACCGGGCTCGCCATCTCCGCGGCGCTCACGGCGCTTGGCGGCGGCTTCTATGCGCTCTATACCGGCTTCATCGACCCGGCCGGGGTGCTCGGCATCGACGTCTCCATCCAGCTCGTGCTGGTGTGCATCATCGGCGGCATCGGCACGGTCGCTGGCCCAATCCTTGGCGCCGTGGTCCTGGTCGTGCTTTCGGAGGCGCTGCGCTCGAATCTGCTGGCTTCGGCGCTCTTCGCGGTCGGCGTCCCGCAAGGCTCGGCGATCGGACAATTCCTCAAGACCAACCTCGCGCAGGCGCACGTGCTCGTCTACGGAATCCTGGTCGTGGTCACCGTGCTCTTCATGCCCGACGGCTTCCTGGGATTCTTCCGCGCCATCGTCTCGCGCCGGAAGCGGGCGGAGGCCAACTCATGACCGCGCTCCTCCAGGTCAAGAACGTGAGCCGCTACTTTGGAGGCTTGAAGGCAAATGAGGACGTCAGCTTCGAGGTGCCGCAAGGAAGCATCCTCGGCCTCATCGGACCGAACGGCGCCGGCAAGACGACGATCTTCAACTGCATCACCGGGTTCCTCGGGCTCTCGCGCGGCGAGATCTTCTTTGACGGCAACTCCATCGGCGGCGTCCAGCCCGACCGGATCTGCAAGCTCGGCATGGTGCGGACCTTTCAAAAAGTGAAGCCGCTGGCCAGGCTCAGCGTGCTCGACAACGTCGTCGTGGGCGCGCTCTGCCGCACCCGGAGCCCGGCGCAGGCCCGCGCGCTGGCCCGCGAGCAGCTCGAGCTTGTCCATATGGGCCACCGCGCCGACGCGCTCGCGGGCGGACTGCCCATCGGCGAGCGCAAGAAGCTCGAGGTCGCGCGCGCGCTGGCGACTCAACCCAAGATGGTCCTGCTCGACGAGGTGATGGGCGGGCTCAACCCGGCCGAGAGCGAGGATTTGATCGAGCTGATACTGGCAGTGAAGAAGCGAGGACTGACCCAAATCGTCATCGAGCACGATATGAAGGCCATCATGCGCATCTCCGACCGGGTGGTCGTGCTCAACGCAGGGCGCAAACTGGCAGAGGGGACTCCGCAAGAAGTGGTCGCAAACCCTGCCGTGGTCGAGGCCTACCTCGGAGCCGCCCTTGCTGAGGATTGAGAACCTCCACTTCGCCTATGGCGACGCCAAGGTGTTGCACGGAGTTTCACTGGAAGTGAAGTCCGGCGAGATCGTCACCCTGGTCGGCGCCAATGGCGCGGGCAAGACCACGACGCTGCGCAACGTCTCGCGGCTGCTCGCGCCGAGCAGCGGCCGCATCACCTTCGAAGGCGAGGATCTGGCCGCGCTCCACGCGCACGAAGTGGTCGCAAAGGGCATCGTCCAGGTCCCCGAAGGGCGCCGCATCTTCCCCGAGATGACGGTGCTCGAGAACCTGCGCATCGGCTCGTTCGCCCCGCAGAACCGCGCCTCGCGCGAGAAGAACCTGGCCCGCGCCTTCGAGCTGTTTCCCAAGCTGAAGGAGCGCGCGGCGCAGGCCGGCGGCACGCTCTCGGGCGGCGAGCAGCAGATGCTGGCCATCTCCCGCGGCCTGATGGCGAACCCGAGGCTCCTCTTGCTCGACGAGCCGTCGCTCGGCCTCGCGCCCATCGTGGTGCGCACCATGTTCGAGGTCATCCAGGCGATCAACGCGCAGGGCGTGACGATCCTGCTCATCGAGCAGAATGTGAACCAGGCGCTGCGGGTCGCCACGCGCGGCTACGTGCTCGAGACCGGGCGGGTGGTGCTGGAAGGCGCGGGCTCTGCCCTGCTGCAGGATGAAAAAGTGAAGAAGGCCTTCTTGGGAATTTGAGAGGCCATGCACATCGTCTGGCCGTGACCTCCATCGAGCGGCTCCACGAGGCCGGGATCCTGAGGCTTGGCACCCCGAAGTCGGGCTTTCGCTTATCGCGCCGCACGCGGCGGCAAGCCCTCCGCCGATGACCTCGAGCGCATTCGACACCTCGGGTTGCCGCCGGCCTGGACAGAGGTGGCCGTCAATCGGATGACTCAGCTGGGACGGATCCTCATGTCGCGCGCGCCAGAGGCGATGCCGTCCGCGGTGGCGACGCACTAACAAAGCTTGAGTATGAGCAGGTCGAGGTCCGCGACACCTCGGCTGCCGTCGGGCGGCAACCGTGCGATAGGAAAGAGGTGAGGAACCGGATCGCCGCCGCTGCCCTGCCGATGGTCGCGCTCGTGGTGCTGGCGCTGCCCGCGCTCGACCCCGAGGCGCAGCTCTACTTCCGCGACACGGGACGGCTCTACGCGCCGGTCAAGATGCACATCGCGGCGCGGCTCCTGAAGGGCGAGCTGCCGCTCTGGTATCCGTGGTCGGAGGCGGGCGTCTCGCTGCTCGGGCAGGTGACGCCGGGGCTCTTGCACCCTCTGACGCTGCTCTACAAACTCCTGCCCTTCGAGCTGGCCTTCAAGCTGAACCATCTGCTCGCGCTGCCGCTGGCGGCGCTCGGCCTCTGGCTGCTCGCGCGCAGGTTGGGTGCCTCGCCCTGGGCGGCAGCGGCCGGCGCGGTCGCCTACGGAGGCAGCGGCTTTGTCGTCTCCATGGCCAGCTCGAATCTGCCCTTCGGGCTCGGAGCTGCGACCATGCCCTGGGCGCTGTGGGCGCTGCTTGGCCTCGTCGAGCGGCCCCACCCGCTGCGGCTGCTCCTCGCCGGCGCGCTCCTCGCGTTGGCCGCGCTGGCTGGCGACGTCCAGGCCATGCTGCTCGGCGGCCTCGTCGGCACGGTGCTCGCGGTGGGCCTCTCGCTCGCCCAGGGCGCGAAGGTGGCCGCGCGGACGGCGGGGCTGTGCGCGCTCTGGGGCGCGTGCGCGCTCGCGCTCTCGGCCCCCGCGGCCCTCCCGGCCTGGAAGAGCCTGAACCGGAGCGAGCGCAAGGCCGGCATCCTTGAGGGCGACCGGGCCCGCTTCTCGCTCTCGCCGCGCAGGCTGCCCGGCCTCCTGGTGCCGCTCGCGTTCGACGACATCGGCGACAACCCGTTCGGCAAGCCTGCGCGCTCGCGCTTCGCCGAGTTCTTCGCGCCCAAGGACGAGCCCGCTCCTTTCAGCGCCTCGATCGCGGTGGGCGCGCCCGCCTTCCTCCTGGCGCTCTTCGCGGTGCGCCGCAGGAGGGGCGCGCTGATCCTGGCGGGCGCCTTGGTGCTGCTGCTCGCGGCGCTGGGCCCGGCGACGCCTTTGCTGGCCATCCTGCGCGCGGCGGTGCCGGGCTTTGGCCTCTTCCGCTACTCGGAGAAGCTGGTCGGTCCCCTGACGCTGCTCCTCTGCGCCGCGGCCGCGATCGGCGCCGACCACGCCCTGCGCGGTGATAAATCTATCACCAGGCAGCTCTTCGCCGCCTCGGGGCTCCTGGGCCTGCTCTTGGCGGCCTGCGGGCTTTACGCCGGGCGGCGTCCGCCGTCGCTCGTGTCGGCCTTGGTCGCGCTGGCGCAAAACCATCAAGCGCCGCACGCGACGCGGCTCGCGGGCGCGCTCGGCCAGGGCCTCTTGCTGGCGGGCGGGTTGCTCCTCGCGCTCGCGCTGGTCGCGGCGCTGCGGCTGCGCAGGCCGGGCGAGCTTGCGCCCCTGCTCGCGGCGCTCACCTGCTGCGCGTGCGTGCTGCTCTCGGCGCCGGCGTCCTTGCCGGTGGCGCCGCTCGAGTCGGTGCGCCTGCAGCCGCTCTTCGCCCAGGACTTCGTCGAGCGCGCCGGCCCAAGCGAGGGCCGCTGGCGCTTCTTCACCAACATGGCCAGCCCCGCGCCCTCGCCGCGCATCGCCGATGAGCGGCTCTCGCGCGACGTCGCCTCCGCGCAGGCGCTGCAGCCGCAATACGACGCCATGGCCGGAATCGAGGGCACCGAGCCTTACTTCTCCGCGCTCGACCTCGAGTACACCAAGGAGCTCACCGAGCATCCCTCGCAGCAGTTCCCGCTCCTCAACGTCCGCTTCGTCTTGTTCTCGCCCGACGACTACACGCCCGAAGAGGCGCGCAAGAAGGGCTTCCATCCCGCGCGCTGGGGGTTCTGGGTGAAAGAGCTGCCGGCGACGCCGCGCGCGTTCTTGACCGGCGGCGCGGGCGAGGCCGCGCTCGAAGTGCCGCGCCCCGAGCTGCAGCGCCTCGACGTCAAGGCGGCGCGGCCGGCGACGCTCGTCGTCTCCACGCACTTCGATCCGGGCTGGAGCGCGACCCTCGATGGCGCCGCCGTTCCGCTCACGCGCTACCAGCACGCCGTGCTTTCGCTGCCCGTGCCCGAAGGCGCGCACCACGTCGAGCTGCGCTTTTTCCCCGAGGGCCTGCGCGCGGGCCTCTGGACGTTCGCGCTGGCGGTTCTGGCCCTGCTTGCGTCGGCCGGGCTCTGGAGTCGCGCGGGAAGATGGAGCCGGTGATAAGAGAGCCCCATGGCGCAAGTCACGGCGACAGCGGCGCGGCACCGATGGCGTTTCTACCGCATTGGCGGGCTCGACCAGGTGTCGATCGAGACGGGCGCGGATCTGCTCGCCTTGGAGGCGCTCGACCAGAAGCTCTGGGTCGCGCTCAGCTGCCCGACCAAGGGGCTCGAGCTCGACGCGCGCACCCTCGAGCTGCTCGACGGCGACAAAGACGGCCGCGTGCGCCCGCCGGAGATCTTCGCCGCGATCCGATGGTGCGCGGCGCGCATGCGCGATCTCTCCGAGCTGATCCCGGGCCGGGACGGGCTCGCGCTCTCGACCATCGACGACGCCACGCCCGAAGGCAAGGCGCTGCTCGGCGCCGCGCGGCAGATCCTGGGCAAGCTCGGCAAGGCAGACGCGCCCACGGTGCTCGCGGCCGATGTCGCCGACACCAAGGACGTCTTTGCCGGCACGCAGTTCAACGGCGATGGCGTGGTGACGCCCGAGTCGGCCTCCGACGAAGAGACGCAGAAGATCATCGCCGACGCGGTGGCGTGCACCGGCGGCGTCCTCGACCGGAGCGGCAAGCAGGGCGTCGATCAGGCCCGCGTCGATCTGTTCTTCGCCGATCTGGCCGCCTTCGCGAGCTGGAGCCAGGAGGGCGAGGCCCCCGACGTCCTGCCGCTCGGCTCCGGCACCGCGGCCGCCGCGGCCGCCACCAGGGAGCTGCGGACCAAGATTGATGATTACTTCAATCGCTGCCGGCTGGCGGCCTTCGACCCTCGCGCCGGCGCGGTCCTCAATCGCTCCGAGGCCGAGCTGGCCGCGCTCGCCGCCAAGGACCTCTCGCTCCCCAACGAAGAGGTGCGCGCCCTGCCGCTCGCGCAGGTCGAGGCGGGCCGGGCGCTGCCGCTCGGCGAAGGTGCCAATCCGTCCTGGGCCGCGTCCATGGCGGCTTTCCAGCGCGACGCCGTGGCGCCGATCTGGGGCGCACCGAAGAGCAGCCTGACGGCGTCGGAGTGGAGCGCCTTGAACGAGAAGCTCGCCGCCCACGTGGCCTGGCGGGCGGCCGCGCGGGGCGCGAGCGTGGAGAAGCTCGGGTTGCCGCGCGTGCAGGCGCTGCTCGCCGGCCAGGGAAAGGCGGCCATTGAGTCCTTGCTGCTCAAGGACCGGGCCTTGGACGCGGAGGCCGCGGCCATCGGCGACGTGGTGCGCATGGTCCACTATCGACGCGACCTGCACACGCTCTTGCGCAACTTCGTCTGCTTTGCCGACTTCTATGGCACCGATACCAACGCCATCTTCCAGGCCGGCACGCTCTACCTCGACAGCCGCAGCTGCGAGCTGTGCGTGCGCGTGGATGACCCCTCGGCCCACGCGGTCCTGGCCAGCTTGAGTCGCATGTATATTGCCTATTGCGAATGTAAGCGCCCGGGCGAGTCGATGAAGATCGCCGCCTGCTTTACTCAAGGCGACTCTGATTACTTGATGGTCGGCCGCAACGGCGTCTTCTATGATCGCCAAGGGCGCGATTGGGACGCCAATATCATCAAGATCATCGACAACCCCATCAGCATCCGGCAGGCGTTCTTCTCTCCTTACAAGAAGTTCATGCGCTTCATCGAAGAGCAGGTGACGAAGTTCGCGCAGGCCAAGGAGAAGGAGGCCGACGCGCGCCTGGCCGCCTCCGCCAGCCTCGGGGGCCAAGGCGGCGCCGCCAAAGCGCTCGCCGTCCCGGCCGCGGTGGACGTGGGCAAGATGGTCGGCATCATCGCCGCCTTGGGAGTCGGCGTCGGCGCCATCGGAACTCTCTTCGGCGGACTGGTCTCGGGCTTCTTCAACCTGCAGCCCTGGTACGCCAAGGTGCTGGCGGGCGTGGGCGTCGTGCTGGCCATCTCCGGCCCCTCCGTCTTGATGGCCTGGCTCAAGCTGCGGCAGCGCACGCTCGGCCCGGTGCTCGACGCCAATGGCTGGGCCGTGAACGGCCGCGTGCGGGTCAACCTGCCGCTCGGCACCGCGCTCACCGAGGCCAAGGAGCTGCCGCCCTTTGCCATCCGCTCCCTCGACGACCCGTTCGTCGACAAGGCGGCGCGCATCCGGCGGATCTTCTGGACGACGCTCCTGGTCCTCATCCTCGCCGTCGGGGCAGCGCGGTACTTCCACTTCCTGGGCTGGAGATAAGACGGTTCGCGACGGTTGAGTTGACCCTACTTCGTCGCCTCGGGCAGATCGGCTTCCAACTCTAGCCGCGAGAGCTTGAGCCACTGCTGCCGCAAGAGGCGCTGCAGCGAATCCTCGGGGCTTTGCGCGTCGCGCTCCTGCTCGCGGCCTTGATCGAAGCGGAGCACGTCGATCACGCCGTCGCCGCTGCCGGAGGCGAGCAGCCGTCCGTCGCGCGACCAGGCCACCGCGAGCACGCCGGCCTCGTGCCAGGGCAAGAGCGCGAGCGCGGCGCCGGTGCCCACCTCCCAGAGGCGCAGCTCCCGGTCGGTGCACGCCGAGGCCAGGACCGCGCCGTCGCGCGAGAAGGCGAGCGCGCGCACCTGGCCTTCGTGGCGCGCGAGCACGTGGAGCAGCTTGCCGCTCTTCGCGTTCCACAGCCGCACGGTGCGGTCGTGGCCCGCCGAGGCGATCACCCGGCCATTCGGCGACCAGGCGATGGCGCGGATGGTCTCGTCGTGGCCCGGCATCGATCGCTGCAGCTGGCCGGTTGCGGACTCGAAGATGCGCACCAGCCGGTCGCTGCCGCCGCTCGCGAAGAGCTTGCCGTCGGGCGAGAAGTCGAAGGAGTGCAACTTGCCGGAGTCTTCGATGAAGACCTCGCGGACTTTCTTTCCGGTGCTCGGCTCCCAGAAGCGCACCGTGCCGTCGCCGGAGGCTGACGCGAGCAGCCCGGTGCCCGGCTGGTAGTGCAGGGTCGAGATGTACTCGTCGTGCCCGGTGAGGACGCGCAGGAGCCCGCCGGTCGCGGCGTCGTAGAGCCTGAGGTTGCCGTCGTTGCTGCCGGCGGCGAGCACCTTGTCGTCGGGCGAGAACTCGACGCTGCGCACCCAGCCGCCCTGCAGCGGGAAGTCGAGCAACGGCCGCATGGTCGTTGCGTCCCAGAGGCGCAAGCGGCTGTCCTCGGCGGCGCTGGCGAAGCGCGTGCCGGTCGAGTTGAAGGCGATGGCGCGGACGTCGGCCGTGTGCGCGGAGAGCGGGCGCAGCGCGGGCTGCGCGGGGAGGGCCCAGACGCGCAGCACGTGGCTCTGGTAGGCCGCCGCCAGGGAGCGTCCGTCGGCCGAGAAGGCGAGCGCGTTGACGGCGCGCTCGTGCGAGTCGAGCCGCGCGAGCGCGACGCTGGTCTCGGCGTCCCAGAGGCGGATGCTCCCGTCGCGGCTGGCGGTGGCGATGATGGTCCCATCGGGCGAGACCACGGTGGCCGAGACGATGCGCTGGTGCCCGACCAGCACGCGGCGCCGGTTGATGTTGAGCGGCATCATCCGGAGCAAGCCGTGGTCGCCGCCGACGACGAGCACGTTCGGGTCGGCGGTGAACGACAGCGACCAGAGCTCGTGGCCGCCAAAGGTGACCTTGCGCGTGCGCTCGAAGGTCGAGGTGGACCAGACGTGGATGGAGCCGTTGGTCTCGCCGGCCGCGACCAGCTTGCCGTCGCGCGAGAAGCCAACAGCCGCGATCTCCTCGCCCGTGCCGCGAAAGCGGTGGCGGACGGCGCCGGTGGCCACCTCGAAGAGCGTGAGGTTGCCGTCCATGTCGCCCGCGGCGACCAGGGCGCCGTCGGGCGAGAAGTCGGTGGCCCAGACCTCGCCGCTGGCTGGCAGCGTGCGCAAGAGCTTGCCCGACGCCGCGTCCCACAGGCGCACCGTCTCGTCCTCGCCGCCCGAGGCGAGCAAGCCAGACTTTTGCGACGCCGCGAGCGCCGAGACGCGCCCTTGGTGGCCGACCAGCTCTCGCACCAGCTTGCCGCTCTCGGGGTCCCAGATCCGCAGCTTGCCTTCCTCGCCGGCCGAGGCGAGCCGTCCGTCGGGCAGGTACGCGACGGCCCAGGCCTCTCCGTCGTGGCCCGCGAGCCGGCGCCAGGGCTTGATCGAGAGCTGCTCGGCCAGCGCCTGTCCCCAGCGCGCCTCGCTCCGGTCCTCGTGGGTGCGGGCGGCGGCGCGCCAGGTGGCGGCCATGGCCCAGCGCTGCTCGCGCTCGGCGCTGCGGGCGCGCGAAAGCAGCGAGTCGGCCAGGTACGAGACCGCCTGCCGGTGGGCGAGGAAGATGGCGATGGCCGAGATCACCAGCACCAGGAGCGCCGAGGCCGCGATCGCGCTGGCGAGCGGATTTCGCCGCGCCAGCTTCTTGGCCAGCTCCCAGGTTGTGTAGTTGTAGGCGAGGACGCGCGCGCCGGACTGCCAGGCAGCGACCTCGCCGGCGAGCGCGCGCGCGGTGGCGTAGCGCTGGGCGCGGTCGCGGCTCAGGGCCCGCTCGGCCACCGAGGCCAGCTCGGGCGGCGCGTCCACGCAGTGCTTGCGCACCGGCTCGAGCGGCGCGTTGGCCACCTTGAAGAGCACCTGGGTCGGGTTCTGGCCGAGGAACGGCGGCCGCCCGGTGAGGATCTCGTAGAGCACCGCGCCGAGCGCCCAGACGTCGCTGCGCTCGTCGACCAGCTCGAGCTTGCCCATCGCCTGCTCGGGGCTCATGTAGAGCGGCGTGCCGAGGATGGCGCCCGCGCGCGTCGCGTCGGCCGGCGCCTCGACGACCGGCGTGCCGTGGAGCGTGTCGCTCGGGTCGGCGTGGCCGGTCACCTTGGCGAGGCCCCAGTCGAGCACGACGGTCTCGCCGAACTCGCCCACCATCACGTTCTCGGGCTTCAGGTCCCGGTGGACCACCCCGCGGCCGTGCGCGTAGGCGACCGCGTTGCAGACGTCGGCGAAATGCGAGAGGAGGGCGAGCCGGTCCGGCAGCCCCTTGCAGCCGTCGAGCGCCGCGCGCAGCGTCCGGCCCCGCACGAGCTTCTGAGTATAATATAATGAGCCATCCTCGCGCTCGCCCAGCTCGTAGACCGGGACGATGCTCGGGTGCTCGAGCTGTCCGGTGACGCGCGCTTCGCGCAGGAAGCGGACCGTCGCGCTGCCTTTGCTGCGCGAGCCCAGGCTCGACCCCGCGCCGGGCGCGAGCATCTTCATCGCCAGCTCGCGGCCGATGTGCTCGTCGTGGGCCAGCCAGACCACGGCCTGGCCGCCGCGGCCGAACTCGCGCCGCAGCTGGTAGCGGCCCTTGGCCTCGCTGGTCACGGGCGAGTCGGTGGACCCGAGCTGCACCGGAGCGCTGCCGCTGACCGTGGGGCCGACCGCGCCGGGCGGAGGATCGTGCACGAACGTGTCGGCCTTGCTGGTGGCCGCGTCGCGCACGAAGGTCTCCGCCGACGTGGCCAGCGCCTGCGCCGTGCCGCTGATCAAAGTCGAGGCCTCAGCGGCAGGCACGCCCTCGCGCACCAGGGTGCTGCCTTCGCTTGGCTCGTCAGGCTTTGCCATCGCGCCGCTCCGGGAGCAGCAACAACTAGCACGCCGCGACTCGCCAGCAAGTAGAGTGCGGAGCCATGGCCCGCTCCTTTTTGTCCTGGTACGCGACCTGCCCGCGCGGCGCCGAGCCGGCCCTCGAGCAGGAGCTGCTCGCCCTGGGCGCCAAGGGGATTCGCGCGGGGCAGGGCGGGGTGCGCTTCACCGGTCCGCGCGCGATCGCGCTCCGCGCCTGCCTCGATCTGCGCACGGCGATGCGGGTGCTCGAGCCGCTCGGCGATTTTGCCGCCGCCGACGCGCAGGGGCTCTACGAAGGCGCGCGCGCGCTGCCCTGGGGCGAACTCCTGACGCCCGAGCAGACCATCGCCGTGCAGGCGTCAGGCAGCGCGCCGGGCCTGGACCACACCCACTTCGTCGGGCTCAAGATCAAGGACGCCATCTGCGACGTGCTGCGCGACAAGACGGGCGCGCGGCCCGACGTGGACACGCGCGACCCGGACTTCCTCGTGGTCGCGCATCTGAAGAACGGACGCTGCCAGATCTCGCTGGATCTGGGCGGCGAGCTGCTCTCGAACCGCGGCTATCGCGTGCGCACGGTGAAGGCGCCGCTGCGCGAATCGCTGGCGGCGGCGGTGGTGCTGCTCTCGGGCTGGGATCGCGCGCGCCCGCTCCACGACCCGCTCTGCGGCTCGGGCACCATCGCCATCGAGGCCGCGCTCTTGGCCTCCGGGCGTGCTCCAAACGGCGCGCGCCCGCTGGCCTGCGAGCGCTGGCCGAGCACCGCGGAGGAGGACAAGAAGTCGCTTGCGCTCCTTCGGCACGAGCTGCACGAGCGGGCGCTGCAAGCGCTGCGCGCGGGCGTCCCGCCAATCCTGGCCAGCGATCGCGACCGCGAGGCCGTCGAGGCCACCGTGGTCAACGCGCGCGCCGCCGGCGTCTCAGACCTGGTGCGCGCCTACGAGGCCGACGCGCGCGACCTCAAGTCGCTACAGCCCGCGGGGCAGATCATCTCGAACCCTCCCTACGGCGAGCGGCTCGAGGCCGGCGGGCGCAAGCCGCTGAAGACGTTCTTCCACGCGCTCGGCGCGGCCGTGCGCGGTCTGCCCGGCCATCGCGCTGCCATCCTCGCGGGCAGCGAGGACTTCGAGAGCGCCTTCGGCATGCGCCCGCGCTACCGGCAGGAGATGTGGAACGGCCCGCTCCGCTGCCAGCTCTTGCTCTACGAGGTGCGCGAGCTAGGTCAATCGACCGCTGTCGCTCCCGAGCCGGATCCGGCATGAGCCATCCATGCTGCTCCTCCTCGCACTGCTCGCCGCGCCGACGCTGATCCGCGGGCCGGTCATCGTCGGCACTTCCCCCGACCAGGCGTTCATCACCTGGGAGACGAGCGAGAGCCAGTCGAACGGCACCGTGCGCTTTGGCTCGGCGGCGGGCGTGTACACCGGCAGCGTCCAGGATCCGGCCAACAGCGAGAACCACCACGTGACGCTCTCGGGCCTGTTGCCCGGCGCGACCTATCACTTCGCCATCGACTCGGACGTGAACCACGAGGACTCGCGCTTCACCACCGCGCCCGCGGCGGGCACGCGGCCATCGTTCAAGTTCGGCCTCTACGGCGACAACCGCACCCAGGCCGCGCCGCACCAGGCGGTGGTGCAGGCGCTGCAGGCCGAAGGGCCGCTCGCCTTCCTCATCCAGACCGGCGACATGGCCGAGAACCTCAACCCGCTGGCGAACGGCTGGGACATCTTCTTCGCGCTCGAGCATGACCTGCTGCGCACGACGCCGCTCTTTCCCACCGTCGGCAACCACGAGACCCTGGACGGCCTCAAGCACTGGGCCGAGTTCTTCGCCGCGCCCTCGTTCGCGTGGCCCGTCGGGACGCCCAAGTACACCTCGATGGATTGGGGCCAGGCGCACTTCGCCTTCCTCGATAGCTTCGAGTCCACCATCCCGGGCACCGAGGGCATCTCGCAGGCGCAGGTCGAGTGGATGAAGGCCGACCTGGACGACGCCAAGGCCCGCGGCCAGGTGCTCTTCGCGGTGCTGCACCACGGGCCGTACAGCCACTCGCAGCACGGGCCCAATCTCGAGGCGCAGCAGCTGATCGTGCCGGAGCTCGCCGCGCGCGGAGTGGCCGCCATCTTCCAGGGCCACGACCACGTCTACGAGCGCGGCTGCGGCGGCGGGCTCGACTACATCCTGGCCGGCGGCGGCGGCGCCCCGCTCTATGCAGTGGATGCAGCCGGGCCAGGCGTGCAACACGCGCTCAGCGACTATTCGTACGCGGTGATCACGGTGAGCGGCGCCACGGTCACAGGCGTCGCCAAGCTGACCGACGGCGGCGTCATCGACACCTTCACGTTGCCGAGCGGCGCCTGCGGCACACCCGACGGCGGAGTGGTCGCGCCTGACGGCGGAGTCACCACGCCAGACGGCGGAGTGATCGCGCCAGACGGCGGAGTCACCGCGCCAGACGGCGGAGTGGTCGCGCCAGACGGCGGAGTTGCCACGCCCGATGCGGGGTCCTTGCCTGCCGACGGCGGCGCCGTGTCGCCCCAGACGCTCGCGAACAGCGGCTGCTCGTGCGGCGGCGCGACCGGCCTCGGCTGGAGCGCGGCCTTCGCCTGCGCCGCGCTCGCCTTGGCCCGTCGCCGCCGGAGCTGAGCTACTCCTTCTTCGGGTTGCCCGCGACGTCGGCGCGCAGATCGCCGGCGCTGTGGGCGCGGCCCGCTCGCTCGGCCTCGGCGTACTCGCGCGGGTTCTTCTCGACGTCGCGCTCGGCCTGCAAGCCCTTCTCGACGGCGCCGCCCTTCTTCGCGAACTCGGTGGCTGCGTCGCGATACTGCTTGTCGGCCGTCTTGCTGCCCTCGCCCTCGTTCTCGTCCTTGAGGTTGTCCTGATCGTTCATGGTGCCTCCCCTGAGTTGGTGTCCAAGGAAGGTGGCGACGACGGGGCAAACGTTCAATCCGACCGCGCCAGGTCGTCGGCGCGTGGCTGCTCGCAGGCCGGCTGCTGGCGCTCGCCCGCGCGGCTGGACGCGAAACCGGCCGGACACCTTGCGGTATCCGGCCGGCAGAAACGCGATTCGAATTGTGGTGCCCAGGCCGAGATTCGAACTCGGATACCTTGCGGCGCTAGCCCCTCAAGCTAGTGTGTCTACCAGTTCCACCACCTGGGCGAGCTGAGGCGGAAGGCTTCTAGCAAACCCCCGATCCCCTCGCAACAGCTTACTTCGGCTTTGCCGGCGAGGGAGCCGGAGATGCGGGTGCAGCTTGCGCGGGCGCGGGAGCTTTCGCGTCGGGCGCGGTCTGCGCGGGAGTCGTCGTGGGGGTCGCGCCTGCGCCGGGAGCGACAGGCGTCGGCTTCTTGGCGGCGTCGGCGGCCTCGATGTTGCGGCGGGCGGCGATGACGGAGGCGCTGTGCGAAGAGCGGTACGCCAGCGTCAGCGAGGTCACCATGAAGATGACCGCGCACACCTCGGTCACCTTGGCGAGAAAGGTCACCGAGCCGCGGCTGCCGAAGACCGAGCCGGATCCGCCGCCTCCGCCGCCGCCGAGGGCGCCGCCCATGCCGTCGCCCTTTCCGGGCTGCAGCAGGATCACGAAGATGAGGAAGAGGCAGACGAGGACGTGGACGGTGACGATGAATGCGACCATGGGAACCGGTGCGGGTAGCACGCGGCGCGCCTGACCGCAAGAGGGGAAAGCGGCTCAGTGCGGCGCGGGGTGGAGCGTGGCCCGCAGTCGCCAGACGTCGGCGGGGCCGCGCGTGTGAGCCAGATAGCGCTCGTGCCGCAGGGTCTCCGGCGTGCGCTCGACCAGCGCCAGGGAGCGCAGCACGTGGGGCAGAGCGGCGAAGGTCTCGGCGCCGCGGAGGTAGTTGACCTCGGCGTGGTCGCACAGGGCGGGCGAGAGATCGAGCGTGGCCTCGAGGGTGCGCGCAGCCAGCCCGCTGGAGTCCTGGAGGAGCGAATAGTCGCCCGGGACGAAGCGCAGGAAGCGGGCCGGGCCAAGCGCGAGCGGCTCGCCTCCGATGGCCTCCGCCAGCGCGCGCAGCTCTTCCAAGAGAGGCACGCCCGCTGCGTCGGCGAAGCGGTAGTGGCCGCGATCGGGCAGATCGTGATCGCGCAGGCCCATGGCCAGCGCCAGCGCGCGCAGCTCGGCGGCGGACTCCTCGGAGACCAGCTCGGGCAGGAGCAGCACGTTGCCCGCGCTGCGGTACGTCCCGCGCAGGCCCGCGAGCACGGCGGGCGCGAAGAAGTGCGCGAGGATCATCGATAGAACCAGCCCGCGAGCGAGGCGCGGCCGCCCTGCAGCACCTCGCGCACTTGATGGAGCGTGGTCGGAGAGACCGCGAAGAGCGCCAGCCGGTCGGGCCTGGGCTCGATGCGCAGCGCGGGCTTCGCCGAGACCAGCTCGCCCCCCTCGACGACGCAGTCGAAGAGCTCGAGCTCGCCGCCTTGCAGGCCCTCGTCGGGCGCGAGGTAGTAGACGAAGGCCACGGCGCGGCCCTCGCCCTCGCGATAGTCGGCGTGGGGGAGCAGATAGCTGCCGGCCAGGTAGACATAGCCGCGACCCTCGAGGCGCGTGACGGCCTCGCCGCTGATGGCCGCCACCGCGCGCAGCACCTCCGGCGTGCTGAGGGCGGCGAAGAAGTCGACCAGACCGGGCCGCGCGGGGGGCCAGCCCGAGGTGACGAACTCGTAGATCTGGTCGCCCACCGGCCAGTGCGGCTCCTTTGCGAACTCGGCGCGCAGCTCCTTTAGCCGCTCGCGGCCGAGGAGCCCGTCGATGAGCAGATGGGGGAAGGGCCGCGCCGCCCGCCAGCGCTCGGCGAGGCCGGGGAGGTCCCAGCCGGCCACGTCGATCAGCGCGGGCAAGCGATTCCCCTGTGGCATGATGCGCCGATGGCCGACCCGAAGGCGCTCTCGAAGCTCGCGGGCATCGAGCAGAAGCTCGCGGATCTGACCGAGCTTGGCAAGCAGATGCAGACCGCCGATGACCCCGCGGTGCTGGCCGCGCTGCAGCTGCGCATGAAGTCGCTCGCGCGCGCGTTCGACGAGCAGGTGCGCACCATCCAGGCCTCGCTGACCGAGGCGGGCCTCGTCAAGCGGCCGCGCTATTCGTTGCCGCTCGATCCCGCGCAGATGCATCTGGTGCTGGAGCAGACCGGCATCGCGCTCGCCGCGGTCGAGCTGGACGAGCCGCCCGCGCGCGCGCTCACGCCCGAGGAGCTTCTGGCGCTGGCGCTGCAGCAGGCCCGGGCGCGCGCGGCCGCGAAGGCAGACTGATCCAGGCTAGACCACGTGCGGGTTGCCGATGTGGTCGCCGTTGACCACGGGGCTGACCGGCACGAAGGGCGGCGAGAAGGCCGGGCAGGGCCCCTTGCCCATCACGTTCATCACCATCTGCGCGGCCAGCCAGAGCACGAACGCGATGGAGAGCACGGTGGCGATGGCGTCGTGCAGCGCCTCGAACTGCTTGGTCGGGTCCTTGTCCTTCATCCCGCCGTCGAGCGCGTCGTCCATCGCCTTCTTCATGTCGTCGGGCATGGCCAGCTTGGTCACCATCGCCGAGACGCAGATGATGAGCGGCACCGGGATGTTCGGCATCGGCGGTGTCGTCGGGCCCGGGAAGGCCGCGAACGCCGGCCACCAGGGCAGTCCGGGCACCGTCACCTTGTCCTGCCAGTCCTTGAAGCACTTGGAGACGCCTTTGGCGACGGCGTCGCGGTGCTTCTGCATGTTGCCGGTCCACGAGGCGCACTGCGGAGCGTTCTTGATGTCGCTCTCCAGCTCGGGCCCGTCCATGCAGCCCGGCGTGCCGATGCCGCAGACGGCCATCACCTTGACGTCCTTGAGCTTGGATTTCACCTGCCACATCTGGTGCGCGTAGGCGACGGCGTCCAGCATGTTGTCGTGGAAATCCTTGAAGTTCTGCCCGATCTTATCGCAGGACTCCTGATGGAACTTGTTCGGGATCTCGGCCGGCGTGAACCAGGGGGGCACGAGGCTCGGCGTGGCCTTGAGGTACTCCTTCTTGGCCATCTCGCCGGCCTTCTCGACCGAGTAGCTGTCCTTCCACTCGCTGCCGAGCTTGAGCTGGTGCGAGAAGAACTTCAGCTGCCCGAGCGGCTTGATGATGAACGAGCTCAATCCTGGCATGGGTTCAGTTTACCTCGCCGCAGGCACCTCGTAAAGCGGGTGCTCTAGGACGTGCCCTGATCTCCGCCGGTCTTCTGCGCCTCGAGCGCGGCCTCGCCCTCGCGCCGCTGCCGCTCGGCCAGCTTGGGCAGCCCATCGATGCCCTCCTTCTTGAGGATGTCGATGACCTCCTGCACCTCCGGCACGGGGTCCGGGATCTCCTTCTCGAAGATCTTGATCAGGTCCTCGCCCGCCTTCTTGCGCGCCTGCTTCATCAAGGTCTGCGCCGCCATCTCCAGCGCCTTCTGCTCGATGATCCGCTTCTGGGTGCCGGGCATCTTGCGGTCCCAGCCGGCCACGTCCTTGTCGATCACCAACACCTCGAGGCCGACGCCGGTCTGCGCCACGATGCGCTCGCGCTGGTCCTTGGTGAGCACGACGCGGGTCTCGCCGCCCTCGTTGCGGGGCCCCACGGGCGTGATCGCCGCCGCCAGGTTGCGCGCGGCCTTCTCCAGCTCCTTGGCCTTGGCCTCGATCTGCTTGCCGATCTTGACGGCCTCCTCGCCCGAGGCCTTCTGCAGCTTCTCGAGCAAGGGGAGGAGCTCGCGCTGCTTCTTCTCCACGTCTTCCATGGCCACGGTCGCTCTCCCGGTCAGACGGCAGTTTCTCAGCCGCGCGCGCGTATGATAAACTACTCGCTGTCGCGAGTCTTCCCAGCAGGAGAATCGAATGCCCGCACAAGCACGCCTGGGCGACATGGCCCAGGTCGACGCCGACGCCCACGGCTGCCCCGCCTGTCCGCACCCTGGCGTCGGGCCCATCGTCACGGGCTCGGCCAACGTCAACATCAATGGCCTGCCCGCGGGCCGCGCCGAGGACACCGACAAGGGCATCCACGCGGTGTGCTGCAACTCGAACACCTTCACGCTGACCAAGGGCTCGGCGACCGTCTACATCAACGACAAGCCCGCCGCGCGCCTGGGCGACAAGACCACGCACTGCGGGGGTAGCGGCAAGATCATCGAGGGTTCGCCCGACGTGCTGATCGACGACGGCGCCGACGCGCAGGGCATCGGCAGCTACGCGATGCAAGCGTTGAACATCCTCAAGCAGGCCGCGGCGGCCAACGCGGCCGGCACCGCCAAGACGGCGAGCGACTCGCACGACGGCGCCTCGGGCTCTGGCCCCGCCCAGGACCTGGCCAGCGACGGCAAGGGCGCGGACGACAAGAAGTCGGGCAGCATCGCCTCGGCCGGCTGGAGCCAGACGCGCGCCTCCAACGGGCAGGAGGTCGAGATCCAGATCGCCTGCAAGGGTGGCAAGGGGTCGCTCAAGATTGAGATCTGGGCGCGGACGTCGGATCCCACGCAGGACAAGAGCGTGCAGAAGCTCGACGCGCAGGCCGGCGACAGCGTCAAGCAGAAGGTCAAGCTCGACATCCCGGCCGACGCGGCGCCCAAGGGCGAGTGCTTCTTCTATTACGTGGTCAAGGACGACCAGGGCGGCGAGAAGAAGAGCCCCTCGCTCTACGTCGACCGCGCGCCGTTCCGCTTCTCGACGTAAAAAGCACGGCATGCCCACCGCGCTCGAGCTTCCCCGCCTCTCTACCGAAGAGATCGCCGACGTCGAGGCGGCCGCGCTCCGCCTGGGCGTGGGGCGCGAGAACCTGACCGAAGCTGCTGCACGCGCCGCGGCGGTGCTGGCGCGGCGGCTGCTCGAGAACCGGCTCGAAGACGAGAACATCGTCGCGCTGGTCGGCACCGGCGTGAAGGCCGCGGTCGCCCTGCACGCGCTGCGTATTTTGAATGGCTTTGGCGCCGAGTGCACCGCCGTCCTCGCCGGTACCGAGCAGCAGATGCGCCCCGAGGCGCTCGCCGCCGCCGAGATCTGCGAGCGCTTGCGCTTCCGCCTCCTGCAGCCGCGCTCGCCGGCGGTGAGAAACGCGCTGGCCGACGCGGCGCTGATCATCGACGGGCTGGTCGGCGTGGGCCTCGAAGGCGCCCCGCGCGAGCCGCACGCGACGCTCATCCGCCTCTCCAACGAATTGCAGCGCAACGTCCTCTCACTCGAGTGTCCGAGCGGACTCGACCCCGACTCGGGCGAGCCGATGAAGCCGACCCTGAAGGCGCGCGCCACGCTCGCGCTGGGGCTGCCGGCGCAGGGCAACTTCGCCTCGCTCGCCTGGCAGTTCACCGGCGAGCTCTGGCTCTGCGACATCGGCTACCCGCTCGAGGCGATGAACGAGTGCGACCTCGACGGCGACGGCCTCTTCGCGGAGAGCGACCTGCTCAGGATGCGGTAGGTCCTGGCCTCGCCGCTTCCAACGTGGAGGCGCGGAGAAGCTGTCGTTCTCCGCGGACTCCGCGTCTCCCCGCTTGATTTGAAGAACGCTACATTTCGATGAGGCCCTTGCGCAGGCCCTCGGTGACGGCCTCGACGCGGTTGGTGACCTCGAGCTTCTCGTAGATGTGCTCGAGGTGCGTGCGGACCGTGGCGCGAGACAGCGTCAGCACGCGGGCGGCCTCGTTGTTCGAGAGCCCCTTGGCGATCAGCCGCAGGATCTCGATCTCGCGCTCGGTGAGCGGCCGCGTGGTGGGCTCCTCGCGGTGGCCGGCCGGCAGCGGCGCCTTCCAGGGCTCGGCCTTCTCGTTGGGATTCTCGGGCACGTGAAAATACTTGAGCAGCCGGCGGGCGAGGTTTGGCTGGATGACGCTGCCGCCCGCCTTCACCTCGCGGATCGCCTCGACGATCTTGTCGGCCGTGGCGCCCTTCAAAAGATAGCCGGAGGCGCCGGCCTTGACCGCCTCGATCACCTTCTCCTCCTCGTCGAAGATGGTGAAGATCAAGACCTCGATCTTCGGCCAGCGCTTCTTCACTTCGCGCGTGACCTCGATGCCGCTCATCCCGGGCAGCCCCAGGTCCTCGAGGAGCACGTCGGGCGGCGTCTGCATCTTCTCGAGCTGGTTCAGCGCCGCCTCGCCCGAGAGCGCGGTGGCGATGACCTCGATCTCCGGCGAGTCGTTGAGGATCTTCAGCTGGTTCTTCAAGATCTGCGGCTGGTCCTCGACGACCATCACGCGGATCCTGTCACCGGGCTTTGCGGCCTGTGCGCTCATGCGGCGTGCTCCTCTCCTGCGTGGACGGTCAGATCGATGCGAGTTCCCTGGCCGGGCGCCGACTGGATGCCGACGCGGCCGCTCACCTTGCGGGCGCGCTCGCGCATGTTGGCGAGGCCGTAGTGGCCCACCATCTGCTCGCCGTCGGGCGGCAAAGTAAAGCCCTGGCCATGGTCCTGGACGGTGAGCGTGGCCGCGCCGGGGCTGAACGACAGCGTGACGTCGATGATGGTGCCGCGCCCGCAGTGCTTGGAGACGTTGGTGATCGACTCTTGCAAGATCCGAAAAATCGCCAGCGACGCCTCGGGGCCGACCTGCCGCTCGCGGCCCAGGCGCGAGAAGCGCACGTCCAGCCGGTGGCGCGCGCCCGCCACCTTGCAGTAGTCGGAGAGGGCGGCGACGAGATCGAAGTCTTCCTTCATCATCCGCAGCGAGCGGCGCAATTCGTCCATCGAGTCCTCGGCCGCCTCGTGCAGGTCGTTCAGCTCCTTGCGGATGGTCGGCAAGATGGCCGCGCGCGTGGTCTCGCTGCCCGAGAGCTTGGCGCGGACTTCCGAGCCGTCGATCATGTTGAGCAGGTACTCGCTCTGGATGACCACGCTCGAGAGCACGCCGCCGAGGCCGTCGTGGATCTCGCGCGCCAGCCGGTTGCGCTCCTCGAGAATGGCAAATTCGCGCACCTGCGAGTGCAGCTTCTGCAGCTCGCGGTGGCGCTCGCGGTCGCTCTCGTTCAGGTAGACCATCACGTAGACGAGGATGCAGTTGATGGCCGAGTACCAGAGCAGGATGAAGATATCGATCTGCACCACCGCGTGGCCGCCGAAGAGCTGATCGAGCTTGGCGACGACGGGGAAGGTGAGCAGCGGCGGCACCACCGCGAGCGGCGTCGGGAAGAGCACCACGAACAAGGTGGTGAAGAGCAACTGCGCCGCGAGCAGCGGGCTGCGCAGGCCGCCGGTGTTGGCGACGAGCCACACCAGCACGCACAGGTCCAGGCAGAGGGTGACGAAGGTGACGATCTTGCCGAACCTGGGCCGCGTCAGGAGCGCGTAGTTGGCCGCGGAGTACGCGACCATCAGGAAGTAGATCCCGAAGGCGCCCTTGCCGTGGACGCCGAAGGCCTCCGACCAGCTCGGCACCCCGAGGACGCCGAGACCCAGCGCCAGGAACGCGAGGCGCGCGTAGAAGAGCGCGCGGGCGCGGGTCAGGAAGCGATCGTTGTGGTACGCGGCGCTCGAGGCCTCGGCGCGCGAAGAGGCGCGAGCGGGGGTGAGCGTCGCTTCGCTGGCGGTGTCTGACACTCTGAAAACGATAGCAGCGCCGAGGGAGCACGAGCAAACGGTGAAACCGCTGGAGCGAATCCGCAAACGCTCGGTGTCTCCGTGCTCGGCAGTTGTTTCCTAGCCGCCGTCCTTGGCGCACGCCGCCTTCAGCGCCGGCAACCTGGCGGCCAGGTGCTGGAGCCGGTCCGTGCTCGCCCCGGTGCGCTCATTGAAGAGCGGCGTCCCTCCCGGGTACATCGTGCCGGGCTTGTCGCCAAACGAGTTGAGGTCGTGGGCCTGGAGCCAGGCGTCCTCGCAGCTCGTGGCGGCGGCAGCAGGAGCGGGGGCCGCCGCAGGGGGCTGGGCCGTGCTGCGCTCGCAACCAGGTGCTGCGGACAGGAGCGCCGCGAGGGCTTTTCCCAGCTTCACTGCGACCTCCTGCGTTGCATCGGCACCAGCGCGTCTTTATCCTGCCGCCCCTCGCGATGCGCAACCCGATGAGCAAACCGTGCGCCTTCGAGGCGCTGCTCCGCCGCCGGACGCCGCTCCTGAAAGTCGGGCGCGCGTTCGCCAAGCTCGAGTGCCTTCGGCCCACCGGCGGCGTCGATGACCGCGTGGTCGCGCTCTGGGACAAGACTGCCGACGGGCCTCGCCTGGCAGCGGGGACGCAGGGCGCCGCGCTCGCCGGAGCAGCGTGGGCGCGGTCGCGCGGGATCTCGCTGACGCAGCTGGTGCACGGGCCGCTCACCCACGAGGTGAGAAAAGCGCTCGAGGTGTGGGGCGTGGCCTTCGAGCACGTGCCGTCGCGCGCCGAGGCGTGGCAGCGGGTGGCGAAGGACCCGCTCGGGCTGCCTCCGCTCGACGGCGACGCAGCGGCGCTGCGCAGCTCGGCCACGCTTGGCCGCGAGCTGGTCGATGAGCTCGACGAGGCGGGCCTCGTGCCTGCGCTTTTGGTGGCGCCCGCCGGCGCGCGCGCCGCCCTGATCGGCTGTGCGCTGGCGCTGCGATCGCGCTGGCCCGCGCTCCGCGTGGTCGGGCTGCTCGGCGAGCCCGGCGAGGCTGAGCTGCCCGAGCTGCCGACGGAGATCGCCGCGCACCCCGCGCTGAGCGAGATCGAGCTGCTGGGCATCTCGCGCGCCTTTGCCGCCAAGGCGCGCGCGTCGCTGACCAGGCGGGCTGGGCTGCTCGCAGGACACGCCGGCGCCGCGGCGGTGCAGGTCGCCGACGATCGCGCCGCCTCGCTCGAGGGCGAGGTCGCCGTCGCGCTCGTCACCTCGACCGGCGAGCGCGAGTTCAGCCTCGACGCAGCGGAGCCGGCGTGAAGACGCTCTGCGCGGTGCTCCTCGGCGTGGGCGGCCTCGGCTGCCCGGCGGCCCTCGCGCTGGCCGAGTCGGCCCGCGCGCTCGGTCTCCCCTTGCGCCTTTCGCTCGTGGACCCGGACCGCGTCGAGCGCTCGAACCTGGCGCGGCAGATCCTCTTTCGCGATGCCGACCGCGGCCGCCTGAAGGCCGAGGTGGCCGCCGAGCGACTCGCGCCGCTGGTCGAGGCCGTGCCTCGCGCCGAGCGCTTCGAGCGCGCGACCGCGCCCGGCCTGCTCGCGGGCGCCGACGTGCTCCTCGATGGCACCGATGATTTCGCGACCCGGTTCCTCGCCAACGACGCCGCGCGCGCGGCCGGGATCCCGCTGGTGTACGGCGCGGCGCTCGGCTGGCGCGGCCAGATCATGACCGTGGTCCCGGGCCACGCCTGCCTGCGCTGCCTCTTCGAGGGGCCGCCTGTGAACGACGCTTTGCCCACCTGCGCCGAGGCGGGCGTCGCCGGCCCGCTCTGCGCCTTGGTCGGCGCCGCCATGGCCGGCGAGGCGCTCGCCTTGCTGCAGGGCAGGCCCGAGGATCTGCGCGCCGCCTCCGCGCTCCTCTGGTGGGAGGGCCGCACCGGCCAGGAGCGCAAAGTCCTGGTCAGGCGCGACCCCTCCTGCTCCTTTTGCGCGCCAGCTTCATCCCAATCGATAGCCGATCGCCGATAGCCGAGGTTCCAATGATCACCGTCCGCATCCCCGCGCCGCTCCGGCCCTTGACCCAGAACCTCGCCGAGGTGGTCGTCGACGAGGCCAGCACCGTCGCCGCCGCCGTTGAGGAGCTGGAGAAGAAGTACCCGGGCCTGCGCTCGCGCCTGCTCGACGACAAGGGGGCCCTGCGCCGCTACATCAACATCTTCCGCAACGAGCAGGACATCCGCGCCGGCAAGCTGCTCCAGACCGAGCTTCTGCAGGGAGACAAGCTCACCATCGTGCCGGCGATCGCCGGGGGCCGCTGAAGTGGAGCTGACCGCGGAGCAGCAGGAGCGCTACTCGCGCCACCTTTTGCTCGAGGGCCTCGGCGGCGAGGGCCAGGAGCGGCTCTGCCAGGCGTCCGTCCGCGTGCGCGGCGAAGGCCTGTCCGCCCTCTGGGCCGCGCGCTCCCTCGCCGCCGCGGGAGTGGGAACCCTGGTCGTCGGGAGCGAGGCGATCGCTTCTGAGTGTCGCCTACTCAATGTAGACTGTTCAGTGTCTCTCTCGGGCTGGGCTGCGCTGGTCGTGGACGCCGCGGGCTCCTCTGCTCTCGAGGGAGCCAGGGCCGCGCTCGCCGCCTTCAGCTCGATCGGCTCTCCCGCGTGATCGTCCCCTCGCTCGCCGAGGCCGTCGGCAACACGCCGCTGGTCCGCCTCCGCTCGCTGGAAGAGGAGGCGCCGGGCGTCGAGATCCGCGCCAAGCTCGAGTGGTTCAACCCCGGCGGCAGCGTCAAGGATCGGGCCGCGCTGGCCATCGTCAACGACGCCATCGGTCGCGGGCTGGTCGGTAAAGGCTCGCCGCGGGCGCTGCTCGACTCGACCAGCGGCAACACCGGCATCGCCTACGCCTGGCTCGGCGCCGCGCTCGGCGTCAAGGTCGCGCTGGTGATGCCGGGCAATGTCTCGGAGGCGCGCAAGCGGCTGGCGCGGACCTTCGGCGCCGAGGTGATCTTCAGCGACCCGCAAGAGCAGAGCGACGGCGCCATCCGCCTGGCGCGCAAGCTCGCCGGCGAGCAGCCCGACCGCTTCCACTACGCCGACCAGTACTCCAATGAGGCCAACCCGCGGTCCCACGAGCTCGGCACCGCGCGCGAGATCTGGGAGCAGACCGAAGGCCGCGTGACCCACGTCGTGCTGGGCATCGGCACCGGCGGCACGGTGATGGGAACGGGCAGGGGCCTCAAGTCGCGGCGCGCGGACATCCAGGTCGTCGCGGTCGAGCCGATGGAGCCCCTCCACGGCCTCGAGGGGCTCAAGCACATGGCGTCCAGCATCCTCCCGCCGATTTATAAGGAGGCCGAGCTCGATCGGAAGCTCTCCATCGAGACCGAGGAAGGCTGGGACATGGCCGAGCGGCTCCAGCGCGACGAAGGTCTGCTCGCGGGCCACAGCGCCGGCGCGGCCGCTGCCGGAGCGCTCCGCATCGCGCGCGAGCTTTCGCAGGCAGGGCGCACCGGCCTCGTGGTGACGCTCTTTCCCGATCGCGCCGACCGCTACCTGCCGGCGCCGGGCGCGCCGTGATCGAGGTCGAGCCCGCGCTCCTGGCCGCCCTGGGCGCGCACGCCGCGTCGGTCTACCCTGCCGAGTGCTGCGGCGTGCTGCTCGACGACGCCGCGGGCGCGCTCCGCTACCAGCCCATCGCCAATGTCGCCGGCACGGCGGCCGGGGCAGGCACGAGCACGCGGACCGCGCGCGACGGCTACGTGATGGACCCGCTCGGGCTGATGAACGCCATCGAAGGCGCGGAGGCACGAGGGGGCGGCCTTCGCGCCATCGTTCATTCGCACCCGGAGGTGGGGGCCTATTTCTCCGCCGAGGACCAGCGCGCGGCGCTCGGCGGCGGCGACGAGCCGCTCTGGCCCGGCATCGAATATCTGGTCATTTCCTGCCGGAAGGGCCGGTCGGACGATTTCCGGATCTATCGCTGGGACGCGGTCAGCAAGGCCTTCCACGAGCGCATCCTGGCGCTTCCTGACGGGATTTGAAAAATTGCAAATTTGAAATGGTGAGCGATTGCTTGCTTGCCAAAAGCGTACCTCGGCGCGTATTGTGCGCGTCCACTTTCGGAGAGGGGCGGGAGCCGAGCGATGATTTCGAGTACCCAGTCGACCGGTTTCACGGTCTGGTTCACCGGAATGAGCGGCGCAGGGAAGTCGACGCTGGCACAGGCGCTGGCCAAGCGGCTCGGCCGCCTCGGCAAGCAGGTCGAGCTGCTCGACGGCGCCGAGGTCGAGTCGATGCTCGACATCGGCAAGGCCCAGTCCAAGGACGAGCGCAACGCCGAAGCCCGCAAGCTGACGTGGATCTGCCGCATGATCACCCGCTCGGGCGGCACCGTGCTGCAGTCGGCCATCGAGAGCCCCTACCGCGAGACGCGCGAAGAGGCCCGCCGCCAGATCGGCCGCTTCGTCGAGATCTTCGTCGACTGCCCCACCGAGACGCTCATCCAGCGCGACTCGAGCGGAAAGTACAAGAAGGCGCTTGCCGGCGAGATCAAGAACCTGGTCGGCATCTCCGAGCCGTACGAGCCGCCCAAGCACCCCGAAGTGGTCATCGACACCAGCAAGCACACCGTCGACCAGGCCGTCGATCACACCGTCGAGCAGCTGGTGGCGTTGCGCTTCTTCGACCCCTCGAGCGCCGGCCTCAAGTCGCGCCCGAAGGCGAATGCGCTGCCCAAGGAGCGCCCGCCCAAGGCCGTGGTCGCGCCGCCCGCAAAGGCCGCTCCGGTCTCGAGCAAGGCTCCCGCGAAGGCGCCGGTCACCAAGTCGGCTGCGAAGTCGGCTGCGAAGTCGGCTGCGAAGACCGCCGCGCCCAAGCCCGCCGCTGTCGCCAAGGCCAGTCCCGCAAAGCCGGTGGTCAAGGCGGTCAAGCCCGCGGTGGCCCCCAAGGGCAAGGTGCTCGAGGCCGCTCGCCGCGGAGCCGACACCAAGACCGCTCGCCCCGCCGCGCGCCAGGCCGAAGAGCGTCGGGCAGCGGGCAGCAAGGGTGGAAAGCGTTAGAGGGGTTGGACATCCCCTAGCGCTTCCCGTCCGGCCCCTGCACAACTGCGGCAATGATTCGCGACGCCGAGCCGCTTCTGTCGCTGCTGCCCGAGGCCACGCGCAAGCGGGGCCTCGTCGTCGCGCGCATCCGATCGCTGGGAAGCGCGCTCGTCGCCTACTCGGGCGGCGTCGACTCGGCGCTCTTGCTCCTGTTGGCGCGTGAGGCGCTCGGCGACAAGGCAGTTGCCTTCACCGCCCTCTCGCCCGCGGTCGCCCCCGATGAGCTCGACGGCGCGCGCGAAGTGGCCCGCCTGATCGGCGCGCTCCACGTCGAGAAGCGGTCCGGCGAGCTCGAGGATCCGGACTACGCGAAGAACCCGACCAATCGCTGCTACTTCTGCAAGACCGAGCTCTACGAGCTGGCCGAGGCTGAGGCCAGCGCGCGCGGGCTGGCCGCGGTGCTCGCGGGCACCAACGCCGACGAGCTGCACGACCATCGGCCGGGTTTGCAAGCCGCCTCCGAGCATCGCGTGGTCCAGCCGCTCGCCGAGGCCGGCCTGACCAAGGACGAGATCCGCGCGCTCAGCCGGCAGGCCGGGCTGCCCACCTGGGACAAGCCGCAGCAGCCCTGCCTCTCGAGCCGCATCCCCTACGGCACCGCGGTCACGGAGGAGCGGCTCAACCAGCTGGCCAAGAGCGAGATGGCGCTGCGCAAGCTCGGCCTGCGCGAGTTCCGCGTGCGCTACCACGGTGAGATCGCGCGGCTCGAGGTCAGCGACGACGAGCTGCCGCGCCTCTTGGAGGTGCGCGCCCAGGCCTCGCTGGCCTTGCGCGCCGCGGGGTTCAAGTTCGTCAGCGTCGATCTCGAGCCGTTTCGCACCGGGCGCCTCAACGAGGCGGCGGGACTGGTGCCGCTCGGCAAGAGCCCTCGCGCTTAGAAGGCAGTCGGCGTATTCGCCGACGCGAACTGTCCTTCCTGATCCCGCGCGCACCGTCGCGCGGATTCAGGGCTAGAGCACCGAACGGGTTGAATCCCGTCGGAGAACCGCGGGTTGCCGGGCAACCCGCTCGGCCGATTCGCTGCGCATCGCCGCGTCTCTCCTCGTTGCCGTACAGAAAGTACGGCGCCTCGTCGTTCCTTGCGCTGCTT
>JBBRMA010000035.1:0-59082 GCA_038231075.1 Myxococcales bacterium | reverse complement strand
GCGGGTTGCCGGGCAACCCGCTCGGCCGATTCGCTGCGCATCGCCGCGTCTCTCCTCGTTGCCGTACAGAAAGTACGGCGCCTCGTCGTTCCTTGCGCTGCTTGCGACTCGACCGTTCTCCTCGGTCCTTCAACCCGATCGCTGCTCTAGCTCTTCCGCGCCGCTCGATGCATGCCGAGCGTCTTCGCCAGGTATTGCCCCGTGTAGCTTGCCGCCGTCTGCGCCACCTGCTCCGGGGTGCCGAGCGCGACGATGTGGCCGCCCAGGTCTCCGCCCTCGGGCCCCACGTCGATGACGTGGTCGGCGCACTTGATGACATCCAGGTTGTGCTCGATGACCAGCACGGTATTGCCCGCCTCGACCAATCGGTTGAGTACGACCAATAACCGGCGGATGTCTTCAAAGTGCAGGCCGGTGGTGGGCTCGTCGAGCACGTAGAGCGTGCGGCCGGTGTCGGTGCGGGCCAATTCTCGCGAGAGTTTGATGCGCTGCGCTTCGCCGCCCGACAAGGTCGGGGAAGGCTGGCCGAGCTTGATGTACCCAAGGCCGACGTCGTCTAGAGTCTTGAGTATGCGCACGATCTCTTTGTGCACCGAGAAGAGCTCGAGGCCCTCGCGGACCGAGAGGTCGAGCACCTCGGCGATGTTCTTGTCCTTGAAGCGCACCCGCAGCGTGGCGTCGTTGAAGCGCTTGCCGTGGCACACTTCGCAGGGGACGTAGACGTCGGCGAGGAAGTGCATCTCGACGACCTTCATGCCGTCGCCTTCGCACGCCTCGCAGCGGCCGCCCTTGACGTTGAACGAGAAGCGGCCGGGCTCATATCCGTAGGCCCGCGCCTCCGGCGTGCGCGCGAAGACGTCGCGGATGGAATCAAAGACCTTGGTATAGGTGGCCGGATTGCTGCGCGGGGTGCGGCCGATGGGCTTTTGATCGATCTCGATGACCTTGTCGAGGTGCTCGATGCCTGCCAGCGCCTTGTAGGTGCCGGGCGTGTCGCGCGAGCCATAGAGGGCGCGGCTCAGCGCGGGGTAGAGGATCCGATTGATCAGGGTTGATTTGCCCGCGCCGGAGACGCCCGTCACCGAGATCAAGCAACCCAAGGGGAACTCAACATCGACGCCCTTGAGGTTGTTGGCCGCGGCGCCCTTGAGCACGAGCTTCTGCCCATTGCCACGGCGGCGCAGCTGCGGAATCTCGATCTTCCGCTTGCCCGAGAGATAGCCGCCGGTAATCGACTTCGGGTCGGCCATCACCTGCCGCGGCGTGCCGCTCGAGACCACTTCGCCGCCGAGGATGCCAGCGCCTGGGCCGAAGTCCACCAGCCAATCGGCCTCTTCCATCGTCTCTTGATCGTGCTCGACGACGATGACGCTGTTGCCCAGGTCGCGCAGCCGCTTGAGTGTCGCCAGCAGACGCGCGTTGTCTCGCTGGTGCAATCCAATCGACGGCTCGTCGAGGATATAGATGACGCCCGTCAACTCGCTGCCCATCTGGGAGGCGAGTCGAATGCGTTGCGACTCTCCGCCCGAGAGGGTGGGGCCCGGGCGATCGAGGGTCAGGTACCCAAGGCCCACGTCGAGGAGGAAGCGGAGGCGATTGCCGATCTCCTTGAGCAGCTCGGTGGCGATGGTCTTGTCATTGCCCTTCAAGTCCATCTCGTCGAGGAACTTGCCGGCATTGTCGATGGTCATGCGCGAGACCGCGACGATGCTCTTCTCTTCAATCAACACCGAGCGGCTCTCGGGGCGCAGGCGCTCGCCGTTGCAGGCGCTGCAAGGCTTGTCGGAGAAGTAGCGCAGGTAATGCTTGCGCATGCTCTCGGAGGTCGTCTCCTTGAAGCGGCGCATCAGCATCGGAATCACGCCTTCAAAGCTGGTCTTATAGGTGCCGGTGCGGCCGCCCTCGGACCATTTGATGCTCATGGTGTCGTCGCCGGAGCCATAGAGAATCAGCTTCTTCAACTCAGCCGACAGGTCGCGCCAGGGCTTGTCGAGCGGCACCTTGAATGAGTTGGACAAGGACTCAATCATGCGAAAGGTCCAGCCGCCGCCGCGCTCCAGCGCGTGGTTCCACGGCTCGACGGCGCCGTTGCGCACCGTCTTGGTGGTGTCGGGAATCACCAGCTCGGGGTCCATCTCGGGACGCGCGCCGAGGCCATTGCACTCCTGGCACATGCCGAGCGGGTTGTTGAACGAGAAGCTGGAGGGCTGCAGCTCGGGAAAGCTGATGCTGCACACCGGGCAGCTCAAGTGCTCGCTATAGATCGATTGAATCTCGTGCTCGGGGGCCTTGGACTTGTCGGCCTTGGGGAGGCTGGTGAGCGCGTGCAAGACGCCCTTGCCCTCGCGCAGCGCCGTCTCGACCGAGTCGATCAGCCGCCGGTCGCCGCCCTCGACGTTCTTGACCACGAGGCGATCCACCACCAGCGCGATGTCGTGCTTCTTTTTCTTGTCGAGCTCGATGTCCTCGTCGAGCGCCTTGACCACGCCGTCGATGCGCGCGCGCGCAAAGCCTCGCTTGCGCGCGTCCTCGAGGATCTCGCGGTGCTCGCCTTTTCGATTCTCGACCAACGGCGCGAGCAGCGTCAGCTTGGTGCCCTCGGGCTGCTTGCCGAGCTCGTCGGCGATCTGCTGCGCGCTCTGCTTGCCGACCTTGCGCCCGCAGTTCGAGCAGTGCTGCTTGCCGATGCTGGCGTACAGGACGCGCAGGTAGTCGTGGATCTCGGTGATGGTGCCGACGGTGGAGCGCGGGTTGTTCGAGGCCGCTTTCTGCTCGATGGAGATGGTCGGCGAGAGGCCCCGGATCACGTCGTAGTGCGGCTTCTCCATCTGCCCGAGGAACTGGCGCGCGTAGGCGGACAAGCTCTCGACGTAGCGGCGCTGGCCCTCGGCGTAGAGCGTGTCGAACGCGAGCGAGCTCTTGCCCGAGCCGGAGACGCCGGTGAAGACGACCAGCCGCTTTTTCGGGATCTCGAGCGTGACGTTCTTGAGGTTGTGCTCGCGCGCGCCCTTCACCAGGATGAATTCGGGCTCCATCGGCGGGTCGATCCTCTCCGTAAAAGGGACCGTGCAGGATAAGGGGGGCGGGGTAGATGCTCAATGAGAAACGTCCGCCCCCGTCGCAAAGGAGCCACGCGCCTGGCCGCTTGGGAGGTTTCCGGCTCTGTGGCCGCGGTTTTGTGAGCCAAAAGACGGCAAGCCTGAAGACGGTGCGCTACGCAGCCGCGTCCGAGGGCCTGCGTCCTGGCCGAAGCGAGGCGGCCAGCGCGAGCGCCAGGACGCCGAGCGAGAGCCAGCCCGGCCAGTCGCCGTAGCGCTCGTAGGCGGTCTCGCCCTCCAGCATGGGCACGTCGCGGACGGCCACTCCGGCCGAGTCGCGCGGGATCCGCTGCACCACGCGGCCGCTGGCGTCGATGAACGCCGAGATGCCCGTGGAGGTGGCGCGCAGCATCCAGCGGTGGTGCTCGATCGAGCGCATCGCCGCCAGCATCAGATGCTCTTCCTGCTCGGCGCCGGTGCCGTACCAGGAGTCGTTGGTCAAATTCACCAGCGCGTGCGGGCGGCCGCCGCCCGCGGGCTCCATCGTCTTCTGCACCAGGCGCGGCAGGATGTCCTCGTAGCAGATGAAGGTCGCGTATCGCCAGGGCCCGTCGCGGAGCGGCGCGGTGGTCGTGCCGCGCGTCAGGTGCGAGGACATCGGCGACCATTGGTAGACGATGGGAAAGACGTCGCCAAAGGGGATGTACTCGCCGAACGCGAGGAGCTGGATCTTGTCGAAGTGGTCGCCGAGCTTGCCGGCCTTGTCGATGAGCACGGCGCTGTTGAAGCGCTGCTCGCCGTCGGCCCGCTCGAGGCCGGCGATGAGCGAGGTCGGGATGCCGTGCTGGATGTACGTCCCGGCGCGCTGGTTGCGAAGGTCCACGAGCGCCGTGTTGAAGCCGACCTCGGGCCAGACCACCAGCTCGGCGCCGCGGACGTGGGCCTCGGCGGTCTGGGCCCAGAGCGCGCGCACCGACGCTTGCGGATTGGTGTGCAGCGCAATCTCGCCCACGTTTGGCTGGGCCAGCGCGGAGCGGCGCTTGGGGGCGGCCTGCTCTCTCTTGGCGGTGTCGGCGAGGCGGCGATTGCCATAGGCCGACGAGGCGCCGAAGGCGACGCCGACCAGGGCCACCGCGACCAGCCGGCGGCCGCTCGAGCCGGTGAGGACGTCGAACGCGGCGCCGCACGAGAGGCCGATGAGGGCCGAGGTGAGCAGCGTGCCGCCGAGATCGGCGATCTGCACCAGGGGCAAGAGCGGCAAGAGCGCGGCGCCGGTGTAGCTCTGGAAGAGCAGGGGATAGACGAACTCGGTGGCCAGCAGCGCCAGCGGGACCAGGAGGGTCAGGGGCCAGCCCGTGCGCCGCCAGACGACCCGGACCACCAGCGCGAAGACGCCGAAGAGGAAGCCCTGGTAGGCGCAGACCAGCACGTAGCCGAGGAAGGCGACGGGCACTGGCAAGAAGGCAAAGACCCGCAGCATGTGGATCAGCCACGGGTAGCCGCCCATGTGCGTGACGAGGCCCATCAGGGCGCCGCGCCAGAGCGCGCCCTTCCAGCTCGTGCCGCGGAGCGAGAGCAAGAGCGGCACGAGGCAGATGAACGACAGCGGCCAGACGCCAAAGCCGATCCACGAGACGAAATAGAGCACGCCGCTGAGCACTGGCAGCGCGGCTTCGCGGGCCAGCGCGCGCAGGTCCAGGCGCCGCTTGCGCGCGTCGGGCGGACCGGGCTGGACGGTGGCGGCGCCGCCGGATTTGTTCGCCTCTCCGCTGTGCATCAGGAGCGCCCTTTAACATGGTAGAGAGCGTTGCGCGTGGCGATCCTCATCAACCAGACCTCGAATCTGCGCCTGCGCGTCGAGCTGACCGGGCGGCTTTCGGACGGCGTCGAGCGGCCCGCCTCGCTCGAGTTCTCGGCGGTGGTCGAGCGCTACAAGGCCCTGTCCTCGGGCGAGCGCGGCGAGCACCGGTTCGTCCCTCTGGTCGCGCTCGCGGGCAAGCCGCTGCTCGACATGGACCTGATCACCTTCCTGCAAGCGCTCGAGGCGCTCATCGGCGGCGCTCACGCCGGCGCGCCCGACGCGGCCCAGGGCGGCCCAGGGCCTTCGGCGACATTCGAAGCGTCGATCGAGCCGTCGCTCGGCCTGCGCATCGCGGGCGGACCCGACGCCTTCCTGGCCGAGGTGGGCATCGATCTGATCGCGCTGCTCGAGCCGGTGGCCGGCGTTCGCTCCGAGCCTGGGGCCGACCTCGCGCTCTTCCGCTTCCTCACCAGCGGCCGCGCGGTGGCCTCGTTCTGCCAGCAGCTGATCGACGAGTTCCAGCGCTTCCCGACCGACCCGAGCAAAGTGTTCGCCGGCCCGCGTGAGTGAAGACGGCGATCGACGATCGGCCAGCGCAAGCACCACCGCTGGCCGAAAGTGCCGCTCTAGCCGTTGTCAGTCGGCCTCCGCGCGATAGCCCATGGCCGCCTTTTTCGCCCCTTGCGGCGAGCGGCGGCGGGGCTCCTCGCTCGATTGCAGGACCTTGACCGCCGCGAAGACCAGCAGCGCGAGCAGCACGATGAGCCCGATGCCGTAGCGCACGAGCTGCTTCTCGAGCTTGTTGGTGCGGCTGTCCGGGCCTGAGAAGGCGACCTTTGAACCACGCCGCCGGCGGAGCATCTTTGGCGCCTGCGCGGCGGGCAAAGCGGGAGTCGGCTCGTCGTCGTGCTGGTCCGCGGCGGCCGTGGCGCGGGCCGCCGCTCTCTTCGCCGGTGCCGGAGCGGGGGCAGGAGCCGCCGGAGCCGCGTGTAGCTCGGCGACCGCCACAGGAGGCGCAGCGACTGCGGGCGCCGCAGGGGCGGAGACCACCTCGAGCGTGGCCAGCACCGGGTCAGGCGGCGTGCGGTCGGGGTCGAAGTCGCCCGTCATCTGCGCCACCGCGGCCACCTTCTTGGTCGCTGGCTCCGTCGCGGGCAGGGGCGTGCCTTGCGGAGGCGTCGGCGCGTCCGAGAGCAGCGCCAGCGCCGCCGCGATTCCGCCGGGCGGCGTCTTGTCGGGGTCGATCTTGCCCAGCTCGATCGGCGTCTCGCTGTCGCCCGCGTCGGTGGTGCCGAGCTCATCGTCGGGGTCGAGCGTGACCGCCTCTTCGGACAGTCGCGGGGCCGCGGCGGGCAACGGGAACTCGTCGGGCGGCGCGCTCGCGCGGGGCGGCCTCGGGTGCTGTTCGTCCACCACCAGCGGCGCCAGCGCGAAGAGCGCCTCGGCCACCTCGCGCGCGGAGGAAGGTCGCTCTCCGGGCCGCTTCTTCAGCAGTCGGGCGACGATCTCCTCGAGCTGGGGCAGCTTCCGCCCCGCATCGCGCAGCGAGAGCGCCTGGTGCTCGCGGTGGGCGCGGAACAGCTCGGCCGGAGTCATGCCCGTGACGGGCAGCCGTCCCGTCAGCGACTGGTAGAGCAGCACGCCGAGCGCGTAGAGATCGGCCCGCGCGTCGATGGGCTCGCCCCGCGCCTCCTCGGGCGAGACCGTGGCCGCCGACGAGAGCGGCAGCGGCCCCGCTTCCTTCAGGCCGGCGCGCGCGGCAAGCTGGCTGGTCGGCAGATCGAGCAGGCGCACGAGCTCGTTGCCTTCCTCGTCTTTCCACAGCCCGACGTTGGCCGCCTTCAAGTCATGGTGGAGCAGGCCTGAGTCATGGCCCGCCTGCAGCGCCAGCGCCACCTCGGCGCAGACATCGAGCGCGCGCGGCGGCGAGAGGCGGGCCTGCGCGCGCAGCACGTCGGCCAGCGTCTCCTCGGCGCCATACTCGTAGACGAGAAAGAGGCGCCCGTCGGACAGCGCGCCCGCCGTCTGCAAGCGCGCCAGCGTCTTTGCCCGGGCCTTGGTCGCCTTGGCCGCCTCGGAGCGGAAGAGCGCCACCGCGGCGGGCGCGGCCGGCCTTCCGTGCAGCAGCTTGACGACGGTGTAGCCCTCGTCGGCCTCGGCGAGCCAGCTGGTGCCGAAACGGCCCGACCCGAGCTTGCGCGTCAGCGTGAAGCCGGCCACTTTGGACCGCGCGTCGCCCTGCTGAGCGCAGGCGGCGCACAGCTCTTTGTCCTTGGCGGCGTCGAGGCCGCAGGCGGTGCAGGCGCTCATGAGCGGACAAACGCTAGCACCAAATCAGCTCCGTCCGGGGTCGCTTTTTTCTCGGGGCCTGGAGCACCGATTGGTTTGGTGGACCGAGGAGAACGGCCGAGTCGCAAGCAGCGCATGGAACGACGAGGAGCCGTACTTTCTGTACAGCAACGAGGAGAGACGCAGCGATGCGCCGCGAATCGGCCGAGCGGGTTGCCCGGCCACCCGCGGTCCTCCGACGGGAACCAAACCGTTCGGTGCTCTAGAGCCGTGTTTGCCCGGAGTTCGCCCGCGCGTTACACGACTGCCTTTTGCCTCCGGTAGGAACCGCCCGTGCCGCTAGTCTTGATTGTCGATGACGAGGCCGATCTTGCCCGCCTGATCGAGTTCAACCTCAAGGCGGCGGGGCTCGACACCTCTATCGCTCCAGACGGCGAGACCGCGCTGCGCCTGGCCGCCCAGCGCCCGCCGGACCTGGTGCTGCTCGACCTGATGCTGCCCGGACTCGCGGGCACCGAGGTGTGCCGGCAGCTCAAGCGGGGCGCGAAGACCGCGGGAGTGCCGGTCATCATGCTCACGGCCAAAGGCGACGAGCTCGACCGCGTGGTGGGCTTCGAGCTCGGCGCCGACGACTACGTCACCAAGCCGTTCTCGGTGCGCGAGCTGGTGCTGCGGGTCCAGGCGGTCCTGCGCCGCCGCTCTCCAGAGGCGAACGCGGCCGACGCGCCCTCGACTGTCGAGCGCCGGAAGGTGGGCGCCGTGGAGATCGATCTCGGTGCCCACCGCGCCTTCGTCGAGGGCGAGGAGGTCACGCTCACCGCGCTCGAGTTCCGCCTGCTGCAGCACTTCATGGAGCGGCTGGGCCGCGTGCAGACTCGCGAGCAGCTCCTGCAAGACGTCTGGCAGATGTCGAGCGAGCTCGAGACCCGCACCGTGGACACCCACGTCAAGCGGCTGCGCGAGAAGCTCGGCGCCGCGCGCGACTATCTCGAGACCGTGCGCGGCGTCGGCTACCGCATGGCCCAGCCAGGCAGCGAATAGATGGGCCTGTTCGGCGGCCTCGATCCGGTCCAGCGCGCCATCGAGGCGCTGCGGGCCGAGCTCGCGGGCGGCGGCGCGGCGCACCTCTCGCCGGAGGTGCAGGAGCTGGCGAACCTGGTCACCCAGAGGGCCGAGCGCCACTCGCAGGCGCGCACCGCGCACGACAACCTGCAGACCATGCTCGACGCGGTGCCCGACGCCGCCGGCATCTTCGACGGCAGCGGCCGGCTGCAGATGGCCAACCGCGCCTTTCTCGAGCTGCGCGGGGGAGGGCGCGCGTTCGGCCACACCGCGCTCGAGGCCACCCGCAGCGCCGAGCTGGCCGAGGTGGTCGCGCAGGCGCTCGCGGGCAAGGCCTCGCAGCTCGAGCTGACGCTGCCAGCCGTTGGCCGCACCGTCCGCGCCTATCTCTCGCCGCTGGGGCAAGGAGAGGCGCTGATGCTGCTGCGCGATCTGACCGAGGCCAAGCGGCTCGAGGTCGCCCGGCGCGACTTTGTCGCCAACGCGAGCCACGAGCTGCGCACGCCCGTCTCGGCCATCGTCGCGGCGCTGGAGACGCTGGAGGTCGCCGCGCCCTCGCTTCCCGAGGCGGCCCAGCCGTTCATCGACATCATCGCCCGCCATGCCGAGCGGCTGCGCCGGCTCACCGACGTGATGCTGGATCTGTCGCGCCTCGAGTCGGGCGAGTGGCGCCTGAAGCTCTCGTCCATCGAGCTGCGCTCGTTCTGCGCCCAGGCCGTCGAGCTGGTGCGCGAGCGGGCCGAGGGCAAGCGCATCGTCTTGACCAGCGACGTGCCCGAGGGGCTGCACGCGGTGGCCGATCGTCGCGCCTTGGAGCAGGTGCTGGTGAACCTGCTCGACAATGCCATCAAATATACTCCACTCAATGGCGTGGTCGCGCTCTCCGCGGCGCCCGTCGGCCTGCAGGTCGAGATCGCGGTGAAGGACAGCGGCAGCGGGATCGAGCCGCGCCACCTCGCCCGGCTCTTCGAGCGCTTCTACCGCGCCGACCCGGGCCGCGCGCGCGAAGAGGGAGGCACGGGTCTTGGCCTCGCCATCGTCAAGCACCTGGTCTCGGCGCAGCACGGCGAGGTCTCGGTCGAGAGCGGCGCCCAGGGCAGCCGCTTCTGGGTGCGACTGCCCGCCAGGTGACATTCGCGCGCGTCACCTGGCTGCCACACTCCCGCCGCCTGCCCGCCAAGCAGCCCCGTTAGATCTTCGCGCATGCCGCTGCGGAAAATCCTCTTTCTCGCCTTGACCGTGCTCGCGCTCGCCGGTATCGCGTTGCAGTGAGCGAGCCCGTCGATCGGACGTACGACTTCGCGCTGCAAGCGCTGCGGGGCCAGGTGCTGGCGCTCGGCGGCAAGGTCGAGACCGAGGTTGCCGAGAGCATCCGCGCCCTGACCGAGCGCGACTCGGCCCGCGCCGAAGAGGTGCTGCGCTCGGACCGCGAGGTCAACCGGCTCGAGGTCGAGATCGACGACGCGTGCCGCCGCCTGCTCGAGCAGCAGAAGCACGGCGCGAGCGACCTGCGCTTCATCATGACCACGCTCAAGATCGTCGTCGATCTCGAGCGCGTGGGCGATCTCGCCGTCAACATCGCCGAGCGGGTCATCCTCCTGAACCAGGCGCCGCCGCTCCGGCCCGTGATCGATCTGGCGCGGCTGGCCGAGCTCGGACAGGCGCAGCTGCGCAAGTCGCTCGACGCCTTCGTCGATCAGGACACCAAGAAGGCCGAGGAGGTCCTGGCCGGCGACGCCCTCATCGACGCGCTCTACTACAAGGTCTTCAACGAGTACCTCGGCTACATGATGGAGGACTCGAAGAACATCAGGCGCGCCACGGCCTATCTCTTCATCGCCAAGCACCTCGAGCGGCTCGGCGACCACGCGACCAACCTCGCCGAGATGGTTATCTTCATGGTGCGCGGCGAGGACGTGAGGCATCCCGGGTCGAGGGAACCCTGAGCGACCACGGCCCGGGGCTCCAAGGCCTGAGCGGGGTTTGCCTCACGCCGCCGTCCGATACAGGTCGTTCCAGAGCTTCAGCGCCGCTCCGTTGAGCGCGAATGGCTTGCACTCGATCTCGTAGTCCTTGCCCCGCGGGACGCAGAGCGTGACCTTGGCCCAGAGGCGGAGCGGGGTCGGCTGTGCCGACAGCTCGGCCTCGATGAGTTGGTTGGTCATGAGCTGTGCCGGCGACTCCATGCGGAAGGTGCTTGAGGCGAGGCCGAGCAGCTTGCACACCGGCTTCTTCGCTGGCTGCACGATGCGGCAGGAAAGCTGGAGCTGACGGAAGCCCTCTGGCAGCGCTTCGTGCGCGGCGACTTTCGCTGGCGCCTGGCGCGGGGCTGGCTCGCCCTCGAAGGAGGCGATCATCTCGGGAATCTGAGGCAGCACCAGCGCCAGCGCGACGGCCTCGCGCTGCAGAAGGCCTGGCACCTTGGCCAGCTCTTCCGCCGGGACCGAGGTGTGCGCGGCGAGCATGGCGACGACGCGATCGCTGACCGCCACCAGCTCGATGAGGTCGGCGAAGGGGCTTGCCGCTGGAGTGTCCTCGTGGTGCAGCGAGATCACGTCGGAGAACAGGTCCGGCATCTTCCATTGCGCGGCCACCACCAGCCCAAGCTCCACGTGCAGTCTCTGAGCGAGGGCGTTCAGCTCCTCCGCGGGCTGGGGCGGGACCTGAGGGTGCTGCTCGAAGACATCCTCCAGGCAGGTGATCGCCACCATCCAGCCGAAGTCGTGGAGCAGCCCGCAGAGGAAGGCGTCGCCTGGCGGCACCGATCTGAGCCGCGCCAGCTCCTGGCAGATGACCGCGCTGGCGACCGCCGATTGCCAGGCCTGTCGCTTCAATGGCTGCAAGCTGCCCGGCGAGCGCGTGGCGGCCGCGAGCGTGGCGGCCAGCGCGACGTTCACTACCTCCTTGGCGCCGATGAGGGTCACTGCCTGGGGAAGCGAGGTGACTCCATCGGTGTTGCGCGCATACAGCGGCGAGTTCGCGCAGCGGATCAGCGCAGCGGCCAGCGCCTGGTCGGCGGAGATCGCCGAGACGACGTCCCCCAGGCCGAAGTCGGCCCCGCGCACGAGCGCAGCGAGGCGCAGGGCGATCGCAGGGTAGGCCGGAATCCTCAGGTCCCCTTTGCTCACTCGCTCGATCAGCGCGCGATTGATGTCGAAGCTGTCCAAGCCCTTTGCGGTCGGATTGGTGCCCAAGCCTTTTCCTTCCGCTACATTCATTTAGAAACAGCCTACCGCATCTGCGCGCCCACGAGCCCTGCGCGGGCTGCCAGGACGCAGACTCAAGCCCGCCGGACGCTCGCCGATTGATGGCCCGTTCCCTCTGGCGACGTCCATGGTGGATGGCGCTGCGCGTGGAAGCGTTCACCGCGACCCGGCTCGTTGCGCGCGTTCGCCGCAGCGGGCCCCATCGCCGAGGAGGGTCTTGCATGAGGGCACTGGTCGTCGACGATTCGAGAGCGATGCGGGTGATCATCAGGAAGATCCTCGCGGGCATCGGCTACGAGGTCTTTGAGGCAGGGCACGGCGTCGCGGCGCTGGCGCGGCTCGCAGAGGTAGGGGCGACCGACGTCGCCCTGGTGGACTGGAACATGCCGGAGATGAACGGGTTCGAGTTGGTGCAGCGGCTCCGCGAGCAGAGGGCCTACGACGCGATGCGAATCGTCATGGTCACCACCGAGGCCGAGATGGAGCAGATGATGAAGGCGCTCGAGGCCGGGGCAAATGACTACGTGCTCAAGCCGTTCACCGCCGACGTGATCCGCGAGAAGCTGAGTCAGGTCGCCGCCCAGCAGTAGGCGCGACTTAGGGAGCTGCAAATGGATATCAGCACAGCACTCGCCCAGATCACCGAGAGCGTCTTCCTTGCGACCCTCGGCTTCTCCATCGAACACAGCTCCACCGCCGAGGCGGACGCTGCTCCGTCCTCGCTGGTGGGCGCCGTGGAGATCGGCGGCGCCTTCGAAGGCGCGGTCGTCGTCAATTGCTCTGCCGCCTTCGCGCGGAAGGCTGCCGCGGTCATGTTCGGCATCGCCGAGGCCGACGTCGACGCCGACGACATGGCCGACACGCTCGGCGAGCTGACCAACATGATCGCCGGCAACTTGAAGGCATTGGTGGGCAGCGGCTGCCAGCTCTCGCTCCCCAGCGTGGTCCTGGGCTCCCTGCCCAAGCTGGAGATGCTCGGCTGGTCCCTCAAGAGCGCGCTGCCGTTCCTCAGCCAGGGCCAGCCAGTTCGGATCCGGTTGCTGGCGGCCTAGGGCGTGTCCGCAAATTCCTCCCGTCGCCAGAGGGCCGATGACCGGCGCATCGCTGCGTTGCTCGTCGTCGCCGTACAGAAAGTACGGCTCCCTCCTCGCGCCTTGCGCTGCTTGGTCCTCACCCCTCGGGCTCGGTCCGGAGTTTGCGGACACGCCCTAGAACGCCTGGCAGGGCTGCCGCCGTCTTCGCGTCGGCGCCGGACTCTTCGCACCGTGGCGGTGAAGGCTTTGCCGGGCGGCGATCACTGCTGCTCGGTGATGACACCCGCGCGCCGCTTTTTGTGCTTGCGCGAAGACTTCTTCGGCACGGCGATCTGTTGCGTGGGGGCGACCAGGATGGTGTTGCCCTCGGGCATCGAGCCGCGGACGATCAGCTCCAGCGAGGCGAGGCGCGCCTGCAGCGACTGCACCTCCGTCGAGAGCGCGCGCACGCGGTCATCCTGCTCCGCGTCCTGGCGCAGGTGGAGCTGGACGTCCTCGAGCGCGCGCATGGTCTCGGGCGGGAGGTGGGCCTGCAGCATCCAGAGCTGCTGCGACTGGAGCAGCTCCTTGGCCTCGAGCAGGGCAACGCGTTGATCGACCGAGCGCGGATACATCCGGTGCGCTCGCGGCGAGGCGACGGACATTCCGGCGGCCAGCAGCAGGACAGCGAGCATCGACACCTCGAGGAGACGCAAGCTCCCACTTTGGAGGGGCTTGCCCCATCGGTCGGACTACCGATCCGAAAAGTTGACGGAGCGCGCGCCGGCCTCACCATCGCGCCATGCGCACTCATCGGTTCACGTCGCTGGCTGCCCTGCTCTGCATCGCCGCGGGCGCCCGCGCGGCGGAGCGCGTCGCACTGGCGCCGCTCGATCTGCCGGCCGCCGAGCGCCGCTTGCAGGCGCCGTTGCAAGCCGCGGTGCGGGCCGGCGCCTCGGGGCTCTCGAACGTCGCAGCCCTCGAGCCGATGAGCGACAGCGCCTGCGCTCCCGACGAAGGCCGATGCCTCGCCGCCTCGGCGCGCACCGCCAAGGCCGACCTCGCGCTCTCGGGCGAGGTGGCCACAGCCGAGCACGGCTATCGCTTCCACTTGCGCGCCTTCGCCGCCGCCGATGGTGCCGCGCGCGGCGATGAGAAGGGCGAGGTGCGGGGCGGCCCGCTCGATCTCGAGGCCGCCGTCGAAGGCGCCGCGTGCCGCCTCTTGTCGGGGATGGCCTGCTCGGGTCAGCTCGTGGTCACGGTTGGCGAGGGCGGGCCTGGCGCGCACCTCTTCGTCGACGGCAAGGACAAAGGACCGCTGCCTCTGGCCGGGCCGCTCGCCCTGCCAGTCGGGCGCCACGCCGTCCGCGTCGCGTCCGCAGAGCAGCGCGTCCACATCTCGCACGGGCTCACGGTGCGCCTGCTCGCCGAGGGCGCCGCGGGCAGCGCCTCGCTCGTCGTAGAGAGCGCGCCGCTCGCCGCCTCGGCCGCTGCTCCCGTCGAGCGACCGTACGCGCACGCGCCCGTCGTCGCGCTCGCGGAGCCGAGCGCGGAAGGCCGCGCCGGCGCCGCGCGCCTGCTCGTCGCCTCGGGCCTGGGCCTCTTGGCGGCGGGCGCAGGGGTCGGCCTCGTCGCGCAGTTCCAGAGCCAGGCCACCCAGGCGCCAGCGCGCACCGCGCTGGTCGAGCCGGGCAACAACCGGGCGCGCACCACCGGCATCGCCGCGGCCGCGTTGCTCGCGGCAGGCGCCGGATCGCTGGTCGCCGGCGGGCTCGTCTTCGCGCTGACTCCGAGCGGCCCGAGCGTGTCGGGCCGGTTCTAGACACTGCTGACTCTGCTTCTAAGCGCTCGGAGGCGACTTCCGCAGCTTCGGCGTGAAGTGGTCGAGCGCCCAGCGCGTCAGCGCGGGAAAGTGGCGCGCGAGGTGGTAGACGCGCGGGTAGATGACGCGCGCGTGCTTCCGCTCGACGGCACGGCGGATGAGGCGCGCCAGCTCGGCTGGGGTGCCGTGCGGCTGCAGATTCACGCTCGCCGACGGCTCGTAGGCCTCGACGCCCTTGGCCGCCATGGCCGTCTCGACGATGCCCGGGTAAACGGTCAGCACCGTCACGCCGCTCGGGAGCAGCTCGCCCCGCAGCGACTCGGAGAACGCGGCGAGGCCGCCCTTGGAGGCGTTGTACCAGCTCATCCCAGGCGTCGGCGCCAGCGCCGCCAGCGAGGCGATGTTGACGATGGCGCCGGACTTGCGCGCGATCATCGAAGGCAGCACGGCCCGCGCCAGGCGCAGCGGCGAGAGCAGGTTGGTGTTGAGCAGCGCGTCACCAGCGGCGACATCGGCGGCCGCCGTGGGCCCGAGGAACTGCACGCCGGCATTGTTGACGAGCACGTCGATGGGTCCGAGCTGCGCCTCGGCCGCGGCCATCCAGTCGGCCGCGTGCGCGGGGTCCGACAAGTCGTGCACGGCGATGTGGCACGGCACGCCTAGCTCTGCGCCCAGCTTCTCGAGCAGGGGCTTCCTCCGCGCGATCAGCGTCAGGCGTGCGCCCGCCTTGGCGTACTCGCGGGCCAGCGCCTCGCCGATCCCCGACGAGGCGCCGGTGATGGCGACGTGCAGCGTCTCTCTGGTCTCGGTGCTCACGCGGCCGCCTGCTGCAGCGGCGCGCGCGCGAACTCCGTCAGCGCCGGCCTGCGCACCGAGCCGAGCGCGATCGCCGCCCGCCAGGGAAGCGCCCGCAGACCCTTGCCCATCAAGCCGTGGGCGAGCACGTAGCGCCCGTTGGCGAGCTGGTTGGCGCGAAACGCGCGCGCCTCGGCAGCCCGGTAGCGCGCGAGCGTCTCTTGGAGGATGGCCTCGCTCGGCGCGTAGCGCTGCGAGATGGCGCGGCAATACTTGAGGTGGCGCCGCTCGTCGTCGAGGATCACCTCGAAGGTCGCCGCCGAGCCCGGGTCGTGCGGCAAGAGCGCGCGCTGGATGATCGGATAGGAGGAGACCGCGCGCTCTTCGAGCACCTGCAGCAAGAGGTACGCCTCCATCACGCCGCGCCCGCCCGCGATCGGCTTGTCGAGGAGCCCGCCCACCTCGTGGTCGAGCCGGTCGATGATGCGCAGCTCGGGCGGGGTGGTCAGCGCGATGCCGGTGCGCCGGAGCCGCTCGCGGAGCAGCTCTTCGTGGCGGATCTCGTCGGCGCGGTGCTTCTGGATGAGCTTCTGCAACTCCGGGTCCTCGACCCGGGCGAGGGCGCGGTCGAAGATCTGCCCTTCGCCGGAGGACTCGGCGTCGGCGACCTGGGCGAGCACGTGGGCCCGCCCTTCAGGGGTGGAACAGAGGCGCCGGGTGAAGGCGAGCTGCACGGATCGGTCGAGGCGAGGCATGGTTTTCCGTCTCCTGTCGCTAAGAACGAAATGACCAGTTCGGTATTTCAGTCAGTGTGGCGCAAAAAAAAGAGCGGGTCACCGAGCACGCAAGCCGTCGAGCACCAGGGCGAGCGCGGCGCTGCGCATCCGCACCAGCAGCTCCAGGTCAGGCTTGTGGAAGAGGAGGGCGGCGAGCTGCAAATCTTGGAGGAGCGAGGCGGTGGTCTCGACGTCGAGGTTCTTGCGAAACACGCCCTGGCGCACGCCGAGCCGCAGCACCTCGATGAGCGTGGCGAGACCGAGCGCGCGCAGCTCGTCGAGCCGCTCGCGCCACGACGGGAGCAGCTCGTGCGTGCGCCCATAGAGGAGATCCTTGACCAGCGGGAAGTCCTCCATCGACGTCAGCACCGCCGCAGAGAGCGTCTCGAGCAGCTCGTCGGCCTGCTTGCGCGGGTCGATCAGCTTGGCGACGGCGGCCTGCCAGGCGCGCACTTCGCGGTGCAGGACTTGATAGAAGAGATCTTCTTTCGACTCGCACGCCAGATAGACGGTGCCCTTGGCGACGCCCGCGCGACGCGCGATCTCGTCCACCGAGGCCTTCTTGAACCCGAAGCGGCCGAAGCAGCGGGCGGCCTCCAGAAGGATGCACTCTTTCTTGGCTTGTTCCATTTTGGTGACTGGATCGAGTGTCTAGTCAGTTCGCGCCCATTCGTCAAGCGACGCGTGGTGGCCCGCCGTGATACCCGCCGCAGCAAGTGACCGACCAGAAGCTGCCAGAGGAGTTTGCGCCCACCGGCCCCAAGCTCTCGCGCTTCGCCATCCAGCCGGCGCCGCCCATCCTGCCGCGGCTCTTTCCCGACGAGCGCCGCTTCGCGCTGCGCCTCGCGCTGCTCTGCGGTTGCAGCGAGCTTGCCGCCTGGGCCGCCATCGGCCGGGCGCTGGTCGAGCGGCGGGAGGTGCGCGCCTCGCTCTTGCTGGCGGCGCTGGGCGTCGGGCTCTTGCGCACGCTGCGCCCGCTCTGGGCGCGCCTGGGCACGCGCTTGCCGAGGCCGCTGATGGCCGCCGCGCTGCTGCTGGCGGCGCTTTTGCCCTTTGGCCTCTGGCTCGGCCTGCCCGATCGCGCCGCCGCCGTTCCGCTCTTTGCAGCGCTGCTCGCCCTGGGGCTGCCGGCGCTCTCGGACCTCGCCTCGACGACGGTGGCCGACGCCGTCACCGTCGAGCGCCGCGCCGCCGCCTACGCCGCGCTCGACATGGGCCAGGGGCTTGGGCTCGCGCTCGGCCTCGCCCTCGGCGCCTCCTCGCCGCGCGGGCTCTTTCTCCTCGTGCCGCCGCTCGCGCTCATCGCCGGGGGCGCGGCGCTGCACGACCTGCGTGACCGGGGCACGCCGCGCTCGTCGTGGACCTTGTCCCAGCGCGCCGAGGCCGGCCGCCCGCTGGCCGAGCCGATCCTGCTCGCGCTCTTCACCGGCCTCTTGTCCGCCGCGGCGCTGGCGGTCTCTTCCGGCGTCACCCTCGCGGGCAAGGCGCTCCCTCTGTACGGCGCGACGGTCTGGCTCTTCGCGCCGCTGGTTGGAATGGCCCTGGCCTCGCGCCTCGAGCCGCTCTGGCCCGCGCGCGCCTGGTCGCTGCGCGTCTGCCTCGCCTGCGCGGCGGCGGCGTTGGTCGCGGCACCGCACGCGCCGGCGGGCCTCGGCGGGACGCTCGCGCTGGTCGCCCTCGGCGGCGCCGCGTCGGCCCTGCCCGCCGCGCTCTTCCGCACCGCCGCCGAGATGGACCGCGGGCCGGCCTCGAGCCTGGGCTTCACGGCGCTCGCGCTGGGCGCGGGGCTGGGCGCGCTGTTGCCCTTGCTGGCAGCCTGAGTTCAGCGCCGCCGCACCGTTGCCGGCCGCACAAGTCGCCCACCCCGGCAGCGCCCTGCGCACCCGAAGGCCTGCTAGGCTTGCGGCCACATGCCTTCGTTCTCCGATAGTGAGCGGTTCTTCCGCCTCGATGCGCGCGACCGCGACCGACTCGAGTCGCTCGCCAAGCTCGAGCAGTATGAAGAAGGCCAGCAGATCCTCGCCGGCGGCGAGAAGTCCGAGTGGCTCTCGTTGATCGTCGACGGCGCGGTCGAGCTGGTGGCCCGCCGCGGCGAGCGCGACGTAGTGCTCGCGCACCTCGGCCCGGGCGATCTCTACGGCGAGGTCGAGACCTTCACCGAGCTGCCGGCCGCCGTCCGCCATGTCGCGCGCGGCACCACCATTGTGAGGGCGATCTCGAAGAACCCGCTCCGCCACGAGCTGCGCGCGCGGCCCCAGCTGGCCGCCGGGCTGCTCTTTGCCTATTGCCGCTCCATCTCCGAGAAGATCCGGCCGGCCAGCGCCGCTGCGGCATTGTGTGCGCCGGCCGCGGCGCCGTCGGTCAGCCGCCCCCCGCCCGCGAGCGGCCGCGCCTCGCACGTCACCGAGGACGAGGCGAAGTGGCTCGCCATCCTCGGCCAGCGCGTCGAGCTTGGCCCCGGCGAGACGGTGGTGGCCGAAGGCGACACCAGCCGCAGCTTCTACCTGCTGGAGCGCGGCACCGCCGAGGTGAGAAAGCAGCTCCCCGGGGGCGAGCGCGTGCTGGCGCAGCTCGGCCCCGGCGACCTGTTCGGCATCATGGCCTTCGTCGATGGCAAGCCGCGCTCGGCCTCGGTGGTGATGCAGGACGGCGGCTCCTGCATCCGCGTCGAACAGGACGCGCTCGAGCGCGCCGCCGGGATGAACTTCACCGTCAGCTTCAAGTTCCTCGGCACCCTCTGCCAGGTGATGGCGCGGATGCTCAGCGAAACCGCGCGCCAGGTCGTCTCCTAGCGCTCTGTCGGGCAAATTCTCGCGCTCGCTGTCGAGGTCAAGGTCAAGGTCAACGAGCACGTCCACGAGCGCGAGAAGTGCCCGACACGCTCTTGCCCAGAGACCCGAAGAGGGAGCTCTTTGCGGGGAGTGGTACGAGGGGCGGCAGCCCCTTGTACAGCGGAGGCCGAAGGCCGGAGCCCCAGAAAAATGAGGAAGCGAGAGGCTTCATCCTCCCTTGACGCTTGACTCCCTCTCCCCACTGAATGAGCATTCATTCAGCCCGGGAGAATCCATGATCGCGCCGCCCTTCACCGCCGAGCACGACCTCTTCCGCCGCTCCTGCCGCGACTGGATCGAAAAGGAATTGACCCCCCACGCCCTCGAGTGGGACGAGGCGGGCATCTTCCCGCGCGAGGTCTTCAAGCAGGCCGGCGAGCTCGGGTTCCTCGCCGTCGGCTATCCCGAGGAGCTGGGCGGCTCGGGGGACGACTATTGGGGCGTCGTCGTCTTCGCCGAAGAGCTGGTGCGCAGCCGCAACGCCGGGGTCAACATGGCGCTGCTGGTCCAGTCGCAGATGGCCACGCCCATCATCTCGGCCATCGGCACCGACGAGCAGAAGCGCGAGTTCCTGTTGCCCGCCCTCCGCGGCGACCGCATCGCCGCGCTCGGAATCAGCGAGCCCGACGCGGGCAGCGACGTGGCGAACATCAAGACCACCGCCCGCCGCGCCGGCGACGACTACGTCATCAACGGCGCGAAGATGTGGATCACCAACGGCACCCGCGCCGACTTCATCACCCTCGCGGTGCGCACCGGCGGCGCCGGCTATGGCGGCATCTCGCTCGTGACCTTCCCCACCGACGTCAAGGGGTTTTCGGTCTCGAAGAAGTTATCGAAACTAGGAAACCTGTCGTCCGACACCGCGCTGCTCTTCTTCGAGGATTGTCGAATCCCGGCGCGCTACGTGCTCGGCGAGGAGGACCAGGGCTTCTACCACGTGATGACCAACTTCCAGGGCGAGCGGCTGGTGGCCGCCGTGGGCGCGGTCGCGGGCATGGACCAGATGGTGCAGGAGTCGCTCCAGTACGGCAACGAGCGGGCCGCGTTCGGCAAGCCGCTCATCAAGCATCAAGTTTGGAAACACAAATTTGTCGAGCTGCTTTCGCAAATCGAGGCCGCGCGCTGGCTCACGTACCGCGCCTGCGATCTCTTCGCCCGCAAGGAGCCCGCGGTGAAGGAGATCAGCATGGCCAAGCTCTTCGCCGGCGACCTCGCGCAGAAGGTCGCCTACGACTGCCTGCAGTTCCACGGCGGCATGGGCTACGTGGTCGAGAGCCCCATCGCCCGCGCCTTTCGCGACGTGCGGCTCCTGACCATCGGCGGGGGCACGAGCGAGATCATGAAAGAGATCCTCGCCAAGCTGATCCCCGGATTCTGAGTAGAGTGCTCCGGTGAAAGCCGCGCTCGCAGCGGCCTGCGCGCTCGCGTTGGCCGGCTGCCAGGAGAAGAAGGTCGTCGAGCGGTTCGCCGGCGTGCGGCTGATCGTGCCCGCCTGGCAGGACCGCACCGCGCTCGGGGCGTCGTCGTCGGGGCTGCTCGAGCGGCGCGATCGGCAGGGCGCGGTGGTGAATCTGAAGTGGGATCCCGACGAGCGGCACGGCGTCCCCGGCGAGGCCGAGGCGCTGCTCGCCGCCGCCCCGGGCGCTGGTGCCAAGACCTCCGTCACCGTCGCCCTCGAGCGCGTCGATGGCCATCCGGCGACGCTGGTCGAGAGCGGCGGCGGCACGCTGGTCTGGCGCTGCGACAAGACGGGGCGGCTCTTGCGCCTCTCGGTCAATGAGCAGGCGCTTGCGCAGGTGAGCCTCGCTTCCCTGGCGGCTGGCGTCGCCTGTCACGTCCCCGGGGACAAGCCGGTCAATGGTGAAGTGCCCGTCGCCGACGCGGCGCTGCTCGGCGAGGGCTGGCACTTCGCGCGCCGCCAGCCCGCCTCGGCAGCGTGGCTCCACGACGACGCCGTGCTGACGCTCTTCTCGGGGACGCACACGCAGAGCCCGCGCGAGCCCGAGGTCGCGATCAAGCTCGCCGCCGGGTGGACCGCCGCGGCCGGCCTCACGAGGCCCACGGGCCTCGCCGCCGAGCGGGCCGAGGGGCCGCAGCACCACCAGGTCCTGCGCGTGACGGGCCGGGCGCTGCTCGACGGGGCGCCGGTGCGGTTCACGCTGTTGCAATGGCGTTGCATCGCCAAGGGCAAGAGCTTCGCGGCGCTGGTCTTCACCAAAGACGCCGCGGTCCCCGCTGCCACTGCCGCCTCCGGGAAGGCCTGGACGCCCTTCGATGCAGCGCTGAACGCGGTGCGCTGCCATGGCTGAGAAGGCGCTCGCGGATCCGGTGCTGCTGCTCTCTTGGTTCGAGCGGCTCTCGTTCCGCCTGCTCCGCTTCTGGACGGGCCGCTGCCGGCGGCTGGCGCTGGCCTACCAGAGCACGTTCCTCTTTCCCTTCCTCTGGCTCTTCCTCGGCCGCCGGCTGGTCGTGCGCGGCGCCGAGCGGCTGGACCGCCTGCCCGCGGGCGCGTCGTTTTTGCTGGTGGCAAACCACCGGACCTTCTTCGACCTCTTCACCCTCGCCTGGATCCTGGTGGGCAAGCGCGGCCTGCGCTACCGCGTCAGCTTTCCGGTGCGCGCGAACTTCTTCTACGACAGCCCGCTCGGGCTCCTCTTCTGCCTCTTCTTCAGCGGCGGCTCGATGTTCCCGCCGTTCTTTCGCAGCCCCCTGAAGCGGGCCTTCAACCAGCACGGGGTGGACATCCTCTGCGAGCGCCTGGTCGAGCCGCGCAACATGGTCGGCTTCCACCCGGAGGGCACGCGCAGCAAAGAGGACGATCCCTACCAGCTGCTCCCGGCGCAGCCCGGCGCCGGCAAGCTCGTGCTGCAGGCCCGCCCTTACGTGGTGCCCGCGTTCGTCAGCGGGCTGTCGAATAGCCCGTGGCGCGAGCTCTTGGACAACGCGCGCAAGAGGCGGCCGGTGATCGTCGTCTTCGGCGACCCGATCGCCCCCGACGGGTGGCCCGAGGGCTCAAGGCTGTCGCTGCAAAAGCGCGTCGCCGATGAGCTGCTGGAGCGGATCCGCGCCCTGCAGCCCGAGGAGAAGGCGACGCGCGCGTCGCTGCCCGAGTGAGGATCAGCCGTGCTTGGCGGACGGGCGCACGACGACCAGCTTGGGCCGCAGCACCCGGGCCATGATCTGCTCGAGCTCGAGCGCGTCGAATGGCTTGCCGAGATACCCCTGCGCGCCCATCAGCTCGGCTTCCCACTCGTAGCCGAAGCTGGAGAGCACCACGACGGGCACCTCGCTCAAGCCCTCGATGCGCCGCAGCTTCTGCATCAGCTCGCGGCCGTTCATCACCGGCATCTGCAGATCGAGCAGGACCAGCAGCGGGGGGCGCTCGGTGATCTTGGCGAGGGCGGCCTGCCCGTCCTCAGCCTCGTCCACTTCGTACCCCTTGCGCTCGAGCTCGGTCCGCATGCCTTCGCGGAAATCCGCGTCGTCGTCGACCACCAGGATGTAGGGCCAGCGTCTCACGTGGGTCGCTCCTGGACTGAACAGTAGCGACGACCAGGCGAAGGCGGAAGGGGGCGAAGAGGCGCCCGCCTGCTGCTGCTTGCCGGCGACGGCCCTTGACAGCAGGCAGGCTGCTTGCTAGCGAGCGCCCGAACTGGTTGTATGGAGCACATCATGCTACCCGCCGTCGCCGTCGCAGCCGCGCTCTTGGCCGTTCCCACCGCCTTCGAGAAGTATCAAGAGGACAGCGAGACCGTCTGCGTCGGCGACCCCGCGCACTCGTTTGCCGAGGAGAGCTGGAGCGCGGCGGGCCACCGGTTCGCCGTCACGGGCGGGCGCGCGCAGGTGAAGCGCGACGGACCCGACGCCGCGGCAGCCGCAGCAAAGGGCGAGGCTCGGCTCGGCCTGCTGGCGGCGGTCAAGGACTTCACCCCTGAGACGCAGGCGAACCTCAAGGCCTTCGTCGAGCAGTTCAAGCGCGCGGGCGTCTCGGGCATCGTGGTGGACGGCGACAGCGCCTACGGCGTGGACGACCAGGACACCACCCTCTCGGAGATGTTCAGCTTCCTCGGCGCGCAGGAGCTGCCGATCTACGCGGTCATCGGCAACTCGGAGTCGCGCAGCTCGTTCAACCGCGGCGTCCTCACCGCCTTCCGGCGCCACCCGAACGTCATCAACCTCGATCTCGTGCGGCGCGTGGACGGCGATGGCTTCGTGCTGGTCTCGCTGCCCGGCTACTACGACAAGCGCTACATCCCCGAGTCCGCGGGGTGCCTCTACAAGTCGTCCGACGTCGAGGGGCTGGTCGCGCTCGCCAAGGATCCGCAGGGACCCGTGGTGCTGGTCTCGCACGGGCCGCCGCGGCAAGAGGGCAAGTTCGCGCTCGACGCCACCAACGACGGCCACAACGTCGGCGACCCGGACCTCGCCTCGGCCATGCAGCAGGCGAAGATCTCGTTCGGCGTCTTCGGCCACATCCTCGAGTCGGGCGGCCGCGCGACCGACGTCTCCGGCAAGAAGCAGGTGAAGCCGAACAGCGCCGTCAGCGAGCTGTTCGTCAATCCCGGCCCGGCCTTCGCCGATCCGTGGCAGCTCAACAGCGGCACCGTCTCGCACGGCATGGCGGCGATCTTGACGCTCCGGGGCAGCAAGGGCGAATGGCAGAGCCTGACCCCGACGGCGAGCAAGGCGAAGGGCAGGGCGCCGATCCGCGTCTTGTGGCGGTGAGGGCAAAGAAGGCCTCCGGCTCTCGACTTCCGGCTGCCGCCTTCGCGGTCGAGGTGACCTCGCGGCTGCGGCGGGGCGCACCGGCCGTCGCGGTGCTCCGCCGGGCGGCGCGAGAGTTCTTGAGCGCTCTGCACCTTGCAGATCGCGGCCTGTCCATTTTGGTCGTCGGCGACGCGGCGATGCGCACGCTCAATCGAAGGTGGCGCGCGAAAGATCAGCCCACCGACGTGCTCTCCTTTCCAGCCAGCGAAGGCCAAAGTCGGAAGCCGGAGGCCGGAAGCCTGCTCGGCGACATCGTCATCTCGCTCGACACCGCCGCACGGCAGGCGCGCGGAGGCGGCTGGCCTCTCCCGGCAGAGCTGCGGCGGCTGCTCGCCCATGGAATCTTGCACTGCCTGGGGCACGATCATGAGCTGCCCGGCGAGGCGCGCAAGATGGCCCGGGCCGAGCGCCGGCTGCTCGGCGAAGAGGGCCTCGTGGGCGACTCGCGGCGGTAGGCCCAGGAGCCAGGCACCAGCTGCTTTCCCCGCGGCCCTCTGCGTCCTCGGCGCCTCTCTGTTGGCTCTTTACGCCGCACCCGCTTTGGGCCAAGGTGCGCCCCTGACCTTCCCTGGGTCGTTCTCAAACAAAGGATTGAACCAATGCTGAAGAACCTCATGCTCGTCGCGGCCGGCCTCGCGCTGGTCTCCGCTCCCGCCTTCGCCAAGCGCCACTGCGTCGACAAGGACGGCGCCGAGATCGACCTCAAGGACGCGAAGGGCAAGGAGGCCCGCAAGGCCTGCAAGGCGGCCGGCGGCAAGATGAAGAAGATGCACGCGGGCGCCACCGCGAACCACGCCGACAAGACCGACGCCGCCAAGCCGGCCGACGCTCCCGCGGCTGCCGACCCGAAGTAGCACTTCGCAGCTCGCTCTTCGCGCGCCCCCGCGTCCACCTGGACCGGGGGCGTCGCTTTGTTCAGCGCTGGCTCTTTTCAGTGCCGCTTGCGGTTGAGGGCGTTCATCCGCCGCTGGAGCTCCTTGGTCTTCGCCTTCTCGTCGGCCTGGGCGCGGGCGTCGAGCTTCACCTGGCGCGCGGCGACCTCCCCGCGAAGCTTGAGGAAGCTCTCGAGCCGATCGGCAGCCAGCGCGCCCTGCTCGACGGCGGCGCGGGCGGCGCAGCCCGGCTCGCCCTGGTGAGCGCAGTTGCGAAATCTGCACGAGGCAGAGAGCGCGTCGATGTCGTCGAAGGTCTCGCGCAGGCCCTCGCCCGACTCCCACAGGCCAAGCTCGCGCAGCCCCGGCGTGTCGATGACCAGCGCTCCCCACGGCAGCGGCACCAGCTGCCGGTGCGTGGTCGCGTGGCGCCCCTTGCCTTCGGCGTCCACCTCGGAGGTGACGTACTGCTCGCTTCCCAGCCAGCGATTGACGAGCGTTGACTTGCCCACGCCCGACGAGCCGAGCAGCACCGCCGTGCGGCCGGGCTCGAGCAGCGCCTCCAACTCGGGGACGCCGAGTCCCGTGCGCGCGCTGACCAGCAGCACCGGCGCCTCCCGCGCCACCTCGCGCGCTTGAGCGAGGAGCGGCGCCGGGTCTGCGCACAGATCTGCCTTGCTCAGGATCAGCGCGGGCGCGGCCGAGCTCTCGCGCACCATCGCCAGCGCGCGCTCGAGGCGGCGCAGGTTGAGGTCCAGTCCGAGCGCGGCCACCAGCAGCACGCGGTCCACATTGGCCGCCAGCACCTGGCGCACCTCGCGCTCGCCTGCCGCCTTGCGCGCGAGCACGCTCTTGCGCGGCAGCACGGCCAGCACTTGCACGGCGCCGTCGCCTTGCGGCTGGCTCACGGCCACCCAGTCGCCGACGGCGGGCAGCTCGCTCTCGCCGCCCCTGGCCGCGCGCCGCAGCTTGCCGGGCACCACCGCGTGGCGCTCGCCGGCCGAGGTCGCGACGAAGAGCCCGCCCTTGTGTTCGGAGGCGACCCGGCCGGGGATGCCCGGGTGCGCAGCCTTCGCAGCGTGCGCCTCCCACGCGGCGCGCTCCCCGGCTCCAAAGCCCCAGCGGTGGAGCGCGCCGGCGACCTCGTCCTGCACTTAGAGCACCGAACGGGTTGAATCCCGTCGGAGAACCGCGGGTTCTAGGGCAACCCGCTCGACCGATTCGCTGCGCATCTCCGCGTCTCTCCTCGTTGCCGTACAGAGAGTACGGCGCCTCGTCGTTCCTTGCGCTGCTTGCGACTCGACCGTTCTCCTCGGTCCTTCAACCCGATCGATGCTCTACCCGCGCTCGCGCGTGCCGGGCGGCGCGAGGAACTGGCCTCCACCCTGCGGCGGCGCCTCGGCCACCTGCGACAGCTGCGCGAGCTGGTCGTGCGAGGTCGGCTGCGGGGCCCGCGGCGCGACGATCTGCAGCACGGCGTTGACCGCGTTCTCCAGCGAGGCGACGCGCGCCTCGAGCTGGCGGCGGTTGTCCTCGCCCCACTTTTTCTGCAGCTCGGCCTCGATGTCGAGCTCGCGGTTCTTGAGCTTGAAGTACTTGGTGATGAAGACGATGGAGACCGGGACGGCGAAGACGATGAAGGTCGTCACCATCGGGATGAGCGGACCGAGCATCTCTGGGGTCATGCGACCTCTTCTAGCACCGCTGCCCTGCTCCCGTTCACGGTCCCGGAAAAGCTGCTAGGTTCCTTCCCTCAACCGGAGCTCGCAATGCCCGAAGGCCTCCCCGACGTCGGCTCCCTCCGCCAGCGCATCACCGCGCTGCGGGGGTCTCTTTGACGTCGACAAGAAGCGCGTCCGCATCTCGCTGATCGAGCAGCAGAGCACCCAGCCAGGGTTCTGGGACGACCAGAAAAAGGCGCAGCAGCTCGAGAAGGAGAAGAGCTCGCTGCAGCTGCAAGTGGCCTCCTTCGAGCGTGAGCAGCAGAAGCTCGAGGACGCCGCCGCGCTCTGGGAGTTGGCCGAGGAGGCCAACGACGAGCCCACCCGCGAAGAGGCGCGCAAGGCCACGCTGGAGGCGGCCGCGGGCGTCGAGCGGCTCGAGCTGGCGCGGATGCTGAGCGGCCCGCAGGACCGGCTCAACGCCATCGTCGTCATCAACGCGGGCGCTGGCGGCACCGAGTCGCAGGACTGGGCGCAGATGCTCTTCCGCATGTACACGCGCTACTGCGAGCGCAAAGGCTGGCAGCTGGAAGAGGGCGACTTCCAGCCCGGCGAGGAAGCCGGCCTCAAGAGCGCGACCTTCGTGGCCCGCGGCGACAACGCCTACGGCTGGATGAAGGCCGAGACGGGCGTGCACCGCCTGGTCCGCATTTCGCCCTTTGATTCAAATGCGCGTCGCCATACCAGCTTTGCCTCTGTGTTCGTCTATCCAGAAGTAGACGAGGATATCGAGGTCGATATCAATCCGGCCGATGTTCGCATCGACGTCTTTCGCGCCAGCGGCGCCGGCGGGCAGAAGGTGAACAAGACCGACTCCGCCGTGCGCATGACCCACTTGCCGACGGGCATCGTGGTCTCGATGCAGAACGAGCGCAGCCAGCACAAGAACCGCGACATGGCCTGGAAGGTCCTGCGCTCGCGCCTCTACGACTTCGAGTTGCAGAAGCAGCAGGCCGAGAAGGACAAGATCGAGGCCACCAAGGCCAACATCAGCTTCGGCTCGCAGATCCGGAACTATGTCCTCGCGCCTTATCGCATGGTGAAGGACGTGCGCACGGGGGCCGAGTCGAGCCAGACCGACGCCGTCCTCGACGGCGACCTCGACCAGTTCATCATGCCCTTCCTGCTCGGCGTGCGTCGCGCGGATCGCGGCGGCCCTGCCGCTGACGCCGATTTATAGAAGCGGGCCGCGCGCTCTGGCATCCTTGCCGGCGTGACCACTCTCGCGCGCGTCCTCCTCGCCGGAACCTTGTCCCTCGCAGCTTGCGCCAAGCGCACGGGGGGCCCTCAGGTCGGCGACGCCGCGCCCGACATCTCCGCGCCGGCCTCCGACGGCTCGGTCGTCTCGCTCAGGAAGCTCGCGGGCCACCCCGTGGTCCTCTTCTTCTATCCAAAAGATGGCACCTCGGGCTGCACCGCCGAGGCCTGCTCGCTGCGCGATCACTATCAGGACATCCAGGCCGCCGGCGCCACCGTGCTCGGCGTCAGCACCCAGGATGCGGGCAGCCACCAGAAGTTCGCGGCCGACAACAAGCTGCCGTTTCCGCTGCTCACCGACGACGGCTCGCTCGCCAAGGCGTTCGGCGTCGGACACCTCGGGCCCTTCGATCAGCGGGTGACCTTCCTGCTCGACAAGCAGGGCCGGGTGGCCCGCGTCTGGGACGAAGTGGACACCAAGAACCACGGCAGCGAGGTCCTGAGCGCCGTGCGCGCGCTCCCCTGATGCGTGATATCGAACGCCAGACGGCGGGTTGAATATCGATGGTCGATTGGCAACGCCGCCTCGAAGTTGCCGAGCGCTCGCATCGTCCTCATGCTTTCAAGCGTGAGGGGACGACATGCGCCTTGACGACGAAACGGGATCGATGGGATCGGCTGGCTCGACGGCAGAAGCGCCCACCGCAAAGCGGCTGCAAGGCAAGGTCGCGCTCATCACCGGCTCGTCGCGGGGCATCGGGCGGGCGATCGCACGCGCGCTGGCCGTCGAGGGGGCCGCGGTCGCCGTGCACTGCGTCCGCGGCATGGACGACGCGCACGAGGTGGCCCGGGAGATCGCCGACGTCGGCGGCACCGCCAAGGTCTACCAGGGCGACGTGGCCCGCGCCGAGGACTGCCAGCGCATCGTGCAGATGGCCCAGCAGGAGCTTGGCCAGGTGGACATCCTCATCAACAACGCCGGCGTCTGCCGCGATCGCACGCTGCGCAAGATGAGCGCGGGCGAGTGGGACGAGGTGATCTCGACCAACCTCTCCAGCGTCTTCCACTGCACCAAGGCCGTGCTCGATCCGATGATCGCGCGCGGCTGGGGGCGGATCGTCAACATCTCGAGCATCATCGGCCAGACCGGGGGCCTCGGGCAGGCGAACTACGCGGCGGCCAAGGCCGGCGTCATCGCCTTCACCAAGAGCGCGGCGATGGAGCTGGCGCGGCACCGCATCACCGTCAACGCCATCTGCCCCGGGTTCGTCGAGACCGACATGATCGCCGCGATGCCCGACAAGGCGCGCGACGCGGTGCAGGCGCGGATTCCGCTCGGCAGGTTTGGCAACGTGGACGAGATCGCACGCCTGGTGAAGTTCTTGTGCACCGATGGTGATTGGATCACCGGCGCCCAGCTCAACATCAACGGCGGCCAGTTCATGTAGCAGCCAGTCACTCGAGGGGGACCAGCCTGACGCCCTCGTCGTAGAGCGCGCCCCCTTCGCCCGCGTCGGTCGCCCTCGCGCGGATGAGGACGTTGGCGCAGCGGCCATCGTTCAAATGGCCGCCCTTTGGCATCAAGGCGACGTCGCGGCGCTGCTTGGGGTCGTGGCGGAGTTTCACTTCCAGTGAACCAACCGCGGACTCGAGCCGGGCGCGCGCACCGTCGGGGATGCCGCCAGCGGCGTCCGGGTGGACGGTGACCTCGGCGGGACCTTCGACGCGGACGGCCCACTGCGAAGATTGGCTCTTGTCGGTCGAGAGCGAGAGCAGCCAGAGGGGAAACTCGGCCGAGCGGCCTTCAGACGGCGGCGGGGCGACCATCAAGTTCACGCGGCCCGACGGGGTCGCGAAGCGGCGTTCCTCGAAGAGCACCTTGGGCGAGTGCGGGCTGCGCTGCGCGCCGTTCGCGTCCAGCTCGTCAAGCGAGATCCCGGGCTTCAAGATGCGTCGCTTCCAGCTCTGCGCGTCGCCCGCCATGACCGCAGAGAGGCCGGTGCGCGCGGCCAGGCCCTGCATGATCTCGAGGTCGCTCTTCACCTCGGGCGGCGGCGGCACGATCGGCCGCGCGCTGGCCACGTAGTGGTGTCCATAGGCGCCGAAGAGATCGTCGGTCTCGAGCAGCGTCGGCGTCGGCAGCACCAGATGGGCGAGCCGCGCCGTGTCGGTCAGGAACGAGTCGGCGACGATGAGCAATTCGCGCGAGGCCAGCGCCCGCGCGGTCGTGAGCGATTCGGGGAGCATCGCGACCGGATTGCCCGCCGTCACCCACATCGCGCGGATGGGCGGGTCCTTCATCGCCAGCACCTCGGGCCCGAGCAGCGGCTCGAGCACGGTGCGCGGCGCGCCCTTCGTCCCCTTGATGAACGAGTGGTCAAAGGCCTTGCGGCGCCAGAAATAAAAGGACGAGCCGCCGCCGGGAATGCCGACGTTTCCGCTGATCGCACAGAGCGCGTCGAGGGCCCGGACGATGCCCGAGCCGTTGATGCGCCGGCCCATCCCCCAGCCGACCAGGATGGCGCAGGGCTTGTCGTGCAGCCGCGCGGCCAGCTCTTCGATCTGGGAGACCGGCACGTCGGCGGCCTCGCACCAGGCGGCCAGGGTGCGCGAGTTGGCCAGCGCCCGAAACTCGTCGAGGTGGTCGCAGTAGTGAGCGGCGTCTTTGTCCACGTGCCCGCGCTCGAAGAGCAGCCGGGCCGCGCCCATGGCCAGCGCGAAGTCGCCGCCGGGCCGCGGCTGGACGAACAAGTCGCAGAGCTCGGCGCTGCGGTGGTGCACCGGGTCGATCAGCGCCAGCTTCGCGCCGCGCCTGGCCGCCTCTTTCAAGATGGGGACGAGGTGGACGGAGGAGACGACGACGTTCTTGCCCCAGAGCAGGATGTTCTTCGAGTTGTACAGATCGAAGAGGTCGTGGCTGTCCTCTGCGCCGAAGTCGGCCGTCTGCGCCGCGTCGCCCGCGCCGCTGCAGATGTCGCCGCGCTTGACCGTGACGGGCCCGAGCTGTTCGAAGAAGTAGTCGGTCAGGTGCATCAGCGCGCCGAGCTGGCCGCCGCTTCGATAGTGGAAGATGGCCGCGGGGCCTGACTCCTTGCGGATGCGCAAGAGGCCCTCGGCGGCGAAGTCGAGCGCGTCATCCCACGAGACGGGCGCGAGCTCGCCCCGGGAGTTGCGCAAGAGCGGCCGCGTCAGCCGCTCGGGCGAATATTGCCGCTCGAGGAAGCGATTGGTGCGGAAGCAGAGGAACCCCTTGGTGACGGGGTGGTCCGGGTCGCCGCCGAGCTTGACGACACGGCCGTTCTCGACGTGCGCCACGATCGAGCAGGCGTCGGGGCAGTCGCGGTTGCAGATGGTCTTCTTCAGTTCCAGCATGGTCGTCCCGAGGGTAGCAAAAGGCGCAGCGCATTCCGACACGGTTGTGTCGAAAGGACACGGCCGCCCGCCCCACGTTGCGACGGATTCACTCGGGACGCCGGACTGGCAAGCGCGGTGCGGTGTCCCCGGGCATGAGCGCAGCCATCGCCCTCCGCCTCTCGCACTGGACGCAAGATCGCTCGCTGTGCACCCGCATCGACGACGGGACCTTGTCCTGCCTGGTGCGCACCTCGGAGCTGGCGAGCGGCGCCGGCATCGTCTCCGAGGTCACCCTCGGCGGTCGCACCGTCGAGATCCCGCACACCTCTTGCGCTGCCCTCTCCGACGGGTTCGTGCCGGCGCGGGCCTTCCCCGCCACCCACCACGACGAAGTCATCGCGCAAGTGCTCGCCGGAAAGGTGTAGAGAGTTCCGGCTTTTTCTTGTCGCATGAGGAGCACCATGTCCCGCACACTCCCGATCGCCCTGTTGGTTGTCGCCACTCTCGTAGCTCCGTTCGCGGCCCGCGCCGAGGAGCCCGCCAGCGCCGCCGACAAGGCCGCCGCCGCCGCCCAGCGCGCCGCCGAGGCCGCCGAGAAGGCCGCCGACGCTGCCGCCCGCAGCGCCGCCGCCGTCGAGAAGATGACCGCCGCGAGCGCGGCCCCTGACTCAGCCAAGGCCAAAAGCCCCAAGCCCGCCGAGCCGCCTGCCGCCCCGCCGCCGCAGGGCTGGACGGGCACCGTGGGCCTCGGCCTCATCTCGCTGACGGGCAACTCGCAGTCGTTGACCTTCAAGGCCACCGGCGCCTTCGAGCACAAGAGCAACGAGTGGATCTGGGGCGTGAAGGCCAACGCCGTCTACGGCCAGCAGCAGGCGGCCGGCGCGTCCACCAGCAGCGTCTCCGCGCTCGGCGGCGAGGTGCAGCTGCGCGGCGACAAGCGCTTCACCCAGCAGCTCTCGGTGTACGTGCTCGGCGGCATCTTCAGCGACCACATCGCCAGCATCGAGGACCGGCCCTACATCGAGACCGGCGTCTCGCTGATCTGGTTCGACAACAAGGAGCCCGTCGAAGGCACGGGCAAGTCGTTCGACAAGACGTCGCTCAAGACCGACCTCGGCTTCCGCTACGGCCACGAATATCGCTTCCAGTACTACCCGACCCAGATGGCGCTGCCGGGCGTGGACATCATCGCGCCGCACGCCGGGCTCGCCTACCGGTACGCCATCAACAAGGACATCATCTTCACGCAGGACGCGGACCTGGTGGCGAACCTGGTCGGCGACGCGCGGCTCTTGTTGACCACGCTCAGCAAGCTCTCGTCGCGCCTGACCGCGGCGGTGAGCCTCGGCGTCTCGTTCGGCGTCTCGTACGACAGCGTGCCCGCCGCGGGCCGCAAGAACACCGACACCGCATTGACCGTCGGCCTCGAGGTCGCGCTGTAGTAGCTTGCGGCGGCCCCGATGCTGCCGCTCCTCGACCGCGCAGTCCTCAAAGAGACCCTCGTGCCCTTGGCCGTGGGTCTCTTCGCGCTCTTGCAGCTGCTCGTCATCGCCCAGCTCCTGCAGCTCAACGAGGTGGTGCTCGGGCCGGCGGTCTCGCTGCTCGACATCGCGCGGGTCACCGTGGCGCTGGCGCCGCACTTCGTCGTGCTGGCCGTGCCCATCGCCTTCATGCTGGCGGTGCAGCTCGCGCTCGGGCGGCTCGCGGGCGACCACGAGCTGCTCGCGCTCTCGGCGGCCGGCCGCTCCCCCTTGGCTCTCTATCGCGTGCCCGCGCTCATCGCCTGCGTGCTCGGCGTCTTTGCCGCGGGCCTCGCCGCGTACGCCGAGCCCTGGGGCCTCGTGCAGCTCCACGGCGTGCTCAACGACGTCATCAAGCGCAACCTCGGCTCGGCCGTCGTGCCGGGCACCTTCAGCGAGGACCTGCCTCACTTCATGCTCTACGTCGAGTCGGTCTCTGCCTCGCCCAAGGAGGCGCCGCGCGGGCCCCTCGCGCAGGTCGGGCCGACGCTGCGCGGAGTGCTCATCGAGAACTCGATCGGCCGCGGCCCGCCCGTGCTCACGCTCTCCGAGGTCGGCGCCATCGTCGACGCCGGCAGCGAGGCGCTGGCGCTCGAGCTCAAGCGGGGCGAGTTGCACCACGACGAGCCCGGCGGCGAGACCGTGGCGCGCTTCGAGAGCGGCACTTTTCGCGTCCCGGTGCACGAGCGGCTCTGGCGCAAGAACCGCTTCTACGCCACCGAGGCCGGGCTCTCCTCTGCCGTTCTGGAAGAGAAGGCCAGCAAGCTGGCGGCGCAGGGCCACAAGCCCGACGCCGCGCGCCTCCGCGTGACTCTGGCCAGGCGCGTCGCCGTGCCGCTCGCGTGCCTCGCCTTCGCGCTGCTGGGCGTCCCGCTCGCCATCTCGTCGAGCGGGGCGCGCGCCTTCGGCTACCTCGTCACCATCGGCGCCTTCGCCGGCTATTTCATCCTCGGCAAGCTGGGCGAGACCCTGGCCGAGCGCGGCACCCTCGGCGCCTGGCCGGCGGCCTTCTTGCCCAACCTGGCCGTCGCGGCGCTGGGCCTCGCGCTGACGGTGCGGGTGGCGCGGAATGGAGTGGGGAAGCCGCGGTGAAGAAAATTCTAGCGGTCGTGCTTGTCCTCATCGGCAGCTTCCTTGCTGTCGCCGAGGTGCGGCCGCTGCTGCGGAGGGTTCCCCCGCCTGATGCAACGACGTTGCAACAAGCGCAGCGGGTGCGGATCCTGCGCGACACCTTTGGCGTCCCGCACGTCTTTGGCCAATCGGACGGCGATGCCGCGTTTGGCCTCGCGTACGCGCACGCCGAGGATGACTGGCCGACCATCCAGGGCGTGCTGGCCGCGGCGCGCGGGCGGCTCTCCCTTTTGCAAATCTCGAAATTGGCGATCGGCAATGACTATTACGTAGGCCTTGCGCGCGTGGCCGACCAGGTGGAAGAGGGCTGGCCGAGGCTGGGAGCGGACTTCCGCGAAGTGCTCGAGTCCTACGCGCGCGGCCTGAACCTCTATGCGGCGCGGCACCCGCGGCAAGTGGACGCCCGGCTGTTGCCGCTGACGGGCAAGGACATCGCGGCTGGATTCGCCCACAAGCTGCCGCTGATGGTGGGCGCCGGGGGAGCGATCGCCGCGCTGGCGGAGAAGGGTGCCCCGCACGCCGGGCAGCCGCTGGAGCTCGATGGGCCCACCTCGGGCTCGAACGCGCATGCGGTGGCGGCGTGGCGCTCGACCGACGGGCTGGCCCGGCTCAACGTCAACTCGCACCAGCCGTGGGAGGGGCCGGTGGCCTGGTACGAGGCCCAGGTCCACTCCGAGCAGGGCTGGAACATGACCGGCGGCCTCTTTCCGGGCGCGCCCTTCGTGCTCCACGGGCACAACGATCACCTCGGCTGGGCGCACACGGTGAACTTCCCGCGGCTGATTGATCTCTACGAGCTCACGCTCGACGGCAGCTCTGACAATTACAAATGGCAGGGCGGCTGGCGGCCTTTGGAGAAGCGGCAGGCCGAGCTGCAGATTGATCTGGGCGCCTTCACGCTCACCGTGCACAAGGAGGCGCTCTACGCGGCCCAGGGACCGGTGGTGAAGAACGGGAAGGGCGCGTGGGCTTTGCGCTGGGCGGGCATCGGCCGCGCGCTCATCGGCGCCGAGCAGTGGTACCGGATGGACAAGGCGCGCTCGCTTCCGGAGTGGAAGGCGGCGATGCGGCTGCAGGGCATCCCCATGTTCAACACCGTGTATGCCGATTTAGAACACGTGTTCTACGTTTATAACGCCCTGCTGCCCGAGCGCTCGGCTCGCTTTCCACCGCGCACCGTGCTGCCCGGCGACGCGCCCGAGGCGCTCTGGGACAAGTACCGGCCCTTCGATCAATTGCCGCAAGTGCAGGACCCGCCGTCGGGCTTCGTCTTCAACACCAACTCGACGCCGTACAGCGCCACCTCGGGCGAGGGAAATCCCAAGCCTCGCGCAGAGGACGACGGCGCCGGCATCGAGGAGACGATGAACAACCGCGCGCTCCGCTCGCTCGAGCTGTTCGGCGCGCCGGGCAAGATCAGCGGCGAGGACTTCCTGCGCTTCAAGTTCGACCGCGCCTACTCGGAGGACTCGTCCGAGGTGGAGGAGCTGATCGAGCCGCTGCTGGGCGAGGTGAAGCCGAAGAACGAGCGCGAGGAGGAGGCGGTGGCGCTCCTGCGCAAGTGGGACCGCGTGGACGACGAGGGCTCGCGAGCCGCCGCCATCGCCATCCTCGCCAATGAGAAGCTGGCGCAGGGCACAGGCCCCGCGGCGGCGCTGACGGCGGCGGTCGACCATCTGCACAAGCACTTCGGCAGGCTGGCCACGCTTGGCGAAGTGCAGCGCCTCCACCGGGGCAAGGTCGACCTGCCGCTCGGCGGGGGGCCCGATGTGCTGAACGGCATCGAGACCCGGCACGAAGGCAAGTACCTGGTCGGCAGGCAGGGCGACTCGTACATCCTGATCGTCGAGTTTGGAGCAGGCGGGGCGCGGTCCAGATCGATCCACCAGTACGGCGCCTCGAGCAGGAAGGAGTCGCCGCACTTTGGCGACCAGGCGCCGCTCTTCGTGCAGCGGCAGCTCAAGCCCGCCTGGCGGACCGAGGCCGAGCTCCGCGCCCACCTCGAGCGCGAGTACCACCCGGGAGAGTGATGGAAGTCCGCGCGGCCGACGGCAGCAAGATCTATTTCGTGGACCAGCGGCCCGCCGCGGCCGAGGGCGAGCCGGACACCATCCTCTGGCTGCAAGGCCTGAACGCGCCGGGGGCGGCGTGGGCAGTGCAGCTCGCGCATTTCTCGCGGACCCACCGCTGCATCGCGCCCGACGCGCGCGGCGTGGGCAAGAGCGACGCGCCGGCGGGTCCCTACTCGACGGCGCAGCTCGCTGCCGATGCGCTCGCCGTGCTGGACGCGTGCGGCGTGGAGCGCGCCCACGTGGTCGGCCTGAGCCTGGGCGGCGCGGTGGCGCAGGAGCTGGCGCTCGCCCATCCGGACCGCGTGCGCACGCTGGCGCTGCTCGGCACCTTTGCCGCCCAGTCCCCGCGCAGCCGCGCGCTGCTCCTGGCGTGGCGCGAGCTGTTTCCCCTGGCCCACGAGCGTCCAGCGCTGCGCGAGGCGTGGGAGCGGCAGGCGTACGCCTGGCTGTTCACCGAGCGCTTCTGGCAAAGCGACTCGAACTCACGCGCGGCGCTGCGGTTCGCCGGCCAGCAGCCGCTGCAGTCCATCGACGGCTTCCGCGGCCAGGTGGACGCCGCGCTGGCCCACGACGCGCGCGCGAGGCTGCCGTCGCTGCGAGTGCCGGCGTTGGTCCTTCATGGAGCCCTCGATCAGCTCGCTCCTATAGAAGGTGGCCGGGAGCTCGCCGCGCTCATCCCCGGCGCTGAGCTCGTCGTGGTCCCGGAGGTTGGCCACGCGGTGAACCTCGAGGGCCAGCGCGCGGTCAACGCCGCGCTGCGGTCGCTTTGGAAGCTGTGACCGCCTGGACTGTCCTTGGGTAACTTCGTGTCCAGTAGTGGAGACTCATGCCCCACAAAACACTCAGCAGGCACTAGCCCGCTGGCTTAGGCGTTCCTACTTTTTTCCCTGCCGGTCCGAAACTCTTCCCTTTGTCGGGAACCCGACGGACCGCGGGAGTGACGTGATGCAGCGCACCAAGCAAGTCCTCGTCATCGACGACGACGAGACCGTCCGCGAAATCCTCATCTTCGAGCTGGCAGGCGCCGGGTACCACGGCGTCGGGGCCCGCGATGGCCGCCAAGGCCTGGAGATGCTGGCTGGCGCCGCGGTCCCGCCGGCAGCGGTGCTGCTCGACTTGAGGATGCCCGACATCGACGGCTTCGAAGTGCTGCGCCGCTACCGCGCCAAGGGCGGGCTCGCGCCCGTGATCGCGCTGTCCGCCATGGACGAGCCAGAGGCCGTCGTGCGCGCCATGAAGCTCGGCGCCAGCGACTACCTCGTCAAGCCGCTCGAGCTCGAGGCGCTCAAAGAGGCCCTCGATCGCTGCACGGCCGAGCCCATCCCGGAGCCCGCGGCACCCAAGGTCGAGCCCGTCGCGGTCTCGCCCGAGGAGATCCACCCGGAGCGCCCGCTGCCTCCGCGCCGCGGCGCGCCGCCCGATTTCGTCTCGCAGAGCCCGGCCATGGTCGGCATCTGGGACATCGTCGATCGCGCCGCCGAGGCCGACGTGCCCGTGCTCATTCGCGGCGAGAGCGGCGTCGGCAAGGAAGTCATCGCCCGCACCGTCCACGACCGCAGCCCGCGGCGCACCAAGCCGTTCATCAAGGTCAACTGCGCGGCCATCCCGACCGAGCTGCTCGAGAGCGAGCTCTTCGGCCACGAGCGCGGCGCCTTCACCGGCGCCACCAGCGAGAAGCCCGGCAAGTTCGAATTGGCCCACGGCGGCACCATCTTCCTCGACGAGATCGGCGAGATGCACCCGTCGCTGCAAGCGAAGCTGCTGCAGATCCTCCAGGACGAGGAGTACTACCGGGTCGGCGGGCGCAAGCCGCTGCGGGTGGACGCGCGCGTGGTGGTCGCCACCAATCGAAACCTCGAGGACGAGATCAGCCGCGGCAACTTCCGCGAGGACCTCTATTACCGACTCAACGTCGTCAGCGTGCACGTGCCCGCGCTGCGCGAGCGGCGCGAAGACATCCCGCTGCTCATCGAGCACTTCCGCAAGAAGTACGGCAGCAAGTACAAGCAGCCGACCAACTTCGGGCCCGAGATCTACAAGAAGTTCGGCGAGTACAACTTCCCGGGCAACGTCCGCGAGCTGGAGAACCTCGTCCGCCGCCTGGTCGTGCTGCGCGAGGAGCGCTTCGTCCTCGACGAGCTGGCCGGCCTGCAGCGAAGGCCCGGCAGCATGATGCAGACGCCGCTCGGCCAGGGATCGGTCGGGGGCACGCTCGCTCCGGCGAACCAGTCGAACCCGCCGCAGCTGCGCGTGGACTCGGTGAGCGCTCCCCCGCCCATGTTGGCCAACGTCATGCCCATGCCGCTCGGGCCCAACGACACCGTGTCGTTGAAAGAGATTGCCCGCCAGGCCGCGCTGCGTGCCGAACGTGAAGCCATCGGCGCCATGCTTGCGCGCACCAATTGGAACAAGCGCAAAGCGGCCACCCGCCTGCAGATCAGCTACAAGGCGCTGCTGTACAAGATCAAGGACTGCGGACTGACCGACCCGCGGCTGCAGAACATCGAGCCGCTGCCGCCGCTGGCCGCCGTCGATCCGCGCAACGGCTAGGAGGCCGTCGGCGTATTCGCCGAGGCGAACTGTCCTGATCCCGCGCGCACCGTCGCGCGGATTCAGGGCTAAGAGCGCCACGGCCCTGAACGACAAAGAGCGCGTCGCCTTGGCCGGGCGCGCGCTCTTTTCATTTGGTTTCCACTCGCGTGGACCTTGGACTCAAACGTGAACGTGGCCGTGAACGACCCTCTCGCTCGTTCCGGCCACGCCGCTGCTCACGCCGACGTCGTGGTCCAACGCTCGCGCCCACGTGGCGCAGACCGGGGCGCAGCTAGGCGCTGGCCCTGTGGCGCTCGGCGACCAGCATGGGCTCGACCTTGTTGTCGTGCGCGTGCTCGATCTTCTCCTGTGTGCCGCACACTTTCGCCGCGAGGAGAAAGAAGCTTCCCATGGTGACGAGCAGCGCGGGCTCGGTGAAGGGCCCATCGAAGATCGCCTTGTGGAGAACCAGTGCTGCGGCTGCGAAGATCAGAGCTGCTGCGACGATGACCCGAGACATTTGAGGACTCCCCCTGTTGTGGACCGGTGCCACCCGACCCGAGCCCAAACAGAGCAACAAGCGCGCCAGCATGCTGTGTTGGCCAGTGGTCGCAGTGGTTGGGCACGGTGCTTCCTCGTCGAGGAACGCGCGACCCCACGGGTGGGCACCAGTGGCGACTTCGAGCGCACGCGGGCTCGCTCTCACGGTCGGTCAGAGGCACCGTGCCTTCTCCTCGTAACAAGGCGTCCAGCACGGAGCGGCGAACTGCTTCTGGCACGCAGCGTGCTCAAGCGGTCTGCACGTGAATTGTCGCCGTCGAGGCGAGGAGGAGAGTCCGATGTCATCTGCGCGGGGGTTGTTCCTGGTGGGGTTGGTCGCGCTGTCGGCGTGCGCGCATTCGAAGTCCGACAATCGCGACGAGGCGGCGCCGAGCGAGGCGTTCACCCTCAGCCGCGAGGACGTGGTGGAGGTCTCGGTCTGGAAGGAGCCCGAGCTCTCGCGCCAGGTGCCGATCCGCCCTGACGGCAAGATCGCGCTGCCGCTGGTGGGCGAGATGCAGGCGGAGGGGCTCACGCCCAAGGAGCTCGAGTCGAACGTCACCAAGGCGCTCTCGCCGCTGGTGCGCGACCCGCGCGTCTCCGTCATCGTGCGCGACATCAACGGCCGCAAGGTCTTCGTCACCGGCATGGTGGCCCACCCGGGCGCCTTCACGCTGCGCAGCGAGCTGAACGTGCTGCAGGCGCTGGCGATGGCGGGCGGCCTGGCTGAGTTCGCCGACCGCGGCGACATCCACGTCCTGCGCGCCGACGGCAAGAAGTTCAGCGTCAGCTACGACGACCTCGTCGACGGCAAGAAGCGCGTTGCGCTCTCGAGCGGCGACACCGTGGTGGTCCCTTAAACATGACGCGGCCCAGCCTGAATCGCGGCCTTTGGGCCGCGTTGGCACTCCTCGCCGCCAGCACCGCGGCGAGCGCCAAGGTCTATCTCGAGTGGCAGCCGCGCGTGACGGTGGGCGCGGGCTACGACAACAACATCCTGCTCGACGGGCAGGGTGGCGACGGCTTCGGGCAGATCCTGCCTGGCCTGAAGCTGAACCTCTTCGGCGACCACGGGCTCAAGTCCACGATCGACTGCTCGGTCGGCTTCTCGCGGCTAGAGCGGCCCGAGCAGTACCCGGCGGCCAACGGCGACCTGGTGCTGAACCAGCTCTGCGCCGCCGACTTCCGCTCGCGGCTCGGGACCCGCACGGCGCTCAAGTTCGACTTGAAGACGCAGTACGCGCAGGACCCGTTCTCGGTGGCCAACCTCGGCCTGCTCCTGCGGCCCGGGCAGCGCAACATCTTCCACTCGCGGTTCGGCAGCGAGCTGAGCTACCGCAACTCCGAGGAGGGCACGACCCTGGTCGGCCTCGATCAGGAGAGCCTCTACTTCACGCCCGGCGACCCCGGCAACGGCCTGCTCCTGACGCCGCACGTGGCTTACGAGCACCGCATGACCGCCTTCGACACGGTGAGCCTCGGCCTGCGCGAGCAGCTCTTCTTCGGCCTGGGCAAGACCACGGTGGCGGAGTGGAGCGGCGGCTCGACCGGCATCGACACTGCGGTGCTCGCCGGCTACAAGCGGCGGCTCTCGGCCATCGCCGAGCTGGCCGTGTACGCGGGCCCCTCGATCCTCTCTCGCCCCACCGGCCAGACCTTCCTGCCCGTCGGCCGCGCCGAGCTCGAGCTGGCCACGCCGACCAACGGCCTGCACCTCGCGGTCTTCCACGACGTGGTGCTCGGACCGACGCTGGGCGGCCCGCTGCTCGGCGACAACGCCGAGGCCGCGGTCTTCCAGGACCTCGTGACCAACCTCCGCGGCACCCTGCGCGGCGGCATCTATCGGAACGAGACCCCGGACGGCAACGGCAGCGTGCTCGGATATGGCGCCGGCGTCGGGCTCGATTATCGCATTGGACGCGCCTGGATCCTGGGCGCGACCGCGGCTCGCGATGCACGGCTCGGCGGCGCGGACGCCGACCACATCGTGGACAGGAACGTCTTTCAACTGCGGCTGACCTGGGAGTCACCGCGCGATTGGTAATTGTCTTTCAATCAACTGCTTTCGTTCAAGGGCTCTGGACCTGGGCGAACCATAAGGGAGGAACGAAATGGAGCGGACGTACACGTTCGATGAGCTCTTGGGGTCGCTGCGGCGGCGCTGGAAGCGGGCGGCAATCGTGGCCGGGGTGGTCTTCGCGCTGGCGGCGCTGGTGATCTCGCGGCTGCCAAACCAGTACAGCGCCAGGGCGCTCGTGATGGTGGAGCCGTTGCACCCGCACCCGGATCTGGTGACGCCGGTGCTGGCGCCGCTCGAGGATCGCGTCAAGTCGGTGCGGGCGCAGGTCTACGCGCGCGGCACCCTCTCGGTCATCGTCGACGAGCTCAAGCTCTACCCGCGCGAGCGCGCCAAGGGCGGCATGGACGGCGCCGTCGAGGCGCTGCGCAACGACATGGAAGTGCGGCCCGAGGGTGACACCGCCTTCGCCATCACCGTCAAGAGCAAGGAGCCGGCGCAGGCGGCGGACATCGCGAACCGCATCGCCGAGCTCTTCATCGAGGGCAACCTGCAAGTGCGCGCCGGCCAGGTGGCCCGCACCCGCGACACCATCTCCGCCAAGCTGGCCGAGATGCGGGCCCAGCTCGCGACCGGCGAGCAGAAGATCGCCGAGTTCAAGAACGGCCAGAAGGGCGCGCTGCCCGAGCTGCTCGAGTCGATGATGCGCGAGCGCGACCAGCTCTCCAAGCAGATCGAGCAGGAGTCGGGCTTCATGTCCGACGCCCAGCGCCGCCTGGACCTGATCGGCACGCTGCCTTATGGCAAGGACACCGAGGTCGGCCGGCTCGAGGACGAAGAGGGCGGCGTCAAGGCCCGCTACGCGGCCGCGGCGGCGCAGCTCAAGGCCGACCACCCCGACGTGCAGCAGCTGCAGCGTGAAGCGGCCGACGTCCACGCCCGGCTGCAGGCGGCGCGGTCCCACGCGGCCGCCAACACGCTCGAGCAGACCCGCATCGGGAAGGCCGTCGATCGCAGCCGCAAGAACATCGATACCTTGAACAGGCGCATCGCCACCCTGGACGCGAAGATGGCGCTGGTGCCCGGCAACGCGGCGAAGCTCTCCGAGCTGGGCTCGCAGACCGACGTCTTGAAGGCCAAGGTCCAGCAGCTCGTCTCCAAGAAGGCCGAGGCCGAGCTGGCCTACGACCTCGAGCGCAAGGACGCCACCAGCGAGTTCCGCGTGCTCGAGTCGGCTGCCATGCCGACCTTGCCCGGCTCGCCCAACCGGCCCCAGTTCCTGCTGCTCGCGTTCCTGGCCGCGCTGGGTCTTGGCATCGCGGCTGCAGCAGCCTCGGAGATGTCGGATCGCACCCTGCGCAGCGAAGCCGAGGCCGGCGCGGCCGTCGCGCTGCCCATCCTGGCGTCGATTCCCCGCATCCTCGAGACCCGGGCGTCCGGCGCAGTCCTTGCTCTCCCGCCCGCTCGCTGACCAAGCGCTTTCGACGACCTTTCAACCAATCAACTTATCGAATCAGGAGCTCACATGAGCACGCAACCGAAGGCAATCAGCGAAGCACGGGAGAAGTTCCTCGAGCGAGTGGACGGGGCAGGCGAGGCGGGCGTCTCGGTGGATGGGCGGCTGGTCGCCCTGACCGATCCGCACGGCGCGGCGGCCGAGAGCTACCGCATGCTGCTCTACAAGCTGCGGCAGGCGAAGATCTCGTCGCAGGCGGGCGGCACCGTGATCGCGGTGACCAGCTCGGTGCGCGGTGAAGGCACGAGCCTGACCGCGGCCAACCTGGCCTTGACCGCGGCACGCAGCGGCGAGACCCGGGTGGCGCTGGTCGACACCGACCTGCGTCGCGGCGCGCTCTCGGGCATCTTCGGCCTGGGCGCGAGGAACGGCCTCTCGGAGATCTTGATGGGCCGCGCCGAGCTTGGCGAGGCGCTCGGCAAGTTCCACGAGGGGCACCTCGCGGTCATCCCGGCGGGCAAGCCTGCCTCCGAGCCGGCCTCGCTCCTGGCGGGACCGCGCTTCCTGGCGATGCTCGGCCAGCTGCGCAACCTGTTCGACGAGGTGTACCTCGACGTCCCGCCGGCGCTGGCCACCGCCGACTCGAACATCGTGGCGCACCGATCGGACGGCGTGGTGCTGGTGACCAAGGCCGAATCGACCTCGCGCGACCAGGTGGCGGCAGCCGTGCGCCAGCTCGCCGGCACGCCGCTCCTCGGCGTGGTGCTCAATGGCGTCGATCCGCGCCGCGTCCCGGAGCCGATGTCCATCGCCCGCGGGCGGCACGCCGCCGATCACCGCCGGATGCTGACGAGCGGTCCCTCGCAGTAGCAGGGGCTCGCACGCGACGGCTCCGGAGCGAGCAAGCGACGGAGCCCTCGCTAGAAGGAGACAGGACGAGGCGGAGTGAAGAGGTTGTTCTTGGGTGGGGTCGGGGAGGAAGGGAACCATGCCGCAGTTTGCAGGTCACTGGTACAGCGGGCGCGCAGCAAGGCTCTGCCTCATCGAGGCGGGTCTGGTCGGGGTCGCGGTCTTTGTCGTCGGGCGCGGCGGCGTCGAGCTGCGCGGGCTCGCGGTCCTGGCGCTGGCGGCAGCGTGCGTCCCGGCGGCCCTCTACCTCGCCGACCTCTATGACCCCCAGCGCATGCGCGACGACCGCGCCAAGGGATCGCGGGCGCTGAACGCGCTCGGGTTTGCAGCGGTGGGCGGCGCGGTGCTCGGCGTCGCCACCGGGATCCACCTGCCCAAGGGCGCGCTGCTCGACGCGGTGGGCCTCGCCTGCCTCGGCGTCCTGCTGGTGCGCGCGGCGCTGGTCGGCCGGCTCGACAAGGACGGGCCGATGCGCGTGCTCATCGTCGGCAACGGCCCGCAGGCCAAAGAGCTGCACCGCTTGATCCGCGAGGAGTGCTACGGCGAGGCCGAGCCGGTCGGCAGCTACGTGCCCGAGCTGCGCGCGGAAGGATCGCTCAGGACCGCGGTGGGCGCGGGCCCGAGCCCGATGATCGCCAAGAGCGGCAGCTCCGAGCCGGGCGATACCAAGTCGAGCGAGGCGGCGAGCGACAAGGACCGTTCGCTGCAGGGCCACCTCGCCGATGTGCTGCCCATCTCGAAGCAGGTGCACGCCGCGCCCGCCGCCGAGCTGCAGCAGCCGATGGCCAACGTCTTCACGCTTCCCCAGACCCCGCATCCCGCCGAGCCGCACAAGACCCTGTTCGAGCTGGCCGTGCAGCACCGCGCGGACATGGTGGCCATCGCCAGCGAGGAGAAGCGGGCCGCGCTGCCGCTCGACGAGCTCATCCAGCTGCGCCTGCGCGGCGTCGATGTCCTGCCCGCGCACCGCGTCGCCGAGCGGCTCTTGCGCCGCGCGCCCATCGTCTTCTTGAAGCCGAGCGACCTGGCCTTCGGCTCCGCGCTCGGCACGCCGCTGCAGAACGCGATGAAGCGCGCCTTCGACCTGGCCCTCTCGACAACGCTCCTGGTCCTGGCCTCGCCCGTGCTGGCCATCCTCGCCGTGCTCATCAAGCTCGACTCCAAGGGGCCGGTCTTCTACTTCCAGGAGCGCGTGGGCCGCGGCGGCAAGCCGTACCGCATTCACAAGCTGCGCTCGATGCGCACCGACGCCGAGGCCGACGGGCGCCCCCAGTGGGCCGCCAAGGCCGACCCGCGCGTCACCCGCATCGGTGGCTTTTTGCGCCGCACCCGGCTCGACGAGATCCCCCAGGTCTTCGCGGTGCTCCGCGGCGACATGAGCTTCGTCGGCCCGCGGCCCGAGCGCGCCTTCTTCATCCAGCAGCTCAAGCAGCAGATCCCGTTCTTCGGCCTGCGCGAGGCGGTCAAGCCCGGCATCACCGGCTGGGCGCAGATCCGCTACCCGTACGGCGCCACGGTCGAGGACGCGCGCGCCAAGCTCGAGTACGACCTCTACTACGTCGAGCACCGCAGCCTGTTCCTCGACCTGGCCATCGTCTTTCACACCGCCAAGACCGTCATCTTCGGCCGCGGCGCGCGCTAGGCATCGCTACTGGTTCTGTAGACGGATCCGGTCCCGGCGTTGGGGGCCGGACCGGCCAGCGGCTTGCCCTGATTTGTGCCCGGGACGCCGCTGTCAACTGCCGCACAGCTGGCTGCCAAGCGTCCCACCAATGCACAGCTTGGTTTCGTCAAGGAGAGCAAGCGCATGTCTTCCAGTGCAGCAGCAGCGATCGCACCCTCTCCCGAGGCTCCCGTGGACGCGATTCCACCAGCGGCCGCGAGGCCGGTCAGGCCGCCCAAGCAGCAGAAGACGCCCAAGGGCGGAGCCGTCGTCGATGACACCCAGCCCTTCGTGGTCGAGCTGATCGAGGGCCGCGACGCCTTCGTCTCCCTCGAGAAAGAGTGGAACGCCGCGCTCGCCAAGGGGCCGCGCGACGAGCCCATGCTGCGCCACGAGTGGGTCCGCGCCCACGTGGAAAACTTCACCCCTTCGGCGCCGCTCCGCGTCTTCGTCGCCCGCTCCGGCGGCGAGCTGCACGCGGCCATCGCCTTGGTCGAAAAGGAAGAGCGCGGCCTCGACACGTGTTGGCTCCCGCTCAAGAGCTGGGAGCTGCCGGTGAACGATCACTCCCAGCGCGGAGGCGTCCTGCTCGGTCGCCGAGGAGTGGAAGCGCTGGACGCGCTCTGGGACGCCGTCGCCAAGGCGCCGGGCTGGGACCGCCTGCGCCTGCGCGACCTGCCCGAAGGCGCCCCTGAGTTCCGACTGCGCGAATTGGCCAGCAAGGCTGGGCACCCCTTCGGCCTCTGGACCTCGCTTCACTCGCCGTACGTCCCGCTCGCGCCCGGCAAGCCCGCCGAGAAGCTCGCCGCCGTCGAGGCCAAGGCCGACAGCAAGTTCAAGGCGAACCTGCGCCGCCGCCGCCGCCGCCTCGCCGAGCAGCACGGCGAGGTGAAGTACCTCCAGGTGGACAACAAGGACGCCAAGGCGCTCGACCTGGCGCTCGCCGACTTCTTCGACATCGAGGCCTCGGGCTGGAAGGGCGAGGGCGGCAGCGCCATCGCGCTCGACCCCAAGCTGGTCGGCTTCTACACGCAGATCGCGCGCGACGCCGCCAAGCGGGGCGCGCTGCAGCTCTCGTTCGTCGAGGCGGCGGGCAAGCGCATCGCCGGCCACCTCGCCATCGCCCACGGTGGCCGCTTCTTCCTCATCAAGGTCGGCTACGACGAGTCCTTCCGCGAGTTCTCGCCCGGCCAGCAGCTCGCCGCCGACGCCATCAAGGCCTCGTGCGACCAGGGGCTTTCGGAGTTCGACTTCCTCGGCCCCTGCATGGACTGGAAGCTCGACTGGGCACCGAGGCTGCGCACGCACACCTGGCTGACCATCTTCGGGAAGACGCCCAAGGGCCGGCTGGTCCAGGGCGCGCGCCACGTGGGCTGGCCGGTGGCTCGCTCGCTCCTCGACCGGGGGCGTGAGCTGCTGAATGAACGCTCATTCATGCCCGCTCCGCTGGCGAAAATCGTCGGCAAGCTGAAGGCCTTTGGAAAGCAAAAGGGGGAATGACAGTGGCGAGCACGGTCTTCGCGGGGAAGTCGGGGATGCGCGTGACGGTGGGCCGCGGCGAGCGCGCGCCGGCGCCCAGGCGCGTGGTCCCGGCGATGCCCACCACCTGGCCCTCGATGCTGATCCCGCGACCGGCCGCGACCTCGCCACTGCGCTACCCGTTCGACCAGCCCGGCCTGCGCTTCCGCTACTTCGCCCGCAACGCGGTCTGGGACGCGATCAAGCTGCTCGACCTCAAGGGCAAGAAGGTCCTCTTCCCCGCCTACCACCACGGCGTCGAGCTCGAGACGCTGCTCGCCGCCGGCGTCGAGCCCATCTTCTTCCGCGTCGATTCGCAGATGCGCGGCGATCTCGAGGACGCCAAGAAGCGCATGACGGCGGACACCGCGGCGCTCTACATCATCCACTACGCGGGGTTTCCGCAGGACGTGGACGGCGCGGTCCAGCTCTGCAAGGAGAAGGGGCTGCCGCTGATCGAGGACTGCGCGCTGGCGCTGCTCTCGCGCCGCGGCAGGGACCCGCTCGGCTCCTTCGGCGACGCCTCGGTCTTCTGTCTCTACAAGACCATCCCGGTGCCGAACGGCGGCGCGCTGCTCATCAACAACGACCAGCTCAAGAACAAGCTCGTCGAGCTGGACGAGCCGACCGCGCCGCCCTTGCCCTCGACGGCCTCGCACCTGATCGGCGGCCTGCTCTCGAATCTCGAGCTCCGCGTCGGGCCCGCGGGAGCCGCGATGCGCGCGGCGCTGCGCAGGGGCGGCCGCTGGGTGAAGCGCACCAGCAAGGTCGCGCACGTCTCGACGGGCACGCAGCACTTCAACGAGGCCGACGTGGGTCTCGGGATGAGCGCGGCCTCGCACGTGGTGCTGCGCAACCAGGACTGCGCCAGCATCGTCGAGCGGCGGCGCCGGAACTATTTCTTCCTCTACGCGGCGCTGCGCGACGTGGCCCCGCCGCTGACGGGCGAGTTGCCGCCCGGCACCTGCCCGCTCTTCTATCCGCTGCCGCTCGAGGAGAAGGCGTCGGCCATGGCGCGCCTGCTCGCCCGCGGCATCGAGACCGTGGACTTCTGGCGCGTCCGCCACCCGCGCGTGCCGGCGGGCGCGTTCCCCGAGGTCGATCGGCTGCGCGAGACCATCCTCGAGCTGCCCGTCCACCAGGACTTGTCGCCGGCCGACATGGACCACGTCGCCGCCTGCGTGCGGGAGCTGATCGGATGAGCGCCGCGATTCCGCTGCGCATGGTGCGGGCCGAAGGCGCTGCCATGGCTGAAGCTGCACTCGAAGAGCAGGTTGAAGGCAGGGTCAGCGCGAGGGTCCACACCCAAGTGGTGGGCGACCTCGCGGCGCTCTCCTTGCTGCAGGCCGAGTGGTCGGCGCTCAATGACAGCGCGCGCGATGGCACCATGTTCCTCGGGCCCGAGTGGCTGATCCCGTGGTGGGACCACTTCGGCGCCCCGGCCGGCCGCGCGCTCCAGATCATCACCGTGCGCGACGCGCTCAACGGCCTCGTCGGCCTCTGGCCGCTCTTCTCCGAGCGGGTCAAGGTCGGCGGCGTCGAGGTGACGCGCCTCGCGTACCTCGGCGATGGCGCGACCGGCTGCGATCACATGGACGTGCTCGCGGCGCCCGGGCTCGAGGGCGAGGTGCTCTCGGCCTGCCTGGAGGCGCTTTCGGGCCTTCCCTGGGATCTGCTCGATCTCGACGGCATGCTCCGCGACTCGGCGACGGTGATCGCGCTGGCGGACCGATTTCCGGCGGGTCGCGCCACGGGTGGGATCGTCCGCGACGGCAAGCTGCGCTTCGTCTGCCCGCACATCCCGCTCAAGGGGAGCTACGACGATTTCCTCTCCGGCCTGGGCCGCCGCGAGAACCTCAAGCGGCGCGAGAAGTGGCTGCAGCGGCAGCCCGGCTCGTCGATCGAAGTGGCGACGACGCCAGAGGAGACGCCGCTCGCGATGGAGCGCTTCTTCGCGCTGCACCGCGCCCGCTGGGCCGAGGCCGGCGGGTCGGACGGCATCCCCGATACCAATTACGAGTCATTCCACAAAGCGGCCGCCGCGCAATTGGCCGCCAAGGGCCGGCTGCGGGTGTACACGCTCCTGGCTGCGCGCAGAGCGGTCGCCAGCGTCTACGGCGTCACCCATGACAAGACCTTCTTCTATTACCAGTCGGGATATGAGCCGGTCTGGGCGGGTCGGTCGGTTGGCCTGGTCCTGCTCGCGCGCACGGTGCAGGACGCCTTCGCCGAGGGGCTGACCGACTTCGACTTCTTGCGCGGAAACGAAGGCTACAAGGCGCAGTGGGCGCGGGCCGAGCGCTGGACGGTGCAGCTGCGCTTCTGGCGCGGCGCGCGCGGCCGGGCGGCCCAGACGGCGGAGAAGGCGACCAAGGGCGTGCGCGAGGCGCTCAAGTCGGCTGTGCCAGCGGGCCTGCTCGAGGGCGCCCGCGTGGCGCGCCGTGCGCTCAAGTCCGGCGCATCGCCGCGGCAGATCTGGTCCTTGGTCAGGGCGAGCGGAACGACCAACGAGGGGGAGGGGGGCCGATGAGTCTCAAGCGAACTGCAGTCCAGATGGCGCGCCGCGTGTCGAAGGGCGCCGCGGCCGTGATGCTCCATTACAGCGGCGCGCGCGCGGCGATCGCCGCGGCGGCGCGCAAGGCGGCGGGCGGCCGGCGGGTGCTGATCTTGAGCTACCACCGCGTGGTCGAGAAGATCGACTCCGACGACGCGCGCACCGTGCCGACCATGAGCATCACGCGCGAGACCTTCCGGCGGCACCTCGTGCAGCTCGCCGAGACCCACGACATCGTCTCGCTCGACGACGCGCTCTCGGCGCTGTCGGGCAAGAGCTCGCCCGCGCGGGACCTGGCCGTGATCACTTTCGACGACGGCTACCGCGGCGTCTACAACCACGCCTATCCGGTGATGAAGGAGCTGGGCGTCCCCGGCATCGTCTACGTGCCGTCGGCGTATGTCGGCACCCAGGACCGGCTGCTGCACGACCGGCTCTGGGACGCGCTCGCGCGCATGCAGGAGCGCAACCTCTCGGGCACCGCGGTCGGCGTCCCGAGCGCGCTCCAGCCGTTCCTGACCCGCGCCGTCGAAGGCGCGCCGCCGCTCGGGAAGGTCCTCGAGCGGCTGATCAGCGACCACTCGACCGAGGTGCTCGACGGCCTCTCCAGCGCGCTCGAGGAGCGGCTTGGCCTGCGCGGCATCGCGGTGCCCGAGGGCCACCTCAACATGTCCTGGGAGCAGCTGCGCGAGCTGAACGCGAACGGCATCAGCATCGGCGCCCACACCGTCGGCCACACCGTCCTGACCCACCTGCCGCTGGAGAAGGCGGCGCGCGATCTGCAGCAGTGCAAGGCCACGCTCGAGGCCGGGCTGCGCGCCAAGGTGAACCACTTCGCCTATTGCAACGGCTGGTACAGCCCGGGCATCGCGCAGGCGCTGCAGTCGCTCGGATTCCACAGCGCCGTCACCACCGAGGACCTGCCCAACACGCCCGGCGTCGATCCGTTTGCGCTCAAGCGCAAGGTGCTCTGGGAGAACAGCTCGGTGGGCGCGCTCGGCGGCTATTCGGAGGCGCTGACGGCCTGCCAGTTCGACGACGTCTTCGGGGCGCTCTCGCTGCAGACGCCGGTCCTCGGCGCCCGCCCGACCAATCTTGGCCCCGACACGGCGAAGTCGGCCGGCAAGAGCCCGCTGCGCGCGCACGGCTGAAGGGATCTCGAGAAATGAGCGGCAAGGGAAGCAGCATCTTGAAGCAGGCCGGCCCCTTGATGATGGGCCGCGGCGGCGCGGCGGTGCTCTCGTTCGCGCTGCCCCTGCTCTTGACGCGCCTGATGACGGTGGCTGACTACGGCACGTACAAGGCCGCGTTCCTGGTCATCATGACGGCGTACGCCATCATGCAGTTCGGGATGTCGCAGGGCCTCTACTACTTCGTGCCCCGCGCGGGCGAGGACCGCGGCGCCTACCTGACCCAGAGCTTCTTCACCCTCAGCCTCTTCGGCGGCGTGGGCGCGATCGGGCTCTACCTTGGCCGCCACCTGCTCGCGAACCAGTTCGGCAACCCGCCGCTCGCAGAGGTCGGGCTCGCCGCATCCCTGGTGATGCTGCTCTTGGTCGTCACCGCGCCGCTCGAGATCCACCTGACCGCGCAGGGCAAGGTCCGGAGCGCCGCGCTCGCCATCTTCATCTCCGAGGGCTTTCGCGTCGGCCTCTCGGTGATTCCGCTCGTGCTCGGGATGGGCCTCTCCGGCCTGCTCTGGGCGAACGTGGTGCACGGGCTCTTGCGCCTGGCCGGCTGCGCGTGGCTGGTGATGGAGAACGGCGGCCCCCGCATCAATCGCCCGCTCTTCAAGGAGCAGCTCCTCTACTCCTTGCCCTTCGGCGCCGCGATGCTCCTGCAGAACCCGCAGCAGACCTTCCACCAGTGGGCGGTCGGCGCCAAGGTCACGCCCGCCGAGTTCGCGGTCTACATGGTCGGCTGCTTCCAGGTGCCGATCATCAACCTGCTCTACTCGCCCATCAGCGACGTCCTGCAAGTGCGCCTCGCGCAGACCGACCGCGAGCACGCGACCCCGCTCTTCCACGAGGCCAACCTGCGCCTCGCGGCGGTCTTCTTCCCGCTCTGCGCCGGCCTGGTCGCGGCCGGGTCGCTCTTCATCCCGGCCCTCTTCACGCACCGGTATGACCAGAGCGTGCCCATCTTCCGGCTGGCGCTGCTCACCATCCCCTTCGCTGCCTTGCCGCTCGACGGCACGCTGCGGGCGCTGGGCGAAACCAAGTACATCGCCAAGAACTGCGCCTGGAAGCTGGCGCTGGTCATCCCCGCGGTGCTCGGCGGCATCAAGCTGTACGGCATGACCGGCGCCATCATGGGCCACTGTGCGGTGGAGGCCGTGATGCGCGTCGCCATGCTCCTTCGTGTCCGCCACGACTTGAAGGTCACGCTGCGGCACCTCTTGCCCTGGGGTCACCTCGGGCACCTCGCGCTGGCGGCGCTCCTGGCCTGCGCGCCGGTGCTCGCCATCGCGCGGCTGCCGATGGCGCAGGCCCGGCCGTTCCTCTGGCTCTTGATCTCCGGACTCGCCTACGCGGTCGTCTACGCGGCGGTGCTGGCGCTGGCGCCGGGGCAGGGGACGCCGGTGGTGCGGCTCAAGCGCGCGCTGCTCGGCAACGCAGAGCCTCCGCCAGCGCTCAAACAGGCTGCGTAAAGCTGCGGCTCGCGCCGACAACTCTCGGTCGGAAAATCGTCCGCCAGCGGACAGCGGCCGAGCTTGCCGAAGGTGGCGACCAGCCGCAGCTTTGCTCATGCGCGCTTCCGTCCTGCGAATCACGGCCGTCGGGGCTCTCGAGACCGGGATCGACCTGGCCCTGCGCGACTCGTCGATCGCGCTGGATGCGGTGGCCGGCGGCTCGATGTTCTCCATCTTTTGCAAAGCCCGCCGCCTGCGGCCCCAGCTGCTCCACGCCCGCGTGAGCTTCCTCTCGACGGCCCTGGTCGGACGTGCTCTGGGAGTGCCCGTCACGCTCGAGATCGGACCCGAGCAGGTCTCGCCCTCGTCGGCGCGCGCCACGCGGTTCGCCACCCGGACCCTCTGCGGCGGCCCGGTGACGCGCGACGCGCTCATCGCGGCAGGCGGCTCGCCGGCGAGAATCTCGGTGGTGCGCGGCCTGATCGACGCGCTCCCCCAGCGCAGCGAGCCATACCCGCCGCAGGCTCCGCAGTGGATCGCCTGCGCCGCGCCCATCGATGATCCGGAGCGCGGCGTCTCCGAGCTGCTGCTGGCGTTCTTCAGCGTCGCTCGCGAGCGGCCGCTTGCGCGCCTTCTCCTCACCGGCGCGGGCGACGCTGCCAGCACGACCGCGCTGGCCGAATCTGCGGGCTTTCGCGGCCGCGTGGCCTGTGCGCGGAAGTCACCCGACCGGCTGCCTTCGATGCTCGCCGATGCCACCGTGCTGGTGGGGCCGGCCCGAAGCGCGTCGCACGCCGACGCCATCCCGGAGGCCATGGCCGCGGGAGTCGCCACCATCGCCACCGCGGTCGGTCCGCATCCTGCCTGGATCCGCGACGGCCGCACCGGCTTCCTCGTTCCACCTCGCGCCCCGGTTCCGCTCGCCGCCCGCCTGGCGCAGCTGCTCGACGACCCGGCGCTGGCCACGCGCCTGGGCGACGCGGGCCGCCAGATCGCCACCGACCTTTGTGCGCCGCGCAACAGGGCGGCGGAGCTCGCGCGCTGCTGGACGTCTGTGATTCGTCCGCTCGCGACTGTTCGCGTGCCGCTGCTGCAGTCGGCGAGAACAGCGTAGCTTTCGGCCATCGGCGATCGACTCATCCGCAGCGGCGCGTTGGCGGTCCCCTTCCCGCGGACGCCGATGGCCGATGGCCGATCGCCGTCTTTTTTTGTCCTAAAGCGAGCGAGCCCTCGAAATCGCACACCGCGCAAGTTGCCGAGCGATTCGAGGCTGCGCAGCTTCCCCCCGTGACGAACCCTTTGCCCAAGCCAAAGCGCAGGGTGCTGCTGGTCGGCGACCATCCGCCTCCGCACGGCGGAGTGGCCGTGCACGTCGAGACCCTCGCCAAGGCCGCGCGCGCCGCCGGCGGAGAGGTCGACGTGCTCGACATCGGCAAGGGCCAGGTGCCCGCCGAGCACGTCCATCCGGCGGGGGGCTACGCGAACTTCGCCGCAAAGCTGGCCTCGTTCGCGGCGCGCGGGTACCTCATCCACCTGCACACGAGCGGCGCCAATCCCAAGTCGTGGCTCCTCGGCGCGGCCTGCGTGGCCGCCGGGCGTGCCTCGGGCAAGGCGCCGATGCTCACGCTGCACTCCGGGCTTGGCCCGGCCTGGCTGGCGGAGTCGGCAGCGCGGCGCACCGTCGCCGGCGGCGTGCTGCGTGGCTTTGGCACCGTCGTGGCCGTCAGCGACCCCATCGCCAAGGCGGTCATGCGCTGCGGTTTTCCCGAGCAGCGGCTGGTGGTCGTGCCCGCGTTCTCCACTTCCTTCCTCGTGCCGGGCGAGCTGCCGCACCATGCCGCCCGCGTGCGCGCCGACGCGGCCCCCTTGCTGGTCGCGATGCTCGCTCAGGGCCGCATCTACGGCGAGGTCGAGCTCCTCACCGCCTTCGCCGCCGTCCACGCCGAGCGGCCGCGCGCGCACCTGATCGTCTTCGGGCCGGGGACCAAGCCGCACGAACTGGGCCCGCGCGCCGAGAAGCTGGCTGGCCGCACCGCGGCGCTCAACATCCATGGCCTGGGCGAGATCGGCCGCCCGTCTGCGCTTGCCGTCATGGCCGCCGCCGATCTCTTCCTGCGCCCGACCCACGCCGACGGCGACAGCGTCTCGGTGCGCGAGGCGCTCGCGCTCGGCCGCAAGGTCGTCTGCACCACCGTGGGCACGCGCCCACCGGGAGTCTTGCTGGTCCCGCCCGGCGACGCCGTGGCCCTGGCCAGAGGCATCGCCTTGGCGCTCGACTCGCCGGCCTCCGAGACGCAGCTTCCCGTCGCTCAAGACTCCGACCTCCTGCGCACGCTCTTGCCTCGCTACGGGCTCGTTGCTCCCGAAGCGAAGGCCGTGCGAGCCGCCTGACAAAGGGGACCCAAAGCCATGTGCGGCATCAGCGGCTTCATCAACCGTGACCCGGCGAGGCCCGCCGATCGCGAGCTCCTGCAGCGGATGACCGACGTCATCGCGCACCGCGGCCCCGACGGCAGCGGCCTGTACACCGTCGGCCCGGTTGGACTCGGCCACCGGCGCCTCTCCATCGTTGACTTGAGCGAGCACGGCGCGCAGCCGATGCACAACAAGGATCGCACCATCACCGTCTCGTTCAACGGCGAGATCTACAACTTCCTCGAGCTGCGCAAAGAGCTCGAGGCCAAGGGCCACACCTTCACCTCGCACTGCGACACCGAGGTGCTGGTGTACGGCTACCAGGAGTGGGGCGACGCGCTGCCCACCAGGCTGCGCGGCATGTTCGCCTTCGCCATCTGGGACTCGCGCAAGCGGCGCTTGTTCCTCGCCCGCGACCGCGTCGGCATCAAGCCGCTCTACTATCACCTGGGAAAGAAGCGGCTCGCGTTCGCCTCCGAGATCAAGTCGCTGCTTCAGGACGCCGAGGTGCCGCGCGACCTCGACGAGGACGCGCTCGATCTCTACCTGAGCCTGCGCTACGTGCCCGCCGCGCTCACCGCCTTCCAGCAGATCCAGAAGCTCTCGCCCGGCCACAGCGCCGTCTTCGAGAACGGCAAGCTCTCGATCAGCCGCTACTGGCGCACGACCGCTCCGGACAAGCTCGACACGCGGCCGGCGCAGGAGCTGTCGGAGGAGCTCTGGGCGCGGGTCAAGCAGGTCACCAAGGACCATCTCTTGTCCGATGTGCCGCTCGGCGTCTTCTTGAGCGGGGGCCTGGACTCGAGCTGCATGGCGGCGCAGATGATCGACCTGCGCAAGGAGTCGGGCGGCGGCAACGTCAAGAGCTTCGCGGTCGGCTATCGCGCCGAGGACGGATCCTCCGAGCTGAACCAGGCGCGCCTGGTGGCCCGCGCGCTCGGCACCGAGCACAGGGAAGTGCTGGTCACCGCGCAGGACTTCGCCGACTTCTTGCCGCAGCTCGCCTTCCACCTCGACGAGCCGGTCGCCGACGCGGCCTGCGTGCCGCTCTACTACTTGTCCAAGCGCGCCAAGGAGGAGGTCACCGTCGTCCTCTCGGGCGAGGGCGCCGACGAGGTCTTCGCCGGCTATCCCATCTATCGGACCATGCTGATGATGGACAAGGTCCGCGCGCACGCCGCCCTGGCCATCGATCGCGGGGCGCCGCTGGCCGCGCTATTTGCCTCGTCGCAGCCCAAGGTCCGCAAGTACCTGCACTGGGCGACGCTGCCGCTGCAGACACGCTATCGCGGCGTCTCCTGCGCCTTTACCGACGAGGAGAAGGCGCTGCTGCTCGGCGACAAGTCGCCGGGCTTTGGCTCGTCGCGGACCTCGCGCCTGGGCGAGATGCTGGCCGGCCACTGGGCCGAGACCGAGGGGCTGCCGCCGCTCGAGCGGATGTTGGAGCTCGACCGGCGCGTCTGGCTGCCCGACGACCTCTTGGTGAAGGCCGACAAGATGACCATGGCGGCCTCGCTGGAGCTGCGGGTGCCGTTCCTCGACCACGAGCTGATCGAGTGGTCCACCACCTTGCCCGCCGACTTGAAGCTGCGCGGCTCGAGCGGCAAGTGGATCCTGCGCCAGGCGGCCTACGAGCGGCTGCCGCCCGAGTGCACCAGCGGCAACAAGAAGGGCTTCACCGTGCCGGTGGCGGGCTGGATGCGCGGCCTGCTCCACGAGCAGCTGCGCGCGACGCTCCTGGACCAGGGCGCGTTCTGCCGGCAGCGCTTCGGCGAGAAGGCCGTCACCCGGCTCCTCGATGAGCACCGCGACGGGCGGGCCGACCGCAAGGAAGAGCTCTTCGCGCTCTGGATGCTCGAGCTCTGGCGCAAGACCTTCGATGTCAAGGCGCCCGCCAAGGCGCCGGCGCAGGACATGCGGGCGGTGCAGAAGGCGCTGCCCAGGACCGATACCAATCCCAATCCCTATACCAATACCAATCATAAGCTGAAGGAGGATGAACCGATGGGGCCGCTGCACGGACGCGACATCGTCTGCTTCTCGAACGACTGGGATGGAGACCCGCTCTCCAAGATGCACGCGATGAAGATCCTCGCGCGCGACAACCGGATCCTCTGGGTCAACTCGATCGGCAACCGCCGGCCCACGGCCAGCGCGCGCGACCTCAAGCGCATCGGCAAGAAGATCGCCGGATATACCCAAGGGACGGTCGAGCGATATCCCAATATCCACGTCATGACGCCGCTCGCGATCCCCTTCTATGGCAGCGAACTGGTCCGCGCCGCCAACGGGATGCTACTCAAGGCGCAAGTCAAGCGCGCGATGGACAAGCTTGGGTTCAAGAACGTCATCTCCTGGTCGTTCTTGCCCTCGAGCGCGCCGGTCAGCGGCAGCCTGGGCGAGGAGCTGGTCGTCTATCATTGTGTTGACGAGTTCAGCGCCTTCTCCGACGCGCCCGGGAGGGAGATCAAGGAGCTCGAGCGGCGCCTGCTCGCCCGCGCCGACGTCGTCATCTGCTCGAGCCAGAAGCTGGTTGACGACAAGAAGCTGGTCAACTCAAACACCCACCTGGTCCAGCACGGCGTCGACCTCGAGCACTTCATGAAGGCGACCGATGAGTCCCTGCCCATCGCCGATGAGTTGAAGGGATTGCCCGGGCCCATCATCGGCTTCTGGGGATTGATTGCCGATTGGGTTGATCTTGAGTTGATCCGCCACGTCGCCGATGCCTTCAGCGGCGGCAGCGTGGTGCTGGTCGGCTCGTCCACCACCGATATGTCGGCGCTCAGTGGCGCCAAGAACATCCACTTCCTCGGCCGCAAGAAGTACGCGGACCTGCCGCGCTTCGCCAAGGGCTTTGACGTGGCGCTGATGCCCTTCCGCATGAACGAGCTGACCCTGGCCGCCAATCCGCTCAAGGTGCGCGAGTACCTGGCCGCGGGCCTGCCGGTGGTGAGCACGGCGCTGCCCGAGGTCGAGCGGCTCGGCATCTGCCGCATCGGTCACGACCCCGACGAGACCGTGCGCGAGATCTCCGCCGCCATCGCCGCCGGCGCCGGCCCCACCAAGGCGCGCGCCGAGAAGGTCCGCGGCGAGGGCTGGGAGGCGCGCGTCGAGGACATGGCTCGGATCGTGATTGGCGCGCTCGGAGGGACGAGGCGCGCTGCGTGAGGAAATGGGGAGGAGGCAAAGGCAGAGGCAGAGGCAAGGGAATACCGCCACTGAGAGCTCTTGCCTTTCCCCTGCCTCTGCCTCTGCCTCTGCCTCTGCCTCTGCCTCTGCCTTTTCCCTCTTCTTGAATACCGGGCTTCGATGGACCTCTCCTATTACGCCTATCTCGCGCGCACCCTCTCGCCCCTCGACCTGGTCGCGGCGGTGGGGCGGAGGGCGTCGCGGGCCGTGCGCGGGCAGCTCGGGAGGGTGCGTGCGAACCACCCGCTGCGGAGCCTGATCGCGACCGCGCGGCGCGAGGAGAACAAGCGCCGGGAGCTGATCGAGCGGGCGGGCCCCGCGCAGCCGAAGCTGATCCTGCCCGAGGCGCGCGAGGCCACCGCGCGGGTGCTGCGCGAGCGCTGGCCCGAGGCGTGCGCGGCCATCCTCGCCGAGGCCGAGGCCGCCCGCGACGGCGTCCTTCCGATCTACGGAAAGCCGGTGCACGTGGCGGCCTTCTCCCGAGGGGCCAGAGAGCCGACCGCGCCGCTGGCCTACGATCGCGATCCGCTCACCCTCGCGCGCTACGACTCGAACGTGGCCGGAACGCACGTGAACCTCTTCGTCAAAGGCTCGGACGCCAAGACCGCCTGGGAGGTGGGCCGCCTCTCGCACCTCTGGCGCTACGGGCAGGCGCGCTGGCTGGCCACCACGGCCGACGAGCGCTCGGTCTGGGCCCGCGCCTGGCTGCACACGCTGCGGCAGTTCAACGCTCGAAATCCGATCGGCTGCGGCGTGCAGTGGTCGTGCGCGATGGAGGTCTCCGCCCGCGCCATGCACGTAGCGCTCTCGTTCGGGCTGGTTCTGGACGACCCGGTCATCGACGCCACGGCCCGCGCCGAGTTGATGGACCTGCTCAATGCGCACGGCCGCTTCATCGAGCACCACCTCGAAGACGGCGGCGCGGTCCGCACCAACCACTACGCGGCCGACCTGGTGGGCCTCGTGGTCATCGGCGCGCTCTTTCCCGAGCTGGAGCGGGCGCACCGCTACCGCGGCTGGGCAGCGCAGGCGCTCTGGGAAGAGATCCTCCGCGAGTGCCGCCCCGACGGCACGCACTTCGAGTCGTCCACGGGCTACCAGCGCCTGGTCGCCGAGCTGTTCCTGAACGCCGTCCTGGCCGCGCGCGCCGGCGGCATGGCCGCGCCGCAGGAGGTGGAGCTGGCCGTGGCCTCGCTCTTCCGCAGCCTCAGCGAGCTGGTCAAGCCGTCGGGCCGCGCGCCGCAGATCGGCGACTTCGATTCGGTGCGCGGGCTGCCGCTCGTTCCTCGCGCCGTCCTCGACATGAGCTACTTCGCGCCGCTCGGCGCCGCCGCGCTCTGCGACCCGAGCATCAAGGGCGAGGGCGAGGCCTGCCCGCCCGAGGTGGCCTGGCTCTGCGGCGCCTCGGGCGTTCTGCTCTACGACGCCTTGCCCGCCAAGGGCGTGCGCAAGAGCCGGGTGCTGCGCGACGCCGGCATCGCCGTGCTGCGCGAGAGGGAGGCGTACCTCGTGATCTCCGCGGGGCCGAACGGGCAGGGCGGCCTCGGCGGCCACGGCCACAACGACAAGAACTCAGTTGAGTTGGAGTGGGCCGGACACGATCTGATCGTCGATCGCGGCACGTTCGTCTATGCGCGCGACCCCGCCCAGCGCAACGCGCGCCGCTCGACCGCCGGCCACAGCACCGTGCAGGTCGATTCGCTGGATCAAAACCGGATCCACGAGAACCGGCTCTTCGCGCTGCCCGATCTGAGCCAGGCGCGCATCCTCGATCTCTGGTCGCGCGAGGGCGTCGAGGTGGCCCGCGGCGAGCACCACGGCTACGCGCGGGTGGGCGCGGGCGTCACCCACCGCCGCTCGGCCGCGCTCTGGCGGGCAGCTCGTGGGGCCGCCTTCGTTGACGAGCTGCTGGGGCAAGGCGACCACGTCTTCGACTCGCGCTGGTATGTGCCAAACCCGGAGGTGCGCTTGCGCGAGGCCGGCGGCGCCGAGCGCGCCCGTCTCGAGCAGCTGCAAGCTTGCCGCGCGGTGCCTCTGCCCCTGGACGCGCGCCGCTGCATCGAGGTGGCGGTGGAGGGCAAGGCGATCGCGCTCTTCGCCTTTGGCGGCAGCCTTGAGTATGAGCTGAGTATCGAAGAGACCGACGTCTCGCCGGGCTATGGAGAGCTCAAGCCCGCGCGCTGCCTGCACGTGCGCGCCGCGGGCCGCGCTCCGGCCACGCTCTGCTGCGCGGTGCTGTTTCTCTAGAGCACCGATCGGGTTGAAGGACCGAGGAGAACGGTCGAGTCGCAAGCAGCGCAAGGAACGACGAGGCGCCGTACTTTCTGTACGGCAACGAGGAGAGACGCGGCGATGCGCAGCGAATCGGCCGAGCGGGTTGCCCG
>JBBRMA010000034.1:0-61717 GCA_038231075.1 Myxococcales bacterium | reverse complement strand
GCCGCCTCGCGGCCGGTCGCCTTGCGGTTTGCTCGGGTCGCTGCGACCTGCTTCCCGAAGGACTTTCACCTCCTGACGACGTTCATGCTGGGCACACCACTGTGGCTCGCTGCGCTCGCATCGATCGGATTTCTTGCCGCGGGAGCCCTTGATCCTCGCGACGGGCCTCTGCCTGCCGGCGGCCTATTTGCCCATTTGCCTGACATTGGGAGGGGGGTGAAGGAGACGTCAAGTGGTCGCGCTTGAGCACTCAAGCTGACTCACTAGATGTCTATTTTCCCCCCATACTCAAAGTCTGGCAGATAGGCAGCGGGCAGGCGGGAACCCGTCGAGAGGATTAAGGGCTCCCGACGCAAATTCAAAAAATGCGAGCGCAGCGAGCCTCCTAAGTCGGGTGGGTGCCCGTTCCTCGCGGCGGGTTCCCGCCTGCCCGCGGCCGGTACCCCCGGCGCCTCTCTGCCAGATATTGAAAACCTACAGCGCGAAGAAGAGCGGCGAGATCAGCACCCGCCGCCGCTGGCCCTCGTCGCGGAGGATGCCGAGCTGCTTCTCCCCCGGCGCGAGCTCACCCTGCACCGGCGCGGGCGCTGACATTTTGGTGCTCTCGGACGGGACGCTCTGCGTCGGCCGGGATGAATCGATTCTCAGCCTCGGGCACTCAAACGTCCATGTACAAGAGCCCGAGCCACCTTCCCGAATCCGCACGCGCGCAGATCATCGAGCACCTCAACGCCAGGCTGTCTGACGGCCTGGACCTGCACGGCCAGATCAAGGTGGCTCATTGGAACATCAAGGGCCCGCAGTTCCCCGGCCTGCACCCGCTCTTCGAGACCTTCGCGGTCAGCCTCGCGAACCACAACGACTCGATCGCCGAGCGCGCCGTGACCCTGGGCGGCCGCGCGTACGGCACCGCGCGCCACGTGGCCAAGACCTCCAAGCTGGTTGAGTATCCGCAAGAGACGTCGCGCGACCAGGAGCACGTCCGCCTGCTGGCCGACCGCATCGAGGCGTACCTCGACGTCATCCGCGAGTCGCGCAGCGGCGTGGAGAAGCTCGGCGACACCGACACCGTCGATCTGTTGACGGGCATCGTCACCGAGTTCGAGAAGCACGCCTGGTTCTTGAGACCACCGCCGAGAGCTGAAGCGACCGCACCGCGCAGAGCGCGAATGCTCCTGGCTTCTATTTGCGCTTTGCCGCCGTCGTGCGCACGCCGCGTCGGACCTGCTCCTCAGCGTCCGCACGCATCTTCTTCGCCTGATCGCCGAGCGAGCTCTGGCTCTTCGCCATCGCCATCGCCTGCGAGTGCGGGAGGTCGAGGCTGGCCAGCCCCGGGACGCGCTTCTCCAGGTCCTTCATGCGCGGCTGCGCGAGCGACACCAGGCTCGCCAAGGCCCAGGCGAGGAGCGCCCCCTTGGCGAGCCCCAAGCCCAGCCCGCCGAGGCGGTCGAGCGCGCCGGTGATGCCGCCCGAGAGCGCCCCGTGCAACAGGCCGCCGAGGATGCGCGCCACGAGCGCCGAGGCGAAGAAGATGACAAAGCCGAAGAGCACCGCCGCGATCGAGACCGACAAGCCGAGCTGGGCGTGGAACGTCTCGGCGAGCGGCGCCGCGAACATGCGGCCAAGCACGATGCCGCCGATGAACCCGGCGAGGCCGAAGACCTGTCGGATGAGCCCGCGAAAGACGCCGACCAGCCCGAAGAGCGCCACCAAGGCGAGGCAGATCAGGTCGAAGCTCACGTCCCCGGCCCGGGCTGCGTCTTGAGGATCTTGGCCGCCTCTTCGCGCCGCGCCTTGTAGTTCGCGTTGGCGGGCTCGTACGTCAGCGCCAGCTTGAAGTTGCGCTCGGCGGCGGCCCAGCGCTGCGCCATGTAGTCGAGCATGCCGGCCTGGAAGAACTTGCGCCCTTGTGGAGTCGTGCCGATCTCCTGCTCCTTCTCCTTCTTCAACTCCTGCTCGCTCTCCTCGACGAAGCGCAGCTTCTTCGGCCGGTCGGGCCCCAAGACGTCCTGCGCGTACTTGGCGCGCTTGGCGTCGTCGCGCAGCACCACGTAAGCCTCGTTGATGCGCTTGTAGATGCGCCCCACCGACTCGCGCAGCTCGACGTTCTGCACCTGATAGAACCGGTCCGGGTGATAGGAGCGCGACTCACGATAATAGGCGAGCTTGAGTTCGTGCGGCTCGGCCTCGTGCGGGACCTTGAGGATCTGGAAATAGTCGAGCTCGTCGAGGACCTGGACGAGGGCCTGCACCTCGATCTCGAAGTTGGGGTCGAGAGAGTCCATCAGGCGGCCTGGTGATCAGCGGCGCGGGCCAGCGTCGTGGCCGCGTTCTTCGCCTGCGCCGACTTGATGTCCGCCTCGTTCAGGCCCGAGCTGAGCCGGATGGTGCAGCCGGTCTTCTGCCCCGTCTCGACGTCGGCAGCGGTGACGTGGACGATGCCGTTGGTGTCGATCTCGAAGGTCACTTCGATGCGCACTTCGCCGCGATAGGCGATGCGGAAGCCGCTGAACTCGAACTCGCCGAGCAGCTCGCACTCGGCGGCCTTGTTCGACTCACCTTGATAAACCTTGATCTTGACCTTCTCCTGGCCGTCGCGATTGGTCGTATAGCTCTTGGACTTTTCGATCGGAATCGGCGTGTTCTTGTCGATAATCTTATCGGTATATCCGCCCACCGTGGCCACCCGCAGCGTGAGCGGCGTGACGTCGAGCAAGTAATGGTCGGCGCCTCCCTTTGCCTCGAGCAGCGCCCGCGCTTGGATGGACGCGCCCATGGCGACGACCTCGTCGGGGTCGATGCCGACCATGGTCTCGCGCTGGAAATAGTGCCTGACCGATTCGCGCAGAATCGGCAATCGCGTGGGCCCGCCGACCAGGATCACGGCGTCGAGATCGCCGACCGTCATGCGCGCGCTTTGCAGGGCCTCGTCGCAAACCTTGAAGGTGCGCTGGACCAGGTCCATCACCATCCGATTGAACTCAGCCTCTTGTAGAGTTGCGTCGAGATCCATGATGCGGCCGTTCGGGTCCTGGCAGATCCCGGCCACGTGCACGTGCGCGACCCGGTCGCGGCCGACGTCGATCTTGGCCTTCTCGCCGGCTTCTTTCAGCATCTGCAGGCAATACTTGTTGAGCCGCAGATCGATGCCCGTCTTGCGCAGGAAGTCCTCGGCGAGCCAGGTCATGATGCGATCGTCGAAGTCATCGCCTCCTAGATAGGTATCGCCGGCGGTCGATAAGACTTCGAAGACGTCCTGGCCGATCTCGAGCACCGAGATATCAAACGTGCCGCCGCCCAGGTCGTAGACGGCGATCTTCTGCTTGATGTCCTTGCCGAAACCATAGGCGAGCGCGGCCGCGGTGGGCTCGTTCAAGATGCGCAGCACGTCGAGCCCGGCGATGCGGCCCGCGTCCTTGGTGGCCTGGCGCTGGTTGTCGTTGAAGTACGCGGGCACCGTGACGACGGCCTTGGAGACCTCGCGTCCCAAATGGTTTTCGACGATCGCCTTCATTTCCTTCAACACCAGCGCGCTGATCTCGGGGAGCGAATAGACGCTCTCGCGGATTTGAATCCGCACCGAGTTCGATTCGCCCTCGACGATCTTGTAGGGCATCACCGCCTGCGCCTTCTTCACCTCGTCGGAGAAGTAGAAGCGGCCGATCAGGCGCTTGGCGCTGTAGACGGTGTTGTCGGCGTTGGTGATGATGTTGCGCTTGGCGCTGTTGCCGACCAGCACCGTGCCGTCTTCCAGGAAGCTGACGACGCTCGCGTGGGTACGCTCGCCCCACTCGTTGGGGATGACCTGCGGCTGCCCGTCCTTCAGGATCGACACGCACGAATAGCTCGTGCCGAGGTCGATGCCGATCGCGATGTCATCGCTCATGCGTGTCCTTGCGCAGGTCTGAAGCAGCGGTTTCCCGAGTCTACGGGCCCCTCTCTCGCTGGGTCAACGAAAGTGGCGATGCCCGCGGATTGGCAGCGCCGCTCGGCGTGCGTTACGATCGCGCAGGGCACGGATTTGTCCCGGCCCGGAGGGCGGCAAGGCCGTGGCTGAGTTCCTGGCGATTCACCTGACCGACGCATCGCTGCTCGGTTGCTTGCTGCGGCAACTGGGCGGCGCGGTGACGCTCGGTACCTCGGAGCTGGCCGCCGGCGTTGGCTACGCGCAGAGCGACGACGTGCTCTTGCGCAAGCGGCCACTGCAGGGGCAGCCGCCCGTGGCGGAGAAGCTCGCCGAAGGGGTCGCGAGCGAGGCGGTGGTGATCGCGTCGGGCGCCGGCTCGAGGGCTGTGCGCGCGGCCTTCAGCGAGGACACGACCTTTCCCTTCCGCTTCCGCCGCTGGCTCTTCTCGCTGGCGGGCAACATGGACGCGCTCGCGCCCGCGAGGACCAGGCTGGAAGGCGCGCTGCCCGACCACTTGCGCCGCTCGGTGCGCGGAGACTCGGCGGCAGAGGCGCTCTTCTTCACCTTCTTGTCGCGGCTGCGCGAGGCCGGCCGGCTCGACGACTCCGACGTGGACGAGGCCACCGTGGCGCGCGCGCTGGCCAGCGCCGTGGGCGACGCCGAGCGCGCCTTCGAGCAGGCGGGCGCGAAGCTGCCGGGCCTGGCGGCGGTGGTCTCCAACGCCCGCGTCCTGGCAGCGGTGCGCCGCGGCCACCCGGTCTGGCTCAAGCTGCACGAGGGAATCTTCGCCTGCTCGCGCTGCGAATTGCCGGCCGGCGCGGCCGACAACGACCCCAAGGTCCGCGCCCACCGGATGTTCAAGGCGGTGATCATCGCCACCGGCGATCAGGCGGCGCCCGAGGGCTTCCGCCCGCTGGAAGAGGGCGAAGTGCTCGCCATCCCCCGGTCGCTCGCTGTCAGGCGGGCGTAGATCGCGCGTTCAAAAGCCGTGCTCACCCATAGGCTGCGAGCTCCAACAGCAGGAGCGTGACGTTGCAGAGGAAGTGGCAGAGCGCGGCGGCCATGATGGTGCCCGTGCGCGCGCGGAGCCAGGCGAAGAGCAGCGCCGGGAAGAAGACAAAGAGCCTCCAGGGCGCGGGCTCGAGCAGGTGGCCCAAGGCGAAGAGCGCGGTCGCGAGCAGCGCCCCTTGACCCAGGGGCACGCCGAGGAGCCGCGTGCGCGGCGGCCAGGCCTCTTCGAGGCGCAGCGTCAGGTAGCCTCGATAGAAATATTCTTCCGAGAGCGCCACGGCCGCGTTGCCGGCGATGCGCCCGAGCAGATCGAACGAGGCCGCCGGGCTCTTCGGCCAGTGCAGCGCGAGCGGGTGGGCGGCGCCGAGATAGGGCGCGAGCAAGGTCCGCAGCTCGGGCGGCAGCGTCGGCAGCGCGTGGACGAACCAGGCGAAGCCAAGCGCGAACGGAGGCAGCACCACCGCGCAGGCGCCGAGGCCCCAGAGCAGATCGCTCTGCAGCCGGTCGAAGCGCCAGCCGGCGTCGTGCGCGTCCTGCCCGCGCCGCTCGAGCAACGGCGTCGGCGCCCAGAGGAAAGCGGCCACGGCAGCGGCGCCGACCAGCTGGCCGACGAACGACACCGCGTGGCCGAGCAACGTCAGCGCCGCCAGCGCCAGCAGCACCGTGGCCCAGCACAGGAGCGCCTCGCGGGCGGGAGCTTGGACTGATCTCGGCGGGGCGCCTGGCACGCGCGCACGGTAGCAGGTGTAGAGTGGCAAGGTGCCCCTTTGGGGCCGGAGGGTCTCGCCCGTGAAGCTCCGCCCCCCCCGCGCTGCGCTCGCCCTGCTGATCTTCGCCGCGGCCTGCGGCAAGCAGACCTTCCTGGCCGCGGCCCTCATCGGCACGCCGCCGGTGCCAAACCCCATCTCGCCGGCCACTCCCCTGCCGGCGCAGTCGCTGGCGCTGGCCTATCTCGGCACCATCGACACCTCGAACCCGACCAAGATCGATTCGAGCAAGGTCGCGACGGTGCCTGGCGCCAAGGGCGATCTCAGCTTCCACTCGGCGCTCAAGAACAAAGACTTCGATCTGGCGGTCACCGACCGCGGCGACGGCTCGTACACCATCGACAGCCAGAGCAACGCCGACTTCAACTACGAGCCCAGCCAGCCGTACACGCTGGTCCTGGTCGGCGGCGACAACAAGGAAGCCTACGGCGCCAAGCTCTTGCCGGCGCCTGTGACCACCATCAAGGAGTTCCCCTCCACCAAGACCCTCACGGTCTCCGCCGGACCCGACTTCACCGTCACCCGCACCGACGCGCCCGACGCCAGCGACGGGCGGCTCTTGCCCGCCTTCGTGGCCGTGATGAAGGTCGATCCGCAGAACCCGTCGAACCTCTCGCTCAACAACCTGCTCTATTCGACGCTGCCCAAGGATGGCGCGGCGCTCCTCAAGTTCGCGCTCTCCGACGCCAACTATCGAAAGGCGTCGTTCGTCATCCCGGGCGCGACCTTTACCAAGGGCGGCTACTACGTGGTCGCGCTCATCGTCATCAAGTACGGCCTCGTCAGCGAGAACACCTTCCTCGGCTCGACGGCGATGTCGGGCACCGGCGACGCAGGGCTGCTCGTCGTCCAGTAGCTTTTGGTAGCTTTCGATAAAGCCGGCTAGCGGATGACCGGCAGCGCCGCGGCGGACCAGGCGTTCATGCCGCCGAGGAGGCTGCTCGCGTCGCAGCCCTTCTGGCGCAGGAAGCCCGCCGCGTTGGTCGAGCGCATCCCGCTCTTGCACACGCAGACCACCGGCCGGCCCGCGGGCACCTCGCCTGCGCGCTGCTGCAGCTCGGGCAGCGGGATGTTCACCGCCCCCGCGATCTTGCCGTCCACCAAAAGCTCGGGCGGATTTCGCACGTCGAGCAGGAACGGCGGCGGCGCGCCCGCCAAGGCTTTGTGCAGCTCGCTTGCCGGGATCTGCGGAACAGGTCCTTCCATGGTCACCTCGCGTCGGGGGCTTCGCTCTTGCCGCGCTGCTCGCCTTGCCGCGTGCGCGCCTGGCGGATGTAGCGGTCGAGGTCCTCGCGGTCGATGAGCGAGAGGATCTCGAGCTGCGCGCCTTCGCGTCGATAGATGAGGCGCACGTCGGTGGCGATGCGGATTCGATAATAGCCGGGCACGCCCTCGAGCTGCAGCGCCCGCAAGGACCCGTGGCGCCAGTTCTGCGAGAGCAAGAGGATCTTCTCCAGCGTGGCCCGCTTGATGCGGCGGTCCCAGCGCTCGAGCGAATCGTAGAACTCGCGCGTCAGCACCGGCACCAGGAACTCGGCGGCCTCTTCGGCGCTGGGCAGCTCGTCTTCCTTGGGCGGCTGCACCGCGGGCTGCGAGGGCTGGGTGACGAACTTGCGCTCAGCCGCGCCCGCGCGCTCCTCGGCAAGTTGCAGCGCCTCCTGCGCAGCGCGCAGCTTCTCGGCCAGCGAGCGCGCCTCGTCGGCCGAGCGCCGCGCCTCGTGCAACGCCTTGCCCTCGCCGAGCGCGTTCAAGCGCTGCAGCTCCGCCGAGGTCCGCGCCAGCTCTGCCCGCAGCTGGCGGAACTCGACGTTCTGCTCGGCCAGCTTGAGGTCGCGCTCGGAGATCGCGAGGCGCGCCTCGGCGAGCTGCAGCTTCATCTGCTCGCGGTCCTTCCCGGCGCGCTCGGCCTGCTTGAGCGCCGCCCGCGCCTCCTTCTTGGTCGGGTCTGGCGCGGCCTGCTTGCCCTGCGGACGCTGCGGCGCATCGAGCAGCTTGACGCCGTCCTCGAGCGCGATCTGCGCCATCGTCAGCCGCTTGTCGCCCGTGTCGAGCAGCGCGCGCCAGGCAACCGCCGCCAGCTGCTGCAGGGGGTCGCCGCGCATGCACTCGTAGATCAGGGCGCAGAGCTGATCGAGCCCCTCGCTCGAGAGCGGCTCCTTCTCGAACGCCGGCCAGCGCAGCGCCTCGCGCACGGCGGCCTCGAGCGGCGGGCGCACGTCCTCGGCGGCCAGGTACTCGTCGGCCAGCACCCGCGCCACCTGGTCGGGCGGCAGCGCCTCGAGGCGATAGCCGGGCGTCGTGAGCTTCAGCTCGCGGCAGACGTTGACGAGCCGCTTGTCGGGGAAGCAGAGCTCGAAGAAGACGCCCAGGTAATCGGCGCCCAGATCGCCGAGCGGCAGGGGCGCGGTCGAGGGTGGCTCCGGAGGCGGCGGCGCGACACCCGTGGGCGGCAGGTCCGCCTCGGCCGGGGGCTGCTTTTCGTCGCGCGCTTTCTTGCCCTTGCCCACGGCGCGCACCGTGCGTTGGACGGTCGGGTCTGTCAATGCCATCTTGCGCGCCCATGAACGCGACCGGTGCGACCGATCTGAGAGGCAAGGCGGCGCTGGTGACGGGCGGCGGCCTCCGCGTCGGCCGGGCCATCTCGCTGGCGCTCGGCGCCGCTGGCTGCGACGTGCTGGTCCACTATCGAAATTCGCAAACGCCCGCCGAGGAGACCTGCAAAGAGCTGCGCGCGCTCGGGGTCAAGGCCCTGGCCGCGCAGGCTGATCTGGCGCGCGCGGAGTCGCCGGCGCACCTGGTGCAAACGGCCCTGGCCGCCTTTGGCCGGCTCGACGTGCTGGTCAACTGTGCGGCTGAGTTTGAGAAGGTTGCCGCCGACCAGCTCGACCGCGCCCGCTTCGAGGCGATGCTGGCTGCCAATCTCACGGGGCCCTTCTTCCTCGCCCAGGCGGCGCACCCGGCGCTCAAGGCGGCGCGGGGAGCCATCGTCAACCTGCTCGACCTCAATGGGACCAGCCAGGTCTGGGCTGGATATTCTCATTATACGGCAGCCAAGGCGGGCCTCGCCGCGCTCACCCGCCAGCTCGCGCTCGAGTGGGCCCCCGAGGTGCGCGTCAACGGCGTGTCGCCTGGCACCGTGCTCTTCCCGACGGCCATGGGCGCGGACGAGCGCGCCCGCATCGAGCGGCGCATCCCCGCGGGCCGCTCCGGCATCCCAGAGGACGTGGCCCGCGCTGTGGTCTTTCTTGCCACGCAGCCGTTCGTCAGCGGGCAGATCCTGGCGGTCGATGGCGGCCGCTCGGTCGTCCCGTGATCGTTGGCGATGCGGTGCGCGCCGCGCTATACTCCCGAGTCACCGACTCCTTCTGAAAGGCAGGCCATGGAGAACTCGCAGCAGAGCCAGACCGCTCCCCACACTCACGGCAATGAGGGCAGCGAGCCTGCCGCGGGTCCCGAGCCGATGGTCCGGCTGACCGACAAGGCCGCCTCCATGGTGCGCGAGACCATCGAGCGCGAGAACCTCCAGGGCGCGGGCCTGCGGGTGGCCGTGGTCGGCGGCGGCTGCTCGGGCTTCCAGTACAGCCTCGACATCGAGAAGGACGGCCGGCCCGACGACATGACCTTCGACGTCAAGGGCGTGAAGTGCTACGTCGACCCGATGTCCTCGATGTACCTGATGGGCGTCGAAGTGGACTACGTCGAGACCCAGTTCGGCAGCTCGGGGTTCTCGTTCAAGAATCCCAACGCCAAGCACACGTGCGGCTGCGGCTCGAGCTTCTCGGCCTAGCCACTTCCCTTCGTGCCGCTTCTCCCGAGGCGCGTGCCCTGCCGGGTGCGCGCCTCGTTCCGTTTCGGGCGCCTGGCGCTACCCGGCAGGCGGACAGGCGAGCCGTCGATCGTTGGAACTATGACGCGGGGTCCCTACCCTTTGATCCGTAGCCGCCGGCAGGGCCCCTTGCCCTGCCTGGACGGCGAACTGGGGGATCCACCATGAAGACTGGACTCATCGCCGCTCTCGGCCTCGCCCTTGCCGCTCCCGCTTTCGCCGACGACATGGGCCGCGTCAAGAATGACGCAGACCGCACCGCGAAGAACGTGGGCGACGAGATGAAGAACGGCAGCGACACGGCGCAGGACAAGCTCAAGACCGACGGCGGCATGCACAAGGCCAGGCGCCACGCCAAGCGCCACGCCCGCAACGCCAAGAAGGACATGCGCAACAAGGCCAGCGACATGAAGAAGAACGCCGAGAAGTAGAGCCAGCGGCGGCTTTCCAACAACGTGACGCGCGCCGCTTCGGGTCGCACCCGAGGCGGCGCCGTGTCGTTCAGGCGGGCACGGTCTCGGGCGCGGCCGGCAGCAGGTTGGCGTGCGCCAGCGCCGACAAGATGTCGTCGGGGCTGCGGTAGGTGAGCGAGAGCGGCTCGTCCTTGCGGTAGCGGATGACGCCGCCGCGATCGATCACGAAGAGCGCCCGCCGCGCGGTGCCCATCAGCGAGCGCACGCCGTAGAGGCTCGCGATCCCGGCCTGCGGATCGGAGAGCAGCGGCAGCGAGAGCGCGTACGCCTTGGCCATGCGCTCGTGCTTCTCCAGCTTGTCGGTCGAGATGCCCCAGAGCACGGCGCCGGTGGCCGAGAGCTTCTGCCGCTGCTGCTCGTAATCGACCAATTGGCGGGTGCACACCGGCGTGAAGTCGCCCGGATAGAAGGCCAGCACCACCACCTTGCCGCGCTGCTCGGAGAGCCGATAGACGCCGGCCTGCGCAGGAGGAATCCCCTCGAGCGCGAAGTCCGGCGCGGCGTCGCCTGCTTTTGGCCCCATGATCGGCATCTCAACATCCACGTGTATCGCCCATTCCCTGTCGTCGCTGCACGCGCGGCCGCAGTCTGTTAGGAGACGACCATGACCCGCGACGCCTTTCTCCTCGACGCCGTGCGGACGCCCGTCGGTCGTCTGCGAGGCATCTTGTCACAGGTACGACCCGATGACCTCGCGGGTTTTACCATCCGTGGATTGCTCGAGCGCGCCTCCCTGGTGTCCGGGCGGCCCTTCGAGGCGCTGTCCGGCAGCATCGACGAGGTGATCCTCGGCTGCGCCAACCAGGCCGGCGAGGACAACCGCAACGTCGCCCGCATGGCGGCCTTGCTGGCCCGGATGCCCGACTCGGTTCCGGCCGTCACCGTCAATCGCCTCTGCGCGAGCGGGCTCGAGGCGGCAATCCAAGCAGCGCGCGCAGTGAGGCTCGGCGACGCCGAGCTGGTGGTCGCCGGCGGCGTCGAGAGCATGACGCGCGCTCCCTGGTCGGTGATGAAGCCCGACGCCGCGTTCCCGGGCGGAGCGTTGCAGAGCTACGACACCGCGCTCGGATGGCGCTATCCCAACCCCCGCCTGGCCGCGCGCTTTCCTTTGGAGGGAATGGGCGAGACCGCCGAGAACGTCGCCTCGCGGTATGCGATCTCGCGCGCCGCCCAAGATGAGTTTGCGTTGAGATCGCACGAGCGCGCCCTGCAAGCGCAGGAGAAGGGCCGCTTTGCCAGGGAGCTCCTCGCGGTGCCGCTGCACGAGCTGGCGCAGGCGGGCGGCAAGAAGGGTGAGCCGCGGCTTGCCGATCGCGACGAGGGCCCGCGCGCCGATACTTCGCTAGAGAAGCTGGGAAAGCTCAAAGCCGCATTTCGCGACCAAGGGACTGTCACCGCCGGCAACTCATCCTCACTCAATGACGGCGCCGCGGCGCTGCTCATCGGCAGCAGAGAGGCCGCCGAGGAGCTCGGTCTGTCGCCGCTCGCCCGCATCGTCGCCTCGGCCTCCGCGGGGGTCGATCCCCGCTACATGGGGATAGGACCAGTCCCGGCGACGCAAAGAGCGTTGGCGCGGGCCGGGCTGTCGGCCAAGGACCTCGATCTCATCGAGCTCAATGAGGCTTTTGCCGCGCAATCGTTGGCGGTGATCGCAGAGCTTGGCCTGGATCCGCTGCGGGTGAATCTCGATGGTGGCGCCATCGCGCTCGGCCACCCGCTCGGGATGAGCGGCGCCCGCATCCTCGGGCACCTGGCGCACGCCTTGCGCGCCCGCGGCGGCGGGGTTGGCCTCGCGACCCTCTGCGTGGGCGTTGGCCAGGGCGTGTCGATAATCATCCAATCCGTATCCGAGCGTTGAAGTTCCGTTGACTATAGTCAAAGCCTACGGAGCTGTTTCTTCCGTCGCAGAGCTTTGGTCCTGGTAGAAATTTCGTTTAGAAGCACCTGTTATCAGAAAGAAGTCTTGCAACTATCCGCGCCTTGATTAGAGTGCGCCCCATGCGAACCATTTCTGTCGAGGATTTGCTGGGACGTTTGATCGATAGCCTTGCCGACCGCTTCGCCGAGCGCGCCTCCGGTCTGCTCAAGGCCAGCGGCGGCGGGCGCGGGGCGGCTCGCGTCGCTGCCAAGGGCGGCAAGCGGGGCGCGCGCGCCGGGCGCAAGCTCGACATGAGCTGCCGGGTCGACGGGTGCAAGAACCAGTCGCGCGGCCCCCGCTTCGGCTTCATCTGTGACGACCACCGCAAGAAGCTCTCCAAGAAGGACCAGGTCGCCGCGCGCGAGGCGTTCAAGGCCAAGAGCGCCGCCTGACGAGCTGCTTCATTGCCGGCCGGTTGACGCTCTGCTTCGGCGGGGCATAACTTCGGCGGAACCGCGGAGGCCAAGTGGCCGGCAAGAACGGGCAGTCGAACGGGCACCACCAAGCGCAGCCGGGTTCGGTCGAGCTGCAAGAGAAGCGCGCCGCCTTTCTTCTCGAGCAGCTCGTCAATACCGAGCGGCCGGCGCGGCTTGTCGGGCTCTTCACGGCCAAGGAGATGCAGGCCGGCGACGTCGAGCGGCTGGTCGATGTCTGCCAGCGCTCGATGCGCGAAGAGGATCCGGGCGCCTCGCTGTCCCTGCAGCCGATCGGCGAGCCGAGCCCCGCCGAGCTCGCGCAGCAGCGCAGCTGGAAGATCGCCGTCGTCGACGCGACCGGCGCCACCCCGCACGACTGCCTCGTGCAGCTCTTCGCCATGGACAATCCCGCCAGCCCGCACCATGGCCTGCTCGCGCACCTGTTGCAGATGGACGAGGACATGGGCCGCGCCACGCGCGAATCGGTCGAGCCGGCCAAGACCTACGTCACCATCGCCAGCGGGCGGCTCGACGAGAAGAACCGCATCCACCCGTATCAGAACCTGGTGGCGCTCTTCTCCAGCGCGCTCAATGCGCTCATCGTCGACCCCGCGGCGGCGATGGTCACGATGGACGCGGGCGAGTGGGCCGACGCGATGGAGATGTCGCTCGAGCTGGAAAACAGCATGAAGCTGCTGCGACGGTAGAGCCGGCTCTTTGCGCGGCTTGCCGCTCACGAACCTCTGACTGGTCAACCTCCTGCCTGAGCTGGGTCTATGGGTGAATGGAAGCTTCCCTGGGAAGGAAGATGCCGCTGCGACCGGGTCAGGCTGCGGGTCACGCAGCCGCCCATCATGGCGACCGCCTGCCACTGCACGGGGTGTCAGCGCATGAGCTCCAGCGCCTTCAGCCTGAACCTCATGCTCCCTGCGGCAGGCTTGCAGATCCTCACTGGCGAACCCGTGGTCGGAGGCCTGCACGGCCCCTCGAAGCACCTGTTCTGCGGCCATTGCATGACGTGGATGTTCACCCGGCCCGAAGGCATGGATCAGCTCGTGAACCTGCGTCCGAGCATGCTCGACGATCACAGCTGGTTCGAGCCATTCGTCGAGACCTATACCGGCGAAAAACTGCCCTGGGCCCGCACGCCCGCGACGCATTCGTTTGCCAGGTTTCCGGAGGCATCGGACTACGAAGGCTTGATTCGCGAGTTCGCCTCGAGAGGCGCGCGTCCGAAGTGAATTGGCGCCGCGCCTTCGACTCATCAAGTTGGGTTGACACTGCTTCGCAGAAACACCGACCGTGCGGATCAGATCGACTCGCGCCTCTTTCCGCCGGTTCCTGTGGTGGACAACGGGCGGCTGGCGGCCCGAGGCCTCTCGTACCCGCGGCAACTCGCTGGTGGTAGAAACCGCCGCATGACGACTTCCCTGGTAAAGGCCTCACAGCACGACGGCGTGCTCGTCCTCGAGCTCTCGAACGCGCCCGCCAACACCTACTCCTACGAGATGATGCGCCAGCTGGACGCGCAGATCCTCGAGGCGCGCATGGACGAGGCGGTCCATGTCCTGCTGATCACCGGCGAGGGCCCGAAGTTCTTCTGCGCCGGAGCTGACATCGCGATGCTGCAAACGGCGCGGCCCTACTTCAAGTACAACTTCTGCCTCCACGCCAATGAGACGCTCTGCCGGCTGGAGCAGACGCCCAAGCTCGTGATCGCCGCGCTCAACGGGCACTGCGTGGGCGGCGGCCTCGAGATCGCGCTGGCTTGCGATCTGCGCATCGCGCGCAAGGACGCCGGCAAGCTCGGCCTGCCCGAAGTCTCGCTCGGCGTACTCCCCGGAACCGGTGGCACCCAGCGGCTCGCGCGCGCCCTCGGCCGCTCCAAGGCCATCGAGCTGATGGCCGAAGGTGCCACCTTCTCGATGGACGAGGGCAAGCAGCTTGGCCTCGTCAACAAGGTGCTCGACGTGGCCGCAGGCGGCTTCCGCGAGGCCGCCCTGGACTACGCGCGCACGTTTGTCCCGCCCGGCAAGGCCTCGCGCGCGGTGGGCCTGATCAAGCGCGCCGTCACCTCGGGCCTGGAGATGAGCCTCGAACAGGGCCTCTCGCTCGAGCGCGAGCTGCAGCAGCGCCTCTTCGAGGGAGACGATGCCGCCGAGGGGATCGCCGCGTACAACCAGAAGCGGTCGCCGCAGTTCACCGGCAAGTGAGCCTCGAGATCCTCCTCGCCGATCTGTCCCCCGACGCGGCCACGCTGGCCCGCTCGGTACTGGGGCGCATCCGCGCGCTCGGCACCGTCTGCGAGCGGCAAGCCGGCGGCGAGATCGTCTTCGGCTCGAGGGCAGACCCCGCCATCGAGGTCGCCCGGCTGGTCTTGCGCGCGGGGGCCCTGCCCCGCCTGGTGTTTCCTCTCGAGCCACCTCGCGAATCGATCGAAGTCACCGGACTTCCAGCCGCCGCCGCTGCCGCCGAAGCGGTGCGGATCGGCGCGCGGGACGTGGCCGCGCAGGCCCCGCAGCTCGACCTTTTTGGCAACAAGCGCTGAGCCATCGGGTTCGTTGTTATCTGGCGGCGCGATCGCCGAGCCGCTTGACCACCTCCTCGACCGACCCCTCCAGGCCGAGTCGCGATGTGTCCACCGAGAGCTCCGCCTGCGCGTAGAGCGGCTCGCGCGCCTTGAGCAGCGCGCGCAGCTCGTCCCGCGCGTGCGGACTGTTCGCCGAAGGCCGCACGTCGCCCTGCTGCAGCACCCGCTCCCAGTGATCCTCTGGCGAGGCCTGCAGCCAGACCGTGCGGCAGCGCTTCTGCAACAAGCGGAAGGCCTCGCGATCAGTCACCACGCTGCCGCCGGTCGCCAGCACGGCAGGCTCGCCCTCGGCCAGGAGTCTCGCCAGCACCTCCCGCGCGAGCCGCCGGTAGTAGGCCTCGCCGTGCAGCGAGAAGAGGCCGGCAAGCGAGAGCCCCGCCGCTTTCTCCACCAGCTCGTCCAGCTCGACGAAGGGCACGCCGAGCCGCTCTGCCAGGCGGAGCCCGACCGAGCTCTTGCCCGCCCCGCGCAGCCCGAGCAGAGCGATGATGGGCACGGTCTGGGGTCCGAAGCGCGCGCGCAGCCAGCGCTGCACCTCGGTCAGATCGTCGCGAGAGAGACCCGCCAGATAGGGAGCGACGGCCTCGTGCACCAGCTGCGAGATTGCCGGCGCTGCCGGCGCCTCACCGCCCTCGGCCGCGGCCAGGAGGCTGCCCGCGCGCGAACCCAGCGCGCGCGCCAGCTGGGAGAATCGCGCGACGGAGATGTTGCCAAACCCTGACTCCAGATCGGCGAGGAACCTCTCGGACAGGCCAGAGCCGAGCGCCAGCTCGCGCCGGGTCAGCCCGCGCTGTTCGCGCAGCGCGCGCACCAGCGCCCCGAGCGAGGCGAGCAGCTCGTCGCGGGCCGCGCGCGGAGGCTCAGGTGGAGGCGGCGCTCCAGGCGGCGCGCGACGCACCTTGGGCCGTTTGGCTGCCGCCTTCTTGCGGCGGTTTCCGCTCTGGGCGGGGGAGGAGGTGCGCTTCACGACATGCACTTTAGTGCATGAAGAAGGATCGTGCAAGTCAAAACAACATGCACTTTACTGCTTGCATTCTTTTCAGCCACCCGCTAGATTTCGTCACGCATGGACAAGCCCAGCGCCGCGCCCGCCGTGTCGTTCGAGACGCACCCGAGCCGCTACCGCCATTGGAAGCTGGAGGTCGACGGCGAGCTCGCGCGCCTGACGCTCGATGTGGCGCCGTTCGCCGGCGTCGACGGCAAGATCGAGCTGAAAAGCAACTCCTACGACCTGTCCGTTGACATCGAGCTCGCCGACGCCGTCCAGCGGCTCCGCTTCGAGCACCCGGCGGTCAAGTGCGTGGTCGTCACCTCGGCAGATCCCAAGATCTTCTGCTCGGGCGCCAACATCTACATGCTGGCGGCGTCGACCCATCCCTTCAAGGTCAACTTCTGCAAGTACACCAACGAGACGCGCCTCTCGATCGAGGAGGCCAGCGCCCAGAGCGGCCAGAAGTATCTGGCCGCCTGCAACGGCGCCACGGCCGGCGGCGGCTACGAGCTCGCGCTGGCGTGCGATCAGATCGTCCTGGTGGACGATGGCTCCTCCACCGTCAGCCTGCCCGAGGTGCCGCTCCTCGCCGTGCTGCCTGGCACCGGCGGGCTCACGCGCGTGGTCGACAAGCGCAAGGTCCGCCGCGACCTCGCAGACGCTTTCTCCACCCTCGCCGAGGGCGTCAAGGGCAAGCGCGCCGTCGAGTGGGGGCTCATCGACGCCTCCATTCCGAAGAGCCGCTTCGCCGACGGGATCGCCGCCCGCGCCAAGGAGCTCGCGGCCACGGCGGCAGAGCTGGCGCGGGGGCCAGGCATCAAGCTCGAGGCGCTCGAGCCCAAGGTCACTCCCCAGGGTGTCGAGTACCGCCACGTGAGCCTGCGCATCGACCAGTCCGCGCACGTGGCCGAGCTGACGGTGCGCGCGCCCGACGGCGAGGTGCCCGCCGGAGCGGACGCCGCGCTGGCGAAAGGCGCGGACGGCTGGGCCATCCGCGCCGCGCGCGAGCTGGACGACGCGCTCTTGCGGCTGCGCTTCCAGCACGAGAACATCGGCCTTGTCCTGCTCAAGACCGCAGGCGACCTCGACAAGGCGCACGCGGTCGGCGAGCTGCTCGCGGGCAAGGACAAGGACGCCTGGATCCTCCGCGAGACGCGCCTGCTCTGGGCGCGCGTGCTGCGCCGGCTCGACGTGACGGCCAAGAGCTTCTTCGCCGTGGTGGATGACAAGTCGTGCTTCGCCGGACCGCTCTTCGAGCTGCTCGTCGCTGCCGATCGCAGCTTCGTGCTCGAGAGCGAGGGCGTAAAGGTGCGACCCGGACAGCTCAGCGCTGGCTCGTTGCCTGGCTGGAGCGGCCTGTCCCGCCTGGCGTCGCGCTTCCTGGACGCTCCGGCAAAGGCGGCCGCTGTGCTCTCGGCCGGGCGCGAGGCGTCGATCCAGGCCGATGCCGCCAACAAGCTTGGCCTCGCGACCGTGTTTGCCGACGACATCGATTTCGAGGAAGAGCTGCGCGTTGCCGTCGAAGAGCGCGCCAGCCTCTCACCCGACGCGCTCACCGGCATGGAGGCCTCGTACCGCTTCCCTGGTCCGGAGACGATGGCGACCAAGATCTTCGGGCGCCTCTCGGCCTGGCAGAACTGGATCTTCATCCGCCCCAACGCCACCGGCGAGACGGGCGCGCTCACGCTCTATGGCAAGCCCGAGCGTCCCCGCTTCGACTTCCGCCGGACCTAGCTACCCGAGGAAAACCGATGGCTGATCTGAACAGCATCCCGAACAACGTCAACCTCGACTCCGACCGCCGCCTGCAGCGCGCGCTCGAGCAGTGGCAGCCGAACTTCCTCTCCTGGTGGAACGAGGTCGGCCCCGAAGGCTGGCAGGCGCACGAGGTCTATCTGCGCACCGCCATCAGCGTCGAAGCGGGTGGCTGGGCGCACTTCGACTACGTGAAGATGCCCGACTATCGCTGGGGCATCTTCCTCGAGCCCAAGAACGACGCGCGCACCATCGGCTTTGGCGACGTCATGGGCCAGCCCGCGTGGGAAGAGGTGCCGGGCGAGCATCGCAACTCGCTCCGGCGGATCATCGTCACCCAGGCTGACACCGAGCCGGCCTCGGTCGAGCAGCAGCGCCTCCTTGGCAACACCGCGCCCTCGCTCTACGATCTGCGCAACCTCTTCCAGGTCAACGTCGAGGAGGGGCGCCACCTCTGGGCCATGGTCTACCTGCTCCACCGCCACTTCGGCCGCGACGGGCGCGAAGAGGCCGATGCGCTGCTCGAGCGGCGCTCGGGCTCCAAGGACAAGCCGCGCATCCTCAACGCCTTCAATGAGCCCATCGACGACTGGCTCAGCTTCTTCATGTTCGCGATGTTCACCGACCGCGACGGCAAGTACCAGCTGGCCTCGCTGGCCGAGAGCGGCTTCGATCCGCTCGCCCGCACCACCCGCTTCATGCTCACCGAAGAAGCGCACCACCTCTTCGTCGGCGAGATGGGCGTCGATCGCATCGTGCAGCGCTGCGCCGAGCTGATGAAGGAGGGCATGGACCCGCGCACCAGCGGAGGCCTGCCGCTCGACTTGATCCAGAAGTATCTGAACCTCTGGTTCAGCTTGTCGCTCGATCTCTTCGGCGGCGAAGTCAGCTCCAACGCCGCCGACTTCTTCGCCGCCGGTCTCAAGGGGCGCTTCCGCGAGGATGACCAAGAAGAGCACAAGGCGCTCGGCCAGACCTACCGCATGGAGCTGCCCGAGGATGGCACCCTCAAAGCGCAAGACGTGCCGCTGCGCAACGCGCTCAACGAGGTGCTGCGCGATGAGTACGTCAAGGACTGCCAGCGCGCGGTCGATCGCTGGAATCGCACCTTGGACAAGAACGGCGCCCAAGGCCTGAGGCTGGCGCTGCCGCACCGGCGCTTCCATCGCGGCGTGGGGCCGAACGCCGGCTCGTTCTTCGACCCGAACGGCAAGCAGCTCACGGCCGACGAGTGGAAGGCCGTCGAAGGCAAGTGGCTGCCCACCGCCGAGGATCGCACCTACGTCCGCTCGCTGATGCAGGGCGTGTACGCTCCGGGCAAGATCGCCGCCTGGATCGCGCCGCCGTCCAAGGGCATCAACGGCAAGCCCTTCGAGTTCGAGTACGTGCGCAAGAGTTGATCAGACCGAGGTCGCCTCGCGCAGCGCCAAGAAGAGCGCCGCCAGATCGTAGGGCTTGGGCAGCACGCGGCTGACCCCGGCCTCGAGCAGCGGCTGGAGATCCTCGGCCCGCGGCGCACCGGTGGTGATGATCACCGGCACGCTCCGGTCGAGGGCGCGGATCTGCCGGAGCACCTCGAGGCCGCTCAGCCGCGGCAGGGCCAGGTCCAGAACGACGGCGTTCACGCGGGCGCGATGAAGGCGAAACAGCTCGACACCAGCGACGCCGTCGGCGGCCGCCATCACTTGGTGGCCAAGCGCGCGCAGGCCGCTCTCGGCAGCTCCTCGCAGGTGCGGATCGTCCTCGATCAAGAGAATGGTTCCGCCGCCCGCCTCGCTGGTCGGTGCAAGCCGCTGGTCGTTGGACGCAAGCTGGTCGGCCGGATCCGGGCCCGGCGCCGCGGCAGGGAAATGGAGGCGCAGCAGCGTGCCCGAAGGCTTGCCATCCAGGACTTCGATCGACCCGGCGTGTGACTGCACGATGGTCCAGACCGTGGCGAGGCCCAAGCCCGTTCCGCGCTGGGCGCCGGTCGTCTTGGTGGTGAAGTACGGCTCGAAGATGCGGCTGCGCAGATGGGCCGGGATGCCGACCCCGCTGTCTTCTACTTCGAGAAGAACGTGATCGCCGGCGACCAGCGGCGGCCTCGCCCGGGCGGCGGCCGCATCGAGCGTCACCCGGCTCGTGCGCACGGCCAGCCGTCCGCCCGCGGGCATGGCGTCGCGCGCGTTGACCATCAAGTTCAGCAAGACCTGCTGCAGCCGCGCAGAGTCGCCGACGATGCGGGCGCTGCCGGCAGAGAGCTCGGCCACCACCTCGATGCCGGCGGGCAGCGCGCGCTCGACGAAGCCGAGCACCTTGCGTGCGGCCGCGTCGAGCGAGAGGGGAACCGCCTGGGGCGCGTCGCCGCGCGAGAGCGCCAGGAGCGACGTGGTCAGCTCGGCGCCGGTCGCCACCACGGTGGCCATCTGGTCGAGCGTCTCCAGGCGCGTGCTGTCGCTCTCGCCGAGGCGCAGCGTGGAGACGAAGACCTGCATCGCGGCCAGCAGGTTGTTGAAGTCGTGGGCCACGCCGCCGGCCAGGGTGCCGATGGACTCCATGCGCTGGGCGCGGGCCAGCCGCTCCTCGCTCTCGAGGCGGGCGCGCTCGGCGCCGGCCTCCCGGCTGATGTCGATGAAGGCGATGGCCACGTACTTGATGGCGCGCTGCTCGTCGAACATCGGGCGCGCGGTGGCCCGCACGTGCACGCGGCCGCCGTCGCGCCGGTGGATGACCAGATCGTCCACGATGACCGTGGCGCGCTGCCGCACCGCCTGCACGAACGGGAGCCGCTCCTCGGGGTAGAGGCCGCCGTCGCGGGTGTGGATTCCGTACGGCTGCGAGTAGCCGCCCGCGGACTGATCCTCGCGCGCGCCCATTCCCATGATCTCGACGAAGGCGCGGTTCGCGTAGGCCAATTCCCCGCCCGGCACGCGCGCGACCCAGACGCCCACCGGCAGCTCGTCGGCGATGGAGGCGATCAGCGCCAGGTCGGCGTCGGGCGGCGTGCGCGCGCTCATGTGCCCCCGATCTCGCGCAGCAGCCGCAAGAGCGCGTCGGTGGCGAAGGGCTTCTGCAGATGGGGATTGCCAGTTGCAGCGAGCGCGCGCTCCACCTCGGGCGAGAGCGCGCCGCCGCTCATGAAGAGGATGCGCCGTGCAAGCTCGGGCCGCTCGGCGCGCACCGCCGCCAGGAGCGCGAGGCCCGAGAGGTCGGGCACCGCCACGTCCAGGAGCAGCACGTCAAAGTCCGCGCCCGAGCGCAGCGCGGCGAGCGCATCCTGCCCCGAGTTTGCCACCAGCACCTCGTGGTCCTGCGCCAGCAATATCCGCAGCGAGGTGGCGAAAGGACGATAGTCGTCGACCACCAGGATGCGCACTCGCGGCTAGGCCTTCGCGGGCGGCGCGGTGGGCACGGGCGCCGGCTCGCGATAGTCCTCGGCGGCGCGGATGTCGTCGGCGGTCAGGTCCTTCATCGGCGCGCCCGTCTCGGACCGGTGGCGCTTGAAGACGTCGATGACGGTCAGCTTGTGCGGCCGCACCTTGCTGAGCGGGCACGCCTCGTAGGACTTCATGTCCTCGTCGCAGTAGCCAAGGCGCCGCTCGCCGCACTTGGGCTGCAGGTAGCGGCCGATCTCGGGCACCTTCTTCATCACCAGCGCGCGCATCTTCGCCACCATCTGCCGGATCTCCCACTGCGCGCGGGTGCAGAGGCGCAGGTCGGCGATGTGGAGCAGCTCGGCGAAGTTGACCATGATCTGGAAGTTGGTCGGCGCCGCGTTGGGCAAGACGAAGCGCGCGTCCTCGGCGGGGATGCCGGCGGCCACCGCCTCGCGATAGACGCGGGTGATCTCGCCCATCAGCGCCTCGAACTCCTGCGCGCGGCCGGCGTCGCGCCAGGAGTCGGGCATGACGTACTCGAGCCGCTCTTCGTTCTTGCCCGTGAAGCGCACGTAGCGCTGCGACTGCTGCTCGAAGGAGATGCCGATCCGGTGGCGGACGAACTGGTGGCTGAGCGAGCGCGAGACGCCGCTGATGCCGAACCAGAAGACCACCTGCTCGAGCGGCGAGACGTGGCCCGTCTTGAGCCGCTCTTCGACGAAGGCGACGATCTTCTCGCGCGGCACGGCGCCGGTGGCGATGTCGTCCCAGACCTCGCGCGGGGTCTTCGGCGTGTAGCAGGTGCGGTAGGCGCCGTAGAGCTTGACGAGTGGATCGGAGGCAAGGTCGATCAGCACGACGTCCATGGGCGAAGCCTTGTAGCCGAAAGGGCGCCGTTGACGAAATGTTGAAATGGAAGCCCGGCCGAAGCGTCTTGACTACGTCTGTCGTCAAGAGCATGGTGCCGACAGCTGTAGTCACCGGAGGTCCGCGCCCATGGCCCGCACGATCGGCGATCAAGAGCTGGAGCTGCTCCGCCACCTCGAGGAGCAAGGCCCGGCCACAGTGGCCGAGGTGGCCCAGGCCTTCGGCGGCCAGAAGGGCCTCTCCCGCACCACGGTGATGACGGTGATGGAGCGGCTGCGCGAGAAGGGCTTTTTGCGCCGCAAGCGGGTGGACGGGATCTACCGCTATGCGGCCGTCCAGCCCCCGGGCCAGGTGATGCTGGGTGCGGTGCGCAGCTTCGTCGAGCGCACGCTTGCCGGCTCGGTGTCTCCTTTCGTGGCCTACCTGTCCGAGCGCGGCGAGGTCAGCGAGCAAGAGCTGGCCGAGCTACACGCGGCCGTCCAGCGGCTCTCGGTCAAGAAGGAGGACGAGTGATGGATGCCCTCGACCTCCTGCACCGGCTAGGCCGCGCCTCGCTCGAAGGCGCCGTCTACGCGGGCGCGCTCCACCTGGCCTGCCGCGCCCTGCCCCGCTTGCCGCCGGGTGTGAAGAGCACGCTCTATTGGCTGGCCTGCGCAAGGCTCCTCGTCGGCCTGCTCTCGCCGGGTCCGCTGCGGTTGCCGATCCTGCCCGCGCCGTCGGTCGCTTCCGCGCCGCTGGTCGCGCTGTCGGTGCCGGCGCTCGCCGAGACTTCGGCGCCCGGCCTCGGTCTCGCTGCTCCCGAGGCGCCGCTCTGGCCCTGGCTGCTTCTTGGAGTCTTCGCCATCGGCGTGCTCGCCCACCTCGCGCAGGCTGCGCTCCAGCTCGCGCGCGCTGCCGCGATCTTGCGCCGGGCCGCGCCCCTGGCCGACGGGCCCGCTCCCGAGCTGCTCGAACGGCTCTGCCGGCAGCTCGGCGTGCGGCGACCCCCGCGTCTGCTCATGTCGGCCGAGGTGCAGGGCCCGCAGCTCTCGGGCTTCTTTCATCCCGCCATCGTGCTGCCCTCGCCGCGCGCCGTCTCGCTGACACCGGCCGAGCTGCGCTTGTCGATCTTGCACGAGCTCCACCACCTGCGCCGCCACGATCTCTGGCTTGGCCTCGTGCCGGCGGCCGCGCGCGCCCTCTTCTTCTTCCATCCGCTCGCCCGCCTCTGCGCCCGCGAGCACGCGCTGGCCCGCGAGGCCGCGTGCGACGCCGCGGTGCTGGGCGCGGGGGCCTCACCGCTCGAGTACGGAGAGCTCCTGGTGCGGATGGGCGTGCTGCCGATGGCGGAGCTCGCCGGCGCCGCGTCCGCCGCAGCCACTGTCGAAGGCTTGAAACGGAGGATCGCCATGTTGCATGCATCGCAGAAAGCACGGCCTGCGCTCACCTGGCTGTTGCTCGGTCTGTCGGGTCTGCTCCTGTTGCCCATGCGCCTCGTGGCGCAGCCGTCCGCGGCGCCCGCAGTCTCCAAGGACCACGGTGATCGCGACACGGATGAAGACGAGCGCGACCGCGCCGAGGAGGCCCGCGATCGCGCCGAGGAGACGCGCGAGAGGGCCGTCGACCAGCGCGAGCGCGAGGCCGACGCCCGCGAGCGCGAGGAGGAAGCGAAGCAGGAAGCGCCCCTCCAAGGCTCGCACAGGCTCGCGCGGCACCACCGCGACGACGAAGGCGCGAGCTCCGGCGAGGCCTGGGTGCTGGTGCAAGACAAGGACAGCGTCTCCATGAGCGGCACCATGCGCGACGTGCACGCCGCGAAGGGCCTGGGACTGCCCACGCCCTACCTCTGGTTTCGCAAGGCCGGCCGCGCCTACGTGGTCACCGACGCCGCCACCGTCGCCAGAGCGCGCAGCCTGTTTGCGCCCCAGGAAGAGCTAGGCAAGAAGCAGTCGGCGCTGGGCGAGAAGCAGGCCGCGCTGGGCGAGAAGCAGGCCGCGCTCGGCGAACGGCAGGGAGCGCTCGGAATGCTGCAGGCAAAGCTGGCCTCGCGGCAGGCCCGGCGCGCGCTGCGCCAATCGACGGCGCGGGCGGGCGAGGACGACGAGGGCGATGACACAGACCGCATCGACCAGCGCATGGAGGAGCTGTCGCGCATGCAGTCCGCGCTCGGCGAGGAGCAGCGCAAGCTGGGCGAGCAGCAGCGGCCGCTCGGCGAAGAGCAGGGACGGCTCGGCGAGGAGCAAGGCCGCCTGGGTCAGACAGCGCAAGCCGGGATCAAGGCGCTCCTCAACCAGTCTCTCGCGAACAAGCTCGCGCGCGCCGCCGACTAGACAACGGTCCGCCAGGCGGGTCGATGGATGTTGATCGACCTCGCCATTGCCCCTCCCCTGCGCCGGCGAAAGCATCTCCGGCGCTGCGGCGACTGACCTTGGATCAGACCTCGACCACCATCGGCGCGTAAGGGCCGCGTTTCTCCTTCGGATACCCTTTGGGATTGGCGCGCACCTCGGTCTCGCCCAGCCGGTAGCTGCAGCGCACGTGAGTGTGGCCGTGCATCCACAGGGCAGGCTTGCGCTCGGCGATGAGCGCCTCCTGGTCGGAGACGAAGAACATCGACAGGGGGGTGCCGACGAAGAGCGGCGGCGTGCTCTGCTCCGAGGGCAGGTGGTGGGTGATGACGATATCACCCTCTCGCAAGCTGGTCCGGAGGAACTCGATGAAGCGCCGGTTCTCCTCCCACACCCAGGGGGTGAAGCCCTCGATGAGGCGGAAGTCCGAGAGCGCCACCCGGAAGAGGTTGTCGCGCGGGTGGCGCGCGAACCACATCGTCCCGCCGAGGAAGCGGCGGCCCTGCAGCTCGGCCACCTTGCCCGCCTCCAGCACGGTGAGGCCGGGCACCGCCGCCTGCAGCTCCTCGAGCAGCGCCGCCCCATCGGCCGGCGAGGTCTTGTAATACTCGTGGTTGCCGGGCACGTAGAGCACCTCGCCGTAGACCTCGACGAAGCGCCGGAAGGAGTCGATCGCCCGGCGCGGCAGCTTGAGGCTGAGGATGTCGCCCGCGAGCACCAGCGCGTCGGCCTCGCCCCGGTCGAGCCCCTGTAGGAACGCCTCGCCGTAGTCGGGCTGGTGCTCGAAGTGCAAATCGGACATCAAGTGGAGCTTCACGCAGGGAAGGATAGTGCCAGTCCGCTCCCCGCGCTCGCCACGACTGTGACCTGTGGTGCTCGCGGACCATCAAGCGGTCGAGGCACTAGCCCTGAATCCGCGCGACGGGTGCGCGCGGGATCAGGACGGTTCGCGTCGGCCAATACGCCGACGGGGTCCTAGATTGAGCCTGTGCCAACCTACGTCCTGAGCGATCTGCACCTCGACGAAGCCGCGCCGGGCCGCCTCTTTGAGGACGAGCGGCAGGGCAAGGCGCTGGCCGCCCTCTGCGCCCGAATCGCTGAGGAGGCCAACGCCGAGCTGGTGCTGCTCGGCGACACGCTCGACCTGACCTCGATGCTGCCGCCTCGCCACGGGCTGCCGGCGTTCGCAAAGCGCGTCGGGGTGCCGCTCGATGCGCCTTCGCCGCGCACGGCAGCCGAGCTCTGCTCCGCGGCCGCCCGAGCCAATCCCATCGCGACCGAAGCGCTGGCAAAGCTGGCCGAGCGAGCGCCGGTCTTCATCGTTCCGGGCAATCACGATCGCCACCTGGCCGAGCCAGGCGGGGCTCAGGCGCTCGCGGCCGCGGGGCTCGGCAAGCTGCGGCTCGAGCCGTACCTGGTTCGCGAGCTGGCCGGCCGCACCGTGGTGCTCCAGCACGGGCACCACTTCGACGCGGGCAACCGACACCCGGGCGGCACGGGCGAGGCGATGACCGCGTGCCTGCACCACGCGGTGCTGCCCTACCTGCAAGCGCACGGGGCGCGCACGCACATCAAGATGGACCTCGACCGCCTCGTCGCGCTGCGGCCCGAGGAGGCGGTCATCTCGCTCCTCCAGCGCTGGCTTGGCGACCGCGACTTCGAGCGCTTCTTCCACGCCTTTCTGGACCTGCTGGCCGAGAATGGCTATCTGCCCCACGCGCTGGCATTCCTGGCGCGCTTCGTCCCGGTGGACCAGGTGCGCGCGCAGGTGCGCAAGGCGGACCGGCTCTGGGAGGACGCGTGCGGCTCGGCCCGCGCCTGCCTGCGTGGCGACAAGCCGCTGCCGCTCGGGGCGCCGCGGCCTGACCTGCTCATCCTCGGCCACACGCACATGCTCGACTGGGTCCTCGAAGGCGCGGACCGGCTCTACGTCAACCTCGGCACCTGGACCGAACGCGCGTATGACGCGACCGGCCCGCTCGACACCACTCTGCCGCTGCTCGAGCTGAGGTTGGCGGACGGCGTGCCTCGCGCGGTGCTGCGCGATCTGACGCATCCAGACCTCGAGCTGCAGCGCTACCAACCCGAAACCAGGTTGGCCGGCGGTCGATAGTCCTTGCTCTTGAGGATCGGTGCTCTAGCGAAGCCGCGCGAAGAGCAGGCCGATATAGAGGACATTGACCACCGCCGCCACCAGGGCCAGCGCCTTGTGGAACCACTCGCGCCGGGTGGACGCAGCGCCGGCGGCGAGCGCAATCCAGAACAGATGAAATCCGACGTTCATCCGCTCGGGCAGGTGTCCGTCGAGCACCACGTCCTTGAGCAGGCTCGTCAGCGTCTGGCCAATCACCATCAGGAACAGCCAGCGCGAATGCGCGTAGTAGTTGGAGCGCATGTCGACGCCGATCTCGAGCTGGAAATCGGGCAGCACCAGCGCCGCCATCAGATAGGCAAAGATGGTCTGCAGAATCACCACGAAGAAGCCGAGGAACGTCCAGTCCTGGTGATTGCGCAGCCCGAACATCGCCCACCAGCTCTGCGTGAAGCCAATCAGCAGGACGAGCGCGATCACGATCGGCGGCCAATAGAAAGTGACCCGCGCCCGCGCCGTCAGCAGCTTGCCGATGCCCTGCAGCACCTGGGTGATGGCCAGCCCGAGGATGATCGAGAGCAGCACCGACAGATAGCCGAAGGCGTCCATGCGCCATTTTGGCTAGACTTCAATGATGCGCAAGCTCTTCGTCGCCCTGGCCGGCAACATCGGCGCCGGCAAGACCACCGCCGCCAAGCTCATCTCGCAGCGCTTCGGCTTCGAGCTGTTCGACGAGCCCGTCATCGACAATCGCTTCCTGCGCGACTACTACGCCAACATGCAGCGCTGGAGCTTCACGCTGCAGCTCGAGTTCTTGATGAAGCGCTGCCAGCACCACGAGTTGATCCACACGGTGCCAAAGAGCTGCATCCAGGACCGGACGTTGCTCGAGGACCCGGAGATCTTCGCCAAGTACCTCCATGGCCTTGGCCACATGGACGACCGCGAGCTCGATCTCTATCTGGAATACTTCCAGCGCTTGAACCGCGACCTGCACCAGCCCGACAAGGTCATCTATCTGCGCTGCGATGAGACGGACATCCTACTCAAGAGGATCAAAGAGCGGGGGCGAACCGAAGAAGCGGGAATCAGCCCGCAGTTCCTCGACGGGCTCGGCGCCTACTATCGAACCTTCCCGCAGGTGGCGGCGGGCAAGTACAAGCTCGATTTGCTCTCGCTGGACGTCTCTGCGCTCGATATCCGGAGCGCGGCGGGAAAGGAGCGGTTCTTGGGGCAGGTGGAAGAATTCCTCGCTCATTGACGTCGAGGCAGGCCCCCAGAAACTGAACGTTCGCGACCGGTCCACCGCGCAAATCGACCCGGCACGCGCGCTTCGCGACCGGACCACCGAGCAAATCGACCCGGCACGCGTGTTTCGCGACCGACCACCGAGCAAATCGACCCGGCACGCGCGCTTCGCGACCGGACCACCGAGCAAATCGACCCGGCACGCGTGTTTCGCGACCGGACCACCGAGCAAATCGACCCGGCACGCGTGTTTCGCGACCGGACCACCGAGCAAATCGACCCGGCACGCAGCGGGCGTCAGCGCGCGAGCAGCGGCGACTCGGTGGTCAATTCCAGTCGACATCAGGACGCCTTCCGCGTGACCATGGCCGGCGATGGCCTCCGCGAAATCTGCCGCCTATGGCCTCTGTGCCGCCGCCCTCTTTGGCGCCAGCGTGCCCCTGGCCAAGCTGCTCCTGCCGGGCGCCAGCCCGGGGGTCCTCGCGGGCTTGCTCTATCTCGGCGCCGGCCTCTCCCTGACGCTGCTGCGCGCGCTCCGCCGCGAGACCTCCGAGACGCAGCTTGCACGCAAGGACGTGCCGCTCCTGGCCGCGGTCATCCTCGCCGGAGGGGTGCTGGGGCCGCTCCTGATGCTGATGGGCCTCTCCCGCACCGGGGGCGCTGTGGCCTCGCTCCTCCTCTCGCTCGAGGCGCCGCTGACCGTGCTCATCGCCGTCGCCGCCTTTCACGATCACTTGTCGGCGCGCGCCGCCGCTGGCGTCTTGTTGGTCCTGGCCGGCGGCGCAGTGCTCTCGCTGGCGGGCGGCGCAGGGGCGGCCTCGCTGCCGGGCGCGCTGCTCTTGATCGGCGCCGCCCTCGCCTGGGCGGTCGAGAACAACCTGACGCAGAAGCTCGCCCTGCGCGACCCGATTCAAATCGCCCAACTCAAGGGACTCTTCGGCGGGGGCGCGACGCTCGTGGTGTCGCTCGTGCTGGGCGAGCGGCTCGCCGCCCTGCCCGCCATCGGCGAGGCCGCGCTGTTAGGTGCCTTGAGTTACGGCTTGAGTGTCGCCTGGCATATCCGCGCCGTCCGCGACCTGGGTGCCGCGCGCCAGGCCGGCCTGTTTGCCACCGCGCCGCTCTTTGGCGCCGCGCTCTCGGTGGTGCTGCTCGGCGAGCAGTTCCCCTTCTTGCCGGCCGCGCTGATGGCTGCCGGCGCGCTCTTGCTGCTCTACGAGCGCCACGGCCACCGCCACCGGCACGCCGCGCTCGCGCACGAGCACGCGCATATCCACGATAGTCATCATCACCACGCCCACGAGGGCGAAGTGGAAGAACCACACTCACATTTCCACGAGCACGAGCCGCTCGAGCACGACCATCCGCACTTTCCGGATCCGCACCATCGACATACTCATCGTTAGAGTCGATGCAGAGAGTTGATGCAGACTTTCGAGAAGCCTTCATGAGCGCTGTCGCTACAGCAGCCCCGCGACCAGCGCGACGCCGATGAGCGCGAAGAGCACAGCGGCCACTTTCTTGGTGACGTCAGGCTTGAGAAATCGCGCTGCGCGGTTGCCGAGCAGCACCATGATCCCGACCACGGCCCAGAGCGCGAGCGTGGCAGCGAGGAACACCGTCAACGGCGCGTGGTAGCGCGCGGCCAGCGCGGCGGTGCCGATCTGCGTCAGGTCGCCCCACTCGGCGATGAAGACCACCATGAAGACATTGGCGAACTGGCCGGCAAAGCTGCTGCGCGCCTTGGCGTCCTTGCCCGCGTCGTCGGCCTCGGTGTCGCGGCGCCACAAGAAGATCGCCGAGACGAGAAAGAGCAGGCCGGCCGCGATGTGCACCGGACGCTCCGGCAAGAGAGAGACGAGCTGGCCGGCGGCCACCGCGACCGCGCTCTGCACCGTGAGCGCGAGCGCGGCGCCCAGCAAGACCGGCAGCGCCCGGTAGCGCGTGGCCAGCACCAGCGAGGCCAGCGCGGTCTTGTCGGGTAGCTCGGCGACGAAGATGACGCCGAAGACCGAGGCAAAGACTTTGGGATCCATCGGGGCCGCAGCCGTAGCCTTGCGTGGCCCGCCGCGCAAGAGGTGTCACGCCTTGGCCGCTCGCGGCTATCCCTCTTGCCGCCCCGCGACGGGGCGGCGAGGAGGCTGTCATGAAAAAGAGGACGTTGATCGGCGCCGCGCTCGCGGCGCTTCTGGCCATCCCCGCGATCGCCTGGGCGTCGGGCGCGGGCTCGCGCGGCGATTGTCCCTGCGGCCCGAGCTGTCCGCTCGGCGCGCACAAGCGCTAGAAGAAGGGCAGGAGAGGCGGAGGCGAAGTGGAACCTACCGAGCGGCGCGCGCTGCAGGCGGCACTGGTCCGTCTCGCCGGAGGCGACCGCTCGGCCTTCCCCTTCGTCTACGCCGCGCTCTGGCCGCTCCTGCTGCGCTTCACCGCGCGGCTGCTGGCCGATCGCGCCGAGGCCGAGGACGCCGCGCAAGCCGCGCTGCTCAAGCTCTTCGAGCGCGCGAGCAGCATCGATCCGGAGCGCGACGGCGTGGCGTTCGCCCTCGGCATCGCCGCCTACGAATGCCGCTCGATCCGGGCGCGCGCGCGGCGCCGCGGAGCGCAGCTGCCCGCGGAGGTGCTGGCCGGAGCCGCTGCCAAGACCGCTACTCCCGAGGAAGCCGCGCTCGCCGCCGAGCTCACCGCCGCCGCCGAAGAGGCGCTCGGCTCGCTGCGGCCCGCCGACATCGAAGTGCTCCGGGCGGCCACCGGCGCGGACCGGCGCTTGCCCGGCACCTCGCCCGCCACGTTTCGCAAGCGCTTGCAGCGCGCGCTCGAGCGGCTCCGCGCCGTCTGGAGGACCCGCCATGGCACCGATTGAACTCCACTCCCGCGCGCGCCTCGCCTACGAGCTTGGGCGCTTGCGCGCGGCCGCCCCGCTCGCCTTGCCGGCGCTGCTGGTCGCCGCCGCCGCGCTCTTCATCGGCCGGCCGCCGGCGCTGGTCGCCTCGGTCTGCGCGGGCCTCGCCGTGCTCTCGGTGGCGCTGGTCTTCGCGCGCTCGCACCACCGGCCGGCCGTCCGCCTCGGGCTCCTCGCCGGCGTGGCGCCGCTGGTCCTGCCCTTCGCCGTCCGCTCCTTCGGGCACCTCTGCACGGGCGGCGCCTGCATGGAGCTCTGCCTTCCCACCTGCCTGGTCGCCGGGCTCCTAGCGGGCCTGCTGGTGGGTTTCCGCGCCGCCGATGCCGCCGCCGGCCGGCTCTCGTTCGGCCTGGTCGCGGCGCTGATCGCCGGCCTCGCGGGCGCGCTCGGGTGCACGCTCGTAGGCAGCGCCGGAGTCCTCGGGATGATCGCCGGCCTGGCGCTCGGCAGCGCGCCGCTCCTGCTGCGAGAGCAGCTCTCGCGCGGCTGATCGGGATAGTCTCTGGCGCATGACGCCTGATGAGTTCCGCCGCCACGGACACCTGCTCGTGGACTGGATCGCCGACTATCGCGAACGCATCGCAACTCTACCCGTCATGAGCCCGCTGCAGCCCGGCGCGGTGCGCGCGCTCCTGCCCACCGCGCCGCCGCAGCGGCCAGAGCCCTTCGCGCAGCTCGTCTCCGATCTGGAGCAGGTCATCCTGCCCGGCGTCACCCATTGGAATCATCCCTCGTCCTTTGCCTATTTCCCTTCCAATGCCGGCCTGGCGTCGGTGCTGGCAGATCTGGTCTCGTCGGGCCTTGGCGCGCAGGCGATGAGCTGGCAGACCAGCCCCGCGGCCACGGAGCTGGAAGATGTCGTCCTCGATTGGCTGCGGCAGATGGTTGGCTTGAGTGATTCCTTTACCGGCGTCATTCAAGACACCGCCTCCACCGCCACGCTGGTGGCGCTGCTCTGCGCCCGCGAACGGACCAGCAACCACGGCCAATCGCGCGGCGGCTTGCAGGCCGAGGCCGCACCGCTCATCGTCTATGCCTCGCAAGAGGCGCACAGCTCGATCGACAAAGCCGCGCTGCTGGCAGGATTTGGAAAAGACAACGTCAGGCATATCGCGACCGATGACGCCTTCGCGTTGATTCCGGAGCAGCTGGAAGCGGCGATTGCGCTCGATTTGAAAGAAGGCCGGCAGCCGTGCGCCATCGTCGCCTCGGTTGGCACCACTGCCACCACGGCGGTCGATCCGGTGCAGGCCATCGCCGGGATTGCTCGACGCTACAAGCTCTGGCTGCACGTGGACGCGGCCCTGGCCGGCTCGGCGATGATCCTCCCTGAGTGTCGCGCGCATTGGGCTGGCGTCGAGAGCGCCGATTCGCTCGTCTTCAATCCACACAAATGGCTGGGCGTGGCCTTTGATTGCACCGCCTACTATGTAAAAAGCGGCGAGCACCTGGTGCGGGTGATGTCCACCAATCCCAGCTATCTGCAGACCGCCGCCGATGGCCGGGTGCGCAACCTGCGCGACTGGGGGATCCCGCTCGGCCGCCGCTTTCGCGCCTTGAAGCTCTGGTTCCTCTTGCGCGACCAGGGCGTCCTGGGCCTGCAAGCGAGGCTGCGGCGCGATCTCGACAACGCGCAGTGGCTCAAGGAGCAGATCGACGCCGGGCCGCGCTGGGAGCGGCTCGCGCCCGTTCCCTTCCAGACGGTCGTCATCCGCCACGTGCCGGAAGGGATGGTCGATGAAGCAGCGCTGCGGCCCCACAACTTGAAGATCGCCGCTTCGATCAATGAAAGCGGCAAGGCCTACTTGACCCCGGCGGTCGTCAAAGGACGCCAGGCGATTCGCGTCTCCATCGGCGCCGAGGCCACCACCCGCGCCGAGGTCTCGGCCCTTTGGTCGCTGTTGCAACAGGCGGCCTCACGGTAAGACGCGGCGATGACGGCTCGCGCTTGTGTACTACTCCTGTCCTTTGCGGTTGCTCTCGCCGTTCCCTGCGCCTCGGGTGCCGAAGAGAGCCCGCCGAAGAAGCCCGCGCCGCTCGACGAGCGCGAGCCGCCCTATGGCAACGGAGACTACAGTTGGCTCAATGGCAGCAACCGCCAGCCAGCCTCGTTGCTCAAGTGGGGCCCGCTCACCGGGTCTGTGCTGGTGGACGCCTACTATGCGTTTCAATTCTCTCAACCGAAGGACCACACTATCTTTCAAACCACGACCGCGCCCCGCCACAACGAGCTCGCCATCAACCTGGTGGCGCTCGGCGTCGAGGTGGCCGACCTGGGGGGGCCCATCGGCCGCCTCTATCTGCAAGCCGGCTCCAATGAAGAGACGCTCTGGGGACAGGACGCGAGCACCCAGCGCGGCCAGTTCCTCACTCTGCGGACCTTCGCGCCGGTGCAGCAAGCGGCGGTCGGCTGGCACTTTCACGAGCTTCACGGCGTCAACCTCGAGGCAGGAATCTTCCCCTCCTACTTCGCCCTCGAGAGCTACTTTCCGCAGGAGAACTGGAACTACCTGCACCCGTTCGTCTCCGACTTCACCCCGTACTATTTCGCCGGTCTCCGCAATCAGTGGTTCCTCACCCAGTCCACCAAGGTCGAGCTCTGGCTGGTCAATGGCTGGCAGACGTTTGGCCAATGGCACGAGACGCGGGCCGGGGGATATCAACTCAACACAAGGCCCAGCGAGCGCCTCTCGCTCAATCACTCGACGTACATTGGCAAGGACCAGCCGCTCGACCCGCACGCGGTGCGCTTCTATTCCGACAACTTCGTGCAATGGCAGTGGTGGAAGGGCGGACCCGTCAAGAGCTCGGCCCTGGCGCTGGTCGCCGATCTCGGCTTCGAGCACCGATCGGTCAGGGACAGCGGGCTCATGACCGGCGGCTCGCTCTCTAATCGCGTCGAGCTTGACGACCGCTTTGCCCTCTGCGCCCGCGCCGACATCTTCTATGACAAAACGCAGGCCTTGGTGACTCAGCTTCCGCTCGGCTCTCCCTATCAATTGCCCGACGCGGGTGAGTTCCTCGGCGGCGGCGTGACCCTCACCGCGGATTTCTCGCCTAGCCCCTGGCTGCTCTTGCGCCTCGAATACATGCACCGGTGGTCGAACGTCCCTTACTTCAGCGGGTCAGGCGGAATCACCGGGCCCGGCGGCGTCGCTCCGCCGGATGCCGCCTCTGCCGGCGGCTTTACGCCTGACCTGCGCAAGAGCGACGACAGGGTTGTACTCAACGCCACGCTCCGTCTGTAAAAGCGCTCGGACCGCGACAGCGCGCGTGGGTCAGCAAGGGCATCCGGCCGTGCAGCCGGAGCAGCACTGTCCGCTTGCGCCGCACCAATCGCCGGCGGCGCAACAGCGCGATCCGCAGAGCGTGCCGCCGCAGACCGGCGCGCCGTTGCAGGTATCGGCGCCAACGGGCTGGATGGTGCAGCCGTAGGCGCAGGGCGCGACCTGCGTCACGACATGGCCGTGGCAAGAGTAGAGATCGTTCGCCAGACCTTTGCCCGAAAACCCAGAGACGGTTGAGTAGCCGCAATAGACGCCGTCGGCTGCGCCCGAGCAGACGTTCGAGCAGTAATCGGCGCCGGAAGAATTGATGGAGCAGCCGGAGGCGCACGCCTGGGTCTGCGTCTGCACGTGCCCGTGACAGAAGTAGAGCGTGTTGTGCGCGCCCGTGCCTGGGAACCCATCCATCGTCGAGTATCCGCAATAGACCCCGTCCGCGGCGCTGGAACAATAGTTCGAAGGCGGGGGCGGCGCGCCGTGGCAATAGTCCTGGCTGACGTCGCCGTGGATGCAACCATAGGTGCACGACGAGGTGCCGGCGGTCCTGTGCGCGGTGCATTGGTATCGCGTCGCGGTCGCAGCACCGCCCGCGAAGCCGCCGGCAGGGTCGTTCCCGCAGTAGTAGCCGTCGGCGGCGTCGTGGCAGGGATCATTGGGATTGAGCGTCACGCGCTGGCTCCAGATCGTCCCTGAGTGGTTGAGTACACCGAGCTCGAGGGTCGGCGACTCAACGTCGATGAGCCAGAACTTCACTTCGGCCTTGGCAAAGCCGTCGGTGAACCAGTGAGTCTCCAGGTCGAGGTGGTTGGGAGGGCTCTCCAGCGTGGCGGAGGCGCCGAGGCCGATCTCGACCCAGACGTCCGGTCCAGCGGCGTCGTAGAAGAGGATGTTCAGCTCGGGCTGCAGCCAGCACTGCCCGCTCAAGGTGGCGCTGCTGACCATGGCGGTCGCCGGGTCGGCCCTGAGCGTCGGCATCTCGGCGAGCGCGTGCCAGTTGCCGTCGTAGCTGATGCCGGCGGAGACGCTGCCCCCGATGAAGACGCCGGTGTTGAGGGTCTCCGACGCGGCGGCGGTCGCGCTGCAATTGAACGAGAATGACAGTGTGGCCACGCCTGCCACTGGGACCGGACCGATGGCAAACGCGAAGTCGGTCGGCGCCGAGAAGATGGGGATCTGGGTGCTCGCGGTGCCGCTCCCGCCTGCCGAGAGCGCGAGGCCGATCCAGCCATCGAGACCGGTCGAGAGCTTGGCGGTAAACGAGCTGAGGCCGGGCGGCACCAGGTTGAACGCGAAGTCGAGGTCAACAGTCGGCGACACGGTGAGGTGGCTGCCGCTTCGCACCGCCACGGTGAACGGAGAGAACGAGGCCTGCGCCGTGGGGAGGGTGACCGTGTAAGAGCCGAGGCCGATGGCGGCGTTCGGCTTGAGTCCTCCGGTCGGCGCGCCGACGTTGGCGAGGGTCACGTGCGCAGTACCGCCGCCGCCGATCACGTCCGTCAGGAGTGCCTGGGAGGTGGACACCGTGACGAGGCCCGCCGCGGTGGCCGCGGGCGCCGCGGCCTGGCGCAAGAAGCGATGGCTGGTGCCGATGTCGCTCACCAGGAAGTCGCCCGCGGCGACGGCCCCGATGGGCTTGGTGACGGCAGGCGTGTTGGCGTTGCGCACCACCGCGGTCGCCGGCACCACGAGCTGGCTGTTGCTGACTTGAGTTGCGTCGCAATCAGCAGCGGCGACGATGTAGAGCGTCGAGACCGCCGCAGGCGGGGAGGCGGGGGCGCCGGCATCAGGGGCGCCGGTGGCGGGGGGCAGCGGGCCGGCGAGGAGGTCAGACGATGCGCGGGCCTGCTCGTCCCGCGCGCCGCTGCCGCAGGCCAGGCCACCGAGCGCGAACCATCCACCAAGGAGCAGGAAGAGAAGCCCGCGCGAAGCGAGCGCCACGGGACCAATCGCAGCCTTCGACATAGGAGATTCCCCCACCGAATCCTGCAGCGAACGACGTCGATAGGAAGAGTGACGCTTGTTGCTCTCGACTATTCTATTGAAACAATCAGGGGTCGAGCTCGCGCCCGGTCCGCGCAGGACGGCGGGACGTCACAGTCACCTGCGATTTGCCAAGAATCGCGCTCGGCCGGGTTGCCAGAAGTGTTCGCCGCCGCGGTCATCGACGATGGCTGCAGCGACACCGGCGAAGGCCGAGGAACAAGGGAGCCCGGCTCTGCCGAGGACGAACAAGCCCGTGGCCAGCGCGTCGGCGAGCGCGCCCCGCGGGGCGATGACGGTCGCGCTCTGGCTGTGCCAGGCCGGCGCGCCGCTGCGCGGATCGAGCAAGTGGTGGAAGCGCTGTCCGTCGAGTTCTACGAAGCGCTCGTAGTCGCCGCTGGTGACCACGCTCTCGTCGCGTAGCTCGACCAACGCGATCAGCGCGCCGGGCACGCGTGGGTGGCGGACGCCGACCCTCCAGGGGCGGCCGCCATTCTGGCCGCGGGCGACCAGATCCCCGCCCGCGTCCACCAGCACATCGCGGACGCCGCGCGCCACCGCGAAGTCGGCGCCACGCTCGGCGATGAACGCCTTGGCCACGCCCCCCAGGCCGAGCCGCATCCCCGCGCGCGCCAGCAGCACCGTCTGCCGCTCGCAGTCCAGCAGGACCGCGCGGTGATCGACCAGCTGTCGCGCGGCCGCGATGGCGCAGGCATCGGGGGGCACGAAGGGCTCATCGCCAAGCTTCCACAGAGGCGACAGCGCGGCCCAGGTGCAGTCGAAGGCGCCGCCGGTCGCGCGCGCGACGCTCTCGGCGATGGTCAAGATCTCGATCAGCTCCGGGCAGACTCGCACCGGCAAGCTCCCCGCTGCGCGGGTCACGCGGCAGACGTCGCTGTCTGGTCGAAACTCGGAGAGCAGCTCCTCGAGCCGCGCCATCTCGGCAAAGGTGTCGCGGATGACCCGCTCGAGCGCCGCCGGATCTTCGCCGCGCGCGGAGATGCCGACGAGGGTGCCCATCATCGGCCGGGCGCGGCGCACCAGGCGCTCGCTGCGCGCGGCGGCCGCGCTGATCACGGCTTTCCCGCCTCCGCCGGCCGCGCGCGCAAGAGCTCGGCCAGGAGCAGCCCCTTGCGCGCCGCGAAGGTGGCCGACCGCGACGAGATGGTGGCCCCGCTGATGGCGTCGATGTCCTTGTCGAGCGTGATCGGGTCCTCGGCGCGCTTGCCGGTAAACTGCTTGCGGAAGCGCTTCTCCTGGATGGCGTCGCCTTGCGGCTCGCGGTACGCCATCACCTGGATGTCCTGCATCGCGCCATCGGTCGCGACGCCGACGGCGAAGGTGATCGGCTGGCTCTGCCCGACGACGTCGAGGATGAAGATGTCGCCGAGCTTGCCGGCTGCGCCCTTCACCGCGAGGTAGCGATAGACGCGCAGCTCGACCTTGCGGCCGAGCTTCTCCGAGAGCGCGGCCAGCTCGGCGGAGGTCAGCTCGAGGGTGCGCGCGGCAGCGCCGGTGCTGTCGGGAAACATCGCGCGCGCGGCGTCGCTCTCGCGCAGCCAGGCCTGCTGGCCGATCGCCGGCGCCGGCGCGATCAGCGCGACGCCCGGGCCGAGCAGGAGCGCCGTGAAGGTGCGCCTCATGTGAGAGGCTCCCCGTCGGTCGGCGGCGGCGACGAGATGCGCTCGACCAGGCTCTCCGATCCCCACATCGACAAGAGCGTCACGAGCACCATGACGATCCCGCTGCCGGCGAGGCACGCCCAGCCGAGCAGCAGGCCATAGGCAAAGCCCGCCGCGCCATAGCGCACCGCCCAGGGACCGAAGGCGTCGAGCAGCGCGCCGCCGAAGGCGACGGCCGTCAGCCAGATCCGCGCGCGCACCGAGATGGGCGTCGCGTAGAGCAGGTGCGAGAGAATGAGCAGGACGACCGGGATGGTGAAGAGGTGGAAGTGGCTCACCTCGACCAGCTGCCAGAACGTCTTCGGAAAGCTCATCTCGGTGAGGCCGCCGCGATAGTAGCTGGCGATGGCCGCCGGGTGCAGCCCCATGCGGCCGATGGAGAGCGCGACCAAGGTCGCGAGGCCCGGCAGCATCAAGAGCAAGAAGCCCGTGTACGCGATGCGCGTCTCCACTGAGGCGGTGCGCAGCTGGAATCCTCGTCGGACGAACGCCTGCATCCGGTCTCCCTCGGTTCGCGTCAGAACAGCCAGGTGATGGCCGAGGCGAATTCGTTGAACGCCTCGCCGGCGCCGTTGAAGCGGCGGCGCAGGTCCGCCTTGAGCGCGACCTGCGGAATCGGCTTGTAGACCAGCCCGACCATTTGTGAATAGCGGCGATATTGCAGCCGCGCCGCTCTGCCCGCGCCGGCCGGCACGTCGGCCTGGGTGTCGGCGTAGTCGAATCGAGTGAAGGCGTTGACCGCGTGCTCGCTGCGCGGGGCGATCAGGCGGAGCAGGTCGTAGCCGACCTCGGCATAGCCGCCGCGCGACTGCGCCGAGACGGGGCCCGCGGCCTGCTGATCCGGCGTGCCCGCCGAGAGCGCCTGGTTGAGCGCGCCGGCGTCGCCGATGAAGAGAAAGGCGATCTCGGCGCGCGCGGTGAAGCCGCCCTTGTGGTAACGCGCGTCCAGGTCGAAGAGGCCCACCGGCACGCGCCCCACCTGCGAGGCGAGCGAGTTGCCGGAGGTCGCGAAGTAGGCCGAGGCGCCGATGACCGTGCCGAGGACGGGCTCGTAGTCGAGGCGCGCGATGGCGCCGAAGTCGCCGGCGTAGGCGAGCTGCGCTTCCTGGTGCCCGTCGTGGATGGCGCTGGCCGCGGTGAAGCCGTTGGCGTTGAAGCCGGTGACGAAATAGAGCTGGTAGCGCAGCCCCTCGGACAGCTCGCCGAAGAGGCCGAAGCCGGGCTCGCGCCAGGTGCTTGGGATCACCACCTGATCGACGTCGGGCCGGTCCACGCCATTGAAGCTCGGAGGCTCGTGATAGACGTTGACGATGCCCATCGGCATCAGGATGAGGCCGCCGCGCAGGTTGAGCTTGGGCGAGATCAGCCCGTCCAGATAGGCCTGCTCGATCTCGACCTCGCCCCGGTCGCCCGCCGAGGAGATGGCGTGCTCGACCTCGACCTCGGAATAGAAGCGGATCCGCTCGCTGAAGTTGTGCCCGAAGAAGAGGACGAAGCGGCGCAGGTCCACCACGCCCGGCGCGTTGGTGGGCGCGTTCAAGGTGAGCTCGCCGTAGCCGCCGAAGGCGTTGCCCGACATGGCCGGCCCAGGCCCGAGCGCGTTCTCGATCGCGGTCTCGCGCGGCAGCTCCGTCTTCGGCTCCTTGGGCGCGTCGGCCGGAGGGCCAGCTGCAGCGGGCTGATCGGCAGCCCGCGCGCCCGAGGCAAGAATGAGGAGGACCAACACCGCAGCTCGCGCGGGGGCTTTCCTGCAAATGCGACTCAGTCTCATTTTGGGGTCCAAAAAAAGGAGCACCGGCTAGTGAGACGCATGCGTCCCCCGCCGGGCGCGGCACTCGGGGCAAACGCCGATCAGCTCGTGGAAGTGGCTGGTCAGCTCGAAACCGTAGCGGGCCGCGACCTCGCGCTGGAGCATCTCGAAGGCCTCGAACTGGAACTCGACCACCTTGTTGCACTCGCCGCAGATGAGGTGGTCGTGGTGGTCGTGGCCGAACGCGGCCTCGTAGCGGTGGCCTTTTCCCGAGAGCACGGTGGGCTGGATCAGCCCCGCCTCGAGGAGCAGCGGCAGCGCCCGGTAGACCGTGGCGCGAGAGGCGAGCACGCCGCGGCGCTGCAGGTCGCGCACCAGCTCATCGACGTGGAAGTGGCCTTCCTGCGCCATCACGGCGCTGACGATCGCCTCGCGCACCTCGGTCACGCGCAGCTCCTTGGCGTGCAGGAAGCTGCGGAACCGCTCGGCGGCCTGGAGAGAGAGGCCTTTGTCTGGTCGCTGCTTGTTGCGACTTGGTCGCATGAGGTTCTAGTAGCGAACCCCAGGGCAGCGCGTCAAGGCCAATCGGGGCGCTACTTGAGGTACGAGCGCATGACGTCGAGCAGCTCCTGCGTGGCCCCGGACCTGGCGGTGCCGGGCCTCTCGTCGGGGTCGAGGATGTGGAAGCGCACGTGGTCCTCGAGCACCTCGATGATCAGGCTGTTCACGGCCCCGCGCGCCGCGGTCAAGAGGTGCAGGAGCGCGGCGCACTCGTCGCCGTTCTCCAGCCCGGCCTCGACCGCCTTGAGCTGCCCGCCGATGCGCCGCGCGCGCGCCAGGAGCTTGTCCTTCTGTTCGCGAGAATGCATGGATGTCACTCGGCCGTAACGGACCTGACATGGCCCAGGGGGTATGGGTACATACCCAGGGGGGTATATGGGGATTGCGCTTGACTCGCAAGCGCCGGACGCCTAGATCGCGCGCAGGGAGGCCACAAGTGAACCAGATCTTTTGCCTCCTGGCCGCCCTCGCCCTTGCCCGACCTGCCCGCGCCGATGACGCGCCGCCGGCGAGCGTGGAAGCCAAGGAGGCGCCATCCGAGCGCGTCAGCCTCCACTTCCAGGCCACCGTCGCGGCCCAGGCGCATCCGTCGTTTGGGGCGCTCTATTCGGGCAAGAACAGCCTGCAGCCCGGCGCCGAGTCGGCGACCTCGGTGGTGATGGACGTCTTCGCGGGCGTCCGCCTCTGGCGCGGGGCGGAGCTCTATCTCCAGCCCGAGCTGGCCGGCGGGCGAGGCCTCTCGTCCACGCTCGGGGTCGCGGCCTTTCCCAGCGGCGAGGTCTATCGCGTGGGCGACCCCACGCCGACGCTCGTGCCGGCGCGCATCTTCCTGCGCCAGGTCTTCCCGCTCGGCGGCGGGCTGGTCCCCGTCGTCGCCGGGCCGAACCAGCTCGCCGGGCAGCGCGATCGCGACGCTCTCACCATCACCGTCGGCAAGGTCGCCATCCCCGACTTCGTCGACAACGTCAGCCTCTCGAACGATCCCCACACCCACTTCCTGTCCTGGGCCCTGTTTGCCTCGGGCGCCTATGACTATCCGGCCGATACCCGCGGATATACCTGGGGCGCGGCCGCTGATTTGAGCATTGATTGGTGGTCGGTGCGCGCCGGAGCCTTCCTCGAGCCGCAATATGCCAACCTGCTGCCAATGGAATGGAACCCCGGCAAGGCGCGAGGCCTCGTGGCCGAGGCCGAGGGGCGCTTCACCCTCGCCGGCCGCAAGGGCAGCGCGCGGCTGCTCGGCTTCTTGAACGACGCGCGCATGGGCAGCTATCGCCAGGTCCTGGAGGACCCTTCCTTCAACAACGACCTCACGGCCACGCGCGCCTTCGGTCGCACCAAGGCGGGCCTGGCGGCCAGCGCGGTCTATGACTTCGGCGACGGCCTCGGCGGCTTCGTGCGCGCGAGCTACAACGACGGCGCCAACGAGACCTGGGCGTTTACCGAGATCGATCGCAGCCTCGCCTTCGGCGCCGTCCAGTCCGGAGCGCGCTGGGCGCGGCCCGACGACGAAGCCGGCGCAGCGCTGGTGGTGAGCGGCCTGTCGGCGCTGCACCGGCGCTACCTCGAAGGCGGCGGCAGTGGCTTTCTCCTCGGCGACGGCGCGCTCGCCTATGGCCTCGAGCTCTTGGGAGAGCTCTACTATCGCTTTGCAATCAGCAAAGAGATCTCGCTGAGCGCGCACTACCAGCCGATCATCGACCCGGGCTTCAATCGCGACCGCGGCCCCATCCACGTCTTCACCGGCCGCGCCCATGTGGCGTTCTAAGGAAGCCATGAACTGGCAATTCAATGCCCTGGCCGCCCTGCTCTTCTCCACCCTGGCGGCGTGCTCCTCGGCCTCCGATTCGCTCTGCGACGACATCGGCGATTGCCGGACGCTGAGCAGCGATCAGGTCGCCTCGTGCCAGCGCGAGGCCAGGGCGCTCTCGGCCGAGGCGGGCGCGTCGGCCTGCGGAACCCAAGCCGCGGCCTGGTTCGCGTGCGCGGGCGGTCGCTATGAGTGCCGCGGGAACGTCCCGACCTACTCAGGGTGTGACCCGGCGCGGTCCGCGCTCGACTCGTGTCTTGCCCGAGCGCGCGCAACCAACTCGTGCGGCGCGCTCGCGAGCGGGCTCGCTGCTTGCCCCGGCGCCACCTCGACCTCGGACCCCGCCGCTCCGCCGCCACCCTGCGGAGCCGCCGAGGTTTGCGCTTCCAGGTGCTACCTCGACAGCGTGGGGAACCTCTGCGCCCCCACGCCACTGCAGCTGTCCCTGGCCGCTCAGTGCACAGCGACCTGCCCAGGCTGAAGGGCCCACATGCTTCGCGACGCTCTCGCCGATCTGAAGCAGCGCCGACTCGCAGGCCAGGTGCCCGCCGACGACGGCGATCGCGCTCGCGCCACCGCGCGCCTCAAGGAAGCGGCCACGCTCGCGCCCGAAGAGGCCTTGCGCGCGCAGGGCAGCGCCGCGACCGGCCTCGCCCCGGAGGTGGCCGCCGAGCGGCTGGCGCAGCACGGATTGAATCAAGTGGCCCACGAGCGGCCGCCGCATTGGTACGTCCAGCTCTGGCACGGCTTCGCCAACGCCTTCTCCGCGCTCCTGGCCGTTCTGGCGCTGGTCTCGTGGCTCACCGACGACGTCCGCTCCGCCGTGGTGATCGCGCTGATGGTCGCGCTCAGCGGCTTCTTGCGCTTCTTCCAGGAGCGCCGCGCGAGCCTCGCCGCCGAGAAGCTGCAAGAGATGGTGCGCGTCACCTGCACCGTCCTCCGCGGGGGCGAGCCGCGCGAGGTGCCCATCCGCGAATTGGCGCCGGGCGACCTGGTGCGCCTCTCGGCCGGAGATATGGTGCCGGCCGATATCCGGCTCTTGACCGCCAAGGACCTGTTCGTCGCGCAGTCGGCGCTCACCGGCGAGGCGCTGCCGGTCGAGAAGACGCTGGCCGCCGGCAAGACCTTGCCGAACAACCCGCTTGAGTTGACCAACGTGGCCTTCCTCGGCACCAACGTCACGAGCGGGGCCGCCACCGCCGTGGTCATCAACACCGGCGACGCCACCTATCTGGGCAGCATCGCCGAGAGCCTGGTGGGCGAGCGCGCGCTGACCAGCTTCGAAAAAGGAATCAAGGGCGTCAGCCTCCTCTTGCTCCGCTTCATGGCGGTGATGACCGCGCTCGTGTTCCTGATCAATGGAATCACCAAGCATGACTGGAAGGAGGCCTTCTTCTTCGCCCTCGCCATCGCCGTCGGCCTGACCCCCGAGATGCTGCCGATGATCGTCACCGGCACTCTCGCCATCGGCGCCGTGGCGCTCTCGAAGAAGAAGGTCATCGTCAAGCGGCTCAACTCGATCCAGAACTTCGGCGCCATGGACGTGCTCTGCACCGACAAGACCGGGACGCTGACGCAGGACCGCATCGTGCTGGAGAAGTATTGCGACGTGGTGCGCGACGAAGACGAAGGCGTCTTTGAGTATGCTTATTACAATTCCTATCACCAGACCGGCTTGAAGAACCTGCTCGACAAGGCCGTGCTCGCGCACAAGCAGCTTCCCACCGCGCGGGTCACCAAGATCGACGAGATCCCTTTCGACTTCTCCCGGCGCATCATGTCGGTGGTGGTGGACGTGGACGGCCGGCGCAAGCTGATCAGCAAGGGCGCCCCCGAGTCGATCTTCGCGCGCGCCGGCCGCATGGAGCTGAACGGCGAGGTGCTCCCCCTCGACCCCTTGCTCTTGCCCGACCTGGCCCAGGAGTTGGATGCGCTGCAGGCCCAAGGCTTTCGCGTGCTCGCGGTCGCTTATAAAGACGTGTCCCAGGACCGCGCCGTGTTCTCCAAGGAGGACGAGCAGGACCTGGTCCTGCGCGGCTATGTCGCCTTCCTCGATCCGCCCAAGGAGTCCACGCGGGTGGCGTTGGCGGCGCTCGACAAGCATGGGGTGAAAGTAAAGGTCCTGACCGGCGACAACGACATCGTCGCCAAGAAGATCTGCGGTGACGTGGGGCTCGCCGTGGGCCGCGTCATCCTCGGCAATGACGTCGAGACGGCCACCGACGCGGAGCTCGAGGCGCTGGCCGCGGAAGCGACGCTCTTTGCGCGCCTGTCGCCGGCCCACAAAGAGCGCGTGGTGCGCGCGCTGCAACGCGCCGGGCACGTGGTGGGCTTCATGGGCGATGGAATCAACGACGCGCCGGCCCTGCGCGCTGCCGACGTCGGCATCTCGGTTGATAACGCCGTCGATATCGCCAAGGAGTCGGCTGATCTGATCTTATTGGAGAAGGATCTATTGGTGCTGGAGCACGGCGTCCTCGAGGGGCGGCGCGTCTTCGGCAATATCGTCAAGTACATCAAGATGGGCACCAGCTCGAACTTCGGGAACATGTTCTCGGTGCTCGGCGCCAGCGCCTTCTTGCCCTTTTTGCCCATGCTGCCGTTGCAATTGCTGACGCAGAACCTGCTCTACGACTTCTCGCAGCTCGCCATCCCTTTCGACCGCGTGGACGATGAGTATCTACTCAAGCCGCGCAAGTGGAAGATCGACGACATCCGCCGCTTCATGCTCTTCTTCGGCCCCGTCAGCTCGGTGTTTGATTACGCGACCTTTGCGCTGCTCTATTTCGTCTTCAAGGCCAATACCCAGGCACACCAATCGCTCTTTCAATCAGCCTGGTTCGTCGAGGGGCTGCTCTCGCAGACGCTCATCGTCCACATGATCCGCACCCGTCGCATCCCGTTCATCCAAAGCAGCCCCTCCTTGCCGCTGGCGCTCACCACCATCGCGGTCATGGCCGCCGGCATCGTGCTGCCTTTCACGCCCTTTGCCAGCTCGCTCGGCATGGTGCCGCTGCCCGCGCCCTTCTTCCTCTGGCTGGTGGCTATTTTGCTGAGCTATGCCGCGCTGGCGCAGCTGGTCAAGACCTGGTTCGTGCGCCGCTACGGCTACAACTGATTGCAGATGCTTTGGGTTGAGGCCGCAAATCTGCCGCTCCTCGCGATAGACTCGGCGCGATGATCACCGCCATCAGCGACCTGCACCTCGGCGAGGCTTCGGGCGCGCGCATGTTTCACGACGCGAGCCAGGGGCAGCGGCTGGCCGAGCTGTGCGGCGAGCTGATCGCGGAGGCCGGCGAGCTCATCCTGTGTGGCGACATCTTCGACTTCACCGCCATGCAGCTCCCGCCGCGCGGGCTGCAGCAGTTCGCGCGCACGGTGGGCATGCCCGAGCTGGAGCGGCCGCAGCGCACCCTGCTCGAGTGCTGCCATGCCATTCGCGACGCGAACCCCATCGCCATCGGCGCGCTCGAGGCGGCGTCGGCCGAGGTGCCGATCACCATCGTGGCCGGCAATCACGACCGGCACCTCGCGGGGCCAGAGGGCAAGGCGGCGCTCGAGGCGCTGGGCCTCGGCAACCTGCGGCTCGAGCCGGCGCAGGCCGTGCGCCACCTGGGCGAGTTCGTGCTGGTGCTGCAGCACGGGCACGCCTGGGATCCGTCGAACGCGACCCCCGAAGGCGGCGGCGAGGTGATGACCGCGGTCCTGCACAACGCCGTCATTCCCTTCCTGCGCAAGTCGGCGCCGCGAAGCAACGTGCGCATCGATCCGGACCGCATCGTGCTGCTCCGCCCCGAGGAGCGCGTGGTGCCGGTGCTCGAGCGCTGGCTGCCCCCGCACCTGTTCACCCGATTCGTCGATGGCTTCCTCGGGCTCCTGGTCGAGAACGGCTACCTCTCGCGCGTGCGGGCGATGCTGGCGACGCCCGAGCGCATCCGCGAGCGGCTCAAGTCCGATGACGACCTGTGGGAGCGCTCGGGCCACGCCGCCCTCGAGGCGCTCGAGGGGCGGCGCGCGATCCCGGGCCGCCCGCCGCCGCCCGACGTCTTCGTGCTCGGCCACACCCACGTGCTCGATTGGGCGGTGCAAGACGGCCGGCCGGGCGTGCAGCGGCTCTACGCGAACCTTGGCAGCTGGACGGCGCGCGCCAACGACGCCGCCGGGCCGATGGACGCGACCCTGCCCGCGCTCGCCATCGACGCGCGCGAAGGCCACCTCGTGGCCGAGCTGCGTGACCTGAACAACCGGGGGTCACTCTTGCAATCGTTCGAGGTCAAGAAATGAGCGCGACCCGCCTGCACACTCCTTGCGCGTCGCGCGTGCTGCAGACCCAGCTGGTGCTGCCTCCCGACACCAACGCGCTCGGCACGCTCTTCGGCGGGCGGCTGGTCGAGTGGATCGATCTGGCCGCCGGCGTCGCCTGCCAGCGCCACTCGCGGCTGCGGGTGGTGACGGCCTCGATCGACGATCTGCACTTCATCCGCGCCATCAAGGTCGGCGCCATCGTCGAGCTCCTCGCGCAAGTGAACGCCACCTGGCGGACCTCCATGGAGGCGGGCGTGCGCATCGAGAGCGAGAACCCGCGCACCGGCGAACGGGTGCACGCCTGCACGGCGTACCTGACCTTCGTGGCCCAGGGCGACGACGGCAAGTCCTTGCCCGTGCCGCCGCTCCTGCCCGAGACCGCCGAGGACAAGCGGCGGCAGGCCGACGCCGAGGTGCGCCGCAGCGAGCGGCTCAAGCGCGCGCAGGCGCGGCGACGACAGATCGAAGAGACGCCGGCCCTTCAGCTCTCGGCGGCGGCGAACGGCGAGGAAGGGACCAAGTGACCTTGCTGGCGGCGGCGCTGGCCGCCTCGATCGCCATCAGCTCGCCCGCTGATCGCGCGGAGCTTCCGCTCGGTGATATTCATATCGCCCTTGCCGGACGGGGCCTGGAGAACGGCCACGCGCACGTGGTGATCGACGCGGGGCCCGCGCTCGAGGCCTCGCTCGAGGCCCCCCTGCTCGTCTCTGGCCTTGCGCCCGGACCGCACACCGTGCGCGCCGTGCTGGTGGACAAGGACCACGTCTCGATCAAGTCGGTGCGCGCGTTGGCCGTCAGCCGCATCTGGGTGGGCCCGCGGTCCGCCGGGGTCGCTGCCGACGCCGCCGAAGAGCGCGCCTGGCCCGACCCGGGCAAGCCGATCCTGACCCTCGTGCTGCCCACCGGCGAGCCCACCTCGGCGCCGGTGCTGGATGTGCACGTGCGCGGCGCCACGCTGGCCCGGCGCGGATCTATGGTGCGGATAGTCATCGACAAGAAAGAATATCCGCTCTTGACCGAAGAGAGGCCGCGCCGACTCAAGCTGAAGAAGGGCAAGCACCGCATCACCGTCGATCTGATCGACGCCCGTGGCACCAAGGTCGGCAACGTACTCAACCGGACCGATCGCTACTTTGTCGTTGAGTCGAACTAAAGACCCAGCGCCGTCAGGCCCGGCTGATCGTCGGGCCGGCGCCCCAGGGGCCAGCGGAAGAGCCGGTCCTTCTCTTCGAGGGGCACGTCGTTGATGCTCGCCTCGCGCCGCCGCATCAGGCCCTCTTCGTCGAACTCCCACTGCTCGTTGCCGTGCGCGCGCATCCAGCTTCCATCGGTTCGCTGGCACTCATAGACGAAGCGCACGGCGATGCGATTGCCTGAGTGCGCCCACACTTCCTTGATGAGGCGATACTCAAGCTCCGCGCTCCATTTGCGGGTGAGGAACTCGATGATGGCGGCGCGCCCTTGGAAGAACTCGGAGCGGTTGCGCCAGCGGCTGTCCTCGGTATAGGCGAGCGCGACGCGGGCGGGGTCGCGGCTATTCCAGGCGTCCTCGGCGAGGCGCGCCTTTTGCGCGGCCGTCTCGGCGGTGAAGGGAGGGAGCGGCGGGCGAGGCATCGGGAGCTCCGTATTGGTTGATATCGGGTATCGGCCGGAAGCCGGAAGCCTCTTAGAGACCGCCTGAGTCGTAGCTGCCGGGCACGTCCACGTGGAAGCCGAAGAGGACGTCCTTCTTCTGCCCCGGGGCCAGCGCGACCTTCCAGGTGACGAGGCCGTCCTCGGAGTTCAGCTGGCGCGGGCCGGTGGTGCCGTCCTCAAGCTCGACGTGCACGTCGTCGAGCTCCGAGAGCGGCAGGTGGTCCTCGACCTCGATGGTCTCGGCCTTGGCGAGGTGGCTCGTCAACTCAACCGTATAGGCATAGTGAAAGCGGCGGTTCTGATTGAAGAGCCCGGTGTCCCTGCGCAGCTCGTCGCGGACGATGCGCTTGACCTTCACGTTCTCCTCGACTCCAAACGTCAGGTGGAAGCGCTCGCCCTCGGCCACGCGCGCGAGCGGCGAGCGACCGAGAAAGCCGCTCTTGCGAAAGGCGTCGAGCGGGCCCGGCAGGAGCGGAAAGGGCGCAGTGTTGACCAGGTCCGCGACGCGGAACACATAAGGCATGAGCTTGGGGACGGTGCGATAGGCGAACTGCGCGGGCAGCTTGTGCGCGCCGACGAAGAGGCGCGCCGGCACGTTGTCGCCCGAGATAGTGGAGGGCTCTTTGACGACGAGCTGCACCGAGAGTCCCTGGCCCTGCGCCTCCATCGCTCCGCCGCCCTCGTCAGCAGAGGCGCCACCCGCGGCCTCGGCGTGGCGCTGCTCTTCGTCGCGCCGGACCAGGACCTTCTTCTCCTCTTTGCGCTCGAGCGCGCCGACCCGCAGCGTGCGGACCTCGGGCGGCGTGGCGTCCGAGCGCGGAATGGCGGTGGAGAGGATGATCTGCGCCTTGGTCCAGTCCTCGCCGGTGGCCTGGCGCACGGTGGCGAACATCGACAGCTCGACCTTGCCGCCCTTCTCGTCGGCGCGCGCCTCGTAGAGCGGCTCCCAGGAGGCGCCGCCCACCAGATAGCTCAGCTCGGCGTGGACTGTTTGCCCTTCAGTACAACTCAAGATCACCTCGGCGCGATAGGCCTGGCGCTGGGCCGCTTGCGACAGCTCGCCGCTCCGCCGCCGCAGCTCGGAGAGCCTGTGCTGCAGCTGGCGCAGCTCGGCGTTGGTGCCGACGCTCTCGCCCGAGGCGGCGAGCTGCGCCTTGAGCGCCTTGTCGAACGCGCGCTCCCAGGCGGCGGGGTCGGGCGCAGGCGAGAGCAGCTCGCGGCCGACCAGCTGCACCGCGATGTCGGCGAGCTGGTTGGCGACGCGAGACCGCACGGCCGCGCGCCCGCGCACGTCGAGCAGCGCCTGCCGCTCGGCCTCGAGCTTGCGAATCTCGGCGGTCAGCTTCTCCGCCTCGGGGCGGAACGACGCCGCCTGCGCGCGCAGCTCGCTCCGCACGCCGAGCACCGCGCCGTCGGGCGAGAGCGCGCGAAACGAGGCCGCGTCCGCCGCCGGGGTGATGCCTTCAAACGGCACCAGCGCCGAGCCGTGGGCACAGGTGGCCGCGGCGCCGCGAGTGACCTGCGCTCGATCGGGATAGACCACGGCCCGCAGCGCGGGAGCGGCGATGAGCAGGAGCGAGAGAAGGATCGTCATGGTCATTGATCCTGGTAGAGGCGATAGCCCTTGGGTCGCCGCAATGAGTAGGTATAGGTCACGGTGGCCTTGCCCGACGCGGGCAGCTGCAGGCTCCACTCGAGCTGGCCGGTGTCCTTGTTGCGCGCGCTCGTCTGCGGCGAGGCGCCCTCCAACTCAACCTGCATCTCCTTGTTGGCCGGCAGCGGCACTTGATCGATCACCCTGATCGGCAATTGCTGCCGATAGGGATTGGCCAACTCAATGGTGACCTTATAGTGAGTGACTTCGTCCTTGCTGAAGACGCCCTTCTCCTCGGTGACGATGTTGACGTTCCGGATCGGCTTGATGGCGCGGTCCAGGCCGAGCGGCAGCGTGAACGTCTCGCCCGGCGCCACCAGCTTGAGCTGCGCGACGCCCGCCGGATCCGCGCCCACCGACAGGTCGGCCTGGCCGCCCGGGAAGACGCGCTCGGACGGGTTCTTGATCTCGGCGACGAGGAACGCAGCCTCGGGCGCCAGCGCCGGATAGACCACGCGCTCGGCGGCCACCGGCCAGCGCTCGCTGAAGAGCGGGACGCGGTGGGGGCCATCGCCGGTCTTGACGGTCTCCTTGCGCAGCGAGGCGAACGACAAGTCGTAGCCCCCCGCGAGCGCGGCCGGGAGCTCGGGCGAATAGGAAGGCGGTTGATACGCGGGCGGCGGCGCGAGCCCCACCTGCGCGACGTTGGAAGGCGCTACGGCAGGGCGCTGCGGAGCCACCATCGCCAGTGACTTCGCGGCGGGCGAGGGCGTCCTCTCCCTCGTTACGGCTGGGGGCGGCGCGGGCGGCGGCATTGCGAGCGGCATGTCGGCGCTCTGCCTGCGGCTCCGCTTCGCGGTCGAGGAGTAGGGCCTGCCCGCCTTGGGCGACCCAACGGGAGCACCGCCGGCGACCCCGTGGCCCCCGGCCAGGCTTTGCAGCGATCCGTCCGACTCTTCTTCGCTCTTCTCGGCCGCCTCCTGCGGGGCGCGGGCCAGGCTCGAGAGCCGCTGGCGCAGCTCGTCGTCGCTCGCGGACGACTCCTTGGCCGGCAGTGGCCGCGCCGGCGGCGGCGCGGGGATCGGCGCCTCTTGTTGCGGCGACGGCGTGGGGATGAACCGCTCGCGCTCGCCGATCTTCCAGGAGAGGAGCTTGGGCAGCGCGGTGGTCGTCGAGGGCACCGCCGTGCTCAGCGTCAAGAACGAGTCGGTCCAGTCCTCGCCGCTCTCCTGGCTTACTTCGCCAGAGAAGGAGATCTGCGCCGCGGCCGCCTCGGGCAAGAACTGCACGTCGTAGCGCGGGTACCAGCGCGCGCTGCCGACGACATAGGTCAGCGTGAGCGCGGCCGAGCCGTGGCCGCTCAGGGTGGCCAGCACCCGATGGCCCGAGCGCCGCCTGGCGCCGCCGAGCTGCCCAGCGCGGACCACCAGCGTCTCGCGCTCGCGCTGGAGAACGAAGAGCGCTTCTTTGGCTTGCGCCAGCGCGGCCTGCAGCTTGCCGATCGATCCGTCGAGGAACACCAGCGCGGGCTCCCAGCCCTGGCCGTTGAGCTTGGGGTTCGCCTTGCCCTGGTCGTCGAGCTTGACGAAGGGCGTGATGCGCTGCATCTGCGCGAGCTGCCGGGCCCTGGCGTCGCGCGCGCCCGAGGCCAGCGCGATGCGGTCGTCGAGCTTCTCGATCTGCGCGAGCAGCTCGCGGGCCTCGTCGCGCGGGAAGTCCTGCTCGTCGATGTGCGAGACGTCCACTTGCAAGACGCTGCCGCCCACGGCCTCGAGCTGGATGGTCGAGGCATCGACCGCGTCGTCGAGCAGCGGCAGCTCGTAGAGCTCCTTGCCGTCGAGCTGCACCTGCCCGGCCCGGACCACGCGCGCGCGGTCGCTGTAGACGGTGACCTGGGCGATCTCTGCCTGCACCGCGACCGCCGCCAACAGCGCGGAGAGGGGAATCAAAGGCATGCTACCTCCTGCCTGGAGACGACGCGCGGCCAGGCGAAACGATCTTAGAGCGGCTTGTGCATCTCGATGTGGGGGATGCCGGCGTCGTCGAAGATCTCCCCCACAGCGGCATATCCCAGCTGCTGATAAAAAGCGCGCGCGTGCACCTGCGCCCCGAGCGTGACCTGCTCGGCCCCGCGCCGCCTCGCCTCGGCCTCGAGCGCCCGCAGCAAGAGCTTGCCGAGGCCCCGCCCGCGCGCGTCGTCGATCACGGCCAGCCGGCCGAGCTTGGCGCGCCGCCCGTCGTCGAGGGGAACGAGGCGGCCGGCGCCCGCCGGGACCCCGTCGCAGAGCCCGAGCAGATGCACCGTGGAGGGCTCCGCGTCGTGCGCATCGACCTCCATCGACGGCGGCACGCCCTGCTCCTCGACGAACACGGTCCAGCGGATGCGCAAGCAGGTGCGCAGGTCCTCGGGCGTGGCGGCGATCCTGGTCTCGCAGCGCCTCTCCACGGGCTACCGATTGGGTTGCTTTTCCAGCTCGTCGGAGGAGGCGAGCAAGCGATCGGTCGCGACCAGCCAGAGGAAGCCGCTGAGCCCGAGGAAGCAGACGAAGGAGATGAGATCGCTCTCGGCGAACGCCTTGAAGTGCTTGCCGAGGTTGATGGTGGACATGAAGGTCTCGCTCGCGCCCGAGGCGAACGCGACCAGCATTCCGGCGATCGAGCCGCCCGCGATCAGGCCTGAGGAGACGAGGACGCCTGGGCCGCTCTCCGCTTCGGCCTCGCTGCGCTGCTTCTTGGCGGTCTTCTCGGCGACCCAGCGCACCGCGCCGCCGAGCATGATGGGGGTCGAGGTGGAGAGCGGCAGGTAGACGCCCACCGCGAAGGCCAGCGAGGAGAGGCCGCACAGCTCCAGGACCACGGAGATGAAGGCGCCGATCAAGACCAGGCTCCAGGGCAGCTTCTGGCTCATGATGCCGTCGATGATGAACGACATCAGCATCGCCTTGGGCGCGCTGTACTTGACCACGGGCTCGCCGTTGTCGCGCTTGCTGAGCACGCCGTTGATGCCCGGGTCCTCGAGATACTTGATATGGCCGGTGGTATCGACCAGGTACTTGCCGGGCGGGATATCGCCGACCGGCTCGCGAAAGCGAAGGACGCCATATTCGCCGCTGTCGCGGGCGGCGTCAGGACCCCGCAGGTGCTCGCGCGGCTCGGTCAGGGTCTGTGGGTCAACGCGGAAGTTGGGATAGTCGCGCCTGGCAAAGATGGTGCTCGCGTCGTTGAGTCTCAAGATGACGAAGCCAATCACCAGCGCGCTGGAGAGCGAGCCGACGAGGATTGCGATCTGCTGCCGCGAGGGAGTGGCGCCGACGAGATATCCGGTCTTCAAGTCTTGCGAGGTGGTGCCGCCGTTGGAGGCGGCGATGCAGACGATGGCCGCCACCGAGAGCGCCGTGACCTTATAGGGCGCCGAGACCCAACCCAACGCCAGGAAGATGAGTGAGGTGAGGAGCAGCGTCGCCACGGTCATCCCCGAGATCGGATTCGAAGAGCTGCCGATCTCGCCCGTCAGGCGCGAGCTGACGGTGACGAAGAGGAAGCCGAACAAGACGATGAGGACGCCGCCGAGCACGTTGATCTGGAGCTGCGGAGCGAGCCAGGCGGCGATGATGATGAGGAGCGAGCCGCCCCAGACGATCCAGGTGGGCAGGTCGCGATCGGTGCGCAGCTTCGCCACCACGGCGCCGCCCGCGCCCTGGAGCGACCTGAGCCCTTTGACGGCGCCGCCGACAATCGTTGGCAGTGACTTGAAGAGCGAGATGATTCCGCCCGCGGCCACCGCGCCGGCGCCGATATAGAGGATATAGTTGTGCCAGACCTCGTCGATCGACATATCCTTGATCAGCTTGGTCGCGGGATAGACTGGCGTGGTGAGCCCGCCGCCGAAGAGCTTGATCGCGGGAATCAATACCAATGAGCTCAAGATTCCGCCCGCGCCCATGATCATCGAGATGCGGGTGCCGATGATATAGCCGACGCCGAGCAGCTCAGGCGCGACTTCAATGGCCACCTCGGCGCCGTCATAGGCGCGTCCCAAGAGCCGCGCCGGGACGTCCTTGATGATTGAAAAGGCTTTATAGGCGAGCGCGAACAAGCCGCCGACGAAGAAGCCGCCGAAGACGGTGCGCGCGGTGGTGCCGCCCTTTTCGCCGACGATGAGCACCTCGGCGCAGGCGGTGCCCTCGGGGAAGACCAGCGTCTTGGCTTCCTTGACGATGAGCGCGCGGCGCAAGGGAATCATCATCAAGATGCCGAGCAGGCCGCCGAGCGTGCTGACCAGGATGACGCGGCCGATCTCCAGGTTGTACCCGAGGATCAGGAGCGCCGGCATAGTGACGCCGACGCCGAAGGCGATGCTCTCGCCCGCGCTGCCGGTGGTCTGGACGATGTTGTTCTCCAGGATCGTCGCGCGGCGGGCCCCGAAGAGCTTGGAGAACGCGCGGAAGATGGTGATGGAGAGGACGGCCACCGGAATCGACGCGCTGACCGTGAGGCCGACCTTCAGCACGAGGTACATGCTGCTGGCGCCAAAGACGATGCCGAGCAGCGCGCCGATGATCAGCGGCACCGCCGTCAGCTCGGGAGGGTCCTCGCTGGCTGGGATGAATGGCTTGTGCTCGCCAGGCTCGGCTGGCTGCGCGAGCGGGACGCGATCGAGCGTGCCGCGATTTGCGGGCTCGGCCGTGGCTTGCGGGGCGTGGCTTCCGTGCGGGGGCACCGGGGCGCTGATCGGCTCGCTCAAGCTGCGGCTCCTCTCAGAGGCGGCGCGGTGGTAGCACGCGGGTTGCCAGCGCGTCGATGGACACCCGGCTGAGAGCCAGGGCGCCTGCCACCCGGCCGCACGTCGCGGCACCTCCGTCCCGGTTGGGACGGCTGCCTGCTCCGCAAATTCTTCGGCTGGCGCGCCGTCGTCGGCTAGACTGCCCCTCGTGTTCAGCATCAAGATCGTCGCCAGGCCCGACGCCCGCATGGTCGAGGTGCCGCTCGAGCTCGAGTCCGAGCTGCCGCGCGAGTTCGAGGGGCAGGCGGTGCTCGCGTCCTCGGGCGTGCCGCGCAAGGTGAAGCTGCGCGCGGCCAAGGACTCGCTCAAGCTGTCCACGGCGTACCGGGCCGACGTGCTGCTCGCCGACATCGTGCGGCTCTCGCTGCGCGGGACCACGGTCGACATGCAGCGGGTGCAGGAAGCGGCGCAGCGGTTCGTGCGGCTGGTGCGCGAGCGGCGGCCCGACGGCGCGTCGCTGACGGTGGCCTCCAACGGGCGCGGCAAGATTGACGTGGCCGAGGCTGGAACCGGGGCGCCGCCTGCCTCTGCGCCGGGCAAGAGCGCTCCGCCCATGAGCACGCGGCCGACGCCCGGAGCGCTGCCGGCGCAGCAGCAAGGCTCCGACCCGCCCGCGCCCGCGGGACACGCAGACAAGCTGGCCGCGCTCGAGCGGCGCATCTCGCAGCTCGAGGCCGCGCTGCCGCAGCTCTTCGAGGCCCAGGCCGACGCGGGCGGCGACGGGCCCCGCGTGCGCGAGCTGGAAGAGAAGCTCGGGGACGCCGAGGCGCGGCACCAGGCCCTTGAGCAGCGGGTAGAGTCATTGCAAGACGAGCTGCGGGCCGCCCGGGCCGATGCGGTCACCCGCGAGGGCGGAGTAGAGCAGAGGCTCGAGGCGGCGGAGCGCACGCTGCGGCAGGCGCCGGCCGCGCGCCCGGTCTCGCTCGATCCCGAGCTGACGCCGCTGATGCCGCAAGGGGGTCGCCGCCAGACGAGGCGCACCACCGCGGTGGACGCGTTCGCCGACGGGCTGCGCGCGGAGCTGCGGACTCGCATCTCCACCGCGCTCAAGGCGCTCGCGCCCGTGCTCGAGAAGGCCAATCGGGCGGCGACCCTGGGGGCCGAAGGCGCCGCCTCGCACCTCGTGCCCACGGCCCTCTCGGACGAGCTGCGGATGGTCGCCGCGCAGGTGGCGGCGCGGCAGCAGGCGCTGCGGCGCATCGACGAGGAGAGCGACTTCTACGAGGCGGCCGACCTGCCCGTCGCGGCGCTGCTGGTCGAGCGGCTGGAGAAGCCGCACGCCGCGGCCGACCCCGTGGAGCTGGTGCGCAAGGCCGTGGTGTCCGCGGGCGCGGGCAAGCGCATGGACACGGCGGGCCTCTCGAGCTGGCTGTCGCACGCGGCGGCGCTCTGCGGGGACGAGCTGCTCCACGCCCTGCCCGGCGAAGCAGCGCAGGCAGAGCTCCACGATCCGGCGCCTGGCAGCGAGCTGCGCGGGGTGGTCGTGCGCACCGTGCTGCCCGGCGTGAGGCGGAGCGAGGGACAGCTCTTGCGGCGGCCGCTGGTCGAGTCGAGCGAGCGCGCCGCGCCGGCTGCCCCTCCCTCGCCCGAGCCGCCCGCGGCCGCCGAGAGTCCTGCGCCGGCCGAGCTGGCCATACCCGCGAGCAGCCCGGCGGCGCTCCCGGCTGAGCCCATCGTCGAGCTGCACGCCGCGGACGAGATCGGCGACGGGGACCTGGAAGAGGCCGAGGTCATCGGCACCGGTCCCATCTCGGCGCCGGTGATCGTCGAGCCCCACGCCCCGCCCGATCCGGCCGGGAGCCCCGCCGAGGCGCCGAGCGTGGCAGCACCGGCAGCGCCGCCGTCAGAGGCGCCGCCCGCGCCATCGGCGGCGCCGCGGGGAGCCGGCGACCTCTGGGCCGACGTCAGCTCGGATGCCGCCTGGGAGTCGATCTCGCTGAGCGAGGCTGCGCACGCGCCGGCGCCCGCAAACCCGTGGGAGCCCGCGCACGCGGCCGATGCGCCAGCGGCGGTCGAGAAGCCCACCGAGCCGACCAAGAGCTGAGCGGGGCCTACGCGGGACGGGTCGCGCGGAGCCAGTGAACGTCGTAGGCGCTGGCGGCCCGGGCGTCGCGGCGCAAGAGCCAGGGCACGTGCAGATCCTCTTCGACGAGGGCGAGCCCGAGCCGCTCCAGGGCCTCGCGGATCGCGCGCGCGGGGTCGTCGCCTGGGAGGCGCTCGGCCTCCTCGGTGATGCCGCTCTTCCAGGCGTAGGGGGCGCAGAGCAGGAGCTCGCCGCCGGGCGCGACCAGGCCCGCCGCGACCTGCAGCAGGTGGCCGGGGGAGTGCACGGTATCGAGCAGGTTGAGCGCGGCCACACGGTCGAAGCTCGCGGGTGCGAGCGGCGGCGAGGAGGCATCGGCGCAGAACAGCTGCACGCCGGCCGCCGCGTGCGCCCGGGCCTGGATGGTCGCGCGGCCGTAGCGTCGGCCCGTGATGCGGCGCGCGTAGGCAAGCTCGCCGCCCGCCAGGATGCGTCGCGCGCAGCGCAGCGCGGCCGGGCTGGAATCGAGACCGACGCAGAGGTCGGCCCCGCGCGCCAGCAGGGACAAGGCGCGGCCAACGCCGCAGCCAAGCTCGAGCGCGCGGCCGACGCGCTTGTTGGCACGGGCCTCGAGCTTTCCGGCCAGCGCGGCGAAGCCAAAGACGCCGCTCGGGCCCTCTGGTGGCGGCTCGGCGCAATCGCCCCAGCTGGCGTCGAGGTAGCTGCCGAGCGAGGCCGCCTCGCGCGCCACCGGCGAATCGTCCGTGCCGGACTCGGCCAAAAGGCCGACCACCTCGGGCGGCGCCGGGCGCGACAGGAGCGAGGCGGCCACTGGCGCCAGGTCGCGAAAGATGGCCGGCGTCCCGTCGAGCACCGGGTAGCGCCGCGCGCAGCCGGTGCAGCGCAAGACGCCCTCGAGCAGCTCGCCGCCCTCGAGGGCCACGCGCGCTTCCACGGCCAGCGTGCGCAGCTCGAGGCCGCGCTCGGAGCGCGCGGCGCACGCGGGGCAGACCAGCGGCAAGAGCTCGGGCAAATCGAGGCGCATCGCTTCGTCTCGGCGTTCTAGGCCATCTCGTCGAGCAGCGCCTTGGCCGCCGGGTAGTTGGGGAAGATGAGCAAGGCGTCGCCGATCATGCGCCTGGCCTCGCGCCGCGCGCCGCCGTCCTGCTCGCTCTTCCAGCGGCCCCACTGCTCGCGCGCCTGGCCGACCAGGTCCTCGACCTCGGCGCGCACCTCGCTCGTGCGGTTCGCGTTCAAGAAAGGCGCGACCGGCTTGCCGCTGGTGGCCGCGTCGCCGATCTGGAAGGGGATGACGGTCCGCTTGCCGTCGCGCGCGCGGGCCAGCACCGAGTACCAGCCGCGAGCCTCGCGCGCCGTGACGTTGTCGATGACGCAGGTGATCGACGGCGCCACCGCCACCGCCACGGTGAAGTCGGCGTTGCCGGCGAGCGCCTGGCGCACCTCGTCGTCGAAGATCTGGTGGTCGCTGACGACGATCTCGTAGGCCGCGACGCCGCCCGCACGCTCCCAATAGACCCGCAGGCCGTCCCAGGTCTGGGTCGAGCCCTTCATCGCCAGGTCGAGCGGTCCGTCGAGCGCCACCGTCGAGGGCTGCGGAGGCGGCTCGGACGAGGCTGCCGGCTCGGCGGCGGCGGCGGGCGCGGAACCGTCCCGGGCCGCGCGCGCGGCGGCCTGGGCGCGCTTGCGGGCCTCGAGCGGATCCTCGGCGGCCGCGGCAGCAGGGGCGGCCGGCTTCTCCGCGGGGGTTGCCGCTGGGGCCGGCGCGGTCGCGGCGGCGCGCTCGCGGGCCGCGAGTTGGGCGCGCTTGCGCGCTTCGATCGGGTCCTCGGCCGCGGGCACAGGCTCTGCCTCGGGCGCTGCGGCCGGCTCTGCAGGCCGCTCGGCGCGCGCGCTGGCAGCAGCGGGCGCGGCGGCCGCCGGAGCAGGAGCGCCGCCTGAAGCCTTCTCGCGGGCCTCGCGCTGGAGCCGCTTGCGCGCCTCGATCGGATCCTCTTCGGCCACCGGCAGCGTCGAGGGAAAGGGCGCGGGGGCGAGCCGCTGCGGGGCGGCCGCTGCTGGTGCGCCGCCGGAGGCACGCTCGCGCGCCTCGCGCTGGGCCCGCTTGCGCGCCTCCATCGGGTCCTCCTCGGCGGGCGCCGCGGCCGCAGAGGGCGCAGGCGGACGGAAGCCGCTCGAGGTCACTGGTCTCGCTGCAGCCCCTGCGGGCCTTGCCGCTGCAGGGGCCGCACGGGCGGGCGCGGGCGCGTTGCCGCCGGCCTGGGCCGCCGAGAGCTGGATCGACTCCGCGGTGCCTCCGTCGGGCACCACGCGAAAGCGCGCCGCGCGCACCGTGCCGTCCTTGAAGATCATGGCGACGGCATAGAACCGCGCCTCGCCAGCCGGCGTGACATCGTCGACCACCGAGCGGGTGCTGGCGGCGACCTTCGCGACCACGCAGTCATCGCTGCCGCCGAGCGCCGCGGCGCCTTCCAGTTCGTCTGGCGAGAGCTTCCGCGCGGCGACGAAGACCTGGTACGCGGAGACGTCCTCCATCGCGCCCCAGGTGAGTGCGTTGCCGTTTTGCGTCTGTCGGGAAGTGATGAGCACCAGGTTGAGCGGCATGGCTGCTCCGGGCTGTGGTGCGCTTGTTCTACCTCAACGTCGCCGCCCGCGTTCCGCTCGCGGAGCGCGAGGCGCCGTTGACTTCCAGTCTGATGCGGACTATCAGCGCGCCCCGACCGTCTGGAGGCACCTCCGCCATGGCTCGCGACCTGGGCAACAAGCACGTGTGTTTCAAGTGCGCCACCAAGTTCTACGACCTCAAGAAGCCGGGGCCCGTCTGCCCGAAGTGCGGCGCCGATCAGCGCGAGGCACCGGTCATCAAGCCGCAGACCGCCGCCCAGCGCCGCGCGGCGGCCGCCGAAGCCAAAGCCGCCGACGAGGAGCCAGAGCTTCCCGCGGTGGACGAGGACGCCGAAGCGGACGATGAAGCGGAGGAAGAGCCCGCCGCCGCCGAGGAGGATCCCTAGAGCACCGATCGGGTTGAAGGACCGAGGAGAACGGCCGAGTCGCAAGCAGCGCAAGGAACGACGAGGCGCCGTACTTTCCGTACGGCAACGAGGAGCGACGCGGCGATGCGCAGCGAATCGGCCGAGCGGTTGCCCTAGAACCCGCGGTTCTCCGACGGGATTCAACCCGTTCGGTGCTCTAGGGCGTGTCCGCAAACTCCGGACCGAGCCCGAGGGATGAGGACCAAGCAGCGCAAGGCACGAGGAGGGAGCCGTACTCTCTGTACGGCGACGACGAGCAACGCGGCGATGCGCCGGTCGTCGGCCCTCTGGCGACTGGAGGAGTTTGCGGACACGCCCTAGGCCTGGTCAATCGACCCGGAACTTCGTACCGGGTCGATGTGCGTCGTCCCATTAGAAGTGGCTGCGTCCCTCCCCGCTGCGGCCGGACTCCCGGGCCGCGCCTGGCGGCTGAAGCCGGTACGAACTTCGGAGCAGCGGTACTAGGGGTGGCGGAGACGCGGAGTGCGCGGAGAACGGCTTCAGGGAAAAAGCTCTCTCCGCGGTCCCCCGGAGGGTCACGCTACGCCGCGGCGCCGGTGCCCTTGTCGACTTGGCTGTTCTTCAGCCACTCGGGCACCTGGTCCTTGCGGTAGATGAAGATGGCGTCGTACGGGCAGGCCTTCTCGCACTCGCGGCAGCCGACGCAGTTCTTCTCGATCACCTGGACGATGCCGAGGAAGCTGGACGGGTCCTTGACCGGCACCATCTCGAGCGCCTCGAAGGGGCAGCGCTCGACGCACTTCTCGCAGCCCGTGCACGACTGCTCGTAGACGAAGGCGATGGGCCGCTCGGTCTTCTTCAAGAGCCGCTGCACGTTGCCGTACTGGTCGAGGATGGCGTCGGTCGGGCACACCGGCCCGCAGGCGCCGCAGTCGATGCACAGCTCCGGCGAGATGATGTGCAGGGCCTTGCGCTCGCCCCAGATGGCGTCTGTCGGGCAGCGCTTGGTGCAGGCGGTGCACCCGATGCAGGTCTCGATGATTCGGAAGGCCATGTCGACTGGAATGGATAACACGCCGCCGACGCGTGGGAAACCTCCTGCGGCAGCTTGACGCGAGCGGGCCGGCACAAGAGCAACAACAAGAGCTTTTTGGGGCGCCTAGATGTGGTGCGGGAGCCGGTAGAGCATGGCGTAGACGATGACGCCGGTGACGGACACGTATCCCCAGATGGGAAAGGTCCAGCGGGCGATCTTCTTGTGCTCGCCGAAGCGCCGCTTCACCGCCGAGAGCCACATCGTCCGGAGGATGAACGGCAACACCACCACGGCGAGAACGGTGTGCGTGCCGAGGATGGTGAGGTACAGCGGCCGCAGCTGCCCCTCATAAGGGTGCAGCTTCTGCACGAGCGCGATGCGCGTCAGGTAGCCCACCAGGAAGATGGCCGAGGCGCAGAAGGCCGCCGCCATCAGCTTCCAGTGGAGGGAGATGCGCTCGGTGCGGATGGCCCAGTAGCCGGCGAAGAGCGCCAGCGCGCTGGTCGCGTTCATGGTGGCGTTGAAGGTCGGCAGCGCCTCGACGAGCGTCATCACGCGCCTCCCGCGGCGAGGCGGCGCGCGTCGGCCAGCAGCCGCGCCTGGCCCTGGTCGTCGGCGCTGTAGTAGCCGCGGATGCGGCCCTTTGCGTCCACCAGCACCAGCTGCTCGCCGTGGACGATGTCGAACGCTGCGGCGTGAATCGCCGCGGGGCTCTTCGGGTCGTCGGAGGCGGCGAGCGCGGCGGCGGCGGCCTGCGGGCTGCCTGGCTCGGCGGCCACCTTGGCCATGGCGACGCGGAAGCCCTTCACCACCGTGCGCTCCACCTCGGCCTGCGGGCCGGTGACGAAGTGCCAGACCGCGTCCTTGGCGCCATAGGTGCGGGCGTACTCGCGCAGCTTCTCCACCGTGTCGCGCTCCGGATCCACGCTCACCGAGACGAGGCCGATGGGTCCCCCCTGCTCCGTTTGCGTGAGCTGATCTTGCAGCGCCTTGACCTTCTGGGTGAGCCGCGGGCACGACTCGGCGCAGCTGGTGAAGATGAAGTTCGCCATCCAGACATGGCCCGCCATCTCGGCTTTGCCGAACGGCCTGCCGAGCTGATCGGTGAGCTGGAAAGCAGGCAGCTCGGCGAGCACCGGCAAGGGGGGCTCGGCGGGCCTGGCGAGCGCTAGAGCCACGAGCGGCACGGCCAGGGCCAGCGCGCCGAACAGCATCCAGCGCGGGGAGAGCGGCAACGGCGACGTCTGTTCAGCCATGAGGACCTCGGCGGCGCTGGTAGCGTCCGCGCGGGCCTGCTGTCAAGGCGACGCAGCGCCGCAGCCGCGACTACACTGCGCGCGTGAAGACCTTCACTGAGTTCTGGCCGTTCTACCTGCGCGAGCATTCGCGCCCGGTCACGCGCAGGCTGCACTTCGCCGGCACCTCGCTGGCGACGCTGGCCCTGCTCTTGGCAGCCGCGCTGCGCCGCTGGGAGCTGGCCCTGGCGGCGCCGCTCTTCGGCTATTCGTTCGCCTGGGTGAGCCACTTCGCGCTGGAGAAGAATCGGCCGGCGACCTTCAAGCACCCGCTCTGGTCCTTCGCGGCGGACTATCGGATGCTCGGCTACGCCGCGCTGGGAAAGCTCGACGAGCAATTGCGGCGCGCTGGTGTCGCGTCTCAGTCGCCGTAAACGATTCCGGGCTGCTAGAGCACCGAACGGGTTGAATCCCGTCGGAGAACCGTGGGTTGCTGCGCAACCCGCTCGGCCGATTCGCTGCGCATCGCCGCGTCTCTCCTCGTCGCCGTACAGAAAGTACGGCTCCTCGTCGTTTCTTGCGCTGCTT